>NZ_RDEX01000005.1:0-5365 GCF_003687175.1 Kocuria tytonicola | reverse complement strand
GATGTGGTGTGTTGTTTGTCAACTCAATAGTGTGTCTAGTTTGTTGATACCAAAGATTTTGATTGTTTTTGGTTGATGGCCCAATGCCTTGCAGGTGTTTTCCCGTTTTCCTGGGGTGTTGGGTGTCAGCTGGGATCCTGCTTGCCACGTTGTGGTGGGTGGTTTCTGTTGAATTTTTTTGACGGAGAGTTTGATCCTGGCTCAGGACGAACGCTGGCGGCGTGCTTAACACATGCAAGTCGAACGCTGAAGCTTGGTGCTTGCACTGGGTGGATGAGTGGCGAACGGGTGAGTAATACGTGAGTAACCTGCCCTTGACTCTGGGATAAGCCTGGGAAACTGGGTCTAATACTGGATATGACAGTGCATCGCATGGTGTGTTGTGGAAAGGGTTTTACTGGTTTTGGATGGGCTCACGGCCTATCAGCTTGTTGGTGGGGTAATGGCTCACCAAGGCGACGACGGGTAGCCGGCCTGAGAGGGTGACCGGCCACACTGGGACTGAGACACGGCCCAGACTCCTACGGGAGGCAGCAGTGGGGAATATTGCACAATGGGCGGAAGCCTGATGCAGCGACGCCGCGTGAGGGATGACGGCCTTCGGGTTGTAAACCTCTTTCAGCACGGAAGAAGCGAAAGTGACGGTACGTGCAGAAGAAGCGCCGGCTAACTACGTGCCAGCAGCCGCGGTAATACGTAGGGCGCAAGCGTTGTCCGGAATTATTGGGCGTAAAGAGCTCGTAGGCGGTTTGTCGCGTCTGCTGTGAAAGCCCGGGGCTTAACCCCGGGTGTGCAGTGGGTACGGGCAGACTTGAGTGCAGTAGGGGAGACTGGAATTCCTGGTGTAGCGGTGAAATGCGCAGATATCAGGAGGAACACCGATGGCGAAGGCAGGTCTCTGGGCTGTTACTGACGCTGAGGAGCGAAAGCATGGGGAGCGAACAGGATTAGATACCCTGGTAGTCCATGCCGTAAACGTTGGGCACTAGGTGTGGGGAACATTCCACGTTTTCCGCGCCGTAGCTAACGCATTAAGTGCCCCGCCTGGGGAGTACGGCCGCAAGGCTAAAACTCAAAGGAATTGACGGGGGCCCGCACAAGCGGCGGAGCATGCGGATTAATTCGATGCAACGCGAAGAACCTTACCAAGGCTTGACATACACCGGACCGGGCCAGAGATGGTCTTTCCCCCTTGTGGGGCTGGTGTACAGGTGGTGCATGGTTGTCGTCAGCTCGTGTCGTGAGATGTTGGGTTAAGTCCCGCAACGAGCGCAACCCTCGTTCTATGTTGCCAGCACGTGATGGTGGGGACTCATAGGAGACTGCCGGGGTCAACTCGGAGGAAGGTGGGGATGACGTCAAATCATCATGCCCCTTATGTCTTGGGCTTCACGCATGCTACAATGGCCAGTACAATGGGTTGCGATACCGTGAGGTGGAGCTAATCCCAAAAAGCTGGTCTCAGTTCGGATCGTGGTCTGCAACTCGACCACGTGAAGTCGGAGTCGCTAGTAATCGCAGATCAGCAACGCTGCGGTGAATACGTTCCCGGGCCTTGTACACACCGCCCGTCAAGTCACGAAAGTTGGTAACACCCGAAGCCGGTGGCCTAACCCTTGTGGGGGGAGCCGTCGAAGGTGGGACTGGCGATTGGGACTAAGTCGTAACAAGGTAGCCGTACCGGAAGGTGCGGCTGGATCACCTCCTTTCTAAGGAGCACTGTGGCTGGCCGTGTGGTCGGCGCCCACACTCCCATCGTTGTGGTGGGGGGTGGTTGATGCTCATGGGTGGAATATCAGCAAGCGGACACACTGCTCCCCGGTACGGGAACTCCGCCAGCACGGTCTGGTGGTGGTGTCGGGGTGGTGGTGTGGTGGCACATTGTTGGGTTGTCGATCAACACGCTGGTGTTGGTTGGTTTCCCGCAGCATGGTGGCGCTGGGATGGTTGTCCTGGTGGTTGCTGTGCTGGTGGGTTGTTGTTTGTCAACTACATAGTGGACGCGAGCATCTTTGACGCCGTGCACCTCCTTGGTGGGGTGTGTGGTGTGTTCTTTGATGATTGTTTTGTGTTGTGTGGCGTATAAGTTGTTACGAGCACACGGTGGATGCCTTGGCATCAGGAGCTGATGAAGGACGTGGAAATCTGCGATAAGCCTCGGGGAGCTGATAAACGAGCTGTGATCCGAGGGTCTCCGAATGGGGTAACCCGGCTGCGTGTCATGCGTGGTCACTCGTATCTGAATTCATAGGGTGCGAGGAGGAACGTGGGGAAGTGAAACATCTCAGTACCCATAGGAAGAGAAAACAATAGTGATTCCGTGAGTAGTGGCGAGCGAAAGCGGATGGTGGCTAAACCGGTTGTGTGTGATACCTGGCGAGGGTTGCATGATCGGGGTTGTGGGATGCGTTGTTCTCGGGGTCGCCACCCCGGGCGCTGTGGCGTGGTGGTAGTCGAACTGGTGGTGAGTGCCAGACCGTAGGGGGTGTGAGTCCCGTAGACGAAACTGTCATTGTCGTGGTGTGACGTTGTTCCCGAGTAGCACGGGGCCCGTGAAATCTCGTGTGAATCTGCCAGGACCACCTGGTAAGCCTGAATACTTCCTGATGACCGATAGCGGATCAGTACCGTGAGGGAATGGTGAAAAGTACCCCGGGAGGGGAGTGAAATAGTACCTGAAACCGTGTGCTTACAAGCCGTTGGAGCCTTTAGGGGTGACAGCGTGCCTTTTGAAGAATGAGCCTGCGAGTTAGTGTTACGTCGCGAGATTAACCCGTGTGGGGTAGTCGTAGCGAAAGCGAGTCTGAATAGGGCGTTGTGAGTGGCGTGATCTAGACCCGAAGCGGGGTGATCTACCCATGGCCAGGTTGAAGCGCGTGTAAGAGCGCGTGGAGGACCGAACCCACTTCAGTTGAAAATGGAGGGGATGAGCTGTGGGTAGGGGTGAAAGGCCAATCAAACTCCGTGATAGCTGGTTCTCCCCGAAATGCATTTAGGTGCAGCGTTGCGTGTTGCTTGCTGGAGGTAGAGCTACTGGATGGCTGATGGGCCCTACAAGGTTACTGACGTCAACCAAACTCCGAATGCCAGTCAAGTTCTAGCGTGGCAGTGAGACTGTGGGGGATAAGCTTCATAGTCGAAAGGGAAACAGCCCAGACCATCAACTAAGGCCCCTAAGCGTGTGCTAAGTGGGAAAGGATGTGGAGTTGCTGAGACAACCAGGAGGTTGGCTTAGAAGCAGCCACCCTTGAAAGAGTGCGTAATAGCTCACTGGTCAAGTGATTCCGCGCCGATAATGTAGCGGGGCTCAAGTACACCGCCGAAGTTGTGGCATGACACCGTGAAGCTGAGCCGTTTGTGGTTGAGGTGGTGTTGTGGGTAGGGGAGCGTCGTTGGGGTAGTGAAGCTGCGGGGTGACCCAGTGGTGGAACCTCAACGAGTGAGAATGCAGGCATGAGTAGCGATAGACGGGTGAGAAACCCGTCCGCCGGATGATCAAGGGTTCCAGGGTCAAGCTAATCTGCCCTGGGTGAGTCGGGACCTAAGGCGAGGCCGACAGGCGTAGTCGATGGACAACGGGTTGATATTCCCGTACCGACGAAGAACCGACCCTACTGAACCGGGGATACTAACCACCCGATCCGCCGTGATCGTGTGCCCTTGTGGTACACGGCGTGTGTGGTGAGGCTGGGACCTGATCCGGGGAGGTAAACGTGTTAACAGGTGTGACGCAGGAAGGTAGCCGAGCCAGGCGATGGTTGTCCTGGTCTAAGCATGTAGGGTGACCCGTTGGTAAATCCGCGGGTTGTGTGCCTGAGATGTGATGGGACTCTCTTAGGTGAGAGGATTCGGTGATCCTATGCTGCCAAGAAAAGCATCGACGTGAGGTTCTAGTCGCCCGTACCCCAAACCGACACAGGTGATCAGGTAGAGAATACTAAGGCGTTCGAGAGAATCATGGTTAAGGAACTCGGCAAAATGCCCCCGTAACTTCGGGAGAAGGGGGGCCTCGGCTGGTGATCACCCACGCGGTGTGAGCTGGTTGGGGTCGCAGAGGCTAGGGGGAAGCGACTGTTTATCAAAAACACAGGTCCGTGCGAAGTCGTAAGACGATGTATACGGACTGACTCCTGCCCGGTGCTGGAAGGTTAAGAGGACCTGTTAGACCCTTCGGGTCGAAGCGGAGAATTTAAGCCCCAGTAAACGGCGGTGGTAACTATAACCATCCTAAGGTAGCGAAATTCCTTGTCGGGTAAGTTCCGACCTGCACGAATGGAGTAACGACTTCCCTACTGTCTCAACCATGAACTCGGCGAAATTGCAGTACGAGTAAAGATGCTCGTTTCGCGCAGCAGGACGGAAAGACCCCGAGACCTTTACTATAGTTTGGTATTGGTGTTCGGTGTGGCTTGTGTAGGATAGGTGGGAGACTGTGAAGCTATCACGCTAGTGGTGGTGGAGTCGTTGTTGAAATACCACTCTGGTCACTCTGGACATCTAACTTCGGCCCGTGATCCGGGTCAGGGACAGTGCCTGATGGGTAGTTTAACTGGGGCGGTTGCCTCCTAAAGAGTAACGGAGGCGCCCAAAGGTTCCCTCAGCCTGGTCGGCAATCAGGTGTTGAGTGTAAGTGCACAAGGGAGCTTGACTGTGAGAGTGACAGCTCGAGCAGGGACGAAAGTCGGGACTAGTGATCCGGCGGTACATTGTGGAATGGCCGTCGCTCAACGGATAAAAGGTACCTCGGGGATAACAGGCTGATCTTGCCCAAGAGTCCATATCGACGGCATGGTTTGGCACCTCGATGTCGGCTCGTCGCATCCTGGGGCTGGAGTTGGTCCCAAGGGTTGGGCTGTTCGCCCATTAAAGCGGTACGCGAGCTGGGTTCAGAACGTCGTGAGACAGTTCGGTCCCTATCCGCTGCGTGCGTTGGAAATTTGTGGAGGCCTGTCCTTAGTACGAGAGGACCGGGACGGACGAACCTCTGGTATGTCAGTTGTTCCGCCAGGAGCATCGCTGATTAGCTACGTTCGGGATTGATAACCGCTGAAAGCATCTAAGCGGGAAGCTTGCTCCGAGATGAGATTTCCTGACCCCCTTACGGGGGTGTGAGGTGCCCAGTAGACGACTGGGTTGATAGGCCAGGTGTGGAAGCGTTGTAAGGCGTGGAGCTGACTGGTACTAATACACCGAAGACTTATACACACACAATGTTGTTGTCAGAGTGTGGTGTTCGCGTTCACTATGTGGTTGACCACCAACAACCCGCACACGGCCCGCCCCTTATGGGTGGGGGTGGTGTGGGGGAGTGTGGTTGACAGAAGAAGAGATTGTGTTTCCATGGTTGTCATGGGAAACCGCCCAA
>NZ_RDEX01000004.1:0-122527 GCF_003687175.1 Kocuria tytonicola | reverse complement strand
GGTGGGGGTGGTGTGGGGGAGTGTGGTTGACAGAAGAAGAGATTGTGTTTCCATGGTTGTCATGGGAAACCGCCCAATGGTTTCCACCCGTGCAACCCCTTGACACCCCGGGACCCGGTCCTGGTGTGTGTGGGGTGGTGTGGGTGGGGTAGGTTTCCGGTGGTTATAGCGTGGGGGAAACGCCCGGTCCCATCCCGAACCCGGTAGCTAAGACCCACAGCGCTGATGGTACTGCACTCGGTAGGGTGTGGGAGAGTAAGTCACCGCCGGAATACACGTCAGAAAAGAGGGTCGAGGCCCCACACCAGGCATGGTGTGGGGCCTCCCCACATTTAACAGCACGCTTCCCGGACGGGGGTGGCACAACCCCACGGCCTGTGGTGGTGGCACGACCCCACGGCCCTGAACGGTGGCGCGTACGGCCCGGACCGGTGGAACGCTCACAGCCCCGTGGACGGCACCCCTCATCGGTGCGGCACGCACTGCCGCCGCCGGCACCCACGGCCCCGGAGGCCGGACCCAGACTCCGCACGCCGCTGCGTGCTCGGCAGGCAAGCCCCGCGCGGGGGCCGTGAGAAACGGGTCCATCCCCCTCGATACCGACCTCCGCCCCCGGCGGAGCAGTTCACCACCCCGCGGGCCGGCAAACCCCGCATCGGCACCGTCCACAGGTCCTCACCCGCGACACCCCACCGGGACAACAACACGTTGCCCGCCAAGAACCCCGTCGTCGACGCCCGCGGTGCCTGACGTGTGCCCAGGACGCGGAGATCGGCGGGAGGTCCCGCAGATACAGCTGTGGCGCGTCGCTCGAGGAGCAACGCGCCACAGGGTGGGCCACCGGGCATTGCCAGCTACTGTGCCGGCACAGGGGGAGCGTTGCGGAGTGTGCCGTCCTTGCCGGTGAGGATCCGGTTCATGATGGCGGCAATGGCCCCGTCTCCCGTGACGTTGCAGGCGGTGCCGAAGGAGTCGATGGCCACGTAGGTGGCAATCATGAGTCCCACAGCCGTCTCGTCGAAGCCGAGGGACGACTGCAGGATCGCCACGGCCGCCATGATGGCGCCGCCGGGGACACCGGGTGCCGCCACCATGGTGACTCCGAGCAGGAAGATGAAGCCGACGTACTGCCAGGTGTTGATCGGCATCCCGGAGATGGTCATGATCGCCAGCGAGAACAGCACGATCTTCATCGTGGAGCCCGACAGGTGGATGGTGGCGCACAGGGGCACAGTGAACCCCGCCACGCGCCCGTCCACTCCGTTGCGTCGGGTGCACTCGAGCGTCACGGGGATGGTCGCCGCGGAGGAGGACGTTCCCAGTGCGGTTGCGTAGGCCGGCAACATGTTCTTGAGCAGCACGAGCGGATTCCGCTTCGTCACCACCCCGGCAATCGTGTACTGAATCAGCAGAATGACCACTGTCATGACGAAAGCGAGGATGACCACCCGCAGGAACGTGGAGATGACGAGCACGATCTGCCCGTTCATGGTGAGGCTCAGGAACATGCCGAAGATGTAGATGGGCAGCAGGGGAATGATGATCTTCTCGACGATGCGCATCACGATGGTGCGAAGCTCGCCGAATCCCTGGTGCAGCGTGGTGCCGCGCACGAAGGTGATCCCCACGCCGAGGCAGAAGGACAGGACGAGTGCTGTCATCACGTCGAACACCGGTGGCATGGTGATGTCGAAGTAGCCGCTCAGAGCGTGCTCCTCCGGGTTTTCCAGTCCGTCCACGGCGGTGTGACCTCCCAGGAGCCACGGATAGGTGGACTTGGCCACCAAGAACGCGAGCAGCCCGGCAAAGACCGTGGATCCGTAGGCCATGGCGGCGGTGGCCGCGAGCCATTTGCCCGCGCCCTTGCCGAGGTCCGCGATGGCGGGGGTCACGAGACCCACGATGATCAGAGGGATGAGGAAGCCCAGGAACTGGCTGAAGATGCCGTTGAAGGTCATGAACACGCGGGCCAGCCACTCGGGGAAGAAGAGCCCGAAGACGGTGCCCAGGACGATGGCCACGAGGACCCGCAGCAGCAGGTTTTTGGAGAGAGATCTCAAACGCATGCTCCATTATCAACGGACGGTGAGCGGGAAGTGGTCAGGCGCTCCCGGGTCGCGTCGAGGGGACGTGACGGACCGGCACGGTGTCCCGCCTGCCTGCGCCGTCCTGCGTCCACTCGGCCCGCAGTCCACGAAACTGAGATTCCACGCGGTCCAGGGCCTCGTGGCTTTGATCCTTGTGCCGACCCCGCCGGCTGTCCAGCATTGGGATGGCAGCGGGCGGCATTTGTAGAATGCTCACCAGACCACGGGGCGGGCTCCATCGCCGCCCCTCAGAGCTAGGCCACCGGCCGCAGTAGGAGACTCCCCTTGAGCGATTCTGAACAGCACGGCTCCCGCGATCACTCGGATCGCCCAAGCGGGGGTGACCGCGGCGGATGGCAGCGTCGCCAGGACCGGGGCCCGTCACACGGCGGCGGGTCCTCACGGGGTGACGGCGGGCGGTCCGACGCCGCCCGGTCGTCAGCGCGGGACGGATCCCGCGATCGCGCGGGCTACCGGGGACGCGACGACCGGCCCGGCGGTGGCCAGGGAGACCGGCGTGAGGACCGTGGTGCCGGCCGTGGTGGCTACGAGCGCCGTGGAGACGACCGCGGAAGCTACGGGCAGGGCCGCGGGGATCGCACCGACGACCGTGGTGGCTACCGGGGTTCCGCCGACGGCCGGGACGCGCGGGGCGGTGCTCGATACGGCGACCGTCGGTCGGATGACGTGCGTTCCCGCGACGGCCGGAGCGCCGAACGCGGTGGCTACGGTGGCAGGGAGAGCCGGAACGGTTTCGACCGCGGGGAGCGGTCCGGCCGGGACGAGCGAGGCGGACGGCGGGGCTCCGGTGATAACCGGGGCGGTTCGGGCTACACCCGTGGCGAGGACCGCCGCGACGAGCGCCGCGACGAGCGACGCGGCCAGCGGCACGACGGCTACCGCGACAGCCGCCCCGGTCGGGACGACCGCTCCGGTGCCCGCCGGGAGGGTGGCGGAGAAGGGCGCTGGACCGAGCGGCGTCGTGAGGATCGGGGAGCCTCACGCGATGGCCGTGGCGGCAACGAGCGCGTCGGTGGTGGCCGAGACCGCCAGGGCTACAGCTCGCGCGGCGACGACCGCCGGGAGGACGGGCGCGGTGACCGGGCGGGGGACCGTCGGGACAGCCGCGGTGGGGGCTACGGCACCCGTGGCGACCGGGGCGGATTCGGCTCCGGCGCCGACCGTCGCGATGACCGTCGGGGCGCCGGGCGCCCGGACCGCCGAGGAGACCGCTCCGACCGTCCCGGCCAGGACCGCCAGGGACACGGCAACCGGGGTGGGTTCCGGGACGAACGCCGCAACGACAGGCACGAGCGGCGCCCCGAGTGCGGCACCTACGCCCGGGACGAGCGCCGCGGGGGCCACGACGACGCCCGCCCCCGCTTCGTGGCCCCGGAGATCGACGCGGACGTGACCGGCCGCGAGCTCGACCGCTCGATGCACCACGAGCTGAAGGCGCTCGAGCAGAGCAACGCGGAACGGGTGGCCCAGCACCTCGTGATGGCCGCCCGTTACCTGGAGGAGGACCCGGAGTTCGCCCTGGAGCACGCCAACGCCGCGGTCCGCAAGGCCGGGCGCATCGGCGTGGTGCGGGAGGCTGCGGGAGTGGCCGCCTACGCCGCGGGTGACTTCGCGCTCGCCCTCAAGGAGCTGCGCACCCACCGCCGGATCTCCGGGTCCCAGGAGCACCTGCCCCTCATGGTGGACAGCCAGCGTGCGCTGGGGCGCGCGGACAAGGCCATGGAGGAGGCGACCTCAGAGGCCGCCGCGTCCCTGGACGCCGCAGGCCAGGCGGCGCTCGCCATCGTCGTCTCCGGGATCCACGCCGATGCCGGGGACCACGACGCCGCGCTCGCCGCCCTGGAGATCCCGCAGCTCGACAAGAACCGCGGTTTCTCGTACAGCCCCGGCCTGTTCCGCGCCTACGCCGAGGCACTGCGCGCGGTGGGGCGGGACGACGAGTCCATGACCTGGGAGCGCCAGGCCATCGTGGCGGAGGCCGCCCTGGGTGTGGGCCAGTTCTCGGAGCCGGAGATCGTGGACCTCGGGGACGACCTCGACGAGGACGAGGCGCGGCGCACCGTCCGGGACGCGCAGCGCCGGCACAGCGCCCCCCGCCCCGCGGACGAGCACAGGACGGGCACGGACGCCGACGACGCGCGCCCCGCCGGAGACGACATGCAACGGGCGGAGAGCCAGGCAGCGGCAGGCGACGAAGAACCGGCCCGTGACGACGACGCGCGCCGCGCTGGCCCGGAGGATGCGCCGGAGCGCGACGACCTGGGACACGAAGTTCCGGGAGGCGACGACCAGGAACGCGAAAGGACGCACGAGGCAGCAGCGGCACCCGGCGTTCGCCAGGGCACCCTGTCGTATTCCGCGGACGCGGCCACCGCCCCGGTGGGCGCCGATGATGCCGCCACCGCTGGTGGCAACGCTGGTGCTGGTGCCACAGGCGGCGGCGTCGGCGCGGCGCAGGACGAGAAGGAGGGGGTGGGCACCGCGTCTCACGACGAGGCGGCAGCCCCGGGCGCCTCGGACGGCGCCGAGGATTCCCCCGCCGATCGTGAGCAGGGCGCCCGTGAGTGAGGCCACTGCGTCCGCCTCCCCGGACGGGGACGCGGCAGGGAGCGGTGCGGACGGTGCGCTGATCGAGCGGTTCGATGCGCTGCTGTGCGACCTGGACGGCGTGGTCTACGCGGGCCCCACCGCGGTCGACGGCGCTCCGGAGGCTCTCGAGCGGGTCCGGGCCACGGGCCGCCCGGTCGTGTACGTGACGAACAACGCGTCCCGCCCGCCGGAGGCCGTGGCCGAGCACATCACCTCCCTCGGCGCGAGCACCGGGGTGCAGGATGTCGTGAGCTCTGCACAGGCCGCGGCGGCCCTGCTCGCGGAGCGGTTGAGCCCCGGTGCGCGGGTGCTGGTCACGGGGTCGCAGGCCCTGAGGGACGAGGTCCGCGCCGTGGGGCTCGTGCCGGTGTCCTCGCAGCAGGACGCGCCGCAGGCCGTGGTGCAGGGCTTCGATCCCCACCTCGGGTGGGAGCAGCTCGCGGAGGCGGCCTTCACGCTCGCGGATGAGTCCGTGCTGTGGTGCGCCACCAACACGGACCGCACGATTCCCAAGGAACGGGGCATCGCCCCGGGCAACGGGACGCTCGTGGCCGCGGTCGCCGCGGCCACCGGGCGCGAACCGCTCGTGGCGGGCAAGCCCGAGGCCCCGATCTTCCGGGAGGCGGCAGAACGGGTAGGGGCCACGCGCCCCGCTGTGGTCGGCGACAGGCTGGACACCGACATCCTGGGTGCGCACAACGCCGGGATGGAGAGCATCGAGGTGCTCACCGGAGTGGACTCCGCGGCGGGTGTGCTCGGTGCGTGCACCGCACAGCGCCCCACCTACCTGCTGGCCACGCTGCGGGAGCTCTTCGAGCCGTACCCCGAGGTGGCCACCGGGCGCACGGGTGACCGGGTGAGCGCGACGTGCCGGTCGGTGCGCGCGGAGGTCGCGGGCGACGTCGTGACCATCACGGCGGAGACCGGTGACCTCGACGGCTGGCGTGCGGCGTGCGCCGCGTGGTGGGCCGCACACCCCGAGGAGGACGAGGCAACCTCGCCCGAGGTGCGCTGGGAGCCTGTGTCGTGATCACGCCGGGGACGGGCGTGCCCGGTGCCGAGGACGGCCCCGGCCGAGCAGGCGGAAAAACGGGGCGCCCGGAGCAGGACGGTGCCGCGAGCGTCGGCATGGCACCCGGGCCCGCAGGCTCCGGTCACGAGCAGGGTGACGCGCAGGAGATCGGGGGAGGGGGGCAGGAGGCAGGACCTCCGAGAACCGGGCTGGATCCCGTGGACCGGGTGCTGGCGCGGGAGGACGAGATCTCCCGGCTGCCCGTCACGGAGCGGGCCGCGGCCTACGAGGACCTGCACCGGGAGCTGGAACGAATCCTGAACGAGGACCCGGGGAAGCTGCCGCACGGTCTGGTGGCCGCGTCAGGCCGCACTGACCAGGGCGTGCCGCCCGCCGCAGGCACCCCGGGCGGGTGGCTGCAGCGGTGACGACCCGTCTGGACCGGGAACTGACCGCGCGCGGGCTCGCGCGCTCGCGAACCGTGGCCGCCGAGCGCATCCGGGAGGGTCGGGTGTCGGTGAACGGCCGCCCGGCCACGAAGCCCTCCGCGCCGGTGGGGCCCGAGGACGCCCTGACCGTCGAGCCCTCAGACCGGGACGAGTACGCGAGCCGCGCGGGCCACAAGCTCGTGGGCGCCCTGGAGCACTTCCCGGCGGTGGACCCGCGAGGGAAGCGGTGCCTGGACGCCGGAGCCTCGACCGGCGGCTTCACGGACGTGCTGCTGCGGCGCGGAGCCCGCGAGGTGGTGGCCGTGGACGTCGGTCACGACCAGCTGATGCCCGAGCTCCGTGCGGATGCCCGGGTACGGGTGCACGAGGGTCTCAACGTCCGGCACCTCGACCCGGAGCAGATCGGCGGCCCCGCCGAGCTCACCGTGTGCGACCTCTCCTTCATCTCCCTCACCCTCGTGGTCCCCGCACTCGCCGCGGCCACGGTGCCCGGCGGCGACCTCCTGCTCATGGTGAAGCCGCAGTTCGAGGTGGGGGTGCACAACCTCTCCAGGACGGGAGTGGTGACCTCGCCGACGGCCCGCGCGGAGGCGGTGCGGCGCGTGCGGGAGTGCGCGCTCGGCGTCGGCCTGGAGGTGCGGGGCAGTGCGCCCAGCCCGCTGCCGGGGCAGGACGGGAACGTCGAGTTCTTCGTGTGGTGCCGCCGCCCGGTGGCCGCTGTGGGCGTCGGAGCGCTCGCGTAGTCTTGGCGGAGTCAGCCCACCGCGGGAGTCGATCGCAGGAGGATGGTCAGCAGCACGTGAGCCGCAAAATCTTGGTGATGACCCACACGGGACGCCACGAGGCCATGGAGGCCGCCCGCCAGTCGTGCGAGCAGCTGCACTCGGCCGGTCTCGTCCCGGTGCTCTCGCGCCCGGATCTGGAGGCCCTGCGTGCGGATGGCCTGGACACGTCCCCCGTGGAGATCCTCGAGGAGGACGTCGCCCTCCGGGAGATCGAGATCGTCATGGTGCTCGGCGGGGACGGCTCCATCCTGCGGGCGGCCGAGCTGGTGCGCGGCGTGGACACCCCGCTGCTCGGGGTGAACCTCGGCCACGTGGGATTCCTCGCGGAGTCCGAGCGCTCGGGACTGAGTGAGACCGTGGAGGCCATCGTGGACGGGCGCTACACGGTGGAGCGCCGCATGGCCCTGGACGTCACCGTGTGGGAGCACCGGCGCAAGGTGCTGCACACGTGGGCCCTGAACGAGGCCTCGGTGGAGAAGGGCGACCGCGAGAAGATGATCGAGGTGGTCACGGAGGTGGACCGCCGCCCGCTGTCCACGTTCGGCTGCGACGGCGTGGTCATGGCCACCCCCACGGGGTCCACCGCCTACGCCTTCTCCGCGGGCGGGCCCGTGGTGTGGCCGGAGGTCGAGGCGCTGCTCATGGTGCCGCTGTCCGCGCACGCACTGTTCTCCCGCCCCCTGGTGATCTCCCCGCGCTCCATGATGGCCGTGGAGGTGCTCACCCGCACCGACGCCCGCGGGGTGCTGTGGTGCGACGGTCGCCGCACGGTGGACCTGCCGCCCGGATCCAGGATCGAGGTGCGGCGCTCCGAGAAGTCCGTGAACCTGGCCCGCATGCACGCCACGCCGTTCTCCGAGCGGCTCGTCAAGAAGTTCGAGCTCCCCATCGCGGGCTGGCGCGGTCCCATGCCCAGTGAGCAGGTGGAGACCATGACCACCGCGCTGCCCCTGGTCCAGCCGACCACCGCGGTGGTCGCCCACGACCCCGCACACCCCAAGCTCTCCGTGGGCCGCGAGATCCCGCACCACTCCGACGGCTCGTGCCGCTGCGCACCCGGGCAGGGCCAGGACCGCGCGGACGGCGGTGACCTCGCATGATTGAGGAGATCCACATCCACGACCTCGGCGTCATCCCCGACGCCGTCCTTCCCCTGGGCCCGGGGCTGTCGATCCTCTCCGGCGAGACCGGGGCGGGCAAGACCATGGTGGTCACCGCGCTCGGCATGCTGCTGGGCAACCGCGCGGACGCCGGTGCCGTGCGATCGGGCAGCGCCAAGGCGCTCGCGGAGGCCACCGTGCGTGTTCCCGCGGACCACGCGGCCGTCTCCCTCGTGGAGGAGTCCGGCGGAACGGTGGACCGCGAGGACGTGGGCGGCACGGAGGAGGCGCTGGTCCTGCTCTCCCGCACGGTCTCCGCGGAGGGGCGCAGCCGCGCCCACGTGGGTGGTCGCTCCGCCCCCGTGGGCACCCTGGGTGCAGTGGGGGAAACCCTCGTGGCCGTGCACGGCCAGTCGGACCAGCTGCGTCTGAAGTCGCCCGCGGCGCAGCGCAAGGCCCTGGACGACTACGCGGGCCAGCCCGTGGCGAGGGAACTCGCCGCCTTCCGGGAGAAGCTCGCCCGCTACCGCAGCGTCGTCGCGACCCTGCGCGCCGCGAAGGAGAACTCCCGGGAGCGCGCGCTGCAGGCCCAGAGCCTCACCACGGCGCTCGCGGAGATCGACGCCGTGGAGCCGGTGCCGGGCGAGGACGCGCAGCTCGACGCCGAGAGCGAGAAGCTCACCAACCTGGAGGCCCTGCGCGGCGCTGCCACCACCGCGCACACCGCCCTGAGCGGTTCCGACGCCGACGACGCCCCGGACCTCAACGCCGTGGCGTTGCTGTCCCAGGCGCAGCAGGCCCTGGAGGTCGAGTCGGACGCGGATCCCGAGCTCGCGGCCCTGGCCGCGCGGGTGGGGGAGCTCACGGTGGTCGCCGCCGACGTCGCCGCGGACCTCTCCGGGTACGCGAGCGGACTCGACGAGGACGGCCCCGCACGGCTGGCCGAGGTGGAGACCCGACGCAGCGCCCTGCGGCAGCTGACCAAGAAGTACGGTGCCACGATCGACGAGGTGCTGCAGTGGGCCGAGCAGGCCCGCGAGCAGCTGGACGGTCTCGTCGTGGATCCCCAGCGCGAGGAGGAGCTGCGCGCCGAGGGCGAAGCCCTGCACGCATCGCTGGCCGCCCATGCCGAGAAGCTGCTGACCCTGCGGCGGGCGGCCGCCGACAAGCTCGCGGCCGCTGTCAGCGCGGAACTCTCCGCGCTCGCCATGCCCAACGCCACGCTCGTGGTCGCGGTGGAGCCCTCCGAGCGCTTCACCGACGACGGCCGGGACACCATCGAGTTCATGCTCGCCCCGCACGCGAAGGCCACCCCGCGGCCGCTCGGCAAGGGCGCTTCCGGTGGTGAGCTCTCCCGCATCATGCTGGCGCTCGAGGTGGTGCTCTCCGAGGTGGACCCGGTGCCCACGTTCGTCTTCGACGAGGTGGACTCCGGCGTGGGCGGCAAGGCCGCCGTGGAGATCGGCCGGCGACTGAAGATGCTCGCCCGCAACGTGCAGGTGCTCGTGGTCACCCACCTCCCGCAGGTCGCGGCGTTCGCGGACCACCACGTGTTGGTGACCAAGTCCGCGGACTCCAGCGTCTCGGACGTGAAGGTGCTCACCGACGAGGAGCGCGTGGTGGAGCTCGCCCGCATGCTCGCCGGCCACGAGGACTCCAGCGCGGCGCGCGAGCACGCCCGTGAACTCCTGCGGGACGCCACCGCATGACCCGACAGCCCCGCAATCCCGACGAGACACGAATGGTAGGCTCGAATTCCGTGGTGAACGCTCAGGACGCCGCCCGCGAGGCAGGCACAGAAAAGAACAACGGCAAGGTGACCCGGCAGATCTTCGTCACGGGAGGTGTGGCCTCCTCCCTCGGGAAGGGCCTGACCGCGTCCTCGCTCGGCATGCTGCTGCGTGCGCGTGGACTCTCGGTGACCATGCAGAAACTCGATCCCTACCTCAACGTGGATCCGGGCACCATGAACCCCTTCCAGCACGGCGAGGTGTTCGTCACCGACGACGGCGCCGAGACCGACCTGGACATCGGGCACTACGAGCGCTTCCTGGACGAGAACCTCGACGCCTCCGCGAACGTGACCACCGGTCAGGTCTACTCCACCGTGATCGCCAAGGAGCGCCGCGGCGAGTACCTGGGGGACACCGTGCAGGTGATCCCCCACATCACGGACGAGCTCAAGCGCCGGATGCGCCGCCGCGCGGAGGACGAGAACGCCCCGGACATCATCATCACCGAGATCGGCGGCACCGTGGGCGACATCGAGTCGCAGCCGTTCATCGAGGCCGCGCGCCAGGTCCGCCAGGACGTGGGCCGGCGCAACGTGTTCTACCTGCACGTGTCCCTGATCCCGTTCATCGGCCCGTCCGGCGAGCTCAAGACCAAGCCCACCCAGCACTCCGTGGCCACGCTGCGCGGGCTCGGCATCCAGCCGGACGCCCTGGTGCTGCGCTGCGACCGGGACGTGCCCGACGCCATGCTCCGTAAGATCGGCAGCGCGTGCGACGTGGACCTGGACGCCGTGATCTCCTGCGCGGACGCCCCGAGCATCTACGACATCCCCAACACCCTGCACACCCAGGGCCTGGACACCTACATCCTGGACTACCTGGGCCTGGACTACCAGGACGCGGACCTGCGCCAGTGGTCCCGCCTGCTGACCGCCGTGCACGAGCCCGAGCACCAGGTCACCGTGGCGCTGGTGGGCAAGTACATCGACCTGCCGGACGCCTACCTCTCCGTGTCCGAGGCGCTGCGCGCGGGCGGGTTCGCGAACAACGCCAAGGTCAACCTGAAGTGGGTTGCCTCGGACCTGTGCGGCACCCCCGAGGGCGCGCAGCGCGAGCTCGGTGACGTGGACGCGATCTGCGTCCCCGGGGGCTTCGGCATCCGCGGGCTGGAGGGCAAGCTGGGTGCCCTGTCGTGGGCCCGCCAGCACAAGGTCCCCACCCTGGGGCTGTGCCTGGGCCTGCAGTGCATGGTCATCGAATACGCGCGCAACGAGGTGGGGCTCGCGAACGCGTCCTCCACCGAGTTCGACCCCGAGACCGACACCCCGGTGATCGCCACCATGGAGGAGCAGAAGCAGTTCGTGGAGGGCGCCGGGGACCTGGGCGGCACCATGCGACTGGGCCTGTACCCCGCGGCCCTCGCGGCGGGGTCCGTGGTCGCGGAGACCTACGGCACCACCGAGGTCTCCGAGCGCCACCGCCACCGCTACGAGGTCAACAACGCCTACCGGGACGCGCTGGCCGAGGCCGGGCTGCGGATCTCGGGCACGTCCCCGGAGGGCACCCTGGTGGAGTTCGTGGAGCTGCCCCGTGAGGAGCACCCCTACTACGTGGCCACCCAGGCCCACCCGGAGCTGGCCTCCCGACCCACGCGGCCGCACCCGCTGTTCGACGGTCTCGTGCGGGCCGCCCTGGAGCGGCGCGGGGTCCAGACGAACCGCTGACCTCGGCTCCGGACGAGGAACCGGGACGGACGAGCGAGGTGGCGGGGGCTCCGAGGGCGCGTGCGCCTCGGGGCCCCCGCGGTTCTGTCCACACCCACCGCCGCCGGACGCGGCAGAACGGAGACACCATGGAGTTCACGTCCATCACCGCAGAGCAGCTGCAGGACCGGCCGGATCCGCACGAGGTCACGGACGCGGAGACCGTCTACCGCGGTGCCATCTGGGACGTTGCTCGTGAGACGTTCCGCATGGCTGACCAGGACGAGCCGCTCGTCCGGGACTTCATCACGCACCCCGGGGCCGTGGCCGTGGTGGCGCTGGACGACCAGGACCGTGTCCTGCTCATCAACCAGTACCGGCACCCGGTGCGCACCCGCATGTGGGAGATCCCGGCCGGACTCCTGGACGTCTCCGGCGAGCCCGCACTGGCCGCCGCGCAGCGCGAACTGGGGGAAGAGGCGGACCTCGTGGCCGAGCACTGGGACACGCTCGTGGACTTCGAGAACTCCCCGGGGTCCTCGGCCGAGGCCAACCGCATCTTCCTGGCCCGCGGTCTGAGCGAGGTCCCGGATGCGGAGCGCTTCACACGGGAGGGGGAGGAGGCGGAGATCGTGGCCGGGTTCGCGGACCTCGACGACGCCGTGGCCGCCGTCCTCTCCGGGCGCCTCACCTCCCCGGCGGCCGCCCTCGGGATCCTGGCGGCCCACGTCGCGCGCTCCCGCGACTGGAGCACCCTGCGGGCCCCCGACGCCGCGTGGCCCGCTCGGCCCGGCCACGCGGGGTGAGCCCCGACCGCCCGGGGGCCACGGATGTGACGACCGACACGGCTCCGCTCCCGGTGGTCGCGCCCGCGCGGCAGGAGGGGACGCGGGAGAAGGAGACGCGTGCGGACGGCACCCGGCCGGCGTCGTCGGAGGCGGACGGTCCCGCACCGGAACTGGCCCGGGCCGTGGGGCGCTACCTGGACCACCTGGTGGTGGAGCGCGGACTCGCCGCGAACACGGTGACGGCCTACCGGCGGGACCTGAACCGCTATCTGGGGCACCTCACGGCCACGGCGCCGGACGTGCGTGTTCCGCGGGACATCACCTCGGACCATGTACGCGCGTTCGTGCGCGTGCTCCGCGAGGGGGACGAGGGTCATCCCGCACTGTCCGCCCGCAGCAGCGCCCGGGTGCTGGCGGCCGTCCGGGGCGCGCACGCCTTCTGGGCCACCGAGTCCACGGTGGACACGGACGTGGCCTCGCGGGTGAGCCCGCCGATGCCGCCGCAGCGCCTGCCCAAGGCCATCGGGGTGACGGAGGTGGAGAACCTGCTGGCCGCCCCGGATCCCGAGACCCCGGCGGGGCTGCGGGCCCGGGCGTTCCTGGAGCTGCTGTACGCCACGGGCGCGCGCATCTCGGAGGCCGTGGCCCTGGACGTGGACGACCTCGCCGGGCTGCACGAGGCGGAGCTCGCCCTGATCCGGGTGACCGGCAAGGGGAACAAGCAGCGGCTCGTGCCCGTGGGGTCGTTCGCGGTGGCAGCACTCGAGCGCTACCTGGTACGGGCACGACCGGAGCTCGCACGGCACGGGAAGGGCGGCCCGGCGGTGTTCCTCAACGCCCGCGGTGCACGGATCTCGCGGCAGACCGCCTGGAGCATGGTCAAGGAGGCCGCGCGGACCATCCACCAGGAGGAGCGGATCACCCCTCACACCCTCCGGCACTCGTTCGCCACACACCTGCTGGAGGGCGGCGCGGACCTGCGCGTGGTGCAGGAGCTGCTGGGGCACGCCTCGTTGGCAACCACCCAGATCTACACGCGGGTCTCCGTGGAGTCCCTCCGGGAGGTCTACGCGACGTCCCACCCCCGGGCGCACTGAGACGCGCGGGGTGCGCCGCGACGTCGTGCCCAGGGCGTGCTGTGGCCGGCCCCGACGAGGACCCGCGGGGCAGACCCGCGGGAACGCCCGGCCCGGAGCCCGACGACGACGGCCCGTTCCCCGAGGAGCGCACCTCACGGGAACGGGCCGACGTGCTGACCCCGGACGGAGCCCGGTGCGTCAGCCCAGGTGACGCTCGTCCGGGCCGTTGTAGGCGGAGAGTGGGCGGATCAGCGAGTTGTTCGCGCGCTGCTCCATGATGTGGGCCGTCCAGCCCGCGATCCGCGCACACACGAAGATGGGCGTGAACGTGGGGATGTCGAAGCCCATGAGCCAGTAGGTGGGACCGGCGGGGTAGTCGAGGTTGGGCTTGATGGACTTCGCCTCGTCCATGGACTTGGCCAGACCGTTGTAGAGCCCCAGGATCTCCTGGCGGTCGTAGTGCTCGAGCATGCGGAAGAGAGCCTCCTGCATGGTGGGCACGCGGGAGTCGCCGTGCTTGTAGACGCGGTGCCCGAAGCCCATGACCTTCTTCTTCTCCGCCAGGGCCTGGTCCATCCACTCCTTGGCGCGCTTCTCGGCCTCCTCGGCGGTCTCCTCCTTGCGGATGCCGAGCTCCTCGAAGGTGTGCATGACGGCTTCGTTGGCGCCCCCGTGCAGCGGGCCCTTGAGAGCGCCGATCGCCCCCGTGACGGCGGAGTGCATGTCCGAGAGCGTGGAGGTGATCACGCGAGCCGTGAACGTGGAGGCGTTGAACGAGTGCTCCGCGTACAGGATGATCGACACCCGGAACGCGTCGACCACCTCGGGCGCGGCCTCCTCGCCGAACGCCATCCACAGGAAGTTCTGGGCGTAGTCGAGGTCCTCGCGGGGCTCCACCACCTCCTGGCCGTGGCGGCGGCGCTGGTCGTAGCAGACCACGGCGGGCATCACGGCGAAGAGCTCCTGGGCCTTGCGCAGCTCGGCCTCGGGGGAGTTGTCCTCCGCGAGCGGGTGCTGGGCGCCGGTCACGGAGGCGGCGGTGCGGCACACGTCCATGGGGTGGCACGTGGTGGGGAGCTCGTCGATCACGCGCTTGAGCTCGGGAGTCAGGGCCCGGTTCTCGCGCTCCAGCGTGCGGAAGGCGGCGAGGTCGTCCTCGGACGGCAGCTCACCGGTCCACAGCAGCAGGGCGACCTCCTCCGCGGAGCACTTCTCGGCGAGCTCCTGCACGGGGTAGCCCCGGTAGAGCAGGGAGTTGGTCTCCGCGTTGACCTTGGACACGGCGGTGGCGTCCGCCACCACACCGGCAAGTCCCTTGCGGATTTCGGTATCGGCCACGATTGATCTCCTTCGACGGCTGTGGACTGGAAACGAATGTCGTTCCCACCCCACCACATCGGGCGGGGTGGGAACAGGGGGGTCAGGAGTTCGGGGTGCCGGGCACCTCGAAGTCGAAGACCCCGGAGTCGAACTGGTTGTACCCGTTGTAGTCCACCAGCTCGTACAGGCGCTTGCGGGTGAGCATGGTCTCCACCTGGGCCTGCTGCGTGCCGTCCTCGCGGATGGTGGTGAGCAGGCGCTCGATGGCGCCCATGGCCTGGCGCTCCAGGGACACGGGGTAGATCACCATCGACACCCCTGCGTCCTGCAGCTGCCGCGTGGTGAACAGCTCGGACTTCCCGAACTCGGTCATGTTCGCCAGGACGGGCACGTCCACCGCGGCGGCCATGCGCTCGAACTCGGAGAGGTCAGCCATGGCCTCCGGGAAGATGACGTCCGCGCCGGCGTCCACGAGCGCGCGCGCCCGCTCCACGGCGGCGTCGAACCCGTCCACCCCGCGGATGTCCGTGCGGGCCATGACCACGAAGTTCGGGTCCCGGCGGGCCTCCACGGCGGCGCGGATGCGCTTGACGGCGGTGGCGGTGTCCACCACGTTCTTGCCGTCCAGGTGCCCGCAGCGCTTGGGGTTGAACTGGTCCTCGATGTGGCAGCCGGCCAGTCCGGCGTCCTCGAGCTCCTGCACGGTGCGCGCCACGTTCATGGGCTCCCCGAAGCCGGTGTCCGCGTCCACGAGGCACGGCAGGTCCGTGCTGCGGGCGATCTGACCGGCGCGGGTGGCCACCTCGGTGAGCGTGGTGAGGCCGATGTCCGGCAGGCCCAGCTCGTTGGCGAGCACGCCGCCGGAGATGTAGACGCCCTCGAAGCCCTGCTCCTGGATGAGCTTGGTGGACAGCGGGGTGAACGCACCGGGGAACTGGGCGATCCCGGGTGCGGCCAGCAGCTCGCGGAAGCGCTCGCGCTTCTGCGCGGGGGTGGTGGTGGAGTACAGCATGATCAGAAGATTCCCTTCGGCGACTTCTCCAGGCCCACGGCCGCGGTGATGTTGAGCTGGCCCAGCTCCCCGGCCTTCAGCTCGGGCAGCCGCTGCACGGTGTCCAGGAACCGCTCGATCTCCTCGGGGGCCACGAGGCCCTCGGCCAGGGTGCGGAACTTGGTGACGTACTGCTCGCGGGCGAAGGGCCGCGCGCCGAGCGGGTGGGCGTCCGCCACGGCGATCTGGTCCGTGATCACGGTGCCGTCCGTGAGCGTGATCTCCACGGAGCCGCCGAACGCCTTCTCGGAGATGTCCAGCGAGTGGTAGCGGCGGGTCCACTCGGGATCCTCCTCGGTGGTCACCTTGTGCCACAGCTCCACGGTGTCCGGGCGCCCGGCGCGCTCGGGGGAGTAGGAGTCCACGTGGTGCCACGCACCGTCCTGCAGCGCGACCGTGAAGATGTAGGGGATCGAGTGGTCCAGGGTCTCGCGGGAGGCCTTCGGATCGTACTTCTGGGGGTCGTTGGCTCCGGAGCCGATCACGTAGTGGGTGTGGTGGGAGGTCTTGATGAGCACGGACTCCACGTTGGCGGGGTCCGTGACCTCGGGGTGCTCGCGGTGCAGCTTGCGGGCCAGGTCGATCCACGCCTGCGCCTGGTACTCCGCGGAGTGCTCCTTGGTGTAGGTGTCCAGGATGGCGCGCTTGGGCTCACCGGGAGCGGGCAGGGCCACCTCGTAGCGGGCCTCCGGGCCGGAGAGCAGCCACGCGATCACGCCGTCCTCGCCCTCGTAGATGGGGGTGGGGGAGGTCTGTCCGCGCATGGCACGGTCTACGGCCTCCACGGCCATCTTCCCGGCGAACGCGGGAGCGTGGGCCTTCCACGTGGAGATCTCGCCCTTGCGGGACTGCCGGGTCTGCGTGGTGGTGTGCAGGGCCTGGCCGATGGCCTGGAAGATCGTCTCGGTGCCCAGACCCAGCAGGGTGCCGATGCCCGCGGAGGCGGAGGGGCCGATGTGGGCGATGTGGTCGATCTTGTGCTCGTGCAGGCAGATGCCCTTCACGAGGTCCACCTGGACCTCGTAGCCCGTGGCGATCGCGCGCACCAGGTCCTCGCCGTTGCTGCCCACGTGCTGGGCGACGGCCAGGATCGGGGGGATGTTGTCCCCGGGGTGGGAGTACTCGGCGGAGAGGAACGTGTCGTGGTAGTCCAGCTCGCGCACGGCCACGCCGTTGGCCCACGCCGCCCACTCGGGCGAGACCGCGGCGTCGTCCTCCGGGGCGCCGAAGAGCAGCGCGCCCTGGCCGGAGAAGCCGGCGCCCGGGACCACCTTGTGGCACAGCGCCTGCGAGCGCGCCGAGACGATGGGCCCGCGGTTCAGGGACGCGATGGCCACGGAGGCGTTGTCCATGATGCGGTTGACCACCATGTCCACCACCTCGGGCTCCACGGCCACGGGGTCGGACGCCACGGCGGCGAGCTTGTGGGCGAGCTGCTCCTCGCGGGGCAGCTCCTCCTTGGACGAGTACGTGCGCACGGTGTGTGTGACGGTCACGGGCGTTCCTTCCGGTACGGGTCTTGCGGACGGTGGGTGGTTTCGGGGGCCGTGGAGCGGCGGGTCAGGAGGCGATCGGGGGCGCGGCGGTGAGTTCCGGGGTGCGCAGGGCGTTGCCGAGCGCGTTCTTCAGGTGCACGCGCGTGGTGGCGACGGCCAGAGCGGGGTCCCCGGCCGCAACGGCACGGGCGATCGCCTCGTGCTCGGCGGCGGCCACGGCGAGGCGCCGGGGGTTGGAGGTGGACAGCCGGCGCACGCGGGCGAGGTGCAGCCGCACGTTGGAAAGGGCCTGCTGCAGGTAGGGGTTCTGCGCGGCGGCGTCGATCTCGGCGTCCATCCGGTCAACGAGCGCGTAGTACGCCGCGTGGTCGGCGTCGTCGGCCAGGGTCTCCGCGGCGTGGGAGAGCTCGTCCGCGAGGGCGCGGAAGGTCTCCGCGTCACCGCGCTGCGCGGCCAGTTCGGCGGCGCGGCAGTCCAGCGTGTCCCGCAGCTCGTACAGCGCGCGGACGTCTTCGGCGGAGATCGCGCTGACGACGACGCCGCGTCCCGTGTGCGGCTCGGCCAGCCCGTCCGCGGTGAGGCGGGAGAGCGCTTCGCGCACGGGGGTGCGGGAGATCCCGAGGCGTTCGGAGAGGTCCACCTCGCCGAGCACCTGGCCCGGGAGCAGCCGCCAGGAGACGATGTCCGCCCGCAGCTCGCGGTACGCGCGCTCACCTGCTCGCATGACTCCTCCTGACGTGTTGGCCGTCCTCAGTGTATACACCTGCCCCACGGAGTCCAAGTGATTCCGGGCAGGACTCCGCGCAACGAGCAAGCTGTGTATACACAACTCTTGTGACGTGTGATGCAGACCACTAGCATGAACCTACGCCGACGACCGTCCCAGCACCACGTCCGGAGGAAGCCATGACGCAGCCCACCTACGAATCCGTCTACCGCGCGAGCGTGGAGGACCCCGAGGCGTTCTGGCTGGACGCAGCACGGGCCGTGGACTGGGTCACCCCGCCCACCCGTGCCCTCGACGACTCCGCAGCCCCGCTGTACCGGTGGTTCCCGGACGGTGAGCTGAACACGTGCGTCAACGCCGTGGACCGCCACGTGGCGGCCGGTCACGGGGAGCGCACCGCCCTGGTCTACGACTCCGCCGTGCTGGGGGTCCAGGAGCACATCAGCTACTCCCAGCTGCAGGAGCGTGTGGCCCGTTTCGCGGGTGCGCTCGCCGCCCAGGGGATTCGCAAAGGAGACCGTGTCCTGCTCTACATGCCCATGATCGCGGAGTCCGTGGTCGCCATGCTCGCCTGCGCCCGGATCGGTGCGGTGCACTCCGTGGTGTTCGGGGGCTTCGCGCCCAAGGAGCTCGCGAGCCGGATCGACGACTCGCAGCCCGTGGCCGTCGTCACCGCGTCCGGAGGGGTGGAGCCCAAGCGGCGGATCGAGTACCTGCCCGCGATCGAGGAGGCGCTGCAGCTGAGTGACCACGCGCCGTCGGCGGTGCTGGTGCACGAGCGGGACGGCTTCACCACGAGCGTCGCCGATGCCCGCGAGCGCGCGGGGGGCAACGGCGGGCCGGCCTGGCTCTCGTGGGCCGAGGCGCAGGACGGCGTGGAGCCGGCGGAGCCCGTGACCGTTAAGGCCACCGATCCGCTCTACATCCTCTACACGTCCGGGACCACGGGCAAGCCCAAGGGCGTGGTGCGGGACAACGGCGGCCACGCCGTGGCGCTGGCCTGGTCCATGGCGAACATCTACGACGTCCGGGCCAGGGACGTGATGTGGACGGCGTCGGATGTGGGGTGGGTGGTGGGCCACTCCTACATCGTCTACGCGCCCCTGCTCGCCGGGGCCACCACCGTGGTCTACGAGGGCAAGCCCGTGGGGACCCCGGATGCCGGCGCGTTCTGGAAGCGGGTGGAGGAGCACGGCGTGAAGGTGCTGTTCACCGCACCCACGGCGCTGCGGGCCATCCGGAAGGCGGATCCCGAGGGCGAGTTCGTGGCCCGGTACGACACCACCTCCCTGCAGGCCCTGTTCGTGGCGGGGGAGCGGCTCGACCCCGAGACCTACCACTGGGCGGCCCGGGTGCTCGGCGTTCCCGTGGTGGACCACTGGTGGCAGACCGAGACCGGGTGGGCCATCTGCTCCAACCCGTTCGGCATCGAGCGGCTGCCCATCGTCCCCGGCTCGCCCACGGTGCCCGTGCCGGGGTTCCACGTGGAGATCCTCGACCCCATCGGCGAGCCCCTGGGTCCGGGGGAGGAGGGCAACATCGCGGTGCGCCTGCCCCTGCCGCCCGGGACACTCGCCACGCTGTGGGGCAGCGACGAGCGCTTCGTCTCCTCCTACCTCGCCGCGTTCCCCGGCTACTACGCCACGGGCGACTCCGGGTACATCGACGAGAACGGCTACGTGTTCGTGATGGGCCGCACCGACGACGTCATCAACGTCTCCGGCCACCGGCTGTCCACCGGGCAGATGGAGCAGATCGTGGCCACCCACCCGGACGTCGCGGAGTGCGCGGTGATCGGCGTGAACGACCCCCTCAAGGGCCAGCGCCCCTCGGGGTACGTGGTGCTCAAGACCGGTGCCGAGATCACCCAGGAGCAGCTGCGGGAGGACCTGGTGTCCATGGTGCGCTCGCAGATCGGGCCGGTGGCGGACTTCAAGGACGTGGCGGTGGTCGAGGCCCTGCCCAAGACCCGCTCCGGCAAGATCCTGCGCAAGACCATGCGCCAGATGGCGGACGGCGAGCAGTACGTGGTGCCCTCCACCATTGAGGACCACTCGGTGCTCGAGGCGCTCAGCTCGATCCTCGCCCCCAAGGCCTGACGCGCGGGGTGGGCCGGTGCGTCATGCGCCGCCCACCCGGCGTGTGCGCCCGGCCCGGGGACCGCGGCGGGCGCACAATGTGAGGACCCCACCCCGTACGGCGTACCGGGTGGGGTCCGCACACCCATCTCCTCCACGACCTCCCAGGAGCCCTCCATGACCCAGGACCTCGCGTCAGCGTCGACGCCGGGTGGCGCACGGCCCGCGAAACCCTCCGGCAAGAAGCGCGACCGCACCCACTACCTCTACATCGCGGTGATCGCCGCAGTGGTGCTGGGCGTCGTCGTGGGACTGCTGTTCCCGTCCGTGGGGGTGGCGCTGAAGCCGATCGGAACGGGCTTCGTGGCGCTGATCAAGATGATCATCGCGCCCGTGATCTTCTGCACCATCGTGCTCGGCGTGGGATCGGTCGCCAAGGCGGCCACGGTGGGCAAGGTTGGTGGCCTCGCGCTGCTCTACTTCATCGTGATGTCCACGTTCGCGCTGGCCATCGGCCTGGTGGTGGGCAACATCGTGCAACCGGGCGAGGGCCTGGACCTGGCCAACGCCCACTTCGACCAGTCGTCCCTGGGCGCGGGCGGCCAGGAGTCCCACGGCGAGGGCACGGCGGGCTTCATCCTGGGCATCATCCCCACCACCATGTTCTCGGCACTGACCTCGGGGCAGATCCTGCAGACCCTGCTCGTGGCACTGCTCGTGGGCTTCGCCCTGCAGTCCATGGGCGCCGCGGGTCAGCCCGTGCTCAAGGCAGTGGGCTACCTCCAGGCCGTGGTGTTCAAGATCCTGTCCATGATCATGTGGCTCGCTCCCCTTGGTGCGTTCGGCGCGATCGCCGCCGTGGTGGGCGCCACCGGCATGAAGGCCGTGTTCTCCCTGCTGGGGCTCATGGTGGCCTTCTACATCACGTGCATCCTCTTCGTGGTGGTGGTACTGGGGCTGATCCTCAAACTGGTCTCCGGCGTGAACATCTTCAAGCTCATGAAGTACCTGGGCCGCGAGTACCTGCTGATCTTCTCCACCTCGTCCTCCGAGGCCGCCCTGCCGCGGCTGATCGCCAAGATGGAGCACCTGGGCGTGTCCCAGCCGGTCGTGGGCATCGTGGTCCCCACCGGGTACTCCTTCAACCTGGACGGCACCGCCATCTACCTGACCATGGGTGCCCTGTTCGTGGCGGACGCCCTGGGCAAGCCACTCGAGATCGGTGAGCAGATCGCCCTGCTGGTGTTCATGATCATTGCCTCCAAGGGCGCGGCCGGCGTCACCGGTGCGGGCATCGCCACGCTCGCCGCCGGTCTGCAGTCCCACCGCCCGGACCTGCTCGACGGCGTGGACCTGATCGTGGGCATCGACCGCTTCATGTCCGAGGCCCGCGCGCTGACCAACTTCTCCGGCAACGCGGTGGCCACCGTCGTGCTCGGCACGTGGGTCAAGGAGGTGGACAAGGACCGCGTGCAGCGCGTCCTCTCCGGCGCCGAGCCCTTCGACGAGGCCACCCTGGCGGTGGACTCCCATGTCACGGCCGGAACGCCGGAGCACACGGCGGCCGCGGGCGACGACGCCGCTCCCGCAGCAGGTGGGCGGTAGGGTAGGCCGGTGAGACCCGCACTCCGGACCCGGAAGGAAGGCAGTCGCCCGTGAGCAACGCCAGTGATGACAGGCCCCAGCAGACCCAGGCGGCGGCGTCGGACGCCGTAGGCCCCACCGGCCGCCCCGTGCGGACCTTCCCGGACCCGCCCGAGTTGGGCAGCCACGGGCCCGCGCGCATCATCGCGATGGTCAACCAGAAGGGCGGGGTGGGCAAGACCACCTCCACGATCAACCTGGGTGCGGCGCTCGCGGAACTGGGCCGCAAGGTGCTGCTCGTGGACTTCGACCCGCAGGGCGCGCTCTCCGCGGGCTTCGGCTCCAACCCCCACGAGCTGGACCTCACCGTCTACAACGTGATGATGGACCGCTCGGTGGACGTGTGGGACGTGGTGCAGCAGACGCATGTGGAGAACGTGGACCTGCTGCCCGCGAACATCGACCTCTCGGCCGCGGAGGTGCAGCTGGTCAACGAGGTGGCCCGTGAGCAGGTGCTCGCCTCCGCGTTGCGCAAGGTGGAGGACCACTACGACGTCATCCTCATCGACTGCCAGCCTTCCCTGGGGCTGCTCACCGTGAACGCCCTCACGGCCTCCCACGGTGTGATCATCCCGCTGATCTGCGAGTTCTTCGCCCTGCGCGCCGTGGCGCTGCTGGTGGACTCCATCTCCAAGGTGCAGGACCGGATCAACCCCAAGCTGCAGATCGACGGTGTGCTGGCCACCATGTTCGACTCTCGCACCCTGCACTCGCGCGAGGTGATCGCCCGGATCGTGGACGCGTTCGGGGACAAGGTCTTCGACACCGTCATCAAGCGGACCGTGAAGTTCCCTGACGCCACCGTGGCCGCCGAGCCGATCCTCGCGTTCGCCACCAACCACCCGGGAGCGGAGTCCTACCGCCAGCTCGCGCGCGAACTGATCTCGCGCGGCGGCGCGCCGTGACCTGCGGGGCCCGGCCGCGGCGGGGCGCGTGAGCGACGTCGCCGAGCTGGCCGCCGCGCCGGGAACGAGCACGGGGGACGGCGGCGGCGCGGGCGGCGGGTTCACCGTGGCCCTGGAGAACTTCCAGGGCCCGTTCGACGTCCTGCTGTCACTGATCGCCAAGCACGAGATGGACATCACCCAGGTGTCCCTCTCGGTGGTCACGGACGAGTTCATCCAGTACGTGGGCGCGCTGCAGGAGACCGCCTCGCCCAAGGCCCTGGACGAGGCCAGCGAGTTCCTGGTGGTCGCCGCCACCCTGCTGGACCTCAAGGCCGCCCGGCTGCTGCCGCGCGGCGAGGTGGAGGACGAGTACGACGTCGAACTTCTCGAGGCACGCGACCTGCTGTTCGCCCGGCTGCTGCAGTACAAGGCGTTCAAGGAGGTGGCCGGGCAGCTCAACGTGCGGTTCGCCGCCGAGTCCGTGCGCATCCCGCGCCAGGTGGACCTGGACCCCGCGGTGACCACGGCCCTGCCGCCGCTCACGTGGACGCTCACCCCGGAGCAGCTCGCCCACCTCGCGGTCACGGCGCTCGACCCCGAGCGCCATGTGCCGGCGGAGGTCGACGTCGCCCACCTCCACGGCGCGCAGGTGCGGGTGGCGGACGAGGCCGAGTCCCTGGCGGTCGCGCTGCGCGACGGCGCGGACCACGCGTTCAGCTCCCTGATCGCGGATGCCGAGTCCACGCTGGTGATCGTGGTGCGCTTCCTGGCGCTGCTGGAGATGTACCGGGACCGCGTGGTGCGCCTGCACCAGGAGGAGGTACTGGGCACGCTGCTCGTCACGTGGGACGGGCCGAGCGACTGGACCGCGGAGTCCCTGAGCAGCGAGTACACCGGTGCCGAACCCGATGCGGGTGGCAGCGACACCGCCGACACGGTGTTCTCCGGTGACGAACCCACCGGGGCGCAGAACCTGGGAGAATGAACCCGCACAGGATCGGTGTGAACCGTACCGAAGGAGATGATCGCCCCATGGCGGACCCCACCCCCGCCCCACCCCCCTCATCAGCCCCCACGAAGCAGTACGACGACCTCCACGCCCGGCTGGAAGCCGTCCTCATGGTCGCGGCGGCGCCGGTGTCCCTCGAGGAGTTCGCCCGCGTGACCGGGGAACCCGAGCACCGCGTGCGCAGCGCCCTGGAGCACCTCACCGCGGACTACGACGGCGTGATCGGAAACACCCTCGATGCTCCGCGCCAGGACGGATCCGCGGGATACGATGGACGGTCGGCCACGCGGGTCGGCGCCGCAGGCGCCCGCACCGGGCGGGTGCGCGGCTTCGAGCTGCGCGAGGTGGCCGGAGGATGGCGGATCTACTCCCGCAGCGACTACGCCCAGCTCGTCACGGACTTCGTGGTGGAGGGCAGCAGCTCGCGGCTCTCGCAGGCCGCGCTGGAGACGCTCGCCGTGGTGGCCTACCTGCAGCCGGTGTCCCGCTCCCGGGTCTCCGCCATCCGCGGCGTGAACGTGGACGGCGTCGTTCGGACCCTGGTGCAGCGCGGTCTGCTCACCGCACACGAACGCGAGGACGGCACGGGCTCCGTGCTGTACTCCACCACCCCGCTCTTCCTGGAAAAACTCGGTCTCGGCTCGCTGGACGAGCTCCCGGACATCGCACCGCTGCTGCCGGGAACCGACCAACTTGACGACATAGAGGACTGATCGACGCATGGCACCATCACACGGCAACTCGTCCCGCGGCGGCGGGGCCCGCGGCCCCCAGGGCCGCGGCAAGGGCTCCCAGGCCGGATCCAAGGGCGGCTTCCGCTCCGGACCCGGCAAGAAGTCCGGCGACGCCGCCGGCGGCCGCGGCTACGGCAAGACCACCGGCGCGAAGGGCCCATCCGCGGGACGGGGCAAGGGCCCCAACGCCAAGGGCCCGGGCAAGCCCAAGGCCGCGGCCGCGCAGAAAGGCCCCCAGAAGCCCCGCGCGTTCGCGGGCGTGGACAAGTACGAGCGCCGCGCCTCGGCGATCAAGGAGCACGGCCCGCACCGGCGGCGTCGTCCCAAGAACCCGCCCGTGGACCGGCTGGAGGTGCACGACGAGAACGGCGTGCGGCTGCAGAAGCTCATGGCGCAGGCGGGCGTGGCCAGCCGACGGGTGTGCGAGGAGATGATCCAGGACGGACGCGTGACCGTGGACGAGCAGGTCGTCACGGAGCTGGGCGTGCGCGTGGACCCCGCGCTGCAGGCCGTGCACGTGGACGGCATGCGCATCCAGACGGACGAGAAGCTCGTCTACTACGCGTTCAACAAGCCCGCCGGGGTGGTGTCCACCATGGAGGACCCGGACGGGCGCCGTTGCGTGAGCGACTACCTGGACCCGCGCAAGCACCAGCGCGTGTTCCACGTGGGCCGCCTGGACGTGGAGACCGAGGGCCTGCTGCTGCTCACGAACGACGGTGAGCTCACCAACCGGCTGACCCACCCCTCCTACGAGGTGCCCAAGACCTACCTGGTGCAGGTGCACGGGCCCGTGGAGAAGGGCATCGGCAACCAGATGAAGGAGGGCATCCGCCTCGAGGACGGCGTGGCGAAGGTGGACGACTTCCGCCTGGTGGACTCCACCCCCGGCCACGTGCTCATCGAGGTGGTGCTGCACTCCGGGCGCAACCGCATCGTGCGCCGCATGTTCGAGGCCGTGGAGCACCCCGTGGAGAAGCTGGCCCGCACCCACGTGGGCCCCATCGCGATCGGGGACCAGAAGCAGGGCACCGTGCGCAAGCTCTCGCACACCGAGGTGGGCAACCTCCTCGCGTCCGTGGGGATGTGAGCGTGGTCCCTGCGATCGCCTCCAGCACCGGTCCCGTGCTCGTGGTGGGCTCGGGCCTGCTCGGCGCGAGCATCGGGCTGGGTCTGCGGCACCTGGACGTGGAGGTCCTCATCCGGGACGCCTCGCCCACCACGGAGGCCGTGGCCCAGGACATCGGTGCCGGCCGCTCCGTGCGCGCCCTGCGGGACGCCGGGGAGCACGTGCCCGAGCCCACGCTCGTGGTGGTGGCCGCACCCCCGGACGTGGTGGCCGAGATCGTGGTGGACGCCCTCGCGCAGCACCCGCACGCCGTGGTCCTGGACATCGCCTCGGTCAAGGCCCCGATCCTCGACGCCGTCGCGGCGGCGGGCGCGGACCTCACCCGGTACGTGGGGACCCACCCCATGGCCGGGCGGGAGAAGTCCGGTCCGGTGGCCGCGCGCGGCGAGCTGTTCACCTCGATGCCGTGGGTGATCTGTCCCGGTCCCGCCACGGGAGCCGCGGCCATCGCCGCGGCCAAGAACCTCGCGGTGGACCTGGGGGCAACCCTGACCGTGATGGAGCCCGCGGAGCACGACGAGACCGTGGCGCTGATCTCCCACCTGCCGCAGGTGATGTCCTCGCTGCTGGCCTCCCGACTGCAGGACACCCCGCTGCACCACCTGTCCCTGGCGGGCCAGGGGCTGCGGGACACCACCCGGATCGCCGGATCGGACCCCGCGCTGTGGGTGCAGATCCTCGCGGCGAACGCGCGGCCCGTGGTGCAGTCCCTCTACGAGGTCCGGGAGGACGTGGAGCGGCTGATCGCCACCCTGGAGGACCCGGCCGGGGACGGTGCCCGCCTGGGCATCGCCCGGCTGATGGCCGAGGGCAATGCCGGTCAGGCCCGGATCCCGGGCAAGCACGGCGGTGCGCCCAAGGCCTTCGCCACGTTCACCGTGGCGGTGGACGACACCCCCGGCACGATCGCCCGGCTGCTCACGGAGATCGGCGAGATCGGGGTCAACCTGGAAGACATGCGCCTGGAGCACTCGCCCGGGCAGCCCGTGGGTCTCGTGACGGTCTCGGTGGAGCCGAACCGGTACGCGGACCTCGTGGAGGAGCTGCAGACACGCGGCTGGAAGGTGGTGCAGTGATGAACGCACGGGATGCGAACGCACGGCTCGTGATCGCGATCGACGGGCCCTCGGGGTCCGGGAAGTCCTCGGTGTCCAAGGAGGTGGCCCGCCGCTTCGGCCTGGCCTACCTGGACACGGGAGCCATGTACCGCGCGGTGACGTGGTGGTGCCTCGAGACCGGCGTGGACCTGCATGACGCGGACGCCGTGGTGGGTGCCGCCGAGACGGTGCCGCTGGAGCTGGGCACGGACCCCGACGAGGAGCGCATCCTCGTCAACGGGGAGGACGTCCGCGCGGCCATCCGTGGGGACCTCGTAACGGACCACGTCTCGCAGGTCTCCACCACGGTGCCCGCCCGCGAGGTGCTGGTGCGCATGCAGCAGGACATCATCCGGGACAGCGGGTTCCGGATCGTGGCCGAGGGCCGGGACATCACCACCGTGGTGGCCCCGGACGCGGACGTCCGGATCCTGCTGACCGCCTCGGAGGCCGCGCGGCTGGCGCGGCGGGGCAGGCAGCTGGGCGCGGCGGCGTCGTCGAACCTGGAGGCACAGGTGGTGGGCCGTGACGCGAAGGACTCCACCGTGGTGAACTTCACCCAGGCGCAGGACGGCGTGCAGCTGCTGGACTCCTCCGACCTGACCATGGAACAGACCGTGCAGGGCGTGATCGACCTGGTCATCCGCGCCACCGACAGCACAGACCACGGGGCCGGGACGGCCCCCGACGAGACGGGCGCTGACGCCCCCGAGGAAACGAGGCAAGCATGAGCGCACCCGACGAGCCCACGGTGGACTCCTACGAGCAGTCCGTGCTGGGCGGGGGCAACGAGGACATCTCGCAGCGTCTGGCGGCGATCGACGACACCGAGGCCGAGGCGCGCGCGCAGGCGCTGCGCGAAGGACTTGCGGACTACGAGCTGGACGACGAGGACGCGGCGCTGCTCGCGGACTGGATCGACGGCGAGGACGACCGCGACGCCCGCCGTCCCGACCCGGTCGTGGCCGTGGTGGGCCGCCCCAACGTGGGCAAGTCCACCCTGGTCAACCGTGTGATCGGCCGTCGCGAGGCCGTGGTGGAGGACACCCCGGGCGTGACCCGCGACCGCGTGTCCTACAAGGCGGAGTGGAACGGCAAGAACTTCACCCTGGTGGACACCGGTGGCTGGGAGCAGGACGCCAGGGGCATCCACAAGCGCGTGGCGGACCAGGCCGAGCTGGCCGTGGAGAACGCGGACGCCGTGCTGCTTGTGCTGGACGTGACCGTGGGCGTCACCGCGACCGACGAGGCCGTGGTGAGCATGCTGCGCCGCGTGAAGAAGCCCATCATCGTGGTGGCGAACAAGGCGGACTCCCCGCAGCTGGAGATCGAGGCGACCGCGCTGTGGTCCCTGGGCATGGGGGAGCCGTTCCCGGTGTCCGCGCTGCACGGCAAGGGCTCCGGCGACGCGCTGGACGCCCTGGTCAAGGCGCTGCCCGAGTTCTCCGAGGTGGCCGAGGCCGAGCTCGAGGGCGGCCCGCGCCGCGTGGCGCTGATCGGGCGGCCCAACGTGGGCAAGTCCTCGCTGCTGAACAAGCTGGCCGGGTCCGAGCGCGTGGTCGTGGACGAGACCGCGGGCACCACGCGTGATCCCGTGGACGAGATCGTGATGCTGGGCGGGGAACCGTGGCGCTTCATCGACACCGCCGGCATCCGCCGCCGCGTGCACCTGCAGCAGGGCGCGGACTTCTACGCCTCCCTGCGCACGCAGACCGCACTGGAACGCGCCGAGGTGGCCGTGGTGCTGCTCGCGGTGGACGAGGTGCTCTCGGAGCAGGACGTCCGCATCCTGCAGATGGCCGTGGACTCCGGGCGTGCCCTGGTGCTCGCGTTCAACAAGTGGGACACCCTGGACGACGAGCGCCGCTTCTACCTGGAGCGCGAGATCGAGCGGGACCTCGCGCACGTCTCCTGGGCCCCGCGGGTCAACATGTCCGCGAAGACCGGGTGGCACAAGGACAAGCTGGTTCCCGCGCTGCACACGTCCCTGGACTCGTGGGACCGCCGCATCCCCACCGGGCGCCTCAACGCGTTCCTGGGGGAGATCGTGGCGGCCCACCCCCACCCGGTGCGCGGTGGCAAGCAGCCCCGCATCCTGTTCGGCACGCAGGTGGCCTCGCGGCCGCCCAAGTTCGTGCTGTTCACCACGGGCTTCCTGGACCCCGGCTACCGCCGGTTCATCCAGCGCCGCATCCGCGAGACCTTCGGCTTCGAGGGCACCCCGCTGGAGGTCACCATGCGCGTGCGGGAGAAGCGCCAGCGCAAGCGCTGAGTCCCCGCCGTTGTGCTGACGGGCCGCTTCCCGGGCTTTCCGGGGACGGCCCGTTGCACTGCCCGGCGGGAGCGGGGGATGACGACGCCGCCCCAGCCCCCAGCGGGCCAGTCAGAATCCGCGCCGGTGAACCGCGCGGTCGATGTGAAAAACGGGACCGGGTGGGGTAATGTATCCCAAGTGTTCGGCACTGGTCCGCCAAGGCTGAGCGCGGTCGCGGGATGTGGCGCAGCTTGGTAGCGCACTTGACTGGGGGTCAAGGGGTCGCAGGTTCAAATCCTGTCATCCCGACCAAAAGTACTAGGTGACTAGTACGAACACCGTTTAGGTGGTGTGTTCAGGGACGGCTTACTGAGTCAACTGGACGCAAGCAAGGTGAAGAAGCCCCCGTTGCCTTCTGGCAGCGGGGGCTTCTTTTATGTGGGAACACAGCCGACCAGCCGGGCTGAGCAGATGAAGGCCGAGCGTGGCATGGCCATCTCACAATCAAGTGACACAGTAGCCGTCGTACGTGCCCAAGTGCCATCGCCGCATCTGGCCCGCATCTCCGACGCGCTGGGTGACGGGCCAGCCGGAGAGAACATGCGTTACAGGGGGCGCAGGCAACGCCCTTGTACACGCTGTAGACCTGCTCGAACCCACGCATATGCCTGCCGCCCCCGGGAGCAGCCTGCGGTGATTCAACCATTTCCTCCGTCGAGTGAGCGTGCGCCAACCCCGCGCGGGCGTCCATCCTGCTTGGCGCAGAGTCTGTACAAGTAGCATTCCGCTACGATTACGAGAACGGGCGGGATCTCGTGACGTTCCCATGTCCCTTGTGGCCCACTTAGTCGTATGACCGCGGTGGGCGCGTCACACGCGAGACACGCGATAGCAGGAAGAGCAGGTAAACCGGTATGGGAAATGAGAAGTCGACGGATCAGTTCGTCCGGGACATGTTGCGTGAGATTAAGGTCCCGCGACCGTGGGAACAGGACGGGGGACCGCAGTGGAAGCGAAGCGCTCTTCGAGCATCCTCCAAGTCGGCTTCGATGGCAGGCGAAGGCAAGCCAGAGTTCGTCTTCGAGTGCAATGGCCACGTAATCGTCATCGAGGACAAACGGGACGTTTCCAAGACACGATTGATCGTCGATGACGTCATTACGACGGAGTACCCGGCTCGTGCTGAGTACGCCCTCAACGGCGCCGTTCATTACGCTCAGTGCATGATGGCAAACGGCATTCCACAAGAGAAGGGCATCTTCGCTGTCGGCGTTGGCGGCGGGGAGACCCACTTCGAGATTGCCGTCGCACACGTGACCTCAACCCTCATTCGTCAGCTCGATGACCTAGACAATTTGGGAATTTTTGCCGAGGACCAGATCGACGAGTACTACGACGTGCAGGTCTGCGGTCAGCGTCCTCGCGCTGAGGCTCAGCTGGACGATGTCCGAGCTGCCGCCAAGAAGCTCCACGAAGGTATGCGTAACTACGGCAGTGTCGAAAATAATCGCAAGGCCCCATTGGTCTCCGCAATTCTTCTTGCTCTCCGTTACGAGTATTTCGACATTGGCGATTTGAAGGGACTCACTCCAGGTAATAACGCCAAGGTCTGGGATGGTCGCATAATTTACGACGCTGCCGAAGAGTATATGCGATCGGAGTCGTTGATGCCCAACCAAAAAATTGGAACCTTGCTCGACCAGTTCGCGTTTATCAGGAACTCCGTGGCGCTCAACCGAGTGCACGACGACCTCGGGGTGTCGCCTCTACGGTGGATGACTAGAATCCTCGAGAACCACGTTGCCCACGTGGTGTCTGACCCAAGTCTGACTGCATTTGATGTGCTCGGAAACTTCTATCACGAGTTCATTTCCTATGGCGGTGGTGATGGCTCCGGTCTCGGTATTGTCTTAACCCCTGACCACATCACGACTCTTATGGCTGAGCTCATTGACATCTCCGCCAGTGACTATGTGCTGGATCCCACGGCAGGTACTGCCTCGTTCCTGATAGCAGCTATGCAGCGCATGTTTGCCGACGCCGGAGATGACGAGCAGCTGAAAGAGACTATTCGTTCCGAGAGACTCCACGGCATCGAGCTACAAGACAAGTTATTTGCAATCGGGACAACAAATATGATCCTGCGCGGTGATGGCAAGGCTAATTTCCGCCGCGACAACATTTTCGACGCGCCCATGGCTGAGATGCGTGGAGACCGCGTCAAGAACGATCGGATTGTCCATGGACACGGATTTACAAAGGTGCTGCTCAACCCCCCATACAGTCAATCTAAGAGTGAGAATACCCGGGGTTTGTCAGAACTGGCATTCATTGAGAAGGCGCTCGAATATTTAAATCCGGGCGGGCGGCTGGCCGCAATTGTCCCCCAGTCCGCGATGGTGGGCAAGACGACGGCCGACAAAGCCCGAAAGCGCAAGATATTGCGTGGCCATACGCTTGAGACGGTTATTAGTATGAATGCGGCAACCTTCACCAACTCTGGCCACACCCCGAACACTGTAATCGCCATCATAACCGCAGGGCGGCCGCACCCCGCCGATGCCAAGGTGAAGTTCATCAACTTCGCAAAAGATGGTTATAAAGCACTGCCGCACCGAGGTTTGGTGGCCGACGGCACGGCTGATTCCCGTCGCAAACACTTATTCGAAGTACTCCGGGGCGATGCTCAAGACGATACTCGCTTCATAGTGCGCTCCACTATCACGCCTGAAGATGAATGGCAGCACTCGTATTTCTACTTCAACGACCAACCGCCGACAGAAGCCGAATTCATGTCCACGGTGGCAGACTACATAACCTGGCAGACCGACATGCAAACTCATGGCCACGGGGACCTCATCCAGCCCACCACCGATGGGGATGACGCATGAGTTTAGCAGCTGACGTGCACTTCGAGCCCGTAGCCATCACTGACGTCTTTCAGACAATGGAGGCATCCAAATCCTGGTACGACAAGGTGCATCTGGCGACGGGGGCGGGGCGTAATCTTTACCTTAGCCAAACCCTGAAAGGGAACAGTGTTTCAGGTATCGTCGCCAGACAGGCGACCGATCCAGAGCCCGGGAACTGTATCACGGTAACACTAAAGACGCAGGCGACGTTTTATCAGCCTGCCCCGTTCTACACCGCCCAGAACTTCCTCATTTTCCGCCATCCGGAAATGGATGTTCACTCCGGACTCGTGCTTGTCACCTGCATGCGCCAGGCCTTGAGAAAGTTTTCATGGGGTTACGGTGTGTCTATGGGCCGTCTTCGCCGCACTCGGATAATGGTGCCAGCAACGTTAGATTCCAGTGGTCTAGCCAGGGCTGATTGGGATGAAATGCGGAAAATGGGTACGCGAATGGTGACTGAGGCGTCCCAGAACATAATGCTCAAGAACCCCGGCGTGGACGCCAGCCAGACTCCGCCGTCCCTGAACTTCGCACCCGTGCTTCTTCCTGATGTGCTCGATTCAATGGGTTCCTCTAAGGCATGGTTCGATCGCTCTAAAATGACTAGAGAGGGAGACGCAATTTACCCCTTTGTGTCGCGCACTCGCAGAGCCAATGGCATCGACGGATTTTTTCCCCGTCAGGCAACCAAGGATCCTGAACCCGAGGGAGCAATCACGTTGGGGCTTGATACCCAGACGCTAGGGTTCCAAACCGTCCCTTTCTACACGAGCCAGAATATTCAGGTCATGCGTCACGCAGAGCTTGATGAATTCACCGCGCCCGTCCTCATGACTTTAATTTCCGCGCAGATGGGAAAGTTCAGTTGGGGCGGCAACGGTGCGACGCTGGGCCGACTGAAGCGAACTAGAATCATGGTTCCTGTGATGTGCGCTGCTGACGGGCCTCAGAAAGTTGATTGGGGCGGGATCCGACAGTACGGGAAGTGGTTACAGGCGCGGGTGCAAGCTCAGGTGAGGATCTAATGTGGTGCGATTGTGGTCGGGTAAGTGGGTCTGCCGAGAAGGATAATTTTGCCGCTCGGTAGCTGGCCTCTCCGAGTACGAGTTGCGAGGTGATGCCCCATCAGCCCTTGGGTCGGACGCTGCGTTTCCTGCGCTTGATTCAGTGGGGGCGGGCTCCACGAGGCCGTCGAAGTGATTGCCGGGCTCGTGGGGCCTTACACGTCCCGCAGACCCTGGGGTTCCTCCGCGACATGGCAGTCGGCGGGCCGTCGATGCTCGCGGGTTTCCTCCCTCGCTGCCGACGTCTCTTGAATTTCCCCGGCTGGCACGATACCGGGCCCTGGGCCGCGGAGAGGCCGACGGTCAGATCCCCTCAGCCGAATAGCCCCACTGAGCTACCCAGTGAGAATCCATTTGAGGCGCTGTAAGAAACTCTTCTTAGATAGCGTGTGCCCATCGAAACGAAGGATGTCCTCAACACGGGACATTGATCTGAATCCTAACCTCAGGAACCCCAAGACTGGTGTGATGCGATGCGGGTCGAGAACCTTGGCCGCGAACCTGTAGGTACGTGCCCACCTCACCAGATCCCACCTCGACCCTGGAGTCAAGGGTGTCTCCCCTTGCAGGTAGGCCACCTGCGCGTGCTTGTAGGCCGACGCGAAGTGTTTCAGGTTGCCTGCGGTTAAAGACGTCGCGTTGACGCCCAGTGGCGATAGCGTCGCATTGCCTGCATTGCGGGCGATCTTGGCGGCGGGCCCATACGTGGTCCGGGCGATAATCTCCAGGCACTCATCCTGCTTCCGAGCTAGATCTGCATCCGCTGGCAGCCCGCTCTGGAAGTCGTACATACGCAGAGCGTCAAGTTGCGTGGACGCTTTCGAGAACTCCCGTGCGACAACCTTCCGGGCCTCCGCGTCCGCCCGATGACGCTCACTTCTCCTTGTGGCGCAAAAGCGCCAGCCGACACCCCATGCTCCCAGAACTCCCGCGAGCATAAGGGGGATCCAGAAGTTGTCTATCCAGGCGCCGACGTCGAAAAACTGGTCCGGGAGCATCCTTTGTCCTTTGCGGTGTCGTCCGGGGGTTGCAGGTCGGTGGTCGGCTTGCGGACGGGGGGCCTGACACGCTACAGATCGGCTGTTGCCTGCGACCTGGCCCATGTCTCCACCTCCGATAGGCCGACGGCAGCGGCCGTGGCCGAGAAAGCTCCTGAGAGCGCACTGCTACGCCAGGAGGTTCGGGGCTGCTGCACGGTGGTCTTTTCTCGTGCGGTCTCCGGCCGGTTGCGGTCACAATCCTCGGGTGCTGGACGCTACCGGCCGTGGTGCGGCGAAGCCACTCACGTGTCCCGCGTGAGCCGCACCCACCCGTCGGACAGCGCGGCGCGCAGGCCCGCCGAGCGGGAGACCGCCGGCAGCGCGCGGGCGAGGCACTCCACGGCGTCGTAGCCCTCGTGGTCCACCCCGGGGAGGACGTGCAGGTGGGTGTCGAAGCCCGCCGCCCGGTAGGCCGCGACACCTTCTTCCGCGGCGCTCAGCGCGCTCCACTCCGGGGGGTTGGTGGCGCCGTCCACGTCCCGATCTCCCACCCACCAGTGCATGGCGGTGGACCCGATGCACGGGCGGGCCTTCTTCTTGGTGGCCACGGGATGGTTCGCGCCGCCACCCCCGATGATGATCGCCCCGCCGCTGGTCATGCCCTTGATGCCGCGGTCCAGCAGCTCGTACGTGATGAACTCCGCGCCCCCGCTGTAGCCGAGCAGCCAGATGTTCGAGGAGTCCACCCCGGGTTTCTGCGCCGCGAGGGGCTCGTGCAGCGCGCGGAAGTACCTGCCGTTGGCCTTGCAGTCCTCCCACCACGTGTAGCCGTCCCCGGAACCGTCCTCGTCCGGGGTGTTCACGGCCACGAACATGAGGTTCCGAGCCTGCGCGGCAATGGCCAGCCGGGCGAGGTCACCCTCCTCCGGCCAGTTGATCGAGGTGTCGTCCAGGTCCCAGTAGTCGCCGTCGAAGTAGTACAGGATCCCCGCGGTGCCCGTGCGCCACACGTGGTACCACGAGTTCAACCCGTTCGGAGCGGTGAAGTCGATGAACGTCTCCGGCGTCATGATCCCCCCAGATCGTCAGGCGGCGGCCCCGGCGGCGGTGCGTGTCCGGTGCCGTGTTTCCGCCAGTATGGCGCAGCCGGCTGGACGTCCTCGCTGACAACCCCGCTGACGACGCCGGTGCCTCACCTCCCGCTCCCGAGCCGCGAGACGAACGGGGTGCGCCGAGAAGCACGGAACGGACACGGGAGGGACGCCGCGGCGTCATGCTCCGTGTGTACCCGCGTGGGTGTGGCCGTGACGGGCCGCACCTGTCAGGCTGGGACCACCACGTCGCACCGAGAAGAGGAATCCCATGAGCAGCGTCATCAGCACGTATCTGCAGGACCACCACGCCGGATCGGCCGCGGGGGTGGATGCCTTCCGCCGCGTCGCCGAGTTCCACGGGGACGAGCGGGTGCGGGAGGAGGTGGGACGGTTGGCCGCGGAGGTCGAGGCGGACCAGACCGCCCTCGAGGAGATGATGGCCGCGCTGGGCGTGAAGCCGGCGCCCTTGAAGGACCTGCCGGCGCGGGCTGCGGAGAAGGTGGCGCGGCTGAAGCCGAACGAGCGGTTCAACCGGCGCTCGCCGCTGTCCGACGTCGAGGAGCTGGAGGCGCTGGTGGCCGCCGTGCACGCCAAGGGCCTGGGGTGGCGCTTGCTCTTGGAGGTCCCGGACGACAGGCTGGACTCGGACATGCTCCGGGACCTGCACGCGCGCGCCCTGGAGCAGGAGAGGACGCTGGAGCAGCTGCGGCTCGGACAGGCCGGGAAGCTCACGCAGTCCTGACGCCCGCAGCGCGCCCGGAAGGACCCCATGACCACCGCCGACCAGATGCCCTCCCTGCGCCGACGCACGAGCACCAAGTGGCGCAGCTACGCGGATGACGTCCTGCCCATGTTCATCGCGGAGATGGACTTCCCCACGCCGCCGCCGGTGAAGGCCGCGCTGGAGGCCGCGGTGGCGAACAACGACACGGGCTACGCCGCCACCGCGGACCGGGGAGCGGCCACGGCGTACGCGGACTTCGCGGCGGCACGCTGGGGCTGGCGCCCCGACCCGGAACGGATCATGTACACCACGGACGTCACCGTGGTGATCGTGGAATCCCTGCGCCGCCTCATCCGCCCCGGTGACGGCGTGATCCTCACCCCGCCGGTGTACGCCCCGTTCTACGCGCTCGTCGCGGAGGCCGGCGGGCACCCGGTGGAGGTGCCGCTGCAGGACGACGGTGCCGCGTACCGCCTGGATCTCGCGGGGATCGACGCCGCCCTGGCCGCCGGCGCCCGCGCGGTGCTGCTGTGCAACCCCCACAACCCGCTGGGCCTGGTGCACTCCCGCGAGGAGTTGGCCGAGCTCGCCCGGATCGTCGAGAAGCACGGCGCGCACGTGGTGAGCGACGAGATCCACGCGCCGCTCACGCACCACGGCGTCACGTTCACCCCGTACCTCTCGGTGTCCCAGGAGGCCCGGGGCCACGGGGTCGCGGCGGCCTCCGGGAGCAAGGCGTTCAACCTGGCGGGGCTCAAGGCCGCCATGTTCGTGGTGGACTCCGAACCCATGGCCGAGTGGCTCCGAAGCGTGCCGGACGCGGTGTCCTACCGCACCGGGATCATGGGGCTGCTGGCCACCCGGGAGGGCTTCCTGCACTGCACCGAGTGGCTGGACCGCACCGTGGAGGTCATCCAGGCCAACATCGACCTGCTGGAGCGGGAACTCGCCGCGAAGCTGCCGCAGGTCACCCTGCGGCGCGGCCGTGCCACGTACCTCGCGTGGCTGGACATGCGGGCCCTGGGATGGGGTGAGGACCCCGCCGCGCACGCCGTGGAGCACGCCCGGGTGGCGCTGTCCTCCGGGCCCACCTTCGGAACGGGTGGGGCGGGCTTCGCGCGGATGAACCTGGCGTGCGCCCCGGAGACGATCGTGGAGGCCGTGGACCGGCTGCGGGCGGCCGCGGAGAACTGAGGCGCACGGGCGGACAGCGACGCCGCGTGGCGGGTCCGCGCGCGGCGTCGCCAGTCCCTCAGTCGATGACCATGTTGCGGCGGTCCAGGAACTGCTGCGCGGCGTCGATGGTCTGGGAACGGTAGGCCCCGGAGGCCCGGGCGTCCAGGAGGGCGTCCTGCTGGGCCTCCAGCAGCTTGCGCTGCAGCTCCTGCTGCTCCTGGCGTGCGCTGGTCCAGACCTGCATGGTCTCGGTGGACACGGTCTCCGGGATCTTCCGCGTGCGCTGCCTGGTCAGCTCCAGGACCTTCTCGCTGTACGGCTGGCCGTCGTCCCGGTGCAGGGTGGGGGACTCCAGCAGGTCCTCCGAGGCCTCGGTGAGCGTGTTGACCAGGCGCGTCAGCTCGCGCTGCAGCTCCTCCTCGTCCGAGCCGCGGATGCCCAGGACGCGGATCAGCAGCGGCAGGGTGCCGCCCTGGACCACGAGCGTCACCACGGCCACGGTGAAGGCGATGAGGATCAGCTGGGGCCGGTACGGCAGGTCCTCCGGCAGGGTCTGGGCGGCGGCGACGGTCACCACCCCGCGCATTCCCGACCACGCGATCACGAAGCCGCCCCGCTTGCCGATGCCCTCGTTGCTGAAGAACGTGGCATCCGCCTGTTTGCGCGTGATCACGCGGCGCATCGTGGTCATCCGCCGCTCGGGGATCTCGGGGAGGGCGTCGAGCCGCTGGAAGGCGTCGTCGAACCACTGCGACTTCCCGCGGGCGCGCTCCTGCTGCCGGGACATCACCGCGATCATGGGTGCCACGAACGCGAAGCGGAGCACGAACAGCACCACCGTGACCAGCAGACCGAGCCACAGGGCGTCGCCCACGCTGAGGTGGGCGTCCTGCACCTCGTCCACGAGCACCGCGATCTGCAGCCCGAGCACCAGGAACACGCCGTGCTCCAGCAGCAGCAGGACCGTGCGCCAGTTGGTGCGCTCGGACACGCGTGCCTGGGAGGAGAGCAGCCGCGGGGATTTGATCCCCGTGACGATCCCCGCGACCACCACCGCGAGCACACCGGAGGCCTCGAGGTGCTCGGCGGGCATGAACGCGATGAACGGCACCACCAGGGAGATCGCCGTGCTGGTCACGGGCTGCTCCAGGTGCGCCCTGATCTGGATGGACACCCACCCCACCAGGACGCCGACGAGCACCGCCACGACCACGGCGTAGCCGAAGTCCGCGAGCACCCCGCCCACGCTGATGGCCCCGGCGGTGGCCACCACGGCCGAGCGCAGCATCACGAGGGCCGTGGCGTCGTTCACGAGACCCTCGCCCTCCAGGATCGTCACCAGACGGTTCGGCAGACCCAGGCGCTTGCCGATCGACGTCGCGGCCACGGCGTCCGGCGGGCTCACGACGGCTCCCAGCGCCACCGCGGCGGCAAGACCCAGGCCCGGCAGCAGCCACCACAGCAGCAGACCCACCGCGAAGGCGGAGGCGATGACGAGAACCACGGACAGGGCACTGATCGCGCCGCGATTGCGGCGGAAGTCCGTGGCGGGCATGTTCACGGCCGCGGCGTAGAGCAGCAGGGGCAGCACGACGTCCAGGATGACGTCCGGGTTCATCGTGACGGTGGGCACTCCGGGGATCAGGCTCAGGCCCACCCCCACGACCACCAGGAGGATGGGCGCGGCCACGCCGATGCGGTCGGAGATGGCGGTGACGGCCACCACCACGACCACCGCGAGCACGGCCAGCAGGGTCAGCTGGTCCACGGGCACCTCTTTCGTCGGAATCGCCCCGAGTGTATCCGCGGGCACGGCAGGGCACGGCGCACCTCCGGTAGCATCGACCACCCCCGCGGCCGCGTGCCGCGACCCCCGCGACCCACCTCAACCCGTGGAAAGGGAGACCGTGTCCCGGACCGTTCCCGTGCTGATCCTCACCGGCTACCTGGGGGCCGGCAAGACCACCGTGCTGAACCACCTGCTGGGCACGGGGCACGCGCGGATCGGGGTGGTGGTCAACGACTTCGGCGAGGTCGGTGTGGATGCGGGTCTCGTGGCCGGGCAGGTGGCCGAGCCGGTGTCCATTGCGGGCGGCTGCCTGTGCTGCATCGATGATCCCCGCCAGCTCGACGACGCCCTGCGCGCCCTGTCCCGGCCCGCCCTCGCGCTCGACGCTGTCGTGGTCGAGGGCTCGGGGATCGCCGAGCCCCCGGGGCTCATCCAGCTCGTGCTGGGCAGCGGCGTGGCCACGGTGCGCTTCGGCGGGCTCGTGGAGGTGGTGGACGCCGCCCAAGTGCCCCACGCCGAGTCCGGCGGCTGGGACCTCGAGCAGCATGTCAAGGCCGCCGCCATGGTGCTGCTCACCAAGACGGACCTCGCGTCCCCGGGCGATGTCGCGCAGCTGCGCGAGCGGATCCTGCGGGCCAACCCGCACACCACCGTGCTGGATGCACCCCACGGCGCCGTGGATCCGCGGCTGTTCTTCGACGCCGCCGAGCACACCGTTCCCGAGGGCGGCCAGCTGCCGCTCTGGGAGGTGGGGGAGTCCCTGGGGCAGCGGCACCACGAGCACCACGTCCACCACCGCGCCGCCACCCTGGAGGCCGACGCCGCGGTGGACCCCGCCGCGCTCGCGGACCTCCTGGAGGACCCGCCACGACAGGTGCACCGGGTCAAGGCCGTGGTGGACGTGCGCACCCCGCGCGGGCTCCAGCGGTTCGTGGCCCACTCGGTCGCGGGCTACGTCACGGTGGAGCGTGCCCCCCGGGCCCCGGACGCCCCGGCGCACTCGGTCGTGGTGGCCATCGGACCCGCCTGGGACGACGACGCCGCGGTGCAGCCCCTGCTCGACGCGCTCCCGCGCGCGGCGGGCGACGGCGTGCCCACGGCGCCCGAGCGGCGTCGGCTCACGCGCTTCGCGTGAGGAGTGCCCCTTTGGCGGGAACCGGCACCCGCGGACCGCTCGGGTTCCACGGGCGGGGCCCGGAGGCGCAGGGGCGCGCCGGGATTCAGGGGCCGGGGTCCGAGGCCCGGGACCGGCTCACGTCAGGTTGGAGAAGTGCTCGACCTTGCGGGTGGGCCCGGTGACCAGGATCTGGTCGTCGTCGTAGAGCATGGTGCCCGGCTCGATGGGCTCCCACTGGCCCCCGGGGCGGCACACCGCCACCACGGACACGCCCAGGCGGTGGCGCACGTTGAGCAGATCCATGGGGCGCTGCTGGATGGGCTCCGGCGGTGTGCAGCGCACCAGGGCGTAGCCGTCGTCGATCGGCACGAAGTCCAGGATGCGGTGCTGGATCAGGTGGGCGGCGCGCGCACCCATGTCGCTCTCCGGGTTCACCACGTGCTGCACGCCGATCTGCGTGAGGATCTCCGCGTGGGGGTCGGTGATGGCCTTGGCCCAGATGGCGGGGCAGCCGAACTTCACCAGCCGGGAGGCCGTGAGGATGCTCGCCTGGATGTCCGAGCCGATCCCCACCACGGCGCGGTCGAACTCGTTCACCGACAGCTCCCGCAGCACCTCCTCGTCCGTGGCGTCCGCGCGCACCACGGAGGTCAGCTTGCCGTTGAAGCGCTGCACCGTGGACTCGCTGTGGTCGATGCCCAGCACGTCCGTGCCGTTGCGCATGAGCTCCAGGGCCAGGGCGCCGCCGAAGCGGCCCAGCCCGATCACGGCCACGGCGTTGGACATGCCGCGGCCTTGGGACTCGGCGGGGTGGGATCCGAACATGGGACTTCCTTCGCGGTCGTGCGCACCTGCTGTGCGCTGTGCTGTGCCCGGGCCGCGGTGGCCCGGCGGTGGGAACGGATGGCAGAGGGGGACGGGGCGGGCGGGTGCGACGGCCGGGGAGTGGCCGTGCGGCGTCGTCCTGCGGGACGGCATCAGCCGATCAGCGGACGCTCCTTGGGCAGCTCGTAGGTGGGCGGGCGGCGGCCGAACGCGATGGCGGCGGCGACCGTGACGGGTCCGAGGCGGCCCATGAACATCAGCGCGATCAGCACGCACTGCGCGAACGGGGCGAGCGTGGGGGTGATCCCCGTGCTCAGTCCCACCGTGGAGAACGCCGAGACGGCCTCGTACAGCACCCGGTCCAGCCCCAGGCCGGTGTCCGTGAGCATGATGAGCATGGTCCCGCCGATCACCGCGCCGGTGGCCAGCACCACCACGGTGATGGCCTCGCGCTGCACGGAGCGGGAGAGCTGCTTGCCCAGCACGGGCACGGCCGCGCCACCGCGGATCTCCGTGAGCGCGATGAAGAACAGGACGCCGAACGTGGTGACCTTCAGGCCGCCGGCCGTGCCGGCCGGGCCGCCGCCGATGAACATGAGGATGTCCATGCCGAGCCACGAGACCGGGTGCATCTGTGAGATGTCGATGCTGTTGAAGCCCGCGGTGCGCGAGATGGTGGACTGGAAGAACGCGTTGAGCAGCTTGACCGGCGGGGCCTCGGGGCCGAGCGTCGCGGGGTTGTTCCACTCCAGCGCGAGCAGGAACACCGTGCCGCCGACCAGCAGGATGGGCGTGGCGAGCAGCACGAGCCGGGTGTTCATGCTCCAGCGGCGGGGCAGCCGGACGTGGCGGCGCAGCTCGTAGAGCACGGGGAAGCCCAGCCCGCCCAGGATCACGCACGCGGAGAGCGTGAGCAGCACCACGGCGTCGCCCGAGAAGTCCATGACGTTGAGCGAGTAGAGCGCGAAGCCCGCGTTGTTGAAGGCGGAAACGGCGTGGAACGCGCCGTGCGCCAGGGCCTGTCCCGGGGTGTAGTGGTAGTGGCCCCAGAACCACAGGAAGAGGACGCCCGCGGCCGTGGACTCGATGACCGCCGTGGTGCCCACGATGCGGGCCACCACCTGCCGGGCCCCGCCCCGGGACTTGGTCTCGGCGTTGGCCAGGAGCCGGGTGGAGAGCCCGAACTTCCGGGCCAGCAGGATGCCCAGCATGGTCGTGAACGTCATGACTCCCAGCCCGCCCACCTGGATGAGGCAGATGATGACCACCTGTCCGAAGGGCGTCCAGTAGGTGGCCGTGTCCACCGTGACCAGTCCCGTGACGCACAGTGCGGAGGTGGCGGTGAACGCGGCCGTGAGCAGGTCCGTCCCGCCCGGTGCCACGGTGGCGGGGGGAAGCATGAGCAGCCCGGTGCCCGTGAGCACGGCCAGCAGGAAGGCGGAGACGATCAACCGGGCGGAGCGCGCCGGCGTGAGCTCGTGGAGGTGGAAGGGGTCCGGCCGCGTCCTCATGACGGGCACGGTGCGGCGGATTCTGGACCCGTGCGTGTGTACGCGGATCGCGGCCTGGCGGAAAGCCTCGGTGATGGGCACCGGGCCAAAGTACACCCACCGGGGCCCGTGCTCCGGGCGCGACGGGTGCTCGTGGGCCCAGATGACGACACACCCGCGCTCCACGGACACGCGTGTGATGGGGACTACTGCGCCGCGGTGCCCTAAACTGACGCGCATGACCAACATTCCCGCGGAACTCGCGTACACCGAAGAGCACGAGTGGGTGCAGGACCTCCCGGAGGACGGCACCCTCCGGGTCGGCATCACGGACCACGCCCAGAACGAGCTGGGCGAGGTCGTCTTCGTCCAGCTGCCCGAGGTGGGTGACACCGTCACGGCGGGGGACGTGGTGGGAGAGATCGAGTCCACCAAGTCCGTGAGCGACCTCTTCGCTCCCGTGACCGGTGAGATCACAGCCGTCAACGACGAGTTGGCGGACAGCCCCGGCCTGCTGAACGAGGCGCCCTACGAGGGCGGCTGGCTCTTCACGGTGCGCGTCGACTCCGAGGACGCCACCTCCGGGCTGCTGGACGCCCAGGCCTACCAGCAGCTGCTGGACTGACCACGACCTGCACGTGAGGGGATCCCATGCCTAACAACGAGAACTCCGGCGCCCAGTCGGGACCTGAGACCACGTCCATCCAGATCGTCGCGGACGTGCTCTCCACTGCAGCGCACCACAAGCTCACCGAGGGTGAGCAGAACGCGGTGGCGTCGCTGCCCCCGGGATCGGCCCTGCTCCTGGAGACCAACGGCGGTCTCACCGGCGCCCGATTCCTGCTGGACCGGGACGAGGTGGTGGCCGGGCGCCACCCCGCGTGCTCGGTGTTCCTGGACGACGTCACCGTGTCCCGGCGCCACGCCGAGTTCATCCGGCGCGGCAGCACCTTCGAGGTGGTGGACCACGCGTCCCTGAACGGCACCTACGTCAACAGCGACCGCGTGAACACCAAGGTGCTCGAGAACGGCGACGAGGTGCAGATCGGCAAGTTCCGCTTCACCTTCTACCACTCGGTGCAGAACGGGTCCTGACGCGCTCCATGCCTGACACCGTTCGACCGCAGCCCTCCCGCATGGGGATCGGCGCGCTGCTGCGCCACCTGCAGCCGCGCTTCCCGGACCTCACCGCGTCCAAGGTGCGCTTCCTCGAGGACCAGGGCCTCGTGCACCCGCAGCGCACGGCCTCGGGGTACCGCAAGTACTCGGAGGAGGACGTCGAGCGGCTCAGCACCGTCCTCAGCCTTCAGCAGGAGCGCTACCTCCCGCTGCGGGTCATCCGGGAGCGGCTCGACCGGGGCGAGGACCCGGCCGCGGACTCCGAACCGCAGCAGGCGGCGTCGTCCGAGGTGGTTACCGCGGGCATCGAGGCCGGGGAGCCCGCGCCCGTCTCGTCGGCACGCTACTCCCTGCGGGAGCTGGCCGCGCGGTCGGGCACGGAGGTGACCGTGCTACGGGAGCTGCTTGCCCAGGGCCTGCTGGTGGAGCGTGAGGGCGCTTTCGACGAGCACGCGCTGGCCGTGGCCGTGGCCGTGGGGCGGCTCGGTGCCTACGGCATCGAACCCCGCCACCTCCGGGTGCTGCGTGGTGCGTCCGAGCGCGTGGTCGCCCTGGTGGAGGGCAGCATCTCACCGCTGCGCATCCGCCGTGACCCCGCCACGCGGCAGAAGGCGGTGCAGCGTGCGCGGGAGATCGCCGCCCTGTGCCTGTCCGTGATGTCCGCGGCGGTGCACACGCAGGTGGACGACACCGTCCGTTCCTTCGGCCCTCCGGACCCGGACGGCGGACGCCCGTGAGCGCGGACGTCCCCATGGAGATCGCGGGCGTCCGCATGGACGTGCCCACGGGTCAGCCCGTGGTGGTGCTGCGCGAGACCGGAGGTCCGCGCAGGCTTCCCATCTGGGTGGGCACGAACGAGGCCACGTCCATCGTCTTCGCGCTGCAGGGCATAGAGCCCCCGCGCCCCCTGACCCACGACCTGCTGCTCACGGTGGTGGACCAGCTCGGCCGGAGCATCACGGGCGTGACGGTGCACACCGTGGAGGACACCGTGTTCCACGCGGCCATCACCCTGGACGACTCCACCGTGGTGGACGCCCGGGCCTCGGACGCCCTTGCACTGGCAGCCCGCACGTCGTGCCCCATCCGCTGCGCCGCGGCGGTGCTGGACGAGGCGGGGCTGGTGCTCAGTGCCGACGGAGAGCTGCGGGAGCAGGCTCCGGACGGCCCCGGAGAGGCCGAGGCGCAGGTGCGCGAGTTCCGGGACTTCCTGGACCAGGTGGATCCGGAGGACTTCCAGACCTGATCCGGTGCTTCGGCCCGGGAGACGGGTAGGCTGACGACACGGCCACCCCTGCGCCAATGTCTTTGACCCGGTCCATCCCGGGGTTTACCGTCAGGGGAGCACCGCCCCGCGCCGGGGCACGGTGGGCCGCAGGACCCCACCCCACGCACGAGGAGGACGCTTGAGCAATCCGGAGCTGCCGCTGGACGCGGCACAGCTGCGTGCCTCCACCCTCGCGGGCGGGACGCAGGAGATGCTGTTCACCGATGACCTCACCGCGATCGACGAGACCGTGGGATTCCGCGGCCCCACCGCGTGCAAGGCCGCGGGGATCTCCTACCGCCAGCTGGACTACTGGGCCCGCACCAACCTGGTGGAACCCACCGTCCGCGGCGCCAAGGGCTCGGGGTCGCAACGGCTGTACAGCTTCCGCGACATCCTGGTGCTCAAGGTGGTCAAACGGCTGCTCGACACTGGGGTGTCCCTCCAGCAAATCCGCGCCGCCGTGGGCGCGCTGCGGCTGCGCGGCATCGAGGACCTCACCAAGCTCACCCTCATGTCCGACGGCGCGAGCGTCTACGAGTGCACCTCGCCCCACGAGGTCATCGACCTCGTCCAGGGCGGGCAGGGCGTCTTCGGCATCGCCGTGGGCCGTGTGTGGCGCGAGGTCGAGGCCACGCTCGCGTCCATGCCCGCCGAGCACGCCGCTCTCGACGGCGCCGCCGAGGCCGGGCCGTTCCCCGAGGACGAGCTCTCCGCGCGGCGCGCCCGCCGGAACAAGAAGAACGCGGTCTGAGCGCACCCTGGACGGCAACCCGGTGACCTGAGCACACGTCTCGGCGGCGGGAGAGGGCCCCCGGCGGCACCACGCCGCGCACCGTGCGGTGGCCGCCGGTCACCGCACCAGCGCGTCGTCGTGCTGTCCGCGTGCGCGTCGCGGGGGCATCCATCCGCAGCGGACAGTGGTGGCACGCCGTGGCGCGGCTCCCCGGACTCTCGTTCCAGTGCCGCCCGCCGGGTGCTCCGGTTCAGTGCGTGAGCCCCTGCAGAATGGCAGTGAAGCGCTCCGCGAGGTCCGCGGCCTCGGCGCCGGGCCAGCGGTGCACCGGCCACGCCGCCCCCTGTGCCTGCTGCATCACCGAGAGGTCCGGGAGTACAGGGTCCACCACGAGCGGGCCGAACAGCTCGCGCAGCTCCTGCATGCGGTGCCGCTGCTCCTGGGACGAGTCGCGCACGCGGTTGACCACGACCCCCGCCTCCGGCACGGCCCACACGCGCGAGCCCTCGAACTGGGCGAGCGCACTCATGGTGCGCTTGGTGCCGGCCACCGAGAACAGGGACGGCTCTGCCACAGAGAGCACCTTGTGGGAGGCTGCCCAGGCCATGCGGGTCAGGGCGGAGAGGGTGGGCGGGCAGTCGATCAGCACGAGCTCGTAGCGGTCCAGCCCGCGCAGGGCCTTCTCGAGCCGGGTCAGGTCCTTGGGGCGGAACGATGCGTGGTCCAGGTGCGACGACGCCGCGGAGCCGGGGGCCACGTCCAGCACCGGCCGCCGCGGCCTGCGGGCGTCGTCCGGTGCCCACTCGCGCACGGCGGCCTTCGCGGAGTCCGGTGTGATGGGGTGCTCGGTCCAGGGGGAGGGGGCGGCCACCTGGGCCAGGGCCCCCCTGCGCGGGCGGCGCAGCACGCTGCCCACCTCGTGCCCGGCGCGGGCGTGGACACCGAGGGCGGTGGAGGCATCCCCGTGCGGGTCCAGGTCCACCACCAGGGTGGGGACACGCGCTTCGAGTGCCGCGGAGGCCAGACCGAGGACCACGGAGGACTTGCCCACGCCGCCCTTGAGGCTGCTGATGCTGACGATCTGCACGGATCACCCTTCTGTCACCTGAAGTGGGGGCGGTCCGCCGCCCTGTTACATGCTAATGGGTGTATTTCCACTCGTGGGTGTCCCCTGACATGGGGGCGGTGCGTGCCGCACCGTGCCACGCGGTCGTCGCCCCGGCCCCGTGACACGATCTCCGGACGACGTCCCGGTGAGGCGCCGCTCACGTAAGCTCGGAGCCAGTATCACCTCCTCACCCAGCACACGGCGGCCGCAGCGCCCCGCGTGCGGAAACGGCAGACATGTTCTCCAAGATTTTGGTGGCCAACCGCGGCGAGATCGCGATCCGCGCCTTCCGCGCGGCGTACGAGCTCGGTGCCGGAACCGTGGCCGTGTTCCCCCAGGAAGACCGCAACTCCATCCACCGCCAGAAGGCGGACGAGGCCTACCACATCGGGGAGGAGGGGCATCCCGTCCGCGCCTACCTGGACGTGGCTGAGATCATCCGCGTGGCCAAGGAGGCGGGCGCGGACGCCATCTACCCGGGCTACGGATTCCTCTCCGAGAACCCGGAGCTGGCTCGGGCCGCGGCTGCCGAGGGGATCACGTTCGTGGGCCCGCGTGCGGAGATCCTCGAGCTCGCGGGCAACAAGGTGGAGGCGCTGCGTGCCGCCCGTCGCGCGGGCATCCCCACGCTGGACTCCTCGGACCCCTCCTCGGACAGGGACGAGCTGATCGCCGCCGCGGAGAAGATCGGCTACCCGGTCTTCGTGAAGGCCGTGGCCGGTGGTGGCGGTCGAGGCATGCGCCGCGTGGAGAGCGCCGAGGCGCTGCCGGGCGCCCTGGACGCCGCCATGCGCGAGGCGGACACCGCGTTCGGCGACCCCACCGTGTTCATCGAGCAGGCCGTGCTGCGCCCCCGCCACATCGAGGTGCAGATCCTGGCGGACAACGAGGGCAACATCGTGCACCTCTTCGAGCGGGACTGCTCGCTGCAACGCCGCCACCAGAAGGTCATCGAGATCGCCCCGGCCCCGCACCTGGACCCCGAGATCCGCGACGCCCTGCACCGGGATGCCGTGAAGTTCGCCAAGGAACTGGGCTACGTCAACGCCGGCACGGTGGAGTTCCTCGTGGACACGGCCGGTGAGCGCGCCGGACAGCACGTGTTCATCGAGATGAACCCGCGCATCCAGGTGGAGCACACCGTGACCGAGGAGATCACGGACGTGGACCTGGTGCAGTCCCAGCTGCGCATCGCCGCCGGGGAGACCCTCGACGACCTCGGCATCCACCAGGAGGACCTGCGGGTGCGCGGCGCGGCGATGCAGTGCCGCATCACCACGGAGGACCCCGCCAACGACTTCCGCCCGGACGTGGGCAAGGTCAGCGCGTACCGCTCCGCGGGCGGCGCGGGTGTCCGCCTGGACGGCGGCACGCTCTACGCCGGCGCGGAGATCTCCCCGCACTTCGACTCGATGCTCGTGAAGCTCACGTGCCGCGGCCGGGACTACCCCACGGCCGTGCTGCGTGCCCGCCGCGCGCTCGCCGAGTTCCGCATCCGCGGCATCGCCACGAACATCCAGTTCCTGCAGGCCGTGCTGCACAACCCGGACTTCCTGGCCGGGGACGTGGCCACGGACTTCATCGAGAACCACCCGGACCTGCTCAAGGGCAAGGGCTCGGCGGACCGCGGCACGCGCGCGCTGAACTACCTCGCGGACATCACGGTCAACAAGCCCAACGGCGAGCGTGTGAACGGCATCGACCCGCGCGACAAGCTTCCCCACTACCCCGGGGACAAGCGGGACGAGCCCTACCGCAGCCCGTTCGACGGCCCGTCGAAGCACGAGGTGCCCGCGGGCTGGCGCCAGGTGCTGCAGGAGAGGGGACCCGAGGGGTTCGCCCGTGCGCTGCGCGAGTACGAGCCGCTCGCGGTCACGTCCACCACGTTCCGTGACGCCCACCAGTCCCTGCTGGCCACGCGCGTGCGCACCCGCGACCTGCTCGCGGCGGCACCGGCGTACGCGCACCTGCTCCCGGGCCTGCTCTCGGTCGAGGCGTGGGGCGGTGCCACGTACGACGTCGCACTGCGCTTCCTGGGGGAGGACCCCTGGGAGCGACTGCGCCTGCTGCGCGAGGCCATGCCCAACATCCCCATCCAGATGCTGCTGCGGGGACGGAACACGGTGGGCTACACCCCGTACCCGGTGGAGGTCACCAACGCGTTCGTGGCCGAGGCCGCGGAGACCGGTGTGGACATCTTCCGCATCTTCGACGCCCTCAACGACGTGGATCAGATGCGTCCCGCGATCGAGGCCGTCCGTGCGACCGGCACCGCCGTGGCGGAGGTGGCCCTGTGCTACACGGGCAACCTGCTCGATCCCGAGGAGAGTGTCTACACGCTGGACTACTACCTCGACCTCGCGCAGCAGTGCGTGGACGCGGGCGCCCACATCCTGGCGATCAAGGACATGGCCGGTCTGCTGCGCCCGGAGGCGGCTCGCCGGCTGGTGACCGCCCTGCGTGAGCGCTTCGACCTGCCCGTGCACCTGCACACCCACGACACCGCGGGCGGCCAGCTGGCCACCCTCCTGGCGGCGTCGGAGGCCGGTGTGGACGCGGTGGACGCGGCGTCGGCGTCGATGGCGGGGACCACCTCGCAGGTCTCCGGCTCCGCGCTCGTGGCCGCACTCGAGAACACGGAGCGGGACACGACCCTCTCCCTGGACGCGGTCAGCGACATGGAGCCGTACTGGGAGGTGGTGCGCTCCATCTACAAGCCGTTCGAGTCCGGCCTCACGGGCCCCACGGGGCGCGTGTACCGCCACGAGATCCCGGGCGGCCAGCTCTCCAACCTGCGGCAGCAGGCCATTGCCCTGGGCCTCGGGGAGAAGTTCGAGGCCATCGAGGACATGTACCACGCCGCGGACCAGATGCTCGGCCACCTCGTGAAGGTGACCCCGTCCTCCAAGGTGGTGGGCGACCTCGCCCTGCAGCTCGTGGGCATGGACGTGGACCCGGCCGAGTTCGAGGCGGACCCCCGCAAGTTCGACATCCCGGACTCCGTGATCAACTTCCTCGCCGGTGAACTCGGCACCCCGCCCGCGGGCTGGCCCGAACCGTTCCGCACGAAGGCGCTGGAGGGGCGCACGGTGAACCTCGCCGACAAGGAGCTCAGCGACGAGGACCGCGCGGGTCTGGACGCGCCCGGCGCCACACGCCGCGCCACGCTGAACCGGCTGCTGTTCCCCGGTCCCACGAAGGAGTTCGAGAGCTCCCGCACGAAGTACGGTGACGTCTCGGTGCTGCACACCCGCGACTTCCTGTACGGCCTGGAGCAGGACCACGAGCACGTCATCTCACTGGGCAAGGGCGTGCGCCTGCTGGTCACCCTGCAGGCGATCTCCGAGCCGGACGAGAAGGGCATGCGCACGGTCATGGTCACCCTCAACGGCCAGCTGCGCCTGCTGGAGGTGCGGGACGAGTCCGTGACGTCCCAGGTGGTGGAGACCGAGAAGGCGGACACGTCCCGGCCCGGTCACGTGGCGGCGCCCTTCGCCGGTGCCGTCACCGTCACGGTCTCCGAGGGGGACACCGTCTCCGCCGGGGACGCTGTGGCCACGATCGAGGCCATGAAGATGGAGGCCTCCATCACCGCGCCCGTCGCGGGCACGGTCTCCCGCGTGGCACTGGCGGACACCGCGCACGTGAGCGGCGGAGACCTCGTGCTGGTGGTCGACCCGCAGTGAGCCACCCCGCCCCGCGTGCCCGCCACGCCGTGGGCTGAACGGACGCCGCCCCACGCTCCGCGTGCGGGGCGGCGTCCTAGCATGGGGCGCATGCGCTCATTCGATCTGATCATCGTCGGCTCCGGCTCGGGCAACTCCCTGCTCACCGACGAGTACAGGGGCCTGGACGTGGCCATCGTGGAACCCGGTCGCTTCGGCGGCACGTGCCTCAACGTGGGCTGCATCCCCACCAAGATGTACGTGTACCCGGCCACCGTGGCGGAGCAGGCCCGGGACGCCGCCCGGCTGGGGGTGGACGCGAGCATCGACCGCGTGGACTGGCGCGGCATGCGGGACAGGATCTTCGGCCGGATCGACGCGATCTCCGAGGGCGGCCTGCAGTTCCGGGAGTCCCTGGAGAACGTCACGGTCATCCGGGAGTACGTGCACCTCGTGGCGCCGCACGTCCTGGAGACGGACTCGGGTCAGCGGATCACCGCGCCGCGCATCGTGCTCGCCAACGGCTCCCGTGTGCGGCTGCCGGACGTGCCCGGCACGGACCTGCCCGGGGTCCACACCTCGGACACCGTGATGCGCCTGCCCGAGCAGCCCCGGGACGTGGTGGTGGTGGGCGGCGGGTACATTGCCGCCGAGTTCTGCCACGTGTTCCAGGGCCTGGGCTCCTCGGTCACCCAGCTCAACCGCTCCCACCGGCTGCTGCGCGCCCACGACGACACCATTGCCGAGCGGTTCGCACGCGAAGCCGCGCAGCAGTGGGACCTGCAGCTGGGGTGGAGCATCACGGGCATCGAGCGGGCCGCGGACGGGCGGCCCACGGTCGCGGCGCTCGCCACCGACGGGTCGGGGACGCGCTGGGAGCGCACCGCGGACGTGGTGCTGCTGGCCACGGGCCGCACCCCCAACGCGGACACGCTGGACCCGGCGGCAGCGCAGCTGGACGTGACCGACCGCGGTCTGCTGGCCGTGGACGAGCAACAGCGCGTGCTCTCCCAGGGGGAGCCCGTCGAGGGGCTGTGGGCCCTGGGGGACGTGTGCTCCCCGCACCAGCTCAAGCACGTGGCGAACGCCGAGGCGCGCGTGGTCTCCCACAACGTGGTCCACCCGGAGGACCCCCGCGCCATGGACCCCCGGGCCGTGCCGTCCGCCGTGTTCACGGAGCCGCAGATCGCGTCCGTGGGCATGACGGAGCGCGCCGCGCGCGAGTGGGCCCGCGAGCACGGCACGGAGATCACCGTGAAGGAGCAGGACTTCGGGGGCGTGGCCTACGGCTGGGCCATGGAGGACCACGTGGGCATCTGCAAACTGGTCGCGGACTCCCGCACCGGCGAGCTGCTGGGCGCCCACCTGATAGGGCGGGACGCCTCCAACCTGATCCAGCCGCTCGTGCAGGGCATGGCGTTCGGGCTGCGCGTGCACGAGATGGCGCGCGGACAGTACTGGATCCACCCCGCGCTCGCGGAGGTCGTGGAGAACGCCCTGCTGGGCCTGGACGTCCCCGGCCAGCGTCCGGACGCCTCCTGAGACCGCGTCCCGGACGGGACGACGACGCCGCCCGCACCCTGGCAGTCCAGGGTGCGGGCGGCATCGTCGTGGCCAGGGGCGGACGCTCGGGTGGCTACTTCGTGTACATGTCCTCGATCACGTCCGCGAAGTCCTCGGCAACCTTGGCGCGCTTGAGCTTGAGCGAGGGGGTCAGGTAGCCGTCGGCCACGGTGAGGTCACGGTCCAGGATCCGGAAGGCCCTGATGCTCTCGGCCCGGGACACCTTGGCGTTGGCGTGGTCCACGATGCGCTGCACGTGTTCGACCACCGCCTCCTCGCGGGAGGCCTCGGCGAGCGTGAGGCCGGGGTCCAGCCCGAGCGTGGGGAGGATCTTCGGCAGCGTCTCGGGGTCCAGGGTGACGAGGGCGGCCACGAACGGGCGGTTGTCCCCGACGGCCATGACCTGTCCCACCGTGGCGGAGGTGCGGATGGGGTCTTCGAGCTGGTTGGGGATCACGTTCTTCCCGCCGGCCGTGACGATGATCTCCTTCTTGCGGCCCGTGACGGTGAGCAGACCCTCGTCGTCCAGGTGGCCGAGGTCCCCGGTGGCGAACCAGCCGTCCCGGAACGCCTCGGCGGTCTTCTCCGGCAGACCGTTGTAGCGCTCGAAGACGTTCACACCGCGCACCAGGATCTCGCCGTCCTCGGCAATGGCCACCTCGTTGCCCGGCATGGGGTGGCCCACGGTGCCGAGCCTGTTGATGCTGGGGACGTTCGCGGAGATGGGTGCGGTGGTCTCGGTGAGCCCGTAGCCCTCCACCACGTACACGCCGATCCCGTTGAAGAAGTGCGCCATGTGCTCGCCGAGGGCCGCGCCGCCGGAGACGGCGTAGCGCACCTCCCCGCCCATGGCCTCCCGCAGCGTGGAGTAGACGAGCCTGTCGTAGAGCCGGTGGCGGGCTTCGAGCCACGGCGAGACCCGGCCATTCTGCGAGGCCTTGGACCACGCCGCGGCGGTGGCCACGGCGCGCTCGAAGATGAGCTTCTTCACGGGCGAGGCGGCCTGCGCCTTGAAGCGGGCACCCACCAGGATCTTCTCGAACACCCGCGGCACCGCGAGGATGAACGAGGGCTTGAACCGGGCGAGGTCGTCCATGAGCTGGGAGACGTCCGGGGTGTGCGCCAGGGCGATCCCGGCGTCCAGCGAGGTGACCTCCACGAAACGCGCGAAGACGTGGGCCAGGGGCAGGAACAGCAGGGTGCGCGCACCCTCGTGCATGAGCTCCCCGGCCACCTGGATCGTGTTCTGCGAGCACGCCACGAAGTTGCGGTGGGTGAGCTCGCAGCCCTTGGGCGGGCCGGTGGTGCCGGAGGTGTAGATGAGCGTGGCGGTGTCCTCCAGGCTCACGCCGTCGAACGGGTCCGCGAGGTCCTCCCGGTGGGCACCGGCGGCGACCACGGACTCCAGGGAGACGTCCGGGGTGTCGGTGTCGAACACACGGATGCGCTGCTCGGCGGGGAACGGGGTGATGCGCGCGGCCTCCCGGACGCGCTGCGCGAGCTCTTCCGACTCCACGAAGATCCCGGTGGCTTCGGAGTCCGAGAGGATCCAGGCGATCTGGTCCGGAGAGGACGTGTCGTACACCGGCACGGGCACCGCGCCGAGCCACCACAGGGCGAAGTCCACGAGGGACCACTCGTAGCGGGTGCGGCTCAGGATTCCCACGCGGTCCCCGGGCCGGACGCCCTGCTCGGCCATGCCGCGGGCGAGGCCCACGACCTCGTCCCGGAACTGCCGCGCGGTGACGTCCCGCTCCCGGCCCGCGGTCAGGACCGTGTAGAGCACGAGGTCGGGCTGCTCACGCGCGCGTTCCGCGAGGATGTGGGCGATTCCCGGGTACGGCAGGGGATTGACGAGGGCGGGGGCGCTGACGCGTCTCATGTAAAACCTTCCTGACGAGATTGCGTCTCAGTTTACGGTGTGTGCATCTTCACACCGTGCGGCCAGGTGACACGTCCGCGTCATGGGGCGGGGTCGTGCCCGTTCCCGGAGCGTCACGGCGGGCCCGGGAGCTGCCGTGCCGGTGCAGCTGCCACCGGAAGAGCGGACACGACGGGGCCCCGCGGTTCCTGGATCCCGGGTGGGCCGGTGTGCCGGGGCGGCTCACACGACGGCGCCGTCGTCGTCCTCCGGGGGATCGCTCGGCAGGGCGCGGAACACCAGGACGAGCGCGCCCACGAGACCCGCGAGAGCCGCGGTCCACACGAGCCCCGGGAGAGGCCCGGGCAGCAGGGACAGCCCGGTCACGACCACCACCACCGTGAGCACGGCGGACAGGGCCCGCAGCATGGCGGGGGAGATGCCGCCGGTCACGGGGCCGGGATCCGGGTCGTAGACCTCGTCCTCGGGATCCTCCCGCAGCTCCGGGGGAACGTCCTCGACGGGCTGCTCCGCCCCGCGCCACACGACGTCCTCGGCCCACGGGTCCAGATCCTCGTCGTCGCTGGGGATGTCGTCCCACGTGTTGCCGCGGATGATGCTCTCGAAGGGATCGTCCGAGGGCTCGCGCGGCGTCATGCGGGGGCCCCGCCCAGGAAGTCCTCCCCGCGGGAGAGCCGCTGCACCGCGTCCCGCGACATGCGCTCGATCAGCGGGGCGTCGTGGTCCAGCGTGGCCACGTGGTAGCTGTTGGGCAGCGCCACCACCCGCACCGGACCGGACGAGCGCTGGGCCACGAGCTCGGCGGAGTCCCCGGAGACCACGTGGTCCTCGTCGGAGCGGAACACCACGGTGGGCGCCGTGACCGCGGGCAGCGTGCGCACCGTGCGGTGCATCAGCACGTTGAGCTGGGCCACGGCGGCCAGCGGCGTGCGGTCGTACGCGGACTCCAGCGCGGTCTCGCTCCTGATGTCGCTCGCGATCCCGGCCAGCGACGGCACAGCGGGGCTCAGCAGCCTGCTGAAGCGGGCCATCCGGTTGACCAGCGCCAGCGCCGGGTTCACCAGGAGCACCCCGGCCACGTCCCGCCGGGCGGCGGTGTGCAGCGCCAGGGCACCACCCATGGACAGCCCGCACACCACCACGTGCTCGTGGTGGCGCCGCAGCCGCCAGTACTGCTCGTCCACGGCGTCGCGCCACGCCTGCCAGGGCTGCTCGGCGAGATCCTGCCACTGCGTCCCGTGCCCGGGCAGCAGCGGCACGCTCACGCCGGGGTGGGCCCCGGCGCCGTCGACCGCGCCGTGGAGGGCGCGCGCCCAGTCCCGCACCGACGCCGTGGTGGAGGTGAAGCCGTGGAGCACCAGGACACCCACGGAGGAGGTGCCGGGCAGGGTGAGGTGGCCGTGCTGATCCGATGACATGGCGCCATTGTGCCAGCCCCCGCGGGGGAGCATGAGACAATCGGCCGGGGAACGGCCCGGTCAGGGACGCCCTCCACCACACGTTCCGGGCCCTCGCCCGGCGCCCCCGGCAGCGACGAAAGGTCACCCGCTCATGGTGTACATGTTCCTCAGGAACTACGTGGTGGCCCCCGTGGTCAACCTGGTCTGCCGGCCCACCGTGATCGGCCTGGAGCACGTCCCCGCGCACGGCCCCGCGATCCTGGCGAGCAACCACCTCTCCGTGCCGGACACCATCTTCATGCCCGTGGCCGTGCCCCGGCAGGTGTACTTCCTGGCCAAGTCCGAGTACTTCACCACCCCGGGCGTCCGGGGCCGGATCGTGGCCGCGTTCTTCAGGGCGATCAACCAGATCCCCATGGACCGGCGCGGCGGCAGCGCGAGTGCCAAGTCCCTCAGTGCGGGTGGCCAGGCGCTCGCGGAGGGCAAGCTCGTGGGCATCTACCCCGAGGGCACCCGCTCCCCGGACGGGCGCCTCTACCGCGGGAAGGTGGGCGTGGCGCGCCTGGCGCTGGAAACCGGTGCGCCCGTGATCCCCGTGGCGATGATCGGCACGGACAAGATGCAGCCCCTGGGATCGCGGTTTCCGGACCCGCGGCGCGCCCGGATCACCACCATCTTCGGCGCGCCCCTGGACTTCTCCGAGCTGAAGGGCCGGCAGGGCGACCACGCGACCCTGCGGCGCGTCACGGACGAGATCATGGCGGCCATCCAGCAGCTCTCGGGCCAGGAGACCGCGGACGGCTACGCGTCCGAGCACAAGCGCCGTCTGGCGGAGGAGAGGTCCGCCGGTCTCAAGGCGCAGGCGCGGGACGTGGCCCAGGCCACCCGCGAACGCGGGCGCTCCGTCACGGACGCGGTCTCCCAGCAGGCGAGCACGCTCAACGCCAGGCTCCACGGCCGGACGCCGGAGGACACGGATGAGGGTTCCTCGGGGCCCACGTCCTAGACTGGTGGGATGAGTTCCGAGACCCTGCCTGAACAGTTCCGCTCCGTGACGACCCCCTCTCCCAGCGCCGCCGACTACCCCGGCCTGGACGAGTGGCGCGAGCGCAGCATCGGACAGCACCCGCAGTGGGCGGAGCACCCGGACTTCGCGGACTCCATCCAGGAGCTCAACGCGGTGCCGCCGCTGGTGTTCGCCGGCGAGGTGGACCGGTTGCGCTCCCGGCTGGCCCAGGTGGCCAACGGAGAGGCGTTCTTCCTGCAGGGCGGTGACTGCGCCGAGACCTTCGCGGGCGCCACCGCGGACAAGATCTCCGGCCGGGTCCGCACACTGCTGCAGATGGCGGTGGTCCTCACCTATGGCGCCTCGCTGCCCGTGGTGAAGATGGGCCGGATGGCCGGCCAGTTCTCCAAGCCGCGCTCCTCCAACGAGGAGACCCGGGACGGGGTGACCCTGCCGTCCTTCCGCGGCGAGATGGTCAACGGCTTCGACTTCACCGAGGAGTCCCGGGTCCACGACCCCAAGCGCATGCTGCGCGGCTACCACACCTCCGCCTCCACCCTGAACCTGATCCGGGCGTTCACCCAGGGCGGCTTCGCGGACCTCCGTCGTGTGCACGCCTGGAACATGGGCTTCGCCGCGAACCCCGCCTACGCGCGCTACGAGACGATGGCCCGGGAGATCGACCACGCGGTGAAGTTCATGGCCGCGTGCGGCTCGGACTTCGACGCGCTCAAGACCACCGAGTTCTTCGCGGGCCACGAGGCCCTGCTGCTCGACTACGAGCGGGCACTGACCCGCATCGACTCGCGCACCAACCTGCCGTACGGCACGTCCGCGCACTTCCTGTGGATCGGGGAGCGTACCCGCGACCTCGACGGCGCGCACGTGGACCTGCTGTCCAGGCTGCGCAACCCGATCGGCGTGAAGCTGGGTCCGGGCACCTCGGGCGAGGACGCGCTGCGCCTCATCGACGCCCTGGACCCGGAGCGGGAGCCCGGGCGGCTCACGTTCATCACCCGCATGGGCGCGAAGAACATCCGCGAGAAGCTGCCCCCGGTCATCCGGGCCGTGGAGGAGTCCGGCGCCAAGCCGGTGTGGGTCACGGACCCCATGCACGGCAACACCGTGTCCCTGCCGTCCGGGTACAAGACCCGCCGGTTCGAGGACGTGGTGGACGAGGTCCGCGGCTTCTTCGAGGTGCACCGTGAGCTCGGCACGTTCCCCGGCGGCATCCACGTGGAGATGACGGGTGACGACGTCGCCGAGTGCCTGGGCGGTTCGGACCCCGTGGCGGAGTCCTCGTTCGCCGAGCGCTACGAGACGCTGTGCGACCCCCGCCTGAACCACATGCAGTCGCTGGAGATCGCCTTCCTCGTGGCGGAGTACCTCTCCGAGCAGAACTGACGCGCCGCGGCGTCGTCGTGCCGCAGCCGGCCCCGACGACGCCGCCCGGCCGGGACCCGCTCACACGACGGTGAGCACCACGGTGGTCCCGTCCTGGCGCTGGCGCACCACGCGGTTGAGGTGGGAGCCCACCGGGGCGTCCACGCGCACGGTGAACCCCTTGTCCTCCAGTTCGGCCCGCGCGGCCTCCACGTCCTGGCCCACGACGGCCGGTGGTTCGCCCTGCGGGGTGCTGACGGCCACGGTGACCTCCACGGACGTGCCCTCGTCCACCTCGCTCCCCGCGGCGGTGGACTGCGAGAGCACCGTGCCCTGCGGCTGGGTGGAGTACTCGTTCGTCACGGCCCCCAGCGTCAGGCCCGCGGCCGAGGCGGCGCCGCGGGCGGTGTCGAGAGAGCTCCCCGTGAGCGCGGGAACCGACACCCGGGCGGGCCCCGAGGAGACCAGCAGGTTGACCTGCTCGATGCCTCGGACCGTGCTGGACTCCGCGGGATCCGTCGCGAGCACGATGCCCTCCGGCGTGTCCCTGCTGGTGGTGGTGCGCACGCCCACGTTGGAGATCCCGGCACCCGCGAGCTCGCGCTCCGCGGACGCCGTGTCCTGACCCGCCACGGGCGGCACGGTGGCGGAGGCCGTGCCCGGCGCGGAGCCCAGCCACCAGCCGAGGAATCCGGCCACGGTCAGCAGCAGCGCGAACACCACCACCGCCAGGGCGACGTGCAGGGGCTGCGGCTGCGGGTTGAGGCGGACCCGGGGTGCGTCGGGGGAGCGGCGGGCGGTGGAACCCGCTCCCGGTCCCACACGGGAGGTCGCGAGGGTCCCGGTGGCGTCGGGGTCGTAGCTCGGCAGGATGGGGGTGCCCCCGCCTGACGTGCCGAGGGCCTCGGTCGCCGCCTCGGCGGGCGTCCCGCCCGGGGCGGAACCCAGCGCCTCCGTCGGCGCGTCCGCGGTGGCCGCCCCCAGTGCCTCCGTCGGTGCGTCGGCGGGGGCGGGGCCCCCGGGGCTGTCCGCGCGAGTGGTTCCCGCGAGCACCTCCGTGGGGGCGCCGCTGAGGGACGGCGGGTCCACGGGATCGGGCAGGGACCGTCGGATGGCGAGCGCCAGGTCCAGGAGCTCGGCGGCGTCGACGGGCCGGTGGCCGGGGTCCCGGGACGTGGCGCGCAGCACGAACTCGTCCAGCGCGGGAGGCGTGCCCGGTGCCGCGCCGCTGGGCGCGGGCACGTCCCGGCTCACGTGCGCGTGCGCCACCTGCAGGGCCGTGCCCGTGTACGGCCGGGACCCCGTGAGCATCTCGTAGGCCATGATCCCCACCGCGTACACGTCGCTGCGCTGGTCCACGGGACCGTCGGCCACGAGCTCCGGGGCGGCGTAGCCCACGGTGCCGAGCACGGTGGAGGTGGCGGTGTGCTCGTCCACGGCGCGGGTGAGACCGAAGTCCGCGACCTTGACCTCCCCGTCCGCGGTGAGCAGCACGTTCTCGGGCTTCACGTCCCGGTGCACGAGGCCGATCCGGTGGGCCCGCGCGAGGCCACGCAGCACGGGGACCAGAAGGTCCAGGACCCGACGTGGGGGCATGGGGGCCTCACGGCCGATCACCTGGCGCAGCGTGGGCCCGTCCACGTACTCGAGCACGAGGTAGAGCACGCCGTCCGCGGTGCGGCCCTGGTCCAGCACCGAGACCACGTGGGGGTCGTGCAGCCGGGCCGCGGACCTCGCCTCGCGCTGGGCCCGTGCCGCGAAGGACGGGTCCTCTGCGATGTGCGGGTGGATGATCTTCAGGGCCACGGGACGTTCGAGGCGTTCGTCCAGGCCCTCGTGAACCGCAGCCGTGCCGCCGCGCGCGATCCTGCGCCCCACCAGGTAGCGGTTCTCGAGCAGGGTTCCCTCGCGGGGGTCGTTCGTGCTGCTACTGGGCAAATTTCCGTTCCTGTGCGCTCACGGCCTTGACGTACGCCTTGGTGTCCGGGTACATACCGTACGTCCGCACGCCGTGCAGACCCTGGTAGTAGGCACCGATGCCGGTGGCCTTGTCCGGCGCCCTGTCCTGCAGCTCCCGGATGACGGCGACGCCCGCGGTGATGTTGTCCTGCGGGTCCAGCAGATCCAGGTCCCGGCCCACCATGGCGGAGGCCCACTGCCCGGCGGACGGGATCACCTGCATGGTGCCCACGGCGTCCGCGGGGGAGACCACGTCGTGGCGGAAGCCCGACTCCTGGGAGGCGTGGGCCAGTGCGAGGGCGGGGTCCACGCCCATGGCGCGGGCGGTCCCGGCCACCATCTCGCGGATCTTCTCGGGGGAGGGGACTGCGCGCCGCTGCAGCTCGGCGTGGTGCCTGTTCGCGGACGCGGTCACCTCCCGGGGGTACTCCCGGCCGGCGAACGTGGTGCCCACGGCGGGCCGCGCGGCCTCCGCGGCCGGCTCGCCCGCGGCCCCGTCCTGCGGGGTGGCCTCCGCGCCGGACGACGCAGCCGGGGGCGCGGTGGCGGGTCCGCCCGGCACCGTGAGGGTGCGGCCCGGCCGCAGCACGGAGCCGGCCGAGAGGTCGTTGGCGGACATCAGCTGGGAGACGCTCACCCCGTACCGCTGGGAGAGCTCCCACAGGGTGTCGCCCGGGGCCACCGTGTGCCGACGGCCCGCGGGGGAACCGGACGGCGGCGTGGCGGAGCCCGAGGAGGAGCTCCGCGCCGCGGTGGTGGGGGTCCTCCGGGGCGCGGGTGCGGCGTCGTCGCCGGAGGCCGGTGCGTGCGGTGCTTTCCCGCTGCGCGGGGCGGCGGGGGAGCCGGGGACGGTGAGTCGCTGTCCCGGGCGCAGCATGCCGTGGGCGGGAACCGAGTTGGCGGCCATCAGCTCCTTGACCGTGACCCCGTGGGCGGTGGCCAGGGACCACAGGGAGTCACCGGGGGCCACCGTGATCTGGGACGGGCCGTGCTGCTGCGCCACGTGCACGGTCTGCGGGGAGGCGGGAGCGGCGTGCGCCGCCTGCAGGGGGCCCAGGGCGGTGAGCGCCGCGAGCGCGGCCGCGGACCCCTGTGCCGCACGGCGGGACCACGCGGAACGGGAGGAGGGGTGGTCCTGGGGCGGGTCAACCGGCATGTTCGCGACACCTGACTCGAGATGGGGGAAATGGGGAAGACCGCACGCACCCTCCGGTGCCGCGCGGTGCCCCCAGATTACCCGACCCCTGCCGCGCCCACGGGTTCTCGGCCGCGCGCGGGCCGTGGCACAGTAGTGCCCGTGAACTACTCAACCGATCTCACGCCCCAGGAATTCGCGGAACTCGACACGCTCGTGGGCGAGTGGACCCACCTCCCGGACATCGCGGAGGCCATGGACATCCAGATCACCCGGGTGCACCGGCTCATGGACGACGGCTCGCTGCTGGAGGTGCGCCGCCCGGAGGACCGGGTGCGGGTGGTACCCGCCGCGTTCATGGACGGCGCCCACCCCGTGGACTCCCTCAAGGGCACGGTGGCCGTGCTGCGGGACGCCGCCTTCACGGACGTCCAGGCCATCCGCTGGCTCTTCACCGAGGACGAGTCCCTCCCGGGCCGTCCCATCGACGCGCTGCGGCGCGGCCAGAAGACCGAGGTGCGGCGCCGGGCCCAGGCCCTGGGCTGGTGAGGCGCCGTCTGGTGCGTGCCGCCCCCTCGGGGGGGGGGGGGGGCACGCACCGGCGGAGACCGTCAGCGGGTGCGGCGCACGGCGGCGTCGGCCAGGGCGCGCAGCCCCGCGCGGGCGACGTCCGGCGCCGGAAGCGCTGCCAGGGCGGCGTCGGAGGTCGCCGCGAGGGAGGAGATGAGCTCCTCCGAGCGGTCGTGCGCCCCGCTCTCGTGCATGAGCGTGCGCACGCGGTCCACGTCCTCGTCCGAGAGCTCCGCGCTGCCCAGGACGGACTCCAGCCACTGCCGTGCGTGCGGCTCGAGGCCCGCCGTGCACAGTGCCACCAGGGCGGTGCGCTTGCCCTCCCGGATGTCGTCGCCGGCGGGTTTTCCGGTGGTGGCGGGATCGCCGAAGACTCCCAGCACGTCGTCGCGCAGCTGGAAGGCCTCCCCGAGCGGAAGGGCGAACGCCGAGCACTGCGCGCGGAACCCGGCGTCCGCGCCGGCGAGGGCGGCGCCCAGGGACACGGGGTGCTCCACCGAGTACTTGGCGGACTTGTAGCGCAGCACGGTCATGGCCCGCCCGAGCTGCTCCCGGGGATCCTCAGGGGGCGGTGCCACCTCGGCGTGGACGTCCAGGTACTGGCCCGCCATCACCTCGGTGCGCATGGTGGAGAAGATGTCGCGGGCGGCGGCGGACGCCTCGCGCGGGACGGCCGCGGCGGCCTCGGCGAAGAGCTGCTCCGCGAAGGACAGGCTCATGTCGCCGGTGAGCACCGCCGCGCTCACCCCGAAGTGCTCGGGGTCCGCACTCCACCCGGCGCCGCGGTGCAGGGACTCGAAGACCCGGTGCACGCTGGGACGCCCCCTGCGGGTGTCGGACCGGTCCAGGATGTCGTCGTGGATCAGCGCCGCGGTCTGGAACAGCTCCAGGGACGCGGCGGCCGCCACCGCCGTCTCCGAGACCTCCGACCCCCCGGCCGCCCGCCAGCCCCAGAAGCACAGGCGGGCCCGCAGCCGTTTGCCGCCCCCGGTGAGGTCCCCGATCGCCGAGACCAGCGGGACGGCGTGCGGCGAGATCGCGGCCACCCGCTCCGTCTCCCGCTCGAAGAAGGTCTGCAGCCTGGTGTCCAGCGCCGCGGCGAACGCGCGGTCCTGGAGGGCCGCGCTGGCATCGGGAGAGGTCATGGCCGGGTGCCTTCCAGTGGGCGAGGGTGTCGGGTGGAGCGGGGCCGCCCGCCGTGGTGGCGCCGACCCCGCGCAGGGACCCGCGCGGCGCGGTTCGTGGTCTGCCCACGACGCCGCCGGGCGGGCCCGTCCAGCCTAGCGTCACCACCCGGCGCGCTCGCCCCGGCATGTCGGTGCCCCCGCCTACCCTGGGCTGCAGCACGTCACGGCGAGGGAGGAGCGCGCATGGGCGGACCGAGTCCGCAGCAGCTGGAGCAGCTCCGGCGCTGCGCCGTCCTGCACGTGGACATGGACATGTTCTACGTGGGGGTGGAGCTGCTCGACGCTCCCCAGCACAGGGGCCGCCCCGTGATCGTCGCCGGGTCCGGACCGCGCTCCGTGGTGCTCTCGGCGTCCTACGAGGCCCGGCGGTTCGGGGTGCACTCCGCCATGCCCGTCTCGCAGGCCCGCGCCCGCTGCCCCTCGGCCGTGCTGCTGGAGCCCCACCGCGAGGCCTACGCCCACTATTCGCGGATCGTGATGGACATCTTCCGCTCGGTGACGGACCGCGTGGAGCAGCTGAGCGTGGACGAGGCCTTCCTCGACGTCTCGGGTGCCATCAGGCGATGCGGCCCTCCCGTGGAGATCGCGCGCGGGCTGCGCCGCACCATCCACGAGCGCACCGGGCTCACCGCCTCCGTGGGAGTGGCCGAGAACAAGACGGTGGCCAAGATCGCCTCGGCACACTGCAAGCCGGACGGGCTGCTCGTGGTGGCCCCTGAGCACACCGTGGCCTTTCTGGCCCAGCTGCCCGTGGACCGGCTGTGGGGGGTGGGGAAGCGGACCTCGCAGGTGCTGCAGGGCGCGGGCCTGGCCACCGTGGGAGACCTCGCCCGCACACCCCTGCCGCGCCTGCACGCACTGGTGGGCACGGCGGCCGGCACCCACCTCAAGCAGCTGGCCACGGGCCACGACCCCCGGCCGGTGACGCCCGTGCGCGAGGAGAAGAGCCTGGGCGCGGAGCGGACCTTCCAGGTGGACGTGGCGGAGACGGCTCAGCTGAAACGGGTGCTGCTGGGTCTCGCCCACGACACCGCGGTCCGGCTGCGCCGCCACGGCCTGCGCGCCGGCCGTGTGGGTCTCAAGCTGCGCTACGCGGACTTCTCCACCATTTCGCGATCCCGCACGCTCGGGCACCCCGTGAGCTCGGCGCACGACCTCTACACGGAGGCCGCCGCGCTGCTGGACGGACTGGGAAACCGCCCCCAGTCCGTGCGGCTGGTCGGCGTCCGCGCGGAGAAGCTCGTGGGCTCGGACCACGCGCTGCAGCTGAGTCTCGACGGCCGCGAGGCCGAGTGGGGTGCGGCGGAGGAGGCCATGGACAGGGTCCACCACAAGTTCGGGCCGGGGGTGCTCCGCCCGGCGAAACTCATGGACCCCGCGGTGCCAAACCGGCCGGCACGGGATATTCTGGACGGTACGTGAGCCGTGGACCACGCGTCCGCGCCTCGCACTCTCAACCCTCAGGAGGAATCGTGCCTCTCTCCGAGCACGAACAGCAGCTTCTCGCCCAGCTCGAGAAGCAGCTGCACGAAGAAGATCCCCGTTTCGCATCCAGCATGCACACCGAGACGGTGCGGGGGCGGGGGTCCATGCGCAACCTCGTGCTCGGCGTCGTGATCGCAGTGGTGGGCCTGGGTGTTCTGCTCGCCGGAGTTGCCACGCAGCTGATCGTGGTGGGGGTTCTGGGATTCGTCGTGATGGCCGGCGGCACCTTCGTGGCCACGCTGCGCAGCGGCACCACGGCACAGGCCCGGCCCGCGGCGGACGGTGCCACCACCCGCGCCACCTCCGGCCCCCGGAAGTCCTCCACTTTCCTCCAGGGACTCGAGGAGAAGTGGGAGAGGCGCAACCAGGGCGGGCAGTGAGGGCGCCCGGCCCGCACCGCCGAACACGTCTCGGCCACGAACTCCCCGGCGAACCGCCGGGGAGTTTTTTCATGCCCGAGCATGGGAACGCGCCGGCGTCGTCGCAGGTGGTGACCGGGATGGGTTGCCGGGACACCCGCGGCCCGTGTCCCCGGGCGGCGCGGCGCGGTGTGCAGATGCATTGACCGGGGAGGGGAGTGGAGTAAAGTGGAGGGCAGGAGAGAAGCGAGGGTCGGGCTGACCCTGATTCGGAGGCGGTGGCTGTGTTTCTCGGAACATACGAGCCGCGTCTGGACGACAAGGCCAGGCTGATCCTTCCGGCCAAGTTCAGGGCTGAAATGGCGGACGGACTCGTGCTGACCCGCGGGCAGGAACGCTGCCTGTACGTGTTCAGCGCCGAAGAGTTCGCCAGGGTGCACGAGCAGATGCGCGCCGCACCGCTGTCGTCGAAGCAGGCCCGGGACTACATCCGCGTTTTTCTCTCCGGGGCCTCGGACGAGACCCCGGACAAGCAGGGTCGCATCACCATTCCGGCCGCACTGCGCTCCTATGCAGGGCTGGACCGGGAACTGGCGGTGATCGGCGCGGGCAGCCGCGCCGAGATCTGGGATGCGGCCTCGTGGCAGCAGTACCTGGCGGAGAAGGAAGCGGCCTTCTCCGACACCGAGGACGAGGTCATTCCCGGGCTCTTCTAGGGCACGGTCGCGGGGCACCCGCGGGTGCGCCGTCGTGACCCCGGCCATGAGATCTCCAGCCGCCCGCGTCACCGTCCTGACTCGACTTCCCCCGAGTCAGGCCGGATTCGAGGGGCGAGTGGCGGATGGGGATCTGGTGGGCGGAACTCCGCGCGGCACACCGGGATCCCGTCCGCACCCGACCCTGCACCACCCGCGACAGACCAGGAGCCCCGGCATGGATGAGGCGCCCGCCGAGCAGCGGCACGTTCCCGTGATGCTGGACCGGTGCCTCGACCTCCTGGCCCCCGCGCTGGACACCGAAGCCCCCGTGGTCCTGGACGCCACCCTGGGAATGGGCGGGCACACCCACGCGATGCTCGAGCGCTTCCCCCGGTTGCGCGTGGTGGGCATCGACCGGGACCCTCAGGCCCTCGACCTCGCGGGCCGGCGGCTGGAACGCTTCGGCCCGCGCTTCACGAGCATCCACACGACCTACGACCACGTCGCGGACGCCGCAGCCCTCGCCGGTGTGGAGCGCGTGGACGGCATTCTCTTCGACCTCGGCGTCTCCTCCCTGCAGCTGGACGAGCGCGAACGGGGCTTCGCCTACTCCTTCGACGCCCCTCTGGACATGCGCATGGACTCCCGGGCGGAGCTCTCCGCGGCCGAGGTGGTCAACGAGTACTCCGAGACCGAGCTGCGGGACATCATCTACCGGTGGGGCGAGGACCGCTTCGCCCCGCGCATCGCCCGCGCCATCGTGGCCGCGAGGGCGCAGGCCCCCCTGCGCACCACCGCGGAACTCGTGGAGGTCGTCCGCTCCGCCGTGCCCGCCGCCGCGCAGCACAAGAAGGGGCACCCCGCGAAGCAGACGTTCCAGGCCCTGCGGATCGAGGTCAACGAGGAGCTGGACGTCCTGGAGCGCGCGATTCCCGCGGCCCTGGAAACTGTCAGGGTGGGAGGGCGTGTCGTCGCCATGAGCTACCACTCCCTCGAGGACAGAATCGTGAAGCAGGAGTTCGCGAGAGGTGCGCGGTCCACGGCCCCCCGCGGCTTCCCCGTGGAGCTTCCCGAGCACCAGCCCGTGCTGAAGGTGCTCACCCGCGGCGCGGAGCGGGCACCCGAGGCCGAGACGCTGGGCAACCCACGAGCCGCATCCGCGAGGCTGCGGGCCGCCGAGCGGCTCCGGGAGACGACGACCCCAGGGAGAACGCGATGAGCAGTGCGGCGAACACCACCTCGCCCGCCGCGGACGACCACGGGACCCGGAAACCGCTCTCGGTGGTGCCGCGCCGCGCTCCGAGGCGCAGCAGGCTCTCGACCGTGGTGATGTGCGCGCTGGCGCTGGCCGCCGCGCTCGTGGGAATCCTGCTCCTGAACATCCAGATCACGCAGGGCCAGTACCAGCTCACGGAGCTCACGGGCCAGGAACGGGCGCTGTCCCAGGAGAACGAGGCGCTCACGCAGGACATCGAGGCGGACTCCGCCCCGCAGAACCTCGCTGCACGCGCGAACGACCTGGGCATGGTCCCCGCCAAGGAGGTGGGCAGCATCGACCTGGGCTCGGGTGCCGTGACCCCGCCGTCCGCCCCCGCTGAGAAGACGGACTCGCAGAACATCCTGGTGCCGCCCGCCGAGATGAAGGGCTCCGACGCAGCCGAGGCCAATCGTCGGGCCGCCGAGGAGCGCGCGGAGAAGCGCGCCAAGGAGGAGGCGGACAAGAAGACCGCCCAGCGGGAGGCCGAGCAGAAGGCGGACGAGGCGCGGGACCTCAACGGGGGGTCTCTCCCCGCGCCCTCGCAGCGCGCCCCCGGCAACTGACGCCGCCGGCCTCCGGGCCGGAACCACCCACCCACCGGAGGTAGCCGCCCCGCACCGCAGCCCAGGAATCGAGGAAGACCGTGTCATCGTCACCCACGCGCAGGAGCAGAGTGTTCCGGCCGTACACGCGCACGCAGGTGGGGATCGCGCTCCTGCTGGCGCTCCTGCTCCTGGTGGTCGGGCGGCTGTTCTGGGTCCAGGGACTGGACCCCGGGGGCCGCGCCGAGGCCGCCGCGGGCGAGCGCACCATGGTGGAGCCGATCCCCGCGGTGCGGGGGGAGATCACCGACACGCAGGGCACGGTGCTCGCGCGCACCCTGCAGCGCTACGACATCACCGTGGACCAGACTGCGGTGACCGAGGTGACGGTGCCCGGCAAGGACGGTTCCAGCCAGACCGTGACGCCCACGCAGGCCGTCTACAAGATCGCGGACGCACTGGGCATGAAGGACGCGGACGTCAAGAAGGCCCTGGACGGCGGCAAGACGTTCACGTACGTGGCCCGGGGTGTGACCCCGGAGCAGTACAACGCCCTGCGCGAGCTGAACCTGCCGTACATCTACGGCCAGCCCACGTTCCAGCGCAGCTACCCCGACGGCTCCCTCGCGGGCTCCGTGGTGGGGTTTTTGGGTGGCGACGCCGAGGCACTCGGCGGCATCGAGCAGACGCAGGACGAGCTGCTGCGCGGCACGGACGGCGAGCGCCGGTTCGAGATCTCGGGCGACGGGGTGCGGATCCCCGTGGCCCCGCAGGAGCAGAAGGCCGCCCGTGACGGCTCGGACGTGAAGCTGTCGCTGGACAGCGACGTCCAGTTCTTCGCGGAGCAGGCCGTGCGGGAGCGCGCCAAGCAGCTGAAGGCCGAGTGGGGAACCGCGGTGGTCATGGACGTCAAGACCGGCAAGGTCCTGGCGCTCGCGGACACCTCATCGGTGGATCCCAACGTGCCGGGCAAGGCGAAGGCCGAGGACACGTCCGTGCGCTCGGTGACCCAGGCGGTGGAGCCCGGTTCCACGGAGAAGATCGCCACGGCCGCCGGTGTGCTGGACCGGGGGATCGTGGCCCCGGACACCCAGATCACCGTGCCGCCGTACCTGCAGATCGGTTCGGAGAAGATCACGGACGCCTTCGACCACGGTGCCCAGAACCGCACGGTGGCGGGAATCGTCGGGGACTCCATGAACACGGGCACCGTGATCATGGGGTCCAAGATGGGCAAGGAGGCGCGCCACGAGAACCTGGAGCGGTTCGGGGTGGGCAAGCCCACGGGCATCGAGCTGCCCGGGGAGTCCACCGGCATCCTCACGCCGGCGGCCCAGTGGGACGCCCGCCAGGAGTACACCGTGCTGTTCGGCCAGGGGGTCTCGCAGACCCCCCTGCGCACGGCCACGATCTTCCAGGCGGTGGCGAACAAGGGGCAGCGCATCGAGCCGCGCGTCGTCGAGTCCGTCACGGACCCGGACGGCACCGTGACCACCCCGCAGCCACCCCAGCCCGAGCGCGTCATCTCCGAGGCGGCCGCCCAGCAGACGCTCGACGTGATGGAGAACGTGGTCACGCAGGGCGGAGCCAAGGAGGCCGCGGTGCCGGGCTACCGCGTGGGCGGCAAGACGGGCACCGCGGAGGCCCCGAGCGAGAACGGCGGCTACGACGGCTTCACCACGTCCTTCGTGGGCGTGGCACCCATGGAGGACCCGCAGTACCTCGTGGGCGTGACCATGCAGCGCCCCAAGGGCGACGTGCACACCGTGGGCGTGACCTCCACGTTCTCCACGATCATGTCCCAGGTGCTGCACCACTACAACGTGGCGCCCTCCACCACGCAGGGGCCCAAGTACGAGATGCAGGTCCCGCAGAACCTCAAGAAGGACGTCACCCCCACCAACGCGCTCGAGCAGACCTGGCCCGAGCCGGGCAGGGACGAGTCCCAGGGATAAACTTCCCAGGCAGGAGCACGCAGCACCAGCACACACCGGCGAGATGCCGGCCCGGGTGGACGGGGTACGTCCGCGGACAAGGTTCGAAGAGGATTTCTATGGTGGCAACTGCCCAGGACGGGGCCGACGCGCAGAGCATGCGCCCCTCCCGTCCCGTCCCCCACACGGTCGAGGACCTCGTGGGTCTCACCGGGGCGCGGCTGGTCCCGGCCGCGTCGGGAACCGCGGCCCCGGTCACCGGAGTGGCCCTGAACTCGCGCGAGGTGCAGGCCGGGGACCTCTACGCGGCACTTCCCGGGGCCCACCTCCACGGGGCGCGCTTCGCGGCCGACGCCGCGGCGTCCGGCGCCGCCGCCGTGCTCACCGATCCCGAGGGTGCCCGTGAGGTTGCCGGGGCCGGCGTGGACCTGCCCGTCCTGGTGAGTCCGGAGCCCCGCTCGTGGGTGGGGCCGGTGGCCGCGGCTCTCTACGACTCGCACCCCGGGGACGGCACGGGCCAGGACCTCTTCGCCGTGACCGGCACGAACGGCAAGACCACCACCACGTACTTCACCACCTCCATCCTGCGGGCCCTCGGGCACACCACGGGCCTGATCGGCACCATCGAGATCCTCGCGGGGGACACGCCCATCCCCTCCCGCCTGACCACCCCCGAGGCCCCGCACGTCCACTCGCTCCTGGCCCTGATGCGGGAGCGTGGGATCACCGCCACGGCCATGGAGGTCTCCTCCCACGCGCTGGAGTTCCACCGCGTGGACGGCGTGCACTACGACGTCGCCGGGTTCACCAACCTCACCCAGGACCACCTGGACCTGCACGGGTCCATGGCCGAGTACTTCGAGGCGAAGGCCCAGCTGTTCACCCGGGAGCGGACGCGGCGCGCCGTCGTCGTGCTCTCCCCGGACGAGCCGTGGAGCGGTGCCATGGCGCAGCGCGCGAGGGAGAACCTCGGTGCGTCCGCCGTGACCACGGTGGCCCTGCGCGGCAGCGACACCTCCGCCGCGGAGGCCGCCGACTGGACCCTGCGCTCGCTGACCCGTCAGGGCATCGGGAACTCGTTCGTGCTGCAGCACGCGGACGGCCGGGTGCTGCGCGTGCACACGGGACTGCCCGGGGACTTCAACGTGGCCAACGCGGCACTCGCGGTGCTCATGGTGCTGGACTCCGGCGTGGCCCTCGACCGGCTCCAGGCGGCCCTGGACGAGCACGACCCGCTCACCGCATCGGTGCCGGGACGCATGGAGCTCGTGGGAACCGAACCCACCTCGCTCGTGGACTTCGCGCACAACCCGGACGCCCTCGTGCGGGCACTGCGCTCCGTGGACCCGCGCGAGGACGACGGCCGCGTGATCGTGGTCTTCGGGGCCACCGGCGAGCGCGACACCACCAAGCGTCCCGTCATGGGCCGGGTGGCCGCGGAGGAGGCCGACGTGGTGATCGTCACCGACGACGACCCCCACCGGGAGGACCCGGGCCCCATCCGCGAGCAGGTGGCCCAGGGTGCCCGGGAGGCCGTGGCGAACGGCGCCCGGGCGGCGGAGGTGCTGGTCATCGCGCCGCGCGCCACGGCCATCCGCACCGCCGTGCGCATGGCCCGGCCCGCGGACTCGATCGTCGTGGCCGGGCGCGGGCACGAGACGGCACAGGATGTCAACGGCGTGGACATCCCCCTGGACGACCGCGTGGAGCTGCGCGACGCCCTGGCGGAGATGCACATGCAGACGAAGGAGCAGAAATGATCGCCATCACCGCCGCGGAGCTCGCGGAGGCCGTGGCCGGGCGGCTCGCCGGGGTCCCGGACCCCGGGGCCGTGACGGTCTCGTCGGTCACCACCGACTCGCGCGAGGTCACGGACGGCACGCTGTTCGTGGCCAAGCCCGGGGAGACGACGGACGGCCACCGCTTCGTGCCGCAGGCCGCCGCGTCCGGTGCCGCGCTGCACCTCACGCAGCGCGAGGTCGTGGACGAGTCGGGGACCCCGTACCCCTGCGTGGTGGTCGAGGACGTCGTCCTGGCCATGGGCGCACTCGCGAGCCACGTGCTGGAGCGGCTGCGCGCAGAGCATCCCGTGACGGTCGTCGCCGTCACGGGCTCGGTGGGCAAGACCACCACCAAGGACCTGCTGCACGGGATCTTCGGCGCCGAGGGCCCCACCGTGGCCCCGCGCAACTCCTACAACGGTGAGGTGGGCGTCCCGCTCACGGTGTTCACCGCCACCGAGGACACCGCGTACTTCGTGGTGGAGATGGGTGCCACGCACATCGGCAACATCCGCTACCTGTGCGAGATGGTCCGCCCGGACGTGGGTGCCGTGCTGTGCGTGGGCACCGCGCACGCCGGCGAGTTCGGCGGCGTGGAGAACATCGCCCGCGCCAAGGGCGAGATGGTCGAGTGCCTCTCGGCGCGGGGCACGGCCGTGCTCAACGACGACGACGCCCGCGTGCGTCCCATGCGCGAGCGCACCGGGGCGCGCATCATCTCGTTCGGCCAGGGACCCGACGCGCACGAGACCGGCCACGACGACGCGCGCGTGTGGGCCGAGGACGTCACGGTGGGCGCGGACGGCTGCCCGTCCTTCACCCTGCACTTCCCGGACGGCTCGGCGTACCCGGTGCACTCCCGGCTGATCGGAGCCCACCACGTCACCAACCTGCTCGCCGCGGCGTCCGTGGCCCTGGGCGCCGGTGTGGACCCGGAGCGCATCGCCGCGGGGCTGGAGGGCACGGCCGCGCGCTCGCGCTGGCGCATGGAGCGCACCGAGCGGGCGGATGGCGTGACCGTGATCAACGACGCCTACAACGCCAACCCGCAGTCCATGAAGGCCGCGCTGCAGACGCTCGCGCAGCTCGGACGCGGGGACGCCGAGCACCCGCCGCGGCGCACGATCGCCGTGCTGGGCGGGATGTACGAGCTCGGTGAGGACTCGATCGCCGCGCACGCGGACCTCGGCCAGCTGCTCGTGCGGCTCAACATCTCGCACGTGGTGGCCGTGGGGGACACGGCCCGCCCGGTCCACACCGCCGCCACGCTGGAGGGCTCGTGGGGCGAGGAGGCCGCGTGGGTGCCCGACGCGGAGCACGCCGAGGAGCACCTGCGCTCGGTGCTGCGCCCCGGGGACATCGTGCTGCTGAAGTCCTCGAACGCCGCCGGACTCAACCACCTGGGTGACCGCATCGCGGCGTCCGGGTCCGACTCGAACGACCAGGAGGGCTGAGCCCCATGATCCAGTTGCTCATGGCAGCGGGGCTCGGTCTCGTGCTCTCGATGTTCGGGACCCCCGCCCTGATCAAGGTCCTCGCGCGCAACGGCTACGGCCAGTACATCCGTGACGACGGCCCCACCTCCCACCAGACCAAACGCGGGACTCCCACCATGGGGGGCGTGGCCATCCTGCTGTCGGTGGTGGCCGCGTACCTGATCACCCACCTCGTCAGCGTGATCGCGTGGCCGGAGAACGGGGGAGTGACCCTCTCCGGGCTGCTCGCGCTCGGGCTCATGCTGGGCATGGGCCTGGTGGGCTTCCTGGACGACTACAAGAAGATCTCCAAGAAGCAGAACCTCGGTCTGACGGCCGCGGGCAAGATGGTCCTGCAGGGCGCGATCGGCAGCGCCTTCGCGGTCCTCGTGCTCTTCTTCCCGGACGCGGCGGGCAACACGCCCGCCTCCACGGCCATCTCCTGGACCCGGGACACCGGGATCGACCTCGCCTTCGCAGGACCCGTGGTGGGGCTGATCCTCTTCGTGGTCTGGGTCAACCTCATCGCCACCGGCACCACCAACGCCGTGAACCTCACGGACGGTCTGGACGGGCTCGCCACCGGCGCGTCCCTCCTGGTGTTCAGCGGGTACATGCTCATCACACTGTGGCAGGCCGGGCACCTGTGCGAGAACGTGGCGCAGACCGCGTGCTACGCGGTGCGGGATCCCATGGACCTCTCGATCGTGGCCGCGGCGCTGGTGGGCTCCCTCATCGGCTTCCTGTGGTGGAACACCTCCCCGGCCAAGATCTTCATGGGGGACACCGGTTCCCTGGGCCTGGGCGGTGCCCTGGCCGCGTTCGCGGTGCTCTCCCGCACCGAGCTGCTGCTGGTGCTGATCGCGGGACTGTTCGTGGTCATCACGATGTCCGTGATCCTGCAGGTGGGCTACTTCAAGCTCTCCCACGGCAGGCGCATCTTCAAGATGGCGCCCCTCCAGCACCACTTCGAGCTCAAGGGCTGGCAGGAGGTCACCATCGTGGTGCGCTTCTGGGTCATCGCCGGGCTCTTCGTGGCGGCCGCGCTGGGCGTGTTCTACGGGGACTGGCTGCTCCACAACGGCGGCGCGTTCCCGGGCACGGAGGCCCTGCACTGACGCCCCGCCCGGTGAGCACCGGGCACCCCGCTCCACGACCCCCGCACGGACCCCTGAGGATGAGGCAGACACCGGACATGATGCACGCGAGCAACGAGAACCCCGTCCTGGACAATCCCCGGCTGGCGGAGCTGACCAGCTGGGACGCGCCGTGGTCCGGGCTGCGCGTGGTCGTGGCCGGGATCGGCGTCTCCGGCTTCGCGGCGGCGGACACCCTGATCGAGCTCGGGGCCGTGGTGACGGTCGTGGACTCGGGGGACACCGAGCGCAACCGGCAGAGCGCGGACACCTTGAGGATCGTGGGGGCGAGCGACGTCGTGCTGGGCCCGGACGCCATGACGAGCCTGCCGGACGTCGCGGGGGAGCGCCCGGACCTGGTGGTGACCTCACCCGGGATCCGGCCCACCCACCCGCTGCTCGAGGCCGCGCGCGCGGAGGGCATCCAGATCTGGGGGGACGTGGAGCTCGCGTGGCGCGTGAGCCGGCGCCGGGGGCGCAGGACCCCGCAGTGGCTGTGCATCACCGGGACCAACGGCAAGACCACCACGGTGGGGATGACCGCGTCCATCCTGCAGGCCGCCGGGCTCAAGGCCGTGGCCGTGGGCAACGTGGGAACGCCCATCCTGGACGCCCTGCGCGATCCCGTGGAGTACGACGTCCTGGCCGTGGAGCTCTCGAGCTTCCAGCTGCACTGGGCGCACTCGGTCTCCCCGGTGGCCTCCGCGGTGCTCAACGTGGCCGAGGACCACGTGGACTGGCACGGCAGCTTCGAGAACTACCGGGCGGACAAGTCCCGCGTGTACGAGAACACCCAGGTGGCGTGCGTCTACAACGCCGAGCAGGAGGGCGCCGAGGAGCTCGTCGCGGCGGCGGACGTGGTCGAGGGCTGCCGTGCCGTGGGCTTCACCACCCAGCACCCGGGGCTGTCCATGCTGGGGGTCGTGGAGGACCTGCTCGTGGACCGCGCGTTCGTGGCGGACCGCGTGAAGACCGCCGCGGAGATCGGCTCGGTCGCGGACACGGGGGAGATCCCCACGCGCCACGGCGTCGCCAACGCCCTGGCCGCCGCGGCCCTCGCGCGCGCCGTCGGAGTCGAGCCCGAAGCCGTGCGGGACGGGCTGCGTGCCCACCGTCCCGGCGACCACCGCATCCAGCTCGTCGCCGAGACGGACGGCGTGCGCTGGATCAACGACTCCAAGGCCACCAACCCCCACGCCGCACAGGCCTCGCTCTCCGCCTTCGACCCCGTGGTGTGGATCGCGGGCGGGCTGTCCAAGGGCGTCACCTACGACGATCTCGTGCGTCGTCACGCGCCCCGGCTCAAGGCGGTGGTCGTGATCGGCACGGACGACGCCGCCCTGCTGGACTCCCTCGCGCGGCTCGCCCCGGACGTGCCCGTCCTGGTGGCCACCCCGCGGGCCGAGGGGGACGGTGCCCCCGAGGACGGCTCCGACCCCGCGGACGGCCACGCGGTCATGCGCCGCGCGGTGCGCCTGGCGCGCGAGCAGGCGGCTCCCGGGGACACCGTGCTGATGGCGCCGGCGGCCGCGTCCATGGACCAGTTCACCGACTACGCGGACCGCGGCACCGCGTTCACCCACGGCGTCCACGAGGAACTGGGGTTCTGATGGCCACCCGAACCACCGGCACCGGACCGGTCACGGGCACCACCCGGAGCGCGCGGCCGGACGCCGCACCCGCTGCCGGGCGCGGCGGTGCGGCGCTGAGCACCCGTGCGCGCCACGTCTGGCACCACGTCACGGACGGGCCGCTCGTCCACTCCTACTACGCGCTCGCCGGGTGCGTTGTCCTGCTCACCGGCATCGGCGTGATGATGGTGCTCTCCGCCTCCGCGGTGGAGTCCATCTCGGACTCGCGCTCCGCGTACTCCCTCTTCGCCAAGCAGGCGGCGTTCGGACTCATCGGCCTGGTCCTGATGGTCGTGCTCTCGCTCGTGCCCACCCACGTGTACCGGAAGGCCGCCTGGCCCGCGTGGCTCGTCAGTGTGCTCGTGTCCGCGCTCGTGTTCACCCCGCTGGGACGGGAGGTCAACGGAAACCGCAACTGGCTCGTGGTGGGCGGGCAGTCCATCCAGCCCTCCGAGCTCGCGAAACTCGCCCTGAGCATCTGGCTCGCCGCGCTCTTCGCCCGCCAGGGCCGGGAGGTGGCGGACGACTGGAAGAAGGCCCTGTGGCCCTCGCTCCTCGGGTTCATCGTCCCCACCGGTCTCGTGCTCGCCGGAGGGGACGCGGGCACGGCCATCGTCTTCGCCATGATCTACGCGGGCGCCCTGTGGTTCGTGCGCGCACCCCTGAAGATCTTCGTCGGCGGCGCGGCGCTGCTCGTGGTCGTGGGCCTGTTCCTGGTGGTGACCTCGCCCCACCGCCTCGACCGCATCACGGGCTGGCTGTTCGCGGACTGCGGCGCCACGGACGCGTGCTGGCAGGCCCAGCAGGGCCTCAACGCGCTGGCCACCGGGGGCTGGTGGGGTGTGGGGCTCGGCCAGTCCCGGCTCAAGTACAACTACGTGCCGGAGGCGCACAACGACTACATCTTCTCGATCATCGGGGAGGAGCTGGGACTGGTGGGCGCCACCATCATCCTGCTGCTCTTCATCGTCGTGGTCGTCGCCATGGCGCGCATCCTCACCCGCACCCGCAGCACGTTCGTGCGGATCACCACGGCGTGCATCACCACCTGGATCGTGGGTCAGGCCTTCGTGAACCTGGGGATGGTCACCGGGCTGCTGCCGGTCATCGGCATCCCCCTGCCGTTCATCAGCTACGGTGGATCAGCCCTGCTGACCACCATGGCCGCCGTGGGCGTGGTGATGTCCTTCGCCCGGGTGCCCCGCACGGTGCGCGTCCGCACGGACCGCGGGCCGGGCGGTGACGGGCAGGAGCGCATCCTGGACGAGCAGGAGGCGCGCGAGCGCGGCTACGACTCTGAGCACGAGGGCTCCCGCCCAGCCTGGACCCGCAGCCTGGGCGGCCTGATCGGAAAGGCACGACGATGACATCCACCGAGGACTCGCACCAGCACCCGCAGCGGGCGGGGTCAGCACGAGTGGTGCTCGCCGGCGGCGGCACTGCGGGGCACATCAGCCCGCTGCTGGCGATCGCCCACGCGGTTCAGGAGGCACGGGCGGACGCGAGCGTGTGCGCCGTGGGCACGGCGTCGGGAATGGAGACCCGTCTGGTGCCGGAGGCCGGAGTGCCCCTCGAGCTGATCGAGCGCGTGCCGCTGCCCCGCCGTCCCTCCGCGGACCTGCTCCGCCTGCCGCGGCGCATGGCCACGGCCGTGCAGCAGGCCGGGTGCATCCTCGACTCCCAGCAGGCCACGGTGGTGGTGGGCGTGGGCGGGTACGTGTGCACGCCCGTGTACCTTGCCGCGGCCCGTCGTCGCATCCCCGTGGTGATCCACGAGGCCAACGCCAGGCCGGGACTTGCCAACCGGGTGGGCGCGCGCTTCGCCACGGTGGTGGCCACGGCGTTTCCCGACACGCCCCTGCGCGGTGCCCACACCGTGGGCATGCCTATGCGGAGGGAGATCGCCACGCTCGACCGTGCGGCGCAGCGCGCCTCCGCACGCACCGCCCTGGGACTCGAGCCGGACCTGCCCACCGTGGTGGTCACGGGCGGCTCGTCCGGGGCGCAGTCCATGAACCGCACGGTGGCCGCGGTCGCACGGGAGATCGGGGGCTCCGGCTACCAGCTGCTCCACGTGACGGGGCGCACCAAGGAGGTGCGCACCCCGGACGGTGAGCTGCTGCGCGCCGAGAACTACGTGCAGACCGAGTTCGTGGACGGCATGGAAACGGTCTACGCCGCCGCGGACCTGCTCGTGGCCCGAGCGGGTGCGGCCACGGTGTGCGAGGTGGCCGCCGTGGGCCTGCCCGCCGTGTTCGTGCCCCTGCCCATCGGCAACGGGGAGCAGGCGCTCAACGCCCGCTCGCTCGTGGCCGCAGGGGGCGCCGGGCTCGTGCCGGACGCTGAGTTCACCCCCGAGTTCTACCGGCAGACCGTGGCACCGCTCGTCACGGACGCCGCTCGTCTGGAGCGCATGGCGCGGGCCTGCGCGGCGCACGGCGTGCGCGATGCCGCGCAGGTGATGGCGCGGCTGACCCTCGACGCCGCGCGCGCCTGATCCCCTTCCCCTCGCCCTCAGGAGAGTTCCCCGTGACCAGCCAGCAACCCCTCGACCCCCACGCCCTCGGGCGCGTGCACTTCATCGGCATGGGCGGGGCGGGCATGTCCGCCGTGGCCCGCCTGCTGCTCGCCCGCGGTGTGCCGGTGAGCGGATCCGACGCCAAGGACTCGGCGGGTCTGCGCGAGCTCGAGGGGCTCGGCGCCACCGTCTTCGTGGGACAGGACGCCTCCAACGTGTCCGGCGCGGCCACGGTGGTGGTCTCCACGGCCATCCGGGAGAGCAACCCCGAGCTCGCCGCCGCCCGCGCCGCCGGTCTGCGTGTGCTGCACCGCTCCGAGGCGCTCGCGGCGGCCATGCACGGCCGTCACGTCATCGCCGTGGCGGGGACCCACGGCAAGACGACCACGAGCTCGATGACCGCCGTGGCCCTGCGCACGGCCGGGCTGGACCCCTCGTGGGCCATCGGCGCGTTCGTCGCGGACCTCGGTGCGAACGCCGGTTTCGGGGACGGCGACTGGTTCGTCGCGGAGGCGGACGAGTCCGACGGCTCGTTCATGGCCTACCACCCGCGGATCGCCGTGGTGACCAACGTGGAGCCCGACCACCTGGACCACTACGGCAGCGCCGAGGCGTTCCACCGCGCGTTCGACGAGTTCTCGGACACCGTCCGTGAGGGCGGCACCCTGGTGGCCTGCGTGGACGATCCCGGGGCGGCGCGCCTGGCGCGGCGGCGTCGTGAGCTGGGTGCCGCGGTGCTGACCTATGGGACGGACGGCTCCGCGGACGTCCACGTGTCGCAGGTGCGTCCCGCGGGCACCGGCGCCACGTGCCGCCTGAGCTTCCCCGCGGGGGAGGGGCGCCGCGAGGTGGAGCTCGCGCTCGCCGTGCCGGGTGCCCACAACGTGGCCGACGCCGCGGCGGCCTTCGCTGCGGGCCTCGCCGCCGGCGGGGATCCGGAGCTGCTGCTTGCCGGGCTCGGTCAGTTCCACGGCTCCGCCCGGCGCTTCGACCTCAAGGGAGAGGAGGGTTCCGTGCGCGTCTTCGACGACTACGCCCACCACCCCACCGAGGTGGCCGCCGCTCTCGGTGCCGCCCGGGACGTGGCCCAGGGCCACCGTGTGCTCGCGGTGTTCCAGCCCCACCTGTACTCCCGCACCCGCGAGTTCGCGGAGCCGTTCTGCCGTGCCCTGGAGCTCGCGGACCTCGCGTGCGTCACCGACGTCTTCGGTGCCCGGGAGCAGCCCGAGCCGGGCATCACCGGTGCCACGATCACGGGGCACGCCCGGGATGCCCGCGTGGTCTCCACCCCCACCATGCAGGAGGCGGTCGCGGCCGTCGTCGAACGGGCCGAGCCCGGCGACGTCGTGATGACCGTGGGTGCCGGGGACGTCACCGCGCTCGGCCCGCAGCTGCTCGCGGCCCTGGCCCGGCGCTGATGGCACGCTCCACGCCCCCGTCCCAGCCCGCCGTCGCCGGTGACCCGGGGGACCCGCAGGACCTGGACGACGCCGCGTTCGTGGTGGACCGCGGGCCGCTCCCGCCGGACGACGCCGCCGTGCCCCCGCGCGGCTCCGGCTCGTCGGCCGTCTCGGCGGACGACCTCGACGCCCTCACGCGGGCGGCCGCAGCGCGTCGCCCGGGCCACGGTTCCGGTACCGGGGAGGATGCCCGTCCCGCGGTGCAGGTCAACGACCCCTCGAAGGTCTCGCGCGTGGACACCGGTCAGCTCGAGGCGGTGCCCGAGGCCGGAGGGCGGTTCTCGTCGTGGCGGGCACGACGCCGTGCGGCGCGGGTCGAGGACCTCGACGGCGGAGCGGGCGACCTCGGCCCCGAGGAGGGGGAGCAGCGGGACGGGGCGCGCAGCACCGTTGTACCGTTCCCGCCCAGCCCTGCCCGCAGGCGGCGGCGCACCCGGCTGCTCACGGCTGCCCTGTCCCTGCTTGTGCTCCTCGTCCTGCTCGTGGCGGTGTTCTTCTCACCGCTGTTCGCCACCCGCACCATCGACGTGCAGGGGGCCACGCTCACGAACCCGCAGGCGGTGCAGGACGCGCTGGCAGGGTACCAGGGGGTCCCCATGACCCGGATCTCCCCGCAGGACGTCACGGCCTCCCTGGGGGACGTGGCCCAGGTGAAGTCCGTGGACGTCTCGTTCCACCCACCCCACACGATCTCCGTGCAGCTCCACGAACGGGTGGGAGTGGCCGTGGTGGAGGACGGCGCCGGTGTGGTCCTCGTGGACTCGGAGGGCAAGCCCCTCAGCACGGTGCCCAAGGCCCAGCGGCCGGACGTGCCGCTGATCGCGGGTGGTCGGGGCGTGCTGAGCACGCAGAAGTTCCAGGACATCTCGGACGTCCTCGCCGCTCTGCCCGCGGACGTGCTCTCCCGGCTGGAGGGGGCGGTTGCGCCGTCGGGCTCTGCCGTGGAGCTGACCTTCAAGGACGGCAAGAAGGTCCGCTGGGGGGATGCGGGGGACAGCGAGCTGAAGGCGCAGGTCGTGGCCGCACTCGTGAACTCGCGCAAGGTGGACGGCGCCACGCTCATCGACGTCTCCGCCCCGCTGCACCCGGTCGTCACTTAACCCACGGGACTTCAAGTAATACGTGAAACTTCAAGGCTGGCCACGAGGTGGGAGAATGTGGCACATCCCGGTAACACGTGGGAACATGATGGGGAGAACGGCGCGCCGGTTGGTATCCTTATCGGAAATGACGACGGCGTGCTCGGCGAATACGTTGTTTTGCGATACATTCACGTAAGACTTGAGACTTCTCCCCAGCGCGTCATCCCCATCCCCGCAAGCCCACGCGAGTTAGGTGCACATGGACTCCTCAACCCCCCAGAACTACTTGGCCGTCATCAAGGTGGTCGGCATCGGCGGCGGCGGCGTCAACGCCGTGAACCGCATGATCGAGGAAGGTCTGCGCGGCGTCGAGTTCATTGCCATCAACACGGACGCCCAGGCGCTGCTGATGTCCGACGCGGACGTCAAGCTGGACGTCGGGCGCGAGCTGACCCGGGGCCTCGGTGCCGGCGCCAACCCGGACGTCGGGCGTCAGGCCGCCGAGGACCACGAGGAGGAGATCCAGGAGGTGCTCAAGGGTGCCGACATGGTCTTCGTCACCGCAGGCGAGGGCGGTGGCACCGGAACCGGTGGCGCTCCCGTCGTGGCCCGCATCGCCCGCTCCCTGGGCGCCCTGACCATCGGTGTGGTCACCCGTCCCTTCACCTTCGAGGGTCGCCGCCGGTCCAACCAGGCCGAGAACGGCATCGAGACCCTGCGCGACGAGGTGGACACGCTCATCGTGATCCCCAACGACCGTCTGCTCTCCATCTCGGACCGCAACGTCTCCATGCTGGACGCGTTCAAGTCCGCGGACCAGGTGCTGCTCTCGGGTGTCTCCGGCATCACGGACCTGATCACCACGCCGGGCCTCATCAACCTGGACTTCGCGGATGTCAAGTCCGTGATGCAGGGGGCGGGTTCGGCGCTGATGGGCATCGGCTCCGCGCAGGGCGAGGACCGTGCCGTGAAGGCCGCCGAGCTCGCGATCGCCTCCCCGCTGCTCGAGGCCTCCATCGACGGTGCCCACGGCGTGCTGCTCTCCATCCAGGGCGGCTCCGACCTCGGTCTGTTCGAGATCAACGAGGCCGCGCGCCTCGTCCAGGAGGTTGCGCACCCCGAGGCCAACATCATCTTCGGCGCCGTGATCGACGACGCCCTGGGGGACCAGGCGCGCGTGACCGTGATCGCCGCAGGCTTCGACTCCGTCTCCCAGGAGACCAACGCGAACAACTCCTCCCCGGCCCAGCGTCAGGCGGAGAACACCCGCGCCGCCTTCGGCGGGGACGCCTCCCGTCCCGCAGGCCTGGGACGCTCCCCGCAGCGCGGCGGCAGCTCCTACTCGGCGCCGACCTCGGGCTTCGGCTCGCGGCAGAACCAGGACGACGACATCCCCGACGACGCCGGGTTCGACGTTGACCTGCCCGCCGAGGCGGACGCCCCGTCCACCTCGAACGGGGCCGCGCGCAAGGACTCCCTGGACTTCCCCGACTTCCTGAAGTGAGCGGGCGGGTGCCCGGCACCCGCACAGCTCCCCGGGGGTCCCGTCGGCTCCCGCCCCGCGGGGCGGGTGGGTCGGTGAGGCAGTCGACGAGCGCACGCGGACCAATTGACCACGGGGACAGCAGGAAGACCAGCAGGAGATCAGAACCAGCGTGAACGGGGTGGCCGTCCGAACGGACGGCCACCCCGTTCGTGCTTCCGCCCCGCGCCAGGGTGGCGGGTCGAGCGAGGAGAGCGCAGATGTGGTTCCAAACCGAGTGGGACGGCGTGGGCATCGCCTTCACCGATGCCACCGAGGGCAACCTGGCCGCCCACACGGGTGACGAGCCCGAGGCGGTGACCCGGCGGCGTCGTGCGCTGGAGACGGAACTCGGGCTGGCCCCGGTGCGCTGGGTGCGCCAGGTGCACGGCACGGTGGTCCACGACGTCACGGGCACCCACGTGCCCCGGACCGCTCCGGAGGCCGACGCCGCGGTCAGCGCGGACGGGACGCCCCTGGGCATCCTCACCGCCGACTGCCTGCCCGTGGTGCTCGTGGGCGAGCGCCCCCGCGCCGAGCCGGTCCTGGCCGTGGCCCACGCGGGGAGGAAGGGCCTGCTGGAGGGGGTGCTGCAGCGCACCGTGGCGGCGGTGCGCGGGCACGGGGCCACGGGGATCCGCGCCTGGATCGGGCCGGCCGTGTGCGGGCGGTGCTACGAGGTGCCGCCGGAGATGGCCGCGCAGGCGCAGCGTGTTCTGCCGGGCATCGTGAGCACCACCGACCGGGGCACCCCCGGGCTGGACCTGCCGGGTGCCGCACGGACCCTCCTCGGTTCGCTCGACGTCGCGGTGGCACCGGAGGGCGCCGACCGCACCGCGTGGTGCACCCTGGAGCACACGGAGCTGTACTCCTACCGCCGTGACCGGACGACCGGCAGGCTTGCGGGGCTCGTGTGGAGCACCGCGGGAAAGGACGATGCATGAGCGAGCAGCCACGCGATCCCCAGGACGGCGCCGACTCCTCGGGGAGCGGGGCACCGGTGCCTCGCCCCGGTGCGCCGGCACCCGCGTCGACGGACCCCGGGGCCCGGGCGGCCGACGCACCTGAGCACTCCCAGGACGCCGTCCCGGGTGGTGCCCGGCGCACCGCGGAGCTCGCGCAGCGCCTGTCCACGGTGCGCCGCCGGATCCTCGACGCCGCGGCCGAGCGCCCCGAGGACCGAGCCCACGACGGCGCGCTGCCCGCGCTCGTGGTGGTCACCAAGTTCTTCCCCGCCCAGGACGTGCTCCGGCTGCGGGAGCTGGGCGTCCGAGCGGTGGGGGAGAACAAGGACCAGGAGGCGGGCCCCAAGGCCCGTGAGGTGGCCCAGGCGCTCGCCGCGCAGCAGCCGCCCGTCTCGGCCCCGGTGTGGCACTTCGTCGGGCAGCTGCAGTCCAACAAGGCCAAGCACGTGGTGCGCTACGCGTCGTGGGTCCACTCGGTGGACCGGGCCTCGCTCGTCACGGCACTGGGGCGGGCCGTCCGCACCCACCGCGACGCCGCGGCGTCGGGAGACGTCGCCGCCGGGCCGTGCGCGGCCGAGGACCTCACGTGCCTCGTGCAGGTGAACCTGGACCCGGAGGCCTCCCGTGAGGACGCGCGCGGCGGCGCGCACCCGGACACCGTGCCCGGGCTCGCCCGGGAGATCGCGGAGACCGAGGGGCTGCGGCTGGGCGGCGTGATGGCGGTGGCGCCCCGCGAGGGTGATCCCCGCGAGGCGTTCGAGCGGCTGTGGGCGATCTCCCAGCAGGTGCGCGGCGAGCACCCGGAGGCCACCGCGGTCTCCGCCGGCATGAGCGGGGACCTGGAGGCCGCGGTGGCCGCCGGGGCCACGCACGTGCGGATCGGATCGGATGTTCTCGGGCCCCGGCCCGCGGTGCGGTAGCGTAATGACGGACGACGTGCGGGCCCATGCACGGCGCCCCCCAGTGAAGGATTGAGGAGAGAACATGGCCGGAGCGCTGCGTCGCACCATGGTGTATCTCGGGCTTGCCGAGAACGACGACGAGTACTTCTCCGAAGACACCCCCCGCCCTCGGGACACCCCCCAGAGCACCGGCGGCTCCACCCCCGCCGGGAGCGAGAGCGGCAGCACCTCCGTGGCGCGCCGTTCCCCCGAGTACAGAGCCCCCGTGACCCCCATCAAGCGGGCTCCCAGTTCCCGAGAGGACGAGAACGAATTGCGCACCATCACCACCGTGCATCCCCGGTCCTACAACGACGCCAAGTCCATCGGGGAGGCCTTCCGGGACGGCACTCCCGTGATCATGAACGTCTCCGACATGGGCGAGTCCGAGGCCAAGCGCCTCGTGGACTTCGCCGCGGGCCTGGTCTTCGCGCTGCACGGCTCCATCGAGCGCGTCACCGCCAAGGTGTTCCTGCTGACCCCCTCCTTCGTGGAAGTCAGGGACCAGGGCCACACCGATGAGATCGACGAGGCCCCGAGCTCCCTCGAGCAGGTCGAGGGCTGATCGTGAACCTCGCGCTGTCGATCGTCTACCTGGTGGTCCACGTCCTCTACATCGCCCTGATTGCTCGGCTGGTGCTGGACTGGATCCAGATGTTCGCGCGCGGGTGGCGGCCCAGGGGTCTGGCCCTCGTGGTCGCCTCCACCATCTACTCGCTGACCGACCCGCCCATGAACGCGCTGCGACGGCTCGTGCCGCCGCTGCGGTTCGGCGGGGTGGCGCTGGACCTGGGGTTCCTGATCCTGGTCTTCGTCATCAGCATCCTGCGGACCATCGTGGGGGGTCTGCTGTTCCGGGTCTGACGGCCTGAGCGCGGTCCGGGGCACGCGGTTGTATCCTGGGCCGGAACCCACCGCGGCCGTTGGAGCGCGCAGGCGGATCCCGAGGACCCGAGCGGTCCCGTTCTACACGAGGAGTGAGAAGATCTCATGGCTTTGACACCCGAAGACGTCATCAACAAGCGGTTCCAGCCCACCAAGTTCCGTGAGGGCTACGACCAGGACGAGGTGGACGACTTCCTGGACGAGGTCGTCGTGGAGCTGCGCCGCCTGCACCAGGAGAACGACGCCCTGCGCAAGCAGGTGGAGACCCTGGGCGGCCGTCCCGAGGAGACCGTCACGGCCTCCGACGACGCCGCGGGCACCACCGACTCCACGGTCACCCCCGCCGCCGCGTCCTCGCGCTCCGACGAGAACAGGACCACCGTCTCCGAGTCCGTCACGGTGGCACCGGCCACCACCACGGAGGCGGCGTCCACCACCGGCTCGGCCACCGCCGACACGACCACGAGCCACGAAAGCGCCACGACCACCGCCGCTGCCGCGACCACCGGGACGAACGGCACGCAGGCCGGCACCGCGGCGTCGTCGGTCCCGGCCGGTGCGAAGACCGCACCCGAGGCCTCCGACGCCTCGCAGTCCGCCGCCGCCGTGCTGGCCATGGCGCAGAAGTTGCACGACGACTACGTCTCCCAGGGCCAGGCCGAGCGCGAGCGCCTGATCACCGAGGGGCGCACCCAGGCGGACCACCTGGTGGCCGAGGGCAAGCGGACCAAGGAGGAGACGCTGTCCTCCCTGGAGACCGAGAAGGTGGACCTGGAAGCCGCCGTGGCCCAGCTGCGCGCCTTTGAGACCGACTACCGCGGCAGCCTCAAGAGCTTCATCAACGGGCAGCTGCGCGATCTCGACAACACCGGTTCCCTCGCCCCCACGGACGCCTCCAAGGCCGTGACGGGCAAGCGCACGGGCACCAAGTAAGCGCCTGTGACCGAGCACCCCTCGCACGCAGCGGCGGCTCCCGTTCCCACCCGGACGGGCCGCCGCTGCGGCATTGTGGCCCTGGGCGTGGCCGCCGCCGTGCTCTGCGCTGACCAGCTCGTGAAGCTGTGGGTCGTGGACAACCTGGCGCTGGGCCAGGAGTACCCCGTGGTCCCCGGGCTGCTGTGGTGGGAGCACATCCGCAACAGCGGGGGAGCGTTCTCCCTGGGCTCCGGCTCCACCTGGTTCTTCACGGTCGTGATGGCCGCCGTGGCCGTGGGCATCCTGTGGCTGCTGCGCCGGGTGCGGGACATGTGGTGGGCCCTGGCCCTGGGTCTCGTGCTCGGAGGCACCGCGGGCAACCTCACGGACCGGCTGCTCCGGGAGCCCGGCGTCGGGCGTGGACACGTGGTGGACTTCATCGCGGTGCCGCACTTCGCCATCTTCAACCTCGCGGACTGCGGGGTGGTCGTGGGCATCGGCCTCGTGCTGCTGCTCATCCTCACGGAACGGGACCTCGAGGCCCGGCGCGCAGGCAGCCCCGAGGAGGACACGGTGGTCGACCGTGAGCACTGAGCGCACCCGCCCCACGGGCTCCGATCCGGAGTACGCGGATGAGCGGTTCACCGCCTCCGCCGAGCAGGAGGGCCTGCGGCTCGACGCCGCCGTGGCGGCCTGGACAGGCCTGTCCCGGTCCGCGGCCGCGCAGCTGTGCGCCGGGGACCGTGTGACCCACAGGGGCCGGCCCGTGGGGAAGTCGCACCGGGTGGCGATGTCAGAGACCTACACCGTGCAGGTGCCCGTCCCGGAGGACCCCCACCGGATTGCCCCGCAGCACGTGCCGGACCTGCGTCTGGTGCACGTGGAGCCGTCCTACGTGGTGGTGGACAAGCCCGCCGGGGTGGCCGCCCACCCCTCACCCGGGTGGAAGGGGCCCACCGTGGTGGGCGCCCTGGCCGGGGCGGGAATCTCCGTGGCCACCTCCGGTGCACCGGAGCGCCAGGGCATCGTGCACCGGCTGGACGTGGGCACCTCCGGGCTCATGGTGGTCGCGCGCCAGGAGGGTGCGTACTCCCAGCTCAAGCGGGCGTTCAAGGAGCGCACGGTCACCAAGGTGTACCACGCCGTCGTCCAGGGCATCCCGGACCCGCTGACCGGGACCATCGACGCACCCATCGGGCGCCACCCCGGGCACGAGTGGCGCTTCGCGGTGCTGGAGGGCGGGCGGAACTCGGTGACGCACTACGAGGTGCTCGAGGCCTTCGGCCGGGCGTCGCTGGTGGAGGTGCGCCTGGAGACGGGACGCACCCACCAGATCCGCGTGCACTTCAGTGCGCTGCACCACCCGTGCTGCGGTGACCTCACCTACGGCGCGGACCCCGCGCTCTCGGCCGGACTGGGGCTCACGCGGCAGTGGCTGCACGCCAAGCGCCTGGGCTTCACCAGCCCCGCCACGGGGGAGCACGTGGAGTACGAGAGCCCGTACCCCACGGACCTCGCCTACGCGGTGGAGACCCTGCGGGAGGGCGGTCCGCAGCTGTGACGGATCTCCGGGCGGATCCCCACGCCCGGGTGGGCCGGATGTCCGGACCCCGTCCTAGAATGGGCCGGTGACTTCGGCGACCGGCAAAAAAGGCTTCACCCATCTCCACGTGCACACCGAGTACTCCATGCTGGACGGTGCCGCGCGCCTGAACGACCTCTTCGAGGAGTGCCACCGGCTGGGCATGGACTCCCTGGCCACCACGGACCACGGCTTCGTGTTCGGGGCGTTCGACTTCTGGAGCAAGGCGAAGGCCGCCGGCATCAAGCCCATCATCGGCGTGGAGGCGTACCTCACCCCGGGCACGGCCCGTCAGGACCGCACGCGCGTGAAGTTCGCGGACGGCGGCCGGGACGACGTCTCCGGTGCCGGCGCGTACACCCACATGACCCTGCTCGCGCAGTCCAGCGAGGGCATGCAGAACCTCTTCCGGGCCTCCACCAAGGCGTCCCTGGAGGGCCAGCTCTACAAGCCCCGCATGGACCGGGAGCTGCTCAACCAGTACGGCAAGGGCCTGATCGCCACCACTGGGTGCCCCTCCGGCGAGGTGCAGACCCGGTTGCGGCTGGGCCAGTACGACGAGGCCGTCAAGGCCGCCGCCGAGTTCCGGGACATCTTCGGTGCCGAGAACTTCTACTGCGAGCTCATGGACCACGGGCTGGGGATCGAGAAGCGGGTCACCCAGGACCTGCTGCGCCTGGCCAAGGATCTCAGCCTTCCGCTCGTGGCCACCAACGACCTGCACTACACGCACGCCGAGGACGCCAAGTCCCACGCCGCGCTGCTGTGCGTGCAGTCCGGTTCCACGCTGCAGGACCCCAAGCGGTTCAAGTTCGACGCGGACGAGTTCTACCTCAAGTCCCCCGAGCAGATGCGCGAGCTCTTCCGGGACTTCCCGGAGGCGTGCGACAACACGCTGGAGATCGCGGAGCGCTGCGAGGTGGACTTCGACACCTCCGCCAACTACATGCCGCGCTTCCCCACCCCCGAGGGCGAGGACGAGACCTCCTGGTTCATCAAGGAGGTGGAGAAGGGGCTGCACTACCGCTTCCCGGACGGCATCCCGGACGACGTCCGGGAGCAGGCGGAGTACGAGAAGAAGATCATCATCCAGATGGGCTTCCCCGGCTACTTCCTGGTGGTCGCGGACTTCATCAACTGGTCCAAGGACAACGGCATCCGTGTGGGCCCGGGCCGTGGCTCGGGCGCCGGTTCCATGGTGGCCTACGCCATGCGCATCACCGAGCTGAATCCCCTGGCGCACGGTCTGATCTTCGAGCGCTTCCTCAACCCGGACCGCGTGTCCATGCCCGACTTCGACGTGGACTTCGACGACCGCCGCCGCTCCGAGGTGATCCACTACGTCACGGAGAAGTACGGCGACGAGCGCGTGGCCATGATCGTCACGTACGGCACCATCAAGGCCAAGCAGGCGCTGAAGGACTCCTCCCGCGTGCTCGGCTACCCGTTCTCCATGGGGGAGCGGCTCACCAAGGCCATGCCGCCGGACGTGATGGGCAAGGGCATCTCCCTGCAGGACGTCTACGACAAGGACGCCAAGCGCTACGACGAGGCCGGCGAGCTGCGCGAGGTGCTCGAGGACGACCCGGAGTCCATGAAGGTCTTCGAGACCGCCCAGGGCCTGGAGGGACTCAAGCGCCAGTGGGGCGTGCACGCCGCGGGCGTGATCATGTCCTCGGACCCGTTGATCGACATCATCCCGCTCATGCGCCGCGAGCAGGACGGTCAGGTGATCACGCAGTTCGACTACCCCACGTGCGAGGGCCTGGGGCTCATCAAGATGGACTTCCTGGGGCTGCGCAACCTCACGATCATCTCGGACGCCCTGGAGAACATCAGCCTCAACCGGGACGGCTTCGTGCTGGACCTGGAGCACCTGCCCATCGACGACCCCGGCTCCTACGAGCTGCTGGCCCGCGGGGACACGCTCGGCGTGTTCCAGCTAGACGGCGGGCCCATGCGCCAGCTGCTCAAGCTCATGCGCCCCGACAACTTCGAGGACATCTCCGCGACCATCGCCCTCTACCGACCGGGGCCCATGGGTGCGAACTCCCACACGAACTACGCCCTGCGCAAGAACGGGGCGCAGGAGATCACCCCCATCCACCCGGAGCTCGCGGAGCCGCTCGAGGAGATCCTGGGCACCACCTACGGCCTGATCGTCTACCAGGAGCAGGTGATGGCCATCGCCCAGAAGGTGGCCGGCTACTCGCTGGGCCAGGCGGACATCCTGCGCCGCGCCATGGGCAAGAAGAAGAAGGCGGAGCTGGACAAGCAGTACCAGGGCTTCCACCAGGGCATGGTGGACCGCGGGTACTCCGAGGCGGCCATCAAGGCCCTGTGGGACATCCTGCTGCCGTTCTCGGACTACGCGTTCAACAAGGCCCACTCCGCCGCCTACGGTCTGGTCTCCTACTGGACCGCGTACCTCAAGGCGCACTACCCGGCCGAGTACATGGCCGCGCTGCTCACCTCGGTGGGCGACGACAAGGACAAGCTGGCCATGTACCTCACCGAGTGCCGTCACATGGGCATCACGGTGCTGCCGCCCGACGTCAACGAGTCCGAGCTGAACTTCACCCCTGTGGGCTCGGACATCCGCTTCGGCATGGGCGCGGTGCGCAACGTGGGCGCCAACGTGGTCCAGGCCATGGTGGACGCCCGCAACGAGCAGGGGAAGTTCACGTCCTTCAACGACTTCCTGGCCAAGGTCCCCGCCGTGGTCTGCAACAAGCGCACCATCGAGTCCATGATCAAGGCCGGTGCCTTCGACCAGCTGGGCCACACCCGCCGCAGCCTCGTGATGTGCCACGAGCAGGCGGTCGAGGACGTCGTGGCGCAGAAAAAGAAGGAGGACAACGGGGAGTTCACGTTCGACATCTTCTCGATGGGCGGTTCCGAGGACGAGGACCAGGAGACCTTCTCCGTGGAGGTCCCGGACGTTCCCGAGTGGGAGCGCAAGGACCTGCTTGCCTTCGAGCGGGAAATGCTCGGGCTGTACGTCTCGGACCACCCCCTGCGCGGGCTCGACGACGCCCTGGGCCAGTACACGGACACGGCCATCGCCCCGCTGCTCACCGAGGAGAACACCCGGCCCGACGGCGCCGTGGTCACCATCGGCGGCATGATCACGTCCCTGTCCCGCAGGATCGCGAAATCCTCCGGCAACGCCTACGCCCGTGTGGAGCTGGAGGACCGCTCCGGGTCCATCGAGGTGATGTTCTTCGGCAAGGCGTACGCGCCGATCGCCGGGGTGCTCACCGAGGACCTGATCTGCGTGATCAAGGGCCGGATGCAGCGCCGCGACGACGGTTCCATCACCATTTCCGCCCAGGAGCTCACGGTGCCCGAGCTCAGCGTGGACGGCTCCTCGGGGCCGGTGTGCGTGGCCCTGCCCGAGCACCGCGCCACGGAGGCCACGATCCGCCAGATCGGGGAGGTGCTGCGCAACCACAAGGGGGACTCCGAGGTGAGGATCCACCTGGACACCCGGCGCTGCACCCAGATCATGCGGCTGGGACCGGAGTACCGGGTGAATCCCTCGCCCGCGCTGTTCGGGGACCTCAAGGTGCTGCTCGGACCGGCGTGCCTCGAGGCGTGAGTCTGCGGGCACCCCGGTGGGGTGCGCGCCACGTGTGCGAGGCGGGACTGCTCCGTGGCTCGTGCGCCGGGCCAGCTCCCGCCCGCTCCCGCCCGGCACGCTCCCGAGTCCTCGCGTGGTGGCGTCGCGTGGTGCGGTGGACGCGCGATTGTAGACTGGACCGGTGAACCAGCACACCATGACGTCCACCGATTCCGGCCTGCCCGAGGCGTACCTGCGCGTGATCGACCTGCGCGGTCAGCACCTGGGCTGGGACGAGCTGCGGAGGGCGGTGCCCCGCCAGGCGGCGTCGTCGGTGGCCGAGGCCGAGGACAGCGTGCGGGCCATCATCGAGGACGTGCGCACCCGGGGGGCCGGGGCCCTGCGCGAGCTCGCCCAGCGCTTCGACGGCGTCGCGCAGCACCGCATCCGCGTGGCCCCCGAGGACATCGAACAGGCCGTGGCCGGGCTGGACCCTGCCGTGCGGCACGGGCTGGAGACCGCGATCGAGCGCACCCGGGCCTTCGCCCGGGCCCAGCGCCCGCGGGACGCCACCGTGGAGGTCGCCCCCGGGGCCACGCTGCACCACCGCTGGAAGGCCGTGCGCCGGGCGGGGCTCTACATCCCCGGAGGACTGGCCGTCTACCCGTCCTCGGTGGTCATGAACGTGGTCCCCGCGCAGGCCGCGGGCGTGGAGTCCGTGGTGCTGTGCTCACCCCCGCAGAAGGAGTTCGGCGGTCTCCCGCACCCCGTGGTCCTCGGGGCCGCCGGGCTGCTGGGCGTGGACGAGGTCTGGGCCGTGGGAGGCGCGCAGTCCCTGGCGGCCATGGCCCACGGCGTCACGGACGGACAGGACGTCCTGGAGCCCGTGAACACGCTGTCCGGGCCCGGGAACATCTTCGTGGCCACCGCCAAGCGGCAGCTGCGCTCCGTGGTGGGCGTGGACGCCGAGGCAGGCACCACGGAGATCGCGGTGCTCGCGGACGACTCTGCGGATCCGCGCTTCGTGGCCGCGGATCTGATCTCGCAGGCGGAGCACGACCCCGCCGCCGGATCGGTGCTGATCACCGACTCCCCGGAGCTGGCCCGCGCGGTGGCGCACGAGTTCGCCGCGCAGGTCCCGGCGGCCCGGCACCGCGAACGGATCGCCACCGCGCTGCGCGGGCCGCAGTCGGGCGTGGTCCTCACGGACGGGCTCGAGCAGTCCGTGGCGGTGGCCGACGCCTACGCCGCGGAGCACCTGGAGATCCACACGCGCGACGCCCGCGCGGTGGCCGGGCGCATCCGCAACGCGGGCGCGGTCTTCGTGGGCCCCTACAGCCCGGTCCCGCTCGGCGACTACGCCGCGGGCTCCAACCACGTGCTCCCCACGGGTGGCACCGCGGTCTTCACCTCGGGCCTGCAGACCGCGTCGTTCATGAAGGCCGTGCAGGTCATCGAGTACGACCGGGAGGCGCTCGCGCAGCTCGAGGGGGACATCGTGGCGCTCGCCGCGAGCGAGGACCTCCCCGCTCACGGCCGTGCGGTGACCATCCGCTCCGAGCCGGCCCGCGTCCGGGCGGACTCCCTCGTCCAGGACGGCGCCGAGGCCGCGTCCCCCACCCCGCCCCGGGAGGGCTGAGCCGTGCACTGCCCGTTCTGCCGCCACAACGACTCCAAGGTTGTGGACTCCCGCACCTCGGACGACGGCACCTCCATCCGCCGTCGGCGCCGCTGCACGGAGTGCGGTCGGCGGTTCTCCACGCTGGAGACCACGTCCATCTCGGTCATCAAGCGCTCCGGGGTGACCGAGCCGTTCGACCGGCAGAAGATCGTCAACGGTGTGCGCAAGGCGTGCCAGGGCCGCCCCGTGAGCGAGGACGACCTCGCGATGCTCGCGCAGGAGGTCGAGGAGTCCATCCGCGCCTCGGGCAGCGCGGAGGTCGAGGCGCACGACGTCGGGCTGGCGATCCTGCCGCCCCTGCGCCGCCTGGACGTGGTGGCCTACCTTCGCTTCGCGTCGGTCTACCAGGCGTTCGAGGACCTCGAGGACTTCGAACGGGCCATCGACGTGCTGCGGGACCAGCAGGCGGAGCTCGCGGGGCAGCAGACGCTCGTCCCGCCCGCCGGACGGACCACGGCGGGCACGGCCCCACGACGCCGCCCGGCGAGGAAGGGTCCGCAGGACGCCGAGGCAGCCCCGGACCAGGACGCTTCCGAGGCGGGAGCGGAACAGGCGGCGAGCGAGAAGGCCGCGGCGCCGCGGCGTCGTCGGCCGAAGAAGCCTGCGGAGGGCATCACGCAGCCGCGGCTGCTGTGACGGGCCGCTCGGTGCCGGTGCCGTGACCCGCCCCGGGCCGGGGAGCGGCGGACACCGACGAGCCGCGGGGGACACCGGTGCCCGGACTGCTACCCTCGCCTCGTGACGGATCAGCAGAACTCAGGCGAGACCAGTGCAGGACAGATCGAGGTGGTCCCGGCAGCACCCGCGGACACCGCTCGTGCGGCAGCCACTCTCGGTGCCGCGTTCGCCGTGGACCCGCACGTGGTGGGCTTGCTGCCCCACGGGGACGTGACGGCGTCGCTCACGAGGATGTGGGAGCGGATCGTGCGCGAGACGTTCGGGGCCGGGGGTCACGCGTACCTCGCCGTGCGGGCCGGCGAGCAGCAGCCGCTGGGGGTGGCGCTGTGGGAGGCGCCCGGGAGCAAGGTGTCGCTGGCCGGGATGATCCCGGGACTGCTCACGTACCTGCGCGTCTTCCGTCATCGGGTCCCGGACGCCCTGATCACGGAGCTCCTCGCCCACCGCGCGCACCCGTGCGCGCCGCACTGGTACCTCAAGGCCGTGGGGACCCTGCCCGACGTGCGGGGTGCCGGCGTGGGCAGCCTGCTGATCCGGGACCGGCTGGCCGCCGTGGACCGGCAGCACGTGGGCGCCTACCTGGAAGCCTCCACGGCGGATCTCGTGCCGTACTACGAGCGCTTCGGTTTCCGCTCGCGCGGGCCGGTGCCGAGCCGGGGCACCGTGGATGCCCTGGGGATGTGGCGCCCGCCCACGGCGTGAGCGGGAGTTCGCGCAGCGGGGACCGTTGCCGGCGCCCGCCGTCCTCGGGGACGCAGGCATGTGGTGGTGGGCCCTGCCGGAATCGAACCGACGACATCTACGGTGTAAACGTAGCGCTCTACCAGCTGAGCTAAAGGCCCGGGGATCGGGTGGGCACGACTGGTACAGCTGCCAGCACCCGATTGGGAGCCAGCCTACCGGCACACCGCGGCCCCACCCAGCGGGGTGGTCGTGAGCTTGCGCACGTGACCTGAAGCGCGCCCGCCGTGCGTTTGACACGTGGGCGTCACGATGCGTTAAGCTTGAGGAGTTCGGTGCGAGAGTAGCGAACGGCAAGGGGACGCTGGTGCGCTTGATCGCTTTCGGGCGTGACAGATACGGCGGTTCGATTCCGTCGGTCTCCACCACTGCAGAAGAAGCCCAGGATCACGTGGTTCCGGGCTTCTTCCATGCCCGCCCTCTCCCCGCGGGGGACGCCGCCCCGGGCGGTGCGCCGTGTCGGCCAGGGTGCGTAGGCTAGGAGCCATGGCAGCAGAAAAGAAAGCAGACATCGGCGTGACCGGCCTGGCCGTGATGGGCGCCAACCTCGCTCGCAACTTCGCACACCACGGGTACACCGTGGCGCTGCACAACCGGTCCTCCGCCAAGACGGACGCCCTGATCGAGGAGCACGGCTCCGAGGGCGACTTCATCCGGACGCGGACCATGCAGGACCTCGTGGACTCCCTGGAGCGTCCGCGCCGCGTGCTGATCATGGTCAAGGCGGGGGCTCCCGTGGATTCCGTGATCGAGCAGCTCACTCCGCTGCTGGACGAGGGCGACATCATCATCGACGGCGGCAACTCGTACTTCCAGGACACCCGCCGCCGGGAGCGCGAGTGCGCCGAGAAGGGCCTGCACTTCGTGGGCGTGGGTGTCTCCGGTGGTGAGGAGGGCGCTCTCAACGGGCCGTCCATCATGCCGGGCGGTTCCGAGGAGTCGTACCAGACCCTGGGGCCCATGCTCGAGGACATCTCCGCCAAGGCGGACGACGGCGCCCCGTGCTGCGCGTGGATCAGCACCGACGGTGCCGGGCACTTCGTGAAGATGGTGCACAACGGCATCGAGTACGCGGACATGCAGGTCATCGGCGAGGCCCACGAGCTGCTGCGCTCCGTGGCCGGGCTGGAGCCCGCCGAGCAGGCGGACGTGTTCGACGAGTGGAACACCACCGAGCTGTCCTCCTACCTGATCGAGATCACCGCCCAGGTGCTGCGCCAGGTCGACCCGAAGACCGGCAAGCCGTTCATCGACATCGTGGCGGACGCCGCCGGTCAGAAGGGCACGGGACGCTGGACCGTGCAGGAGGCCCTGGAACTGGGTTCTCCCGTCACGGCCATCGCCGAGTCCGTTTTCGCCCGTGCGCTGTCCTCCTCCGAGCCGGCGATGCGCAAGCAGGCCCAGGAAGTGCTGCCCGCGGGCATCGGCGACACCACCGAGGACGTCGTGAAGGACCCCGGGTTCGTGGACGACGTCCGCAAGGCGCTCTACGCCTCCAAACTGGTCTCCTACGCCCAGGGCCTGGACATGCTCACCATGGCCGGGCGGGAGTACGGGTGGAACCTGGACCTCGCCACGATCGCGAGCCTGTGGCGCAACGGCTGCATCATCCGGGCCGAGCTGCTCAACGTGATCATGGCCGCGTACGAGGGGGACAAGGCTCCGCTGAACCTGCTGTTCGCCCCCGAGTTCGTGACCTCCATCGAGGACGCCCTGCCGGCGTGGCGCCGCGTGGTGGCACGCGCCGTCGAGCGCGGCATCCCCGCCCCGGTGTTCTCCTCGGCGCTCGCGTACTACGACGCACTGCGCCGCCCGCGCCTGAACGCGGCCCTCACGCAGGGGCTGCGGGACTACTTCGGGGCGCACACCTACAAGCGCATCGACGACCCGGACTCCAGCTTCCACGTGCTGTGGAGCGGGAACCGTGCCGAGGTGGTCTCCTGAGCCGGGCACCGCACCTCGGCGTGCGCGGCACGTGAGGCGACGACGGGCCGGGCTCCCCGTGGGGGACCCGGCCCGTCGTCCTCTCTTCCGGCTGAGTGGTGACCCGGCCGCCGGATCAGATCCACATGGCGGGGTCGATGTACGCGGCGGGGTCCACGAGCGGCTCCTGCTTCTCGGGGGTGCGGCGGCGGATCTTGCCGGGAATGCCGGTGACGATGGAGTCCTCGGGCACGTCCTTGACCACCACCGCGTTGGCGCCCACGGCGGAGTCCCGGCCCACCGTGAGGGGACCGAGGATCTTGGCCCCGGCCCCGATGGTCACCCGGTCCTCCACCGTGGGGTGGCGCTTGACGGGCTCCAGCGAGCGGCCGCCCAGGGTCACGCCGTGGTAGATCATCACGTCGTCACCGATCTCCGCCGTCTCCCCGATCACCACGCCCATGCCGTGGTCGATGAAGAAGCGCCGCCCGATGGTGGCACCCGGGTGGATCTCCACACCCGTGGCGAAGCGCGCGAGCTGCGAGACGGTGCGGGCCAGGAGGCGCCGTTCCGGGTTCTGCCACAGCCGGTGGGAGAGCCGGTGCGCCCAGATGGCGTGCAGGCCGGAGTAGTTGAGGAGGATCTCCGCGCTCGAGCGCGCGGCGGGATCGTGTGCCCGGGCCGTGTCGAGGTCTTCGTGCAGTCTGCGCCAGAAACCCACGTGAGCTTCCCCCCTGAATGTGCTGGTTCGGATGACGGTGGAGCGAGCACGTGACAGTGCCCGGGACGCGTGGTGACGGGGTGCGTCCCGGGCACTCACGGGTGCTGCGCGGGATCAGCCCCGGATGTCCTCGTAGAGGATCGTGGAGATGTAGCGCTCGCCGTAGTCGCACACCACGGCCACGATGAGCTTGTCCCGGTTCTCCTCCTTGGCGGCCTCCTGCAGCGCCGCCCAGATGATGGCGCCGGTGGAGATCCCGCCCAGGATCCCTTCCCGGGAGCCCAGCTCGCGCGCGTACTTCACGGAGTTCTCCACCGTGACGTCGTAGACGTCGTCGTAGATCTCGCGGTCGAGGACGTCGGGTACGAAGTTGGCGCCGAGGCCCTGGATCTTGTGGGGACCTGCCTTGCCCTCGGTCAGCAGCGGGGAGTCGGAGGGCTCCACGGCCACGAGGCGCACCCCGGGCTTCTGCTCGCGCAGGTACTTGCCGGCCCCGGAGATCGTGCCGCCCGTGCCGATGCCCGCGACGAAGACGTCCACGGCGCCGTCGGTGTCGTTCCAGATCTCGGGGCCCGTGGTCTCGTAGTGCACCTTGGGGTTGGCCGGGTTCGCGAACTGGCTGGCGAGGATGGCGTTCTCCGTGGTGTCCACGATCTCCTGGGCCTTGTCCACCGCACCGCGCATGCCGTCAGCACCGGGGGTCAGCACGATCTCCGCGCCGTACGCCCGCAGCATCACGCGCCGCTCGGTGGACATGGTCTCGGGCATGGTCAGGATGACCTTGTAGCCGCGTGCGGCGCCCACCATGGCCAGGGCGATGCCGGTGTTGCCGGAGGTGCCCTCCACGATCGTGCCGCCGGGCTCGAGCTGCCCCGAGGCCTCCGCGGCGTCCACGATGGCCTTGCCGATCCGGTCCTTGACCGAGTTGGCGGGGTTGTAGAACTCGAGCTTGACGGCCACGTTGCCGGGGAGGTCCTCGTCGAGGTGGTTGAGGCGCACCAGGGGAGTGCCCCCCACGATCTCGGTGACGTCGTTGTAGATCTTGCCCATCGTCTGTCTCCTGTTCAGCAGGTTCTGTTCGGTGCTTCGCCGTGACGGCTCAGCGGTGCCGTTCGGCAGTGCCCAGAGTCCGTTTCAGCGTATCGGTGCGCTGTCCAGCCGGTTCAGTCCGTGAGCCACACGGCGTAACGTTTGCGGACCTTCGCGAGCTTGGGGTTGATGATCACCTGGCAGTAGCCGTTGAAGGGCTGGTTGCCGTAGAAGTCCTGGTGGAAGTCCTCGGCCTCGTGCAGCGGACCCAGCGGCTCCACCGTGGTGACCACGGGGTCCTTGAACCAGTCCTGGACACGGGTGATCGCGGCCTCGAAGAGTGCCTTCTGCTCCGCGTCCGCGGGGAACATCGCGGAGCGGTACTGCGTCCCCACGTCGTAGCCCTGGCGGTTGAGCGTGGTGGGGTCGTGGCCCGTGAAGAACAGGTCCAGGATCACGTCCGCGGGGACCACGGAGGGGTCGAAGGTGACCTCCACGGCCTCGGCGTGGCCCGTGGTTCCCGAGCACACGGATTCGTAGTCCGGGTGGGCGGTGTGCCCGCCCGTGTAGACGCTGCGGACGCGCTGGACGCCGCGCGTCCTGCGGTACACGGCGTCGAGACACCAGAAGCAGCCACCGGCCAGCACGAACGTCTGCGGTGTGGATGAAGTCATGCCCTGTACAACGCGTGACGCGCCAGAAGATTCCCGGGCGCCGCCCCGCCGCGCTCCTAGGATGGGGCCATGAGCACCGAAGTCCCGAACCCCCTCACGCACCCCACGCTGCAGGACGTCGTCGCCGCGGCGGACACCCTGTGGCCCTTCCGGTGGCAGGAGGACTGGGATGCCTCAGGGCTCGCCGTGGGACGGCCTGAGGCCACCGTGCAGCGCATCCACCTTGCCGTGGACCCGGTGGCGGCGGTGGTTCGGGAGGCCGTCGAAGCGGGCGCGGACCTGCTGCTCACGCACCATCCCCTGCTGCTGCGCGGTGTCACCTCCGTGGCCGCGGACGGTTTCAAGGGCCGCACCGTGCACGAGCTCGTCGAAAACCGGTGCGCCCTGCTGAGCTGCCACACGAACGCGGACTCCGCGCGTCGCGGCGTCTCGGACGCCCTGATCGCGGCCTGCGGGGTCAATGCCGACGACGCCGCGCCGCTCGTCCCGCGCGCCGGCGACCCCCGCGCGGGGCTGGGCCGGGTGGGCACACTGGACGAGCCCGTGACCCTGCGGGAGCTCGCCGACCGGCTTGCGGCCCGCCTCCCGGCAACGGCGCAGGGGCTGCGCGTGGCGGGGGACCCGGATCGTCGGGTGAGCACTGTGGCGGTGTGCGGCGGATCGGGCGACTCCCTCTTCGAGACCGTGCGCTCCCACGGGGCGGACGTGTATGTGACCGCGGACCTACGCCACCACCCGGCATCGGAGGCCCGGGAGCAGGCGCTCGGGCCGGGGCGGCGGGGGACTCCCGCGCTGATCGACGCCGCCCACTCCGCGAGCGAGGCGCTGTGGCTGCCCTGGGCCGCGGCTGACCTGCAGCGTCTTCTGGCCTCCCGGGGGTTCCGCGTGGCGATCCACGTGAGCACCCTGCGCACCGACCCGTGGGACTTCACGGTGCGGGCTCCGGCCGACTGAACGACGGCCCACCACCGGGCGGGGACGACGACGGCGCGTGGTCACCAGTCGGACCGCCCGGCGGCGCGCAGGCTCGGGACGGGCGCGATCACCGCGCCATCCCGGCGCCGGCTCCGCCCCGAGCCCGATGCACCCCCACCCCGCCCCGACCTGCACCACCCCGAGGAGAACCCCATGACGACGTCCCGCTCATCCCTTCCCGCCCTGCTGGAGCTGCAGGCGGTGGACTCCCGTCTGCTCACCAGGCTGGCGCGCGCGAAGGAGCTGCAGACCTCTGAGCACGTGGCGGCCCTGATGGCCCGCCGCACCCAGGCGATCGCCGCGGCCCGTGAGCTGGACGCCGCGGTGGGACAGGCCCAGGACGCCGTTCAGCAGGCGGAGGCCACGGTGGTCGAGATCCAGACCAGGATCGACCGGGACACCGAGCGGCTCAACGCGGGCGGGACCTCCAAGGACCTGATGGGCATCCAGCACCAGATCGAGACCCTCACGGCGCAGCGGGAGCGGGCGGAGGAGGCGCAGCTGCAGGCCATGGACCACGCCGAGGAGGTGGCCGCCGATCGTGAGCGCAAGCAGCCCCTGCTGCGCGCCGCGGACGCCGAGGCCCGGGCCGCGGTGGCCGAACGGGACGCCGAACTCGCACGGCTCAAGGAGGAGCACGCCCGGCTCACCGCCGAACGCGATCGCAGGGCGTCGGCCATCACGGACTCGCCGCTCCTGCGGCGCTACGACCGGCTGCGCAACGCCCGCGGGGGAGGACGCATCGCCGTGGCCCGCTATGAGAACGGAACGTGCGGCGCGTGCGGCACGCGCCTGAGTCCCGCGGACGCCGCGGCACTCGAGGCCACTCCGGACACCGCGATCCCGCAGTGCCCCGAGTGCTCGGCGATGCTCGTGCTGTGACCGCGCAGGGTCCTCTGCCCGCGCCCGGTCGGGCGCCCGTGCAGTGGGCGGCATCGGGCGGCCGACCGCCCGGGCCGGGTGCGGAGGAGTCCACCGTTCTCGTGGGCGGGGCACCGCGGGTCCGAGTGCGCCGGACCGGGGCGCGCGGGCGCGGTAGGATCGGTGCGGACAGGTGGGCCGGGCGACCGCGCGGCGTCGTCGTTCGTGACGGCGTCTCGAGGAAAGTCCGGGCTCCGCAGAGCAGGACGGTGGGTAACACCCACTCGGGGAAACCCGCAGGACAGTGCCACAGAAAACAGACCGCCCGCCACGCGCGGGTCAGGGTGAAAAGGTGGTGTAAGAGACCACCAGCGCGCCGGGTGACCGGCGCGGCTCGGTAAACCCCGTCCGGAGCAAGGCCACGCAGGGCGCGACCGAGGGCTGCTCGCCCGAGCGTCCGGGTAGGCTGCTCGAGCCGTGCGGCAACGCACGGCCTAGATGGATGGTCGTCACCGCGGTGCGGGCAACCGGCCGCGGCACAGAACCCGGCTCACAGGCCCACCTGTCCACCTACACTCGTGGGGTGCTGATTCTCCTGCCGCCCTCCGAATCGAAGACCGCCCCGGCTGCGGGTGCTCCCCTTGACCTCGACGCGCTGGACCTTCCCGCGCTGACCCCGGACCGTGCACAGCTCGTCCGTCACCTCGCGGAGGTCAGCGCCCGTGAGGACGCGCTCGCGGTGCTGGGCGTGGGGCCCTCGCTCGCGGACGACGTCGCCCGCAACCTCGCATTCGACACCGCACCCGCCGCGCCGGCCCTGGAGGTCTACACGGGCGTGCTCTACGACGCCCTGGGTGCCTCGACCCTGTCGGCAGAAGCGCGCGCCGTGGCGGACGAGAGCCTCCTGGTGGTCTCCGCGCTCTGGGGGGCGGTGCGGCCCACGGACCGGATTCCTGCCTACCGGCTGTCCATGGGAACGGTGCTGCCGGGCACGGGGAGATTGAGCACCTGGTGGAAGCCTCGACTCGCCCCGGTGCTGGGCGAGCTCGCTGCGGAGCAGGTGGTGGTGGACTGCCGGTCCGCAGCCTACGCCGCGGCGTGGAAGGCTCCGGTGCCGCGCGCGGTCACGGTGCGCGTGGAGCAGGAAAAGCTGGACGGCACGCGCTCGGTCGTCTCGCACCACGCCAAGCACACGCGCGGCCTCGTGGCACGGGCACTGTGCGAGTTCCGCGGCGCCGGGGGAGCGGTGGACACCGTCGAGCAGGTGCGCGACGCGCTGTCCCAGCACTGGACGGTGGAGCTGGAGGAGCCCACGAGCCGCGCGGCGGGTGTGCTGACGGTCGTCCTGACGTCCTGATGTTGTGACGTCCTGCCCCGGCACCGGCCGGCTCCATCGGCCCGCCAGTCCGCCGGGGAAACCGGCTCAGTGGCCGAACGGGTCCTCGTCCACACCGGGCAACCAGGTGGAGTCCGTGCCCCAGCCCTCCTTGGTGATGGCCTTGCGGGCCTTCTTCGACCACTTGGGGTTGAGCCGGTCCACGTAGAGCTTGCCGTCCAGGTGGTCGTACTCGTGCTGCATCACCCGGGCAAACCAGCCGTTCGCCTCGAACGCCACGGGGTCCCCGTTCTCGTTCTGGCCCGCGATCCGGACCCAGTCCGCGCGCTTGAGGGGCCAGGCCTGCCCGGGGACGGACAGGCAGCCCTCGGACTCCTCGTCCGGGTCCGGGGCCGTCTCGGCGATCTTGCCCGTGGTCAACACCGGGTTGACGAGCGTCCCCCGGGGGGCCACGCCGTCCTCGTTCTCGTAGAGGTAGGTGAAGATCCGCAGTCCCACCCCGATCTGCGGTGCCGCGAGACCCACACCGTGGGAGGCGTCCATGGTCTCGTGCATGTCCGCGACCAGCTCGCGCAGGGCGTCGTCGAACTCCGTGACCCGCGCCGCGGGGTGGTGCAGCACGGGGTTGCCGGAGATCACGATGGGGCGGATGCTCATGCTGGGTACCTCGAGGAATCGCGTGTGGTGGTGGGACCGGTCCGCGGCTCGTGCCGGCGGCGGCGGTGGCCGGTGTTCCGCACGGCCGCAGGACAATATATCGTGTCGGAACCGTCAGTAAGATGTGTATCGTCGCCCGGGGCCGCCCGAGGAACGGAGCGCACTCCACCCGTGTGCGGTGATCCGCTGAGCGGGACACGGTGCCCGCGCGGGCACCCAGCCACGGCACCGTTCGTCTACCGCAGGAGGTCCCACCGAGTGAGGGTCGCGTCTTTGCCCCACGGTCACGTGTACGTCGAGCACCTCAGTGACCCCGCCGGTCCGCAGGCCGTCCACCGGTTGCCGGACCCCGCGCCCGCACACCCCGTTCCCGGCGCTCCCTGGTGGCCGCTGGTGATGCTCGACGAGACCTGGATCCGTGGGCACGCGGCGGAGTTCGACGTCTACCACCTGCACTTCGGTTTCGATCAGACCCCTCCGCAGACCCTGCAGCGCATCGTGGCCACCCTGCGCGAGCTCGGCAAGCCGCTCGTCTACACCGTGCACGACCTGCGCAACCCGCACCAGGAGGATCCCACCGCCCAGGACGCCGCGCTGGACGTGCTGGTTCCCGGCGCGGACGAGCTCATCACGCTCACCGCGGGAGCAGCCCGCGAGATCGAGCGCCGGTGGGGCCGCAGCGCCACCGTGGTGCCCCACCCGCACGTCCTGCCGCTGGACTCCTGGCGGACACACGCGCCCGTGCCGGAAGTCCCCACCGTGGGACTGCACCTCAAGAGCCTGCGCACCAACATGAACCCCCTCCCGTTGGCCCGCCTGCTCATGGCGCACGCCGCGCAGGGCGCGATCCGCCTGGTGCTGGACGCCCACACGGACGTGGTCACCACGGGTGCGCGGCACCACGACGCCCGTGTGGTGGAGCTGCTCGAGGCCGCCCGGCACACCGAGGGCGTCACGGTCCACGTGCACGGGATCTACACCGACGAGCAGCTGCGGGACTACCTGCGCGGCCTGGACCTCTCCGTGCTCGCCTACCGCTTCGGCACCCACTCGGGCTGGCTCGAGCTGTGCCACGACCTCGGCACGCACGTGCTGGCACCCACCGTGGGCTTCTACCACGACCAGCACCCCGGCGTGCTGGGCTTCGACTGGGACGACTCCGGGGCGCCCGACGCCGCCCAGGTCGGCGCCGCGCTCGCGGCGCTTCCCGGTCTGGGCCCCTGGCAGACGAGTGCCCGGGAGCGGGCGGCCCAGCGACGTCGTATTGCGGCGACCCACACCGAGGTCTACCGCCGTGCCGTGGCCGCGCGCACCCCGGGGGAGGGGGGTGCCGCGTGAAGGTGGCACTGCTCGCCCACGACCGCTTTCCGATCATCCCGCCGTTCTCGGGCGGCCTGGAGTCCTTCACGTGGCACCTGGCCCGCGGGCTCAGGCGCCGCGGCATGGACGTGGTGGTCTTCGCCGCGCCCGGCTCGGACCCGCGGCTCGGCATCGAGGAGCTGGACGTGCAGCCCCTCGTGCTGAGCGACGCGGCCCGCAACGACGTCGCCATGCCCCCGGAGGCGCAGGTGCGGGAGACGTTCTCCTACATGCAGGTGATGCGGGCCTTCGGGAACCGCCCGGACATCGACGTGGTGCACAACAACTCCCTGCACTTCCTGCCCATCGTGATGTCCGCGGCCATCCCGCAGCCCATGGTCACCACCCTGCACACCCCGGTCACCCCGTGGCTGGAGCCCGCGCTGCGGCTCACCCCCACCGCGCACACCGTGGCGGTCAGCGACTCCGTGGCCCAGCTGTGGAGCACCGTGACACCCGCCCGTGTGATCCGCAACGGGGTGGACCCCCACGAATGGCGCCCGGGCCCGGGCGGGGACGCCCTGGTGTGGTCCGGGCGGATCGTCCCGGAGAAGGCACCGCACGTGGCCGCGCTGATCGCGAGCAAGGCCGGCCGGCGGCTGCGGATCGCCGGGCCGATCGCGGACCGCCAGTACTTCGAGTCGAAGCTCGAACCGCTGCTGGACGAGCACATCACCTACGTGGGGCACCTGGACACCGAGCAGCTGCGGGAGCTCGCCGGGCACAGCGCTGCGAGCCTCGTGACACCGGCGTGGGAGGAGCCCTACGGTCTCGTGGCCGCCGAGGCCATGGCGTGCGGCACCCCGGTGCTCGCGGTGGCCCGCGGCGGACTCAGCGAGATCGTCCGCTTCCCGGGCGGCCTGACGTCCCAACCGGGGGTGAGCGAGGCCGAGACCGTGGCGGGGGCCGCCGCCATGCTGCCGCTCGTGGTCGCGATGGACCGTGCCCGGGTGCGCCGCTACGCGCTCGAGAACTGCTCGCTGGAGGCCACCGTGGATGCCTATGCCGATCTCTACCGGGAGCTGGTGCACGCGTGATCGGCTACTACGTCCACCACCACGGCCTCGGGCACCGCAACCGGGCCGTGCAGATCGCCCGGGAGCTCACGACCGGCGTGGTGGGCTTCAGCTCGCTGGAGCGTCCCGCGGACTGGCCCGGCGAGTGGGTCCAGCTGCCCCCGGACGACGCCGGACACCCCGCGGATCCCACCGCGAACGGGGTCCTGCACTGGGCGCCGCTGCACCACCCCGGCCACCGCGAGCGGATGGGCCTGTTGGCTGATCGGCTGCGCACGGACGTGGAGCTGATGGTCACCGACACCTCAGCGGAGGTCACCCTGCTGGCGCGACTCATGGGCGTGCCCACCGCGGTGATGGCCATGCGCGGGGACCGCACCGACCGCACGCACCGTGCCGCGTACGACGCCGCCACCGCCCTGGTCGCACCGTGGTCCCGTGAGACCGCGGAGCCGTACTGGCCCGGGGAGTGGACCCGGAAGACCATGTTCACCGGGGCGATCTCCCGCTTCGACGTGCCCTCGCGACCCCCGGAGCCGGAGTCCGGCGCGGACCAGGGTGCGGGGCGCTCGGGACCGGACCGGGCGGCGTCGTCCGCCGGCGGTGCCGCGGAGCCGGCAGACGGCGCGGCCCAGCGGAACTCGGTGCTCGTGGTGTGGGGGCGCGGGGGCACCGTCGTGGGTGAGGCGGAGATCGAGGCCGCCCGTGCGGCGACACCCGGCTGGACGTGGACCGTGCGCACCCCGGACAATCCCTCGCCCGACCTGTGGCGCGAGCTGCAGGAGGCCGCGGTGGTGGTCACCCACGGCGGGAACAACGCCGTTGCGGAGCTCTCCGCCGTGGGCGCACGGGCCGTGGTGGTGGCCCAGCCGCGGCCGCACGACGAGCAGCTGGCCACCGCGGCCGCGCTCGACCGGGCGGGGATCTGCGTGGGGCTCTCCGAGTGGCCCGCAGCGGCCGAGTGGCCCGGACTGCTGGGGCGGGCCGGGCAGCTGGGAGGGTCGCGCTGGTCCCTCTGGCGCCACGGCGACGGCGCCCGGCGCGCGGCCCGCGCGCTGGAGGCCGTGCTGAGCGGAGGTGGGGCGTGAGGACCGCCCTGGTGACGATTGCCAGCGGGCGCCACGAGCACCTGCGGCGTCAGCGCGAGTGGGTGGCCGCCCAGAGTGAGCCACCGCTCGTCCACGTGGTGGTGAGCATGGGGGATCCCGGGATCCACGAGGTGGCGCGGGCGCGCAGCGAGGTGCCCACGGACGTCGTGGACTGCCTCGTGGCGGACGGGCTCCCGCTCGCGGCGGCGCGCAACGCGGGGGTGTCCCGCGCCGCGGCCCTCGGAGCGGACCGTGTGGTGCTGCTGGACGTGGACTGCCTCCCGCACCGTGACCTGGTGCGGGACTACGCGCGGGCACTGGAGCGGCTGGGGGACAGCCGTGCGGTGGTCAGCGGGCGCGTGCAGTACCTGCCCGAGGGCATGGCGGAGGCCGACTACACACCCGGGCGGGTCGCCCGGGTGGGGCGCGACCACGCGGTGCGGGTGCTGCCCGCTCCCGGGGAGCTGGAGCGCGCGGACCCGCGCCTGCTGTGGTCCCTCTCCATGGCGTGCACGGTGGCCACGTGGGACGCCGCCGGGGGCTTCGACGAGCGCTACGTGGGCTACGGCGGCGAGGACACCGACTTCGGCCAGCGACTCGCCGCGGCGGGGGGCCAGCTGTGGTGGCTGGGCGGGGCCGCCGCCTACCACCAGTACCACCCCACCCAGTCGCCGCCGGTCCAGCACGCCGCCGCGATCGCACGCAACGCCAACCTCTTCCGGCGCACGTGGGGGTTCGATCCCATGGAGGGCTGGCTGCGGGAACTGGCGGCGCTGGGGCACGTCACGCGCACGGGGGAGGACTGGCAGATTGTCGAACACGGTTCGAACAATGATGCGTGAGCTTACTATTATGCTCGTGGGGTGAATTCCCGTCACCCCGACATCTCCCTGGCCCTGATCAACGACTACCCGGTGGTCGTGGAGGGGGTCGCGCGCATGCTGGCCGGCCATCCGCGGCTGCAGGTCGTGGAGCTGGACTCCGGACACACTCCACGGGACACCGCTCACGTGGTGCTCTACGACGCCTTTGCCGCCACCAACCGCGGCGCGCGGGAGATACGTCAGCTGCTGGACGACCCCCGGTGCCACAAGGTGGTCATGTACACGTGGAACGTGGAGGCGGACCAGGTGGACGACGCACTGGGGCTCGGCATGCACGGGTACCTCTCCAAACAGCTCAGCGCCGCGGCGCTCGGGGACGCGCTGGTGCGCGTGCACGAGGGGGAACGAGTAGTGCTCCCCGAGCCCGTGCGCGAGGGCATCGCCCCGCCGGACTGGCCGGGACGCGGCGAGGGGCTGTCCGCACGCGAGGCGGAGGTGGTGGCGCTCATCACCCAGGGGTTCACGAACGACGAGATCGCCCGCAGCTGCTACCTCAGCATCAACTCCGTGAAGTCCTACATCCGCTCCGCCTACCGCAAGATGGGCGTGGAGCGGCGCAGCCAGGCGGTGCTGTGGGGCGTGCAGCACGGCATGGACCCCAGCAGTCAGCACCGCCGCGTCACCATGGTCTGAGTCCGCTCCTGGCCTGGTGGGCAGACCTCGCACCACTGGCCCCGGGCCACCGGAACACCGGACCGCGGAGTCCGGCACGCGCGGTTCGGGGTTTTCACCCCGGCAGGTGGGCGACACGACCCCGCGCCTCGGGGCACAATGACTCCATGACTGATGACAAGTTCGCAGCAGACAGGAAAGCACAGGAACTCGCCGGCGAAGAGGGCGGTTTCCCCGAGCAGGAGCAGACTCCTCCCGGTCTCTCCACCGACATGACCCCGTTCCCGGACCACGGCGAGGAGAACTGGGTGGGCCGCGGCCGCCTGGAAGGCCTGAAGGCCCTGGTGACCGGCGGCGACTCCGGCATCGGGCGCGCGGTGGCCATCGCGTTCGCGCGCGAGGGCGCGGACGTGGCCATCAACTACCTCCCCGAGGAGGAGTCCGACGCCCAGGACACCCGCCAGTGGATCGAGAAGGCCGGGCGCACCGCCGTCCTGCTCCCCGCGGACCTGCGCGAGGAGAGCCAGGCCCGCGGCGTCGTGGACCAGGCGGCGGAGAAGCTGGGTGGCCTGGACATCCTGGTCAACAATGCCGGGTTCCAGTGGGCACGCCGGGACGGTGGCCTGCAGGGGCTGAAGACGGAAGAGATGGACCGGGTCTTCAAGACCAACCTCTACGCCCTGTTCTGGGTCTCGCAGCAGGCACTGTCCTACCTCGAGGAGGGCTCCTCGATCATCAACGTGAGCTCCATCCAGGCGTACGACCCCTCCGAGAACCTGATCGACTACGCCTCCACCAAGGCCGCGATCAACAACTTCACGGTCAACCTGGCCAGTGAGCTGGGCGAGAAGGGCATCCGCGTCAACGCGGTGGCTCCGGGCCCCATCTGGACACCGCTGCAGCCCGCCACCAAGGCCGGTGAGGGGATGCCCCAGTTCGGTGGCGACACCCCGCTGGGCCGCGCGGGCCAGCCCTCGGAGCTCGCCGGGGCGTTCGTGTTCCTCGCGAGCCCCGCGGAGGCGTCCTACGTCTCCGGCACGGTGATCGGTGTGACCGGCGGCAAGCCGGTCTTCTGATCCCTCGAGGATCGTGAGCGGCGTGACGGGCGGAACGGTAGCACCGTTCCGCCCGTCGTCGTGTCCAGGGACCACGTGCACGGGAGCGGGGCCAGCATCATGACCACCACCATGCAGCGCCGCCTGGGTCTGGGGGACGCCGTGGCGATCGGCCTGGGCTCGATGATCGGGGCGGGCGTCTTCGTCGTCTTCGCCCCCGCCGCGGCGGCCGCGGGATCCTGGTTGCCCCTCTCCCTGCTCATCGCGGGGGCGGTCGCGCTGTGCAACGCGCTGTCCTCCGCCCAGCTGGCCGCCCAGTACCCTGTGGCGGGCGGCAGCTACGTCTACGGACGGGAACGGCTGGGGCCCTGGCCGGGGTTCCTGGCCGGCTGGTGCTTCGTCACGGGCAAGACGGCCAGCTGCGCGGCCATGGCCATGACGTTCGCCGCCTACACCGTCGATGCGTCCTGGCAGCGGCCCGTGGCGGCGCTCGCCGTCATCGTGCTCGTGAGCGTCAACTGCCTGGGCGTGACACGCACGGCGGCCGCCACGAAGCTCCTGGTGGGCGTGGTGCTCGCGGTCCTGGCGGTGGTGGTCGTCGCGGGTGCACTCTCCGACCGCGCGCGCACGGCTGCGCTGTTCGCGTCCGCGCCGCCGGGAGGAGCGTACGGGCTCCTGCAGGCAGGGGGTCTGCTCTTCTTCGCGTTCGCAGGCTACGCGCGCATCGCCACGATGGGGGAGGAGGTCCGCGATCCCGCCCGCACCATCCCACGGGCCATCGTGACCGCGCTGCTCGGCGCTCTGCTCGTCTACGGCGGGCTCGCCCTGCTCGCCCTCACCGTCCTCGGGCCGGATGCGCTCGCCCGTACGACGACGCCGCTCGCGGACCTCGCCGCGGCGGGCGGTCTCACGTGGACCACCCCCGTGGTGCGCGTAGGGGCCGCGGCAGCGACCCTGGGTGCGCTGCTCGCAGGCGTCGCAGGCATCGCCCGCACGTCGCTCGCAATGGCCCGCACTGCGGACCTGCCCCGGGCCCTGGCCGTGCTGGACGACCGCCACGGGATTCCCCGCCGGGCGGAGATCGCCCTGGCGCTCGTGGTCGTGGTCCTCGTGCTGACGGTGGACGTCCGCGGGGTGGTCGGCTTCTCGTCCTTCGGCGTGCTGCTCTACTACCTCGTGGCGAATCTCAGCGCGGTTACCCAGACCGGGGAGCACCGACGGTATCCGAGGGCCGTTCCCGTCACGGGCGCGGTGCTGTGCACGGTGCTCGTGGTGACGCTACCGGCCGGTTCCGTGGGTGTGGGCATCCTCGTGCTCGTCGTGGGCATCGCCTGCCGCGCCGTGCGGGTGCGGGCGCGCTGACGACGCTCAGCGCTCGTTGTTGCGCCGCGCGGCCCGGTTCCCGAGGAAACTCAGTGCGTCCACCACGGTGGAAGCCAGCCGTCTCCTGGCGGCGGCACCCGCCACGAGGTGCGTCTGGTGGGAAGCGGCCGAAGGCAGCAGCCGGTTGGCGACACCGAGGGCGCGCACCGTCAGTCCGGGAGCCACCCCGCGCACGCGCTGCGCGATCTTCGGCAGCCATCCCACCAGGACCACGGGGCGCCCCGCCAGTACGCCGTCCACGATGAGGCGCGCCGCGCGGTCCGCGTTCATGGACAGCACCGGCAGGGACGCCGAGGGAGCGAACCACGCATACTCCTTCTCCGAGCTCCCCGTGAAGAACGCGTGCTCGTGAGACCCGGTGCGCATGAGCCCGGGGTCAATGCTGGTGGCGGTGACACCCGTTCCGGACAGCGACGCCGCGAGGCCCTCCGTGAAACCGACGGCTCCGAACTTGGCCGTGCTGTACGGCAGCAGGTGCGGCACGGACACGAGCCCGCCCACGGAGGCCACGGTGCCGATCCGACCCCTGCCCCGTTCGCGCATCCCCGGCAGGACCGCCAGCGCCGTGTGCACCGGGCCCATGGTCATGGTGTTCACCGCATCCCGGACGTGCTCCACGGTGACCCCCTCCACCGGGCCCACCTGGATGATCCCGGCCACGGTGATGAGAACCTCCACGGGGCCCAGGTCGCGTTCCACGCTCTCCACGAGACCGGAGACCTGCTCAGCGTCGCCCACGTCGCACACGTAGTCGCGGACGGTGCCGCGACGGGCCAGCCGGGCACGGGCCCGCGTGAGCTCCGCGGCATCACGCGCGCAGATGGCGACCTCGTAACCGCGCAGGAGGAGTTCTTCGGCCACGAGCATTCCCAGTCCGCGGGACGCTCCGGCCACGAGGGCAACACGAGACGATGCAGTCATGCCGCTACGCTACCGGGCCCGGACGAGTCGCCGGACCCCCGGAGGGGTGGTGCCGTCCGCTGCGGATCATGGTTGACTGAGGCAATGCGAGCACTGACATGGCAAGGACTCGGCGACGTCCGGGTCGAGAACGTTCCGGACCCCGTCCTGCAGGACCCCACCGACGCGATCGTCAGGGTGACCTCCACTGCGATCTGCGGCTCCGACCTGCACCTCTACGGGGTGCTGGGCCCGTACCTGCAGAAGGACTACGTGCTGGGCCACGAGTTCATGGGCATCGTGGAGGAGGTGGGCCCCGGTGTGGAGCACCTGGCACCCGGGGACCGCGTGGTGGTGCCGTTCGTGATTGCGTGCGGGCACTGCTGGATGTGCGACCGCGGGCTGTTCGCGGCGTGCGAGACCACCCAGATCCGGGAGATGGGCACCGGCGCGGCCCTGTTCGGCTTCTCCTCCCTGTACGGCTCCGTGCCGGGTGGCCAGGCCGAGCGCGTGCGCGTTCCGCACGCGGACTTCGGTCCCGTGAAGCTGCCCCAGAACTTCGACGACGAGCGCTTCCTCTACCTCAGCGACATCCTGCCCACGGCGTGGCAGGGCGTGAAGTACGCGAACGTGGGGACTGAGGACACCCTGGCCGTGCTCGGTCTCGGCCCCGTGGGACAGCTGGCGGTGCGCTCCGCGAAGCTGCAGGGCGTGCAGCGCATCATCGCGGTGGACCTCGTGGACGAGCGCCTGGCCCTGGCCGAGAGCTGGGGCGTGGAGACCGTGGACCTGCGCCAGGTGGACGACGTCTCCGAGACGCTGCGCGAGATGACCGACGGCCGCGGCCCGGACGGTGTCCTGGACGCGGTGGGCATGGAGGCCCACGGCAACCCGATTGCGGAGAAGATCGTCGCGGGCGCGGCGCGCCTGCCCAAGCCGCTGGGTCGCAAGGCCATCGAGACCGCCGGGATCGACCGTCTGGACGCACTGCACACCGCCATCCACAGCGTGCGCCGCGCGGGCACGGTGTCCCTCTCGGGCGTGTACGGTGGGATGGCCGATCCCATGCCCATGATGGAGATGTTCGACAAGGGCATCACCATGCGCATGGGCCAGTGCCACGTGCGCCACTGGACCGACGAGCTGCTGCAGGTGCTGAGTCAGCCGGAGGACGTCCTGGGCGTGGAGTCCCTGGCCACCCACCACGTGTCCCTGGAGGACGCACCGGAGGCGTACAAGATGTTCCAGGAGAAGAAGGACGGCTGCATCAAGGTGGTGTTGAAGCCGTGACCGCCGTCCAGCGCTGGGCCGCCACGGCACCCCGCCGCGGGGTGGACCGTCTCATCCGCGCCTACCAGCGACACCTCTCGCCGCGCAAGGGGTACACCTGCGCGCACCTGGTGGCCCGGGGCGGGCAGTCCTGCTCCGCCGCGGTGCGGGGCATCGTCGCGCAGCAGGGTGTGATCCGGGGCGTCGTGCCCACCATGGCGCGTTTCGTGGCCTGCTACCGTGCGGCGCTGCTGCTCGGCTCGGGTGGCAACGTGAGTGGGGTCTGCTGCTGCGGGCCCATCCCCATCCCGTTCCGGTTCTGACCGGGACTCGACCAGCCCCTCTCCTCCACGGCGTGTCCGTGCGGGGGAGGGGCTTGCTCATGGGCAGAGCTCTCCGGGTCGGGGACTGCCGGACAGGAAAAATGCAGGGCCCGGATCGACACTTCTGTGCCGATCCGGGCCCTGCATCCCGATCTCGTGGGGTGAGCGACGGGGGTTGAACCCGCGACCTCCTGGACCACAACCAGGCGCTCTGCCGACTGAGCTACGCCCACCATGCAACCCGTTGAAGAATCCTGCGATCCCTCCGGGCAACGACGACCACTATAGCGCACCACCGGGCGTAATCCCGCATCGGCGGGAGGGGCTCAGCGCGCCGTGCGCGTGGGTGAGGCCTGGATCAGGGCCGCGACTCTGCGGGCGTCGTCGGACGTGGGGCCCGGATCCCCGGGGAAGAGGACGTGGCGGTAGTAGCGCAGCTCGTCGATGGAGTCCTCGATGTCCCCGAGCGCACGGTGGTTGCCGGTCTTCTCCGGGGCCTGGAAGTATGCCCGCGGGTACCAGCGCCGGGCGAGTTCCTTGAGGGTGGAGACGTCGATGATCCGGTAGTGCAGGTGCTCCACCAGCTCCGGCATGTCCCGGGAGAGGAAGGTCTTGTCCGTCCCCACCGAGTTGCCCCCCAGCGGGGCCTTGCCGGGCTCGGGAACCCACTCGCGGATGTAGTCCAGCACCATGGCCTGCGCCTGGGCCATGTTCATACCGTTCTCGAGCTCGGGGAGCAGCCCGGAATTCTCGTGCATGGTGCGCACGAAGTCGTTCATCTGCTCGAGCGCCGCCTCGGGGGGCCGGATCACCACGTCCACGCCGCTGCCGAGCACGTTCAGCTCGTCGTCGGTCACGAGGGCGGCCACTTCGATCAACGCGTCATCGGACAGGGAGAGCCCCGTCATCTCGCAGTCGATCCACACGATTCTCCGGTTTCCAGTCGTCACGTCCTCCAATCTATCGCGTCCCCGGGGCGCCGCCGCCCGGGGCAACGGCACGCGTCCGGTCCGCTCACGACGTCGCACGATAGGATCGGCCCCGACCTCGCCGCCGCGCCCCCACCCTCGGCGGCACCCTGCCCGGGCCGCCGTGGAGCGCCCCGGCTCCACCACCACCCGGGAGGCCGCAGTGCGCACCACGACCAGGACGTTTCGTCGTCCGGCGCATGCCGCGGCGGCAGGGGAGCAGCCCACGCCCGGGGGCCCCGCGACGTCGTCCTCGTTGCGCCGCACGGTGCTCATGGGCGCGGTCGGATCGGTTCTCGTGCTCCTGGGCTCACTGGGTGTGGGGTGGCTCGCGAACGTGTCGGCACTGCGTCGGAACCCGCTCATCATGTGGATGCGCTTCGAGACCCTGGGCGTGGTGGTGTCCATCGCGCTGCTCGCGCTGGGGTCCATGCTCCTGGTGCGGGAGTGGCTGCGGCTGGGGCAGAAGCTCAGTCCCTGGGGGCCGGGCAGCGCCCGCTGGGTGCTCACCGCGATTGCCGCCTGGACCGTCCCGATGCTCGTGAGCGTGCCGCTGTTCAGCCGGGACGTGTACTCGTACATCGGGCAGGGCCGGGTGATGGCCAGCGGGCTGAACCCCTACGAGTCCGGGGTCTCCTCGATCGACAACTTCTTCCAGCTCGGTGCGGACCAGCTGTGGGCGGAGTCCCCGCCCCCGTACGGCCCGGTGTTCCTGTGGGTCGAGCAGGTCGTGGTCACCGTGACCCACGCGGACCCGGACGCGTCCGTGCTGCTGTTCCGGGCGCTGAACGTGGTGGCCGTGATCGCGTGCATGTGGGTCGTCCCGCGCCTGGCCCGGCTGCACGGCGTGAATCCCCGCCGGGCGCTGTGGCTGTCCGTGGCCAACCCGCTGTTCCTCACGAACTTCGTGGTCGCCGCCCACAACGACGCCATCATGCTCGCCCTGGCCCTGCTGGGCACCTACGCGGCGGCGGTGCAGCGCAACTGGAGGGGCGGGCTCGTGGGCACTACGCTGGTCACCCTGTCCGTGGCCATCAAACCCATCACGGTGGTCTTCCTGCCGTTCGTGGGACTGCTGTGGGCCGGGAGGAACGCCTCCTGGCGTCGGAAGTTCGTGGTCTGGGCGCTGACCCTCGCCTACTCCGTGCTGCTGCTCGGGATCATGGGTGCCGTCAACGGGTTCGGCTTCGGCTGGGTCTCGGCGGTGTCCACGCCCGGGTCCGTGTACATCTGGTACGCCCCCATGGGACTGTTCGGGCTCTTCGCGCAGCTCGTGGCGGACTCCTGGGGCCTGGACGGCTCCGCGTGGATGCATGCCGTGCACTCCGCAGGCACGGCCGTTGCCGCGGGGCTCACCCTCACCCTCATGTTCGTGGGGCGGGACTCCAGGATCTTCCGCCGCCTCGCATGGTCCATGGCGGCGTTCGTGCTGCTCGCACCCATCATCCAGGCGTGGTACGTGGTGTGGCTCATCCCGCTCTTCGCCATCACGGGCATCCGCAACGACTGGCAGGCGGACGTGCTGTTCTTCATCACCGGGTTCTTCACGGTCTACGCGGTCGCGGACCAGCTGGACGTCTTCCCGTACCTGGAGCTGAACCTGATCGCCGCCCGTGTCATCTCCGCGCTGCTGGCCCTCAGCTACGGCCTCTACCTCTGGTTCCTGGACCCGGCCACCCGCCGCATCCAGCGGGGACCGGACGCCGGACTCGCCCGACCCCCGGTGCTGTAGCGGACGACGTCGCCCGCTCCCGGTCCGCACGCGCCGGCGGCCCCGCTCCAGGAGGGAACGGGGCCGCCGGTGTGCGCGTGGCGTGGCTCAGACGCCGTAGTACAGCTGGAACTCCAACGGGTGGGGCACCTGCGCGAGGGGCTTGAGCTCGAACTCGCGCTTGTACTCGATCCAGGACTCGATCAGGTCCTCGGTGAACACGTCACCGGCGAGCAGGAACTCGTGGTCCTCCTCCAGGGCCTGCAGGGCCTCCTCGAGGCTGCCCGGGGCCTTCTTGATGTCCTTGGCCTCCTCGGGGGGCAGCTCGTAGAGATCCTTGTCCACGGGGTCCGCGGGCTCGATGCGGTTGCGGATGCCGTCCAGCCCGGCCATGAGCTGCGCGGCGAACGCGAGGTACGGATTGCACGAGGGGTCCGGGGCGCGGAACTCCAGGCGTTTGGCCTTGGGGTTGGTGCCGGTGATGGGGATGCGGATGCCCGCGGAGCGGTTGCCCTGGGAGTAGACCATGTTCACCGGGGCCTCGAAGCCCTTGACCAGACGGCGGTAGGAGTTCACGGTGGGGTTCGTGAACGCCAGCACCGCGGAGGAGTGCTCCAGCAGCCCGCCGATGTACCAGCGGGCCAGGTCGGAGAGACCCGCATAGCCCTTCTCGTCGTAGAACAGCGGCTCGCCGCCCTTCCACAGGGACTGGTGGCAGTGCATGCCGGAGCCGTTGTCGTTGAACACCGGCTTGGGCATGAAGGTGACGGTCTTGCCGAAGGCGTCAGCGGTGTTCTTGATGACGTACTTGAACTTCAGCAGGTCGTCCGCCGCGGCGGTCAGGGTGGAGAACTTGTAGTTGATCTCCGCCTGGCCGGAGGCGCCCACCTCGTGGTGGGAGCGCTCCACCTCGAGCCCCACGTCGTCCAGAGCCACGCACATGGCGTCGCGCAGGTCCACCTGCTTGTCCACGGGGGAGACGGGGAAGTAGCCGCCCTTGACCGCGGTCTTGTTGGCCAGGTTGCCGCCCTCCTCCTTGCGGCCGCTGTTCCAGGGCGCCTCCTCGGAGTCCAGCTTGTAGAACGTGGACTCGGGGCTCACCTGGAAGCGGGCGTCGTCGAACACGAAGAACTCGGCCTCGGAGGCGAAGTTGGCGGTGTCCGCGATCCCGGAGGACTGCAGGTACGCCTCGGCGCGCTCGGCCACGCCGCGGGGATCGCGGTGGTAGGGCTCACCGGTGCGGGGGTTCACGATGGAGCAGGTCACCACCAGGGTCTTCTCCACGCGGAAGGGATCCACGAAGGCGGACTGGGGGTCCGGGATCAGCTGCATGTCGGACTCGGCAATGCCCTGGAAGCCGCGGATCGAGGACCCGTCGAAGAGCTGGCCGTCCGTGAAGAAATCCTCGTCCACCGCCTTGGCCGGCAGGTTGAAGTGCTGCTGCACCCCGGGCATGTCCGTGAAGCGGAGGTCGACGAACACGACGTCTTCGTCCTTGAGGAATGCCAGAACTTCTTCGGCTGATTGGAACATGGACCTGTTCTCCTTCTCTGTGGGCGTCCGATCGACGCCGCGGCGCTCCTCAGGAGCAGCCGCGGCCGTTCGGTTCTGGTGTCCAGCGTAGGAACCTGGCGTTGCCCGTCCGTCACACTCGTGTTTCAGGCGTGTAACGGCCGTGGCGGGTCGCCGACCGGTCAGTGACGACCGCCAGTCTAGTCGGGCTGCGTCCCGGGGTCGGGGGCGCCCGATAGGGTGAGGACATGATTTCTCGCCAGGACATGGGCTCGTGGCTCGACGGCGCACCCCACGACGGGCCTCCCCACCCCGGACAGCGGCTCGGGCGGCCCCCGGAGGGCCCCGCGTCCATCGCCCGGTTCCCGGCCCGCCTGGTGGCCCTGCTGGTGGACTGGGCGCTGTCCCTGCTCCTGGCCACGGTGTTCCTGAGCCGGTGGAACGGGTCCGGGCTCATGAACCTGGCCGTGTTCTTCGTGCTCACCACGCTGATGGTGGGGTTCTTCGGCCGCAGCCCGGGGCACTGGCTCGTGGGACTGCAGGTGCAGACGATGAACGGCCGCCCCGCCGGATTCGGCAGAGCGGCCGTTCGGACCCTCCTGGTGTGCCTCGTGGTCCCGCCGCTCGTCGCGGACGAGGACCAGCGGGGCCTGCACGACCGCGCGGTGGACACCGTCCTGGTGCGCGTGCGCTGAGAGGATGGTGCGATGACGGGCCTCAGCGCCCGCGCATGCCCTTGCGGTCCGGGCGGGCGCGCATGGGATCCACGCCCTTGGGAATGGGAAGCCGGTTCTGCAGGGTGTTCATGCGGCGGTGCACCACCTGCACCTCCTGCTTGGTGAGCTTGTTCTCCAGCCCGCGCATCTGCTTCGCGAGCTTGTTGAGGGGCACCTGGCCCTCGCCGTTGCCGGACTTGATCACGTGGATCGGCACGTTCTGGATCACGGGGCCGATGCGCCGGCGTTCCTTGGTCACGAGCTTGTCCACACGGTTCACGGGACCTTCAGTGATGAACACGACGCCGGGGCGCCCCACGGCGCGGAAGAGCAGGTCCTTGGACTTGGGGTCCATGGCGGCCGGCTGCTCCTCCACGATCCAGCCGCGCTTGAGCGTGGACAGCGCGGCCCCGGCGGCTCCGGGCTGGCCCTCGATGCGGGAGAACGCGGCGCGCTCCGCCCTGCGGGACAGCAGGATCACCGCCGCCAGCACGGCGAACGGGACGCCGATCAGCAGCCACGTGATCCAGTTGCCCAGGGCCACACCGATCAGCAGGAACACCAGGAGCACGGCGAGGCCCAGCAGGATCATCCACCACAGGATGTTCGGCTCGCGCTCGCGGGTCATCTGGAAGACCTGCTTCATCTGCGAGAAGACGCCGGGTCCCTTGGCCGCCCTGCGCTGGCGCTTCTCCTCGCGCTTGCGGTCGCGTTCGGCGGCCTTGGCCTTGGTGGACGTGGCTGGTGACACGGTGGTTCCTCGCAGTCGCTGATAGGGGATCGGGGTCATTCTAGCCGCTGCCGTCGGGCCCCGCCGGAACGGCACCGTCCGGCGCCCGTCCCGGGACGTGGCACGACGACGCCGCCCGGGCGGGGCGGCGTCGTCGTGCGGTGGAGCGGGTGGGGCGTCAGCCCAGGCGGGCGAGCAGCGAGGACGCCTCCTGGGTGGCGGAACCGGAGTCGTCGATGTGGGAGAGGTGCTCCGGGATCTCGCGGCCCATCTTCTTCATGGCGCGCGCCCACAGCTTGCCGGCGCGGTAACTGGAACGGACCATCGGCCCGGCCATGACGCCCAGGAAGCCGATCTCCTCGGCGGCGTTGGAGAGCTCCACGAACGTCTCGGGCTTCACCCAGCGGTCGATCGGGTGGAACGTGGGGCCCGGGCGCAGGTACTGGGTGAGCGTGATGAGGTCGCAGCCGGCGTCGTGGAGGTCGCACAGCGCCTCGTAAACCTCGTCGTCGGTCTCGCCCATGCCCAGGATCAGGTTGGACTTCACGATCATGCCGTTCTCCTTGCCCTGCGTGAGCACATCCAGGGAGCGCTCGTACGCGAAGGCCGGGCGGATCTGCTTGAAGATCCGGGGCACGGTCTCGAGGTTGTGGGCGAAGACCTCGGGCTGGGCGTCGATGACCTGCTGGACGGCGTCCGGCTGGCCCTTGAAGTCCGGGATCAGGATCTCCACGCCCGTGCTGGGGTTCATGGTGTGAATGGCGCGGATGGTCTCCGCGTTGAGCCATGCGCCACCGTCCGCGAGGTCGTCACGGGCCACGGAGGTGACCGTGGCGTAGCGCAACCCCAGGTCACGCACGGACTCGGCCACCTTGCGGGGCTCGGCCACGTCCACGATGCCGGGCTTGCCGGTGGCGATGTCGCAGAAGTCGCAGCGCCGCGTGCAGGTGTCCCCGCCGATCAGGAACGTGGCCTCACGGTCCTCCCAGCACTCGTAGATGTTGGGACACCCGGCCTCCTCGCACACCGTGTGCAGGCCACGGCCGCGGGCCATGGACTTCAGCTCGGTGAACTGGGGGCCCATCTTGGCCGTGTTCTTCAACCACGACGGCTTCTTCTCGATGGGCACCTCGGCATTGCGCGCCTCGACGCGCAGCAGCTTGCGGCCTTCGGGTGCGATGGTCATGGGTTCTCCTCGCTGGTGGCGCTGACGGGGTCCGGTCCGCGGGGTTCGCGGGAGCGGGCCAGGGCAGGACTGGGGCTCTCGGGGCGGCTCAGGACGCCGCGGTGGCGGTGGCCCCGGGTGCTGTGGAACGGTGCTCGGGGCGGTGCAGGAGCACCGGGGGAGCCGGCGTGTCCGGCTCGAAAGGGACGCACAGGTCTGCCTCACGGGTCGACAGCTCCTGCTCCATACGCTCCACAACGTCCGCGGGGTCGATCCGATTCCCGGTCTCCTCGCTGAGGGAGGTGACCCCCGCGTCGGTGATCCCGCACGGGATGATCTTGCCGAACGGGCGCAGGTCGTTGGAGCAGTTCAGGGCGAAGCCGTGCATCGTGGCCCGCTTGGAGACCTGCACGCCGATGGCGGAGATCTTCCGGTCGGGGCCCCGCTCGTCCGCGAGCACCCACGCACCGGAACGGTCCTCCACGGTGGTGGCCGGGACACCGAAGTCCCGCACCACGGCGATGATGACCTCCTCCAGGACGCGCACGAAGCGCACCACGTCCAGGGGAATGGGCAGGCGCACGATGGGATACCCCACGAGCATTCCGGGACCGTGGTAGGTGAGCTTGCCGCCTCGTCCGATGGGCACCACCTCTGTGCCGTCCCACGGGTACTCGTGCTGCTCCGTGCGGCGTCCGGCGGTGTAGACGGGATCGTGCTCGACCATCAGGACGGTGTTGCCACGGGTGCCGGCCACGACCTCCTGGTGGACCTGCCGCTGCAGGTCCAGGCACTCGCGGTAGTTCACTAGCTCAGGGGCCATACCGATGCGTTCGAAGTGCAGAGCCATTCATCCACCCTATCCCCTCGCCCAGCCTGTGGATAACGTGAGCGCGCACACGGGTGACGGGGCACAGTGGTGCCATGCAGCACGAACACCCACCCCAGACATCCGGTGACAGGACCGCGGGCGCCCCCGGCTCCGGGGGGCCACGTCGCCGCAGCGCCCGAGACCGCGTGCTCGCGGCGCGGGGCACCGCGGGGGAGACTCGGGAGCCGGAGGCTCCCCCGGGGGCGGCGGCTCCGACCGCGGCCGCGCCGGACCCGGTGGAGCACGTGGGGGAGACGACGGCCGGTCCGGTGGACCCGGCCGACGCGTCACGCCACGAGGGTCTGGAACTGGAGGAGAGGCTCGGCGAGGGGGAGGGCACACGGACGTGGCGTGCCCGGGAGCGCAGCACGCGGGAGGAGTTCGCAGTGACCTTCGCCGTGCTGGCGGATCCCGTGCAGCGCCGTGTCCTCGAAGCACGGTTCGGCGAGCTCGCGGAGCAGTGGTCCGGCGAGGAGCACCCCCATCTCGTGAGGGTGCGTGCCACTCTGGGGGAGGCAGACCGCCCCGCGGCGCTCGTCACCGAGTACGCGGAGGGGGTCACGCTCGCCGAGCGCATGCGCTCGGAGGGTCGGCTGGCACCGGAGGAGGTCTCCCCGGTGCTGGCCGCGGCGGCACGGGCGCTCTCCCGGCTGCACGAGCGGGGATGGGTGCACGGGCGGCTCGCGGCCGAGCACGTGCTGCTCACCCCTGAGCGCGGCGTCCTCGTGGACGGGTACGGGGCCCGCAGCGGGGCGCGCTGTCCCGGCCCGGCGTGGGGTCTCGGGGAGCGCCCGGAGTCGCCTGCCGCGTTCACGCACCGGGCTCGGGCGCAAGGGCCCGTTCTCGAACCGGACGTGCCGGCACCCGGGGCCCACGACGACGCCGCGGGGCCGGGGCGCGGGACGGCCGCACCCGGTGCAGACCCGACCGGGAGCCCCGGAGTCCCCCGGAGCCCCGGGGAGTCCACGCTTCCGGGGAGGGTGGAGAAATCCGGGGAAACCGGTGGACTCGGCCCGGCGGAGGACGTCCACGCCCTGGGTGTCATGGGCTGGCGCGCCCTCACGGGACGACTGCCCGGGCCCGACTCCCACCGCGTGCCTCTGACCCTGATGTGCCCCACCGCCCCGCGCCACCTGGTGCTGATGCTCGAGGCCGCCCTGTGCGACGACCCCGCCGAACGGCCCGCCGCACACGAACTCGCTGCGGGGTTCGACGCGGCAGCGCCCCTACCCGGACCCCCGCGGCGCCCTCGTCGGCCCGAGGAACGGATGACCCCGGAGGTGATCCGCGCGGACGGCACGGTGGTGCGCTCGCGACGGGTGTGGCGGCCACTCCGTGCAGAGCACCCTTCAAGTTCCGGGGGCGGGGACGTGAGGAGAGACCACCGAGGCCGGGGTGGGGGCCGCGTCCGAGGGAACGGTGGCCGGCGGGCCGGTTCCCACGGGCACTCCGCAGGTGTCCTGGCCTCCGAGGCGGCGCTCTCGCACCCGGGACGCCGCTGGTGGCCGGCGCTCGCGGCTGCGCTCGTGGTGGTTGCCACGGTGTGGGGGCTGGCCCGGTGGGCCGCTCCCGGAGACGTGGTGGCGGACCCGGCGTCGTCGGCGGCCTCCCTCGGGCGGGAGAGCGCCGCGGGAGCCGCCACGGACGAGACCGGTGCGGGCGGGGAGCGAGGATCGGAGGGGCGGACGCCCACCCCTCGTCCCAGTGGTGCCCGCCCTGGGTCCCCGCAGTCGACGGCCGGATCCTCGGGGCAGGCACAGGACCGTGGGTCCCCCGGCAGGAGCACCGGTTCGGGGGCCCCACATGCCCCCGGGGCCAGCATGCAGGACCTCGAGCGCGAAGCGCAGCAGGCCGTACGGGACCTCGTGGCGGCCCGCGCGGCAGCGCTCTCGGCGGGCGACGAGTCCGCGGTCGCTTCCGTGTACGTTCCCGGGTCCCGGCTGGCGGCGAAGGACCGGGAGGTCATCCGGCGGGCGGGTGCCCAGGACACGGGTGGAACGGGATTCACCGCCTTCTCCGGAATCAGCATGGACGTGGTGGAGCTCAGGGAAGAGAGCACGGCCCGCGGCCCCCACGTGTCCCCCGCCGAGGCGGCGAGGACGCGAACCTACCGAACGGAGGTGGTGACGCGGGGATGGCACGGGGGCGTGCCGACGGGAGCCCACGTGACGCGGAAGGGCGGGGAGGCGGTCCAGACCCTGCGGATCTCGGTGGTGCAGACGCCCGAGGGGTGGAAACTCACCGATGTCACCCCCGTGGCGGACGGTCGGTGACCAGGGGAGTCCACCCGTCGGCGTGCCGAGTGGGGGTGCCGTTCCGACCGGCAGGCCCGGGACGGCAGAGGACCCCGGTGTCCGCCCCGCGCTGCGGCGGGGCGGACACCGGGGTCCGTCAGGAACGTGCCGGGTGGGTGGCCCGGTGGGGGCTCACCAGAAGACGGCCACCGCCGCGTTGATGAGCGCCATGCCGCCCACGGCGTGGGCCAGGCCCGTGGAGACCGGCTCGCCACGCCGGGTCTTGCGCATGCCGATGAACGCGGCCACGAGCACCACCAGCAGGATGACCAGCTTGAGACCGATCTTCGCGTAGTTGATGTCGCCGCCGTTCATCTCGTGGTAGCCCACCATGCCCAGTCCTGTGACCAGCATCAGGACGGCGGCCCAGAACTGCGCCACGGTCACGGTGGGGCGCTTCATGGTGTAGAACCAGGTGCCCACGATCACGGCCACGCCCACGATGTGCAGGAAGATGAGGAGATTCAGGAGGAAAGTCATGCTTCGAGGGTAGCCGAGCCCCCGGCCCGGAGCCGGCAGCACGAGGGCCCGGGGCATGGTGTGCGTGATGCACTCCACACTCCGGGCCCCCTGTGCTGGCCTGCCCTACCGCTCACGGCCCCCGGTGCTCACGAGGACTGCTCGCCGGTCCCGGGGCCGTGGACGCGGGGTGGTCTCAGAGACCCACCTCGGACTCGAACTGGCCCGCCTCCAGGCGCTTCTTCAGCGTGCTGAGGAAACGACCCGCGTCCGCGCCGTCCACCAGGCGGTGGTCGTAGGTCAGGGACAAGTAGCACATGTGGCGGATGGCAATGGTGTCGTTGCCGTCCGCGTCCGTGATGACCATGGGCCGCTTCACGATGGAACCGGTGCCTAGGATGCCCACCTGCGGCTGGTTGATGATCGGGGTGTCGAACAGCGCGCCGAACGAGCCGATGTTCGTGATGGTGAACGTGCCACCGGTCAGCGCATCCGGGGAGATGCTGCCGTCCTTGGCCGCGCCACCCAGCTCCGCGATCTGCTTGGCGAGCCCGCCCAGGTTCAGGTCGCCGGCGTTCTTCACCACGGGCACCAGGAGACCACGGGGGGTGTCCACGGCGATCGCGATGTCCTCGGAGGAGTTGTAGACGATCTCCTTCGAGTCCTCCTTGAACGTGGCGTTGAGCACGGGGTGGGCCTGCAGCGCCTCGGCCACGGCCTTCGCGAAGAAGGGCATGAACGTGAGCTTGGCGCCCTCGCGCTGCTGGAACTGGTCCTTGGCCTTCTGCCGCAGCTTGGCCACTCGGGTCATGTCCACCTCGGTCACCTGGGTGAGCTGGGCGGAGACCTCGAGGGACTCGCGCATGCGCTTGGCAATGGTCATGCGGATGCGGGGAGCCTTCTCGGTGGTGCCGCGCTTGGCGTCCGGAGCCGGAGCGGCCGGAGCCTTGCCCGCGCCCTGGGTGGAGACCGCGGGAGCCATGTCCGCCCCGGTGTCCTGGATTGCGGGAGCAGTGGCCTTCTCGGCCTTCTCGGCGGCGGCCAGGACGTCCTGCTTGCGGATGCGACCGCCCACTCCGGTGCCGGTGAGGGTGGAGAGGTCCACGTTCTTCTCGCGGGCCAGCTTGCGCACCAGGGGCGTCACGTACCCGGCCACGTCCTTGGGGCCACCGGAGGGCTGGGAGCCCTCGTGGGAGGACTGCTTGGTGTCGGCCTTCGGGGCCTGCTCGGTCTTCACCTCGGCGGCCTGCTCGGTGTTCTCCCCGGAATCGGCGGTCGT
>NZ_RDEX01000003.1:0-298604 GCF_003687175.1 Kocuria tytonicola | reverse complement strand
ATCAACCAAAAACAATCAAAATCTTTGGTATCAACAAACTAGACACACTATTGAGTTGACAAACAACACACCACATCACAGCTCCCCACCACAGGGCCACCACGATCGGTTGCGGTCTGCAAGGTTACCGGCGGATGCTCGCTCTCGCAACTTGAGGTGAACTCTGCGCTGCGGTGCTTGACATCCGGTCTTCGGTGCCTTGCGGGGATCAACCATACCACACGCTCCGGCGGTTGCCAGCCTGCATGTTTCCGGTAGTTCCCGGTCTTGTTGCCTGCTCCGGTCTTTTCGACCAGCGCCGTGGCAACTCGGAAGACATTACACGCGGCCCACCGATACGACAAACCCGCGGTGGCCGTTGCCATCCGCGGGTCTGCCGTGCGCCGTCTGCCATGGTCCGTGCGCGAGTCCGCGTGGTACCGGGCGGACTCCGGGAGCTCAGACGCTCTCGCCCACCACCCGGCCCGTGCCGTCTCCTCCGGTGCTGCTGGTTCCCCGTCCCGTGGCCGGCTTGAGGAACAGCACGGCCAGCGGGGGCACCGTCACCTCGGCGGAGGCGGGCTTGTCGTTGAAAGCACCCTCGGTGGCGACCACCCGGCCGAGATTGCCCACTCCCGATCCGCCGAAGATCTCGGAGTCGGTGTTGAGCACCTCTTCCCACTCCCCCGCCCACGGCAGGCCCAGGCGGAATCGCTCGTGGGTGTTGCCTGCGAAGTTCGCGATGCACACGAGCGGGTTGCCCTGGTCGTCCCACCGGGTGAAGGACAGGGTGTTCCGCTTCGCGTCGTTCGCGTCGATCCACTCGAAGCCCGAGGGGTCGTTGTCACGGGCGTAGAGCGCGGGGGTGCTGCGGTAGACCTCGTTGAGGCTCTTGACCAGCTCCTGCACGCCGTGGTGCGGCGGGGTCTCGGACAGCCACCAGTCCAGGCCGTGCTCCTGCGACCACTCCGACTCCTGGGCGTACTCCGTGCCCATGAAGATCAGCTGCTTGCCCGGGTGCGCCCACATGTACGCCAGGTACGCCCGGACGTTCGCGAGCTGCTGCCACCGGTCACCCGGCATCTTGCGCAGCAGGGAACCCTTGCCGTACACGACCTCGTCGTGCGAGATGGGCAGGATGAAGTTCTCCGAGAACGCGTAGACCATGGAGAACGTGGCCTTGTTGTGGTGGTAGTGCCTGTTGATCGGGTCCTCGGCCATGTACTCGAGGCTGTCGTGCATCCAGCCCATGTTCCACTTGATGCCGAAGCCCAGCCCGCCCGCGCTCGTGGGCTTGGTGACACCGGGGAAGGACGTGGACTCCTCCGCGATCATCACGATTCCCGGGTTGCGCCGGTACGCCGTGGCGTTCGCCTCCTGCAGGAAGGCGATCGCCTCCAGGTTCTCGCGCCCGCCGTACTGGTTGGGCTCCCACTCCCCGTCGTTGCGGGAGTAGTCGAGGTAGAGCATGGAGGCCACGGCGTCCACGCGCAGCCCGTCCACGTGGAACTCCTCGAGCCAGTAGTTGGCGTTGGCCACCAGGAAGTTGCGCACCTCCCGGCGCCCGTAGTCGAAGATCAGCGTGCCCCAGTCCTTGTGCTCGCCCCGGCGGGGGTCCGGGTGCTCGTACAGCGGCTGGCCGTCGAAGTTGGCCAGCGCCCACTCGTCCTTGGGGAAGTGTCCCGGGACCCAGTCCACGAGCACGCCGATGCCGGCCTGGTGCAGCTGGTCCACGAGGTAGCGGAACTCGTCCGGGGAACCGAAGCGGGACGACGGCGCGTAGTAGCCGGTGACCTGGTAGCCCCAGGACCCGCCGAACGGGTGCTCGGCCACGGGCATGAACTCCACGTGGGTGAAGCCCTGCCACGTGAGGTACTCCACCAGCTCCCGGGCCAGGTCCACGTACCCCAGACCCATCCGCCAGGAGCCGATGTGCATCTCGTACACGCTCATGGGCGCGTTGTGCGGATCCTTCGCGGCCCGCGCGGCCATCCACTCCTGGTCCCGGAACTCGTACTCGGACTCGCACACGCGGGACGCGGTGGACGGCGGGATCTCGGTGCCGAACGCCATGGGGTCCGCCTTGTCCCGCCAGGCCCCGTCCGCACCCTGGATGCGGAACTTGTAGGTGTCCCCGGACTTCCTGCCCGGGACGAAGAGCTCCCACACGCCGCTGGAGCCCAGCGAGCGCATGGCGTGCTCGGAGCCGTCCCAGCCGTTGAAGTCCCCGATCACGCGCACGGCCTGGGCATTCGGTGCCCACACCGCGAAGCTGACACCGGTGACCTCGCCGAGGGGCGAGGGGTACCGGCGCACGTGTGCGCCGAGCACGTCCCACAGGGTCTCGTGGCGTCCCTCCCCGATCAGGTGCAGGTCCAGCTCGCCGAGGGTCGGGGCGAACCGGTACGGGTCGTCCACGAGCTCCGGCTCCTTCCCGGCGTACTCCACCTCCACGCGGTAGTCGGGGATCCGGCCCTCGTCGTGCGCCGGGACCACGCCCGTGAAGATGCCGCCCCACTCGTGCTCGAGCGGGAACGTGCCGTCCGGGGTGCGGACCGACACGGCCGTGGCGAAACGCCGCAGCGTGCGGATGGTCACGGTGCCGTCCGCGTTGGGATGGGCACCGAGCACGGAGTGGGGGTCATGGAAGCGTCCCTCGGCGACGGCCGCGAGCACGTCCTCGGTCACGGCCACGGGTCCGGTCTCCACCGCATCGTCACCGGCGGCGGGGCCCGCCGCCTCCTCACGGGCCTCGGTGCCGGCGGTTGACGCGGGCTGCTCGCCGGGGACAGCGGTGTGCTCGGGCGCCGACCGGGCGGCGTCGTGCTGCGCGCTCCCCGGAACGGGAACCGCCGCACCTGCCTCGGACTCGGGGGCTGCGGGATCGGTGGGACGGGGCTGCTCGGTGGTCACGAAATCCTCAGTTCTGGACGATGTCGTATGGCTCTCGTGGTTCTCTCCGTTCACGGTACGGGAGCGTGCACGCTCAAGCGAACGAACCACGGCGTCCGCCGGCACTCGCACCCAGTCGGGTCGGTTGCGCTGCTCGTAGACCACTTCGTAGAGGGCCTTGTCCAGCCACAGGGCCCGGTAGAGCACGGAGTCCGTGTCCACGCCGGCGCCGCTCGTGGTGCGGTAGCCCCGCAGGAAGGCGTCCGAGACGGCCGCGGTCCACGCGCCCATGTCCTGCTCGCGCTCGCATGCGGCCATGGCCCCCGCGTAGTCGAAGGAACGCAGCATGCCCACGACGTCCCGCAGCACCACGTCCGGGCGCACCCGCTCCTTGATGGGGCGCAGCGGCTCACCCTCGAAGTCCAGGATGCGGAAGCCCTGGGCGTCGTTGTGCAGCACCTGGCCCAGGTGGTAGTCGCCGTGGATGCGCTGCAGCGCAGGGATCTCACGCACCTCTGACAGCTCGCTCAGCAGGGCGTCCAGCTCCGGGGTGAACTCCTGGAACTGCTCCCCGCAGGTCTCCCAGGCCCAGCGCACGCGCGAGGCGAGGTCCTCCAGGAAGCGGCGCCGTGCGGCGTCGTCCACCGGGGCCGGCTCGAAGGCCGTCAGCAGGTCCGCGTGGACACGCGCGGTGGTTGCTCCCAGGTCCTCGGCGAGCGCGGTGAAGTCCCGGCCCTCGGTGGCTGCCGCCACGGCGACGGCCCAGGCGTCCCGCGAGTCCTCCAGGAACTGCGCCGCCACGGCCAGCTGGCCGGACGTGGTCACGAGGCCCTGGCGCCACTGGGCGTCGATCCACCCGGCGGTCGCGGGGACCGCGGAGGAACCATGCGAGGTGAGCTTCACGCCCACCTCGACGTCCGGGTTGCGCCCCTCGCCCACCACGCGGAAGAACTTCACGATCACGGCGTCCCCGCGCAGCGCGGAGTCCTCCGCGTCCGTCTCCGCCGGGCGCAGGATCACCGAGGTGTTCGACTGCTCGGAGGAGATCACCTGCACCTGGTCGGCGGTGGCGATCCGGTAGTCGGTGTTCAGGGCACCCGTGTACCGACCGTGCAGACCCATTCCGTGGCGCAGCACACCGCCCTCCGTGAGCTGCGCGTCCATCATGCGCAGCACGCGGTCCATGAACCCGGGGTCCCCCACCGCGTCGTAGAGGTGGACGGTCGCGGGCTCCTCGGAGGCGCCGACGGCGTCCTGGCCCGTGGCCGCACCCGTGGGCTTCCGCTCCGCGGACCCGGGGTCACCGGAGCGCGTGCCCTTCCGCCGGTCCCACATCACACCGGCCTGGGACACCGCGCGGCGCAGGAACGAGGCCGATGCCTCCGCTCCCGCCACCAGCTGCTCGGGGAGCGCACGGTCCGGGCCGTCCGCGTCGTAGCTGCCGATCGTGAACCGCTCGAGCGCGGGAAGAGGTTCCGTGCTGCGCACCACGGGGACGTTGAGCAGCTCGCTACGCTCCCCCACGGTGACCTGCACCAGGAACATGATGCGCTCGCGTCCCGGCTGGGCGTCCCAGCTGTCACCGCCGTCCAGCCCCGCGCGTCCCACCACCGTGAGCCGCAGCTGGTCCGGGGTGGCCGTGAACGGGAACCACCGCTGCCGCGGCAGCCACACCCGCAACCTGTCGAGCACCTGCTGATCCGTCATGACATCTCCCCCGCTTTCGTCCGGTAGAACTCTCTCGTGCGCGTGCGGGTCCGCCCCGCGGACCCTCATTCGCCGCGCGCGGGCCTGATGATGGGCATGGCCACCGTCTCGGGGTGGTTGCCGTCCGTGGTGGGCGCCGTCCGCAGGCGCAGCCAGAAGAAGTCCTGCGAGCCCAGCGTGATGCGGTAGTCACCCGTGTCCGAGAACTCGCCGAAGGGCTCACCGCCGAACAGCTCCCTCGTGCCCCGGCCCGCGTACTCCGCGAGGTGCACCGAGCAGCTCGCCGGGACGTGCGCGAGGTTGAAGATGCACAGCAGGGTCTCCCCGACCCCGTCCTCCGCGTCCTGCGGGTCCAGCCGACGCAGGAACGCGAGCACGGACTCGTGGTCCGTGGCCACGTTGACGTACTCGCCCATGCCGAACGCGGGGTGGGCCTTGCGGACCATGAGCATCTGCCGGATCCAGTGCAGCAGGGACGAGGAGGACGCCAGCTGGGTCTCCACGTTCGTCTGGGCATAGTTGTAGACGAGGGACTGCACCACGGGCAGGTAGAGCTTGCCCGGGTCCGCCGTGGAGAACCCGGCGTTGCGGTCCGGGGTCCACTGCATGGGCGTGCGGGAGGCGTCGCGGTCGTCCAGCCAGATGTTGTCCCCCATGCCGATCTCGTCCCCGTAGTACAGGAACGGCGAGCCGGGCAGGGACAGCAGCAGCGCGTGGGCGAGCTCCAGCTCGGCGCGCGAGTTGTCCAGCAGGGGCGCCAGGCGGCGTCGGATGCCGATGTTCGCGCGCATGCGGGAGTCCGGCGCATACCAGCCGAGCATGGCCTGGCGCTCCTCGCTCGTGACCATCTCCAGCGTGAGCTCGTCGTGGTTGCGCAGGAACGTGCCCCACTGGGTGCCGCGCGGGATCTGCGGCGTGTTCTCCATGGTGGAGACGATGGGCGCGGCCTTCTGGTCCCGCAGCGAGTAGTAGATCCGCGGCATGATCGGGAAGTGGAAGCACATGTGGCACTCGGGGGACTCCTCCGTGCCGAAGTACTCCACGACCTCGTGGGGCATCTGGTTGGCCTCCGCCACGATCACGCGGCCCGGGTACTCACGGTCCACCATCTCGCGCAGCTTCACGAGGAAGTCGTGCGTGCCGGGGAGGTTCTCGCAGTTCGTGCCCTCCTCCTCGATGAGGTAGGGGATGGCGTCCGCGCGGAAGCCGTCGATGCCCATGTCCAGCCAGAACTTCACCACGTCGAACACGGCCTCGACGACCTTGGGGTTCTCGAAGTTCAGGTCCGGCTGGTGGGAGAAGAACCGGTGCCAGAAGAACTGCCGGCGCACCGGGTCGAAGGTCCAGTTGGAGACCTCGGTGTCCACGAAGATGATGCGCGCGTCCTGGTACTTCTCGTCCGTGTCGGACCACACGTAGAAGTCCCCGTAGGGGCCCTCCGGGTCCTCGCGCGAGGCCTGGAACCACGGGTGCTGGTCCGAGGTGTGGTTCAGCGGCAGGTCCGTGATCACGCGCAGCCCGCGGGCGTGGGCCTCAGCGACGAGTCGCTTGAAGTCGCTCACGGTGCCGAACTCGTCCAGCACGGAGTAGTAGTCGGAGATGTCGTAGCCGCCGTCGCGCAGCGGGGACTCGTAGAAGGGCGGCAGCCACAGGCAGTCGATGCCGAGCCACTGCAGGTAGTCGAGCTTGTCGATGAGCCCGGTGAAGTCCCCCGAGCCGTCCCCGTTGGCGTCCGAGAACGCCCTGACGAGGACCTCGTAGAACACGGCCTTGCGGAACCAGTCGGGGTCGTGGGCGATCCCGGGAGCGTTGAGGTGGAAAGGAGTGGTGCTCATGGCTGGCGGGACTGCCCTCTCGCGGAGACGGATGGAACGGACGGGGTGGTGGGCGACGCACCGTCGCCACCGGTCTCCCGGCGGCGTCGGTGGCGCCTCACCTCACGCTGCGGCGAATGCTCAGCACGTGCGCGGGCTCCACGTACGGGTCCAGACGGACGTAGTTGTGGGTGCCCCACTTCCAGCTCGCGCCGGAGATGAGGTCATCCACCCAGAACGATCCGTCCTCGTTGAAGTCCTCGTCCCGCAGGTCCAGGGAGTCGAGGTCCAGCCACACGGTGGCCTCGCGGGTGGCGTGCGGATCCGTGTTGATGACCGTGATCACGGTGTCCTTCACGTCCACGCCGTCCCGCTGCACGGTCTTGGTCTTGCTGAACGCCACGATCGCATCGTCCGAGGCGCTCTGCAGGGTCAGGTTCTGCAGGTCGCCCAGGGCCGGGTGGTCCCGGCGGATCTGGTTCAGCCGCGTGATGTACGGGGCCAGCGACTCCCCGCGCTCCCCGGCACCGCGGAAGTCGCGGGGACGCAGCTGGAACTTCTCGTTGTCGATGTACTCCTCCGCGCCGGGACGCGCCACGTGCTCGAAGAGCTCGAAGCCCGCGTAGACGCCCCACAGCGGGGACGCCGTGGCGGCGAGCGCCGCGCGCACCTTGAACGCCGCCGGCCCGCCGAACTGCAGGTACTCGGTGAGGATATCCGGGGTGTTCACGAAGAAGTTGGGGCGGTAGAAGCCCGAGGTCTCGTGCGAGACCTCCTCGAGGTACTCCTCGATCTCCTCCTTGGTGTTGCGCCACGTGAAGTAGGAGTAGGACTGCTGGAACCCGGCCTTGGCCAGGCCCTGCATCATGGCCGGGCGGGTGAACGCCTCCGCCAGGAACACGGTGTCCGGGTGCTCCTCACGGACGCGGGCGATCAGCCACTCCCAGAACCAGAGGGGCTTGGTGTGGGGGTTGTCCACGCGGAAGATGTCCACGCCGTGGCTGATCCACAGCTGCACCACGCGCAGCACCTCGTTCGCGAGCCCCTGCGGGTCGTTGTCGAAGTTCAGGGGGTAGATGTCCTGGTACTTCTTGGGCGGGTTCTCGGCGTACGCGATGCTGCCGTCCGCGCGCGTGGTGAACCACTGCGGGTGCTCCTGGACCCACGGGTGGTCGGGGGACGCCTGCAGGGCGAGGTCCAGCGCCACCTCCAGTCCGAGCTCGTGGGCGTGGCCCACGAACGCGTCGAAGTCCTCGAACGTCCCGAGGTCCGGGTGGATCGCGTCGTGGCCACCCTCCGGTCCGCCGATGGCCCACGGGGAGCCGGGGTCCTGCTCGCCCGCCACGAGCGTGTTGTTCGGCCCCTTGCGGTGGTTGCGGCCGATCGGGTGGATGGGCGGCAGGTACGCGACGTCGAAGCCCATGCTCGCGGCACGGTCCAGGGCCGCCGTGGCGGTGCGGAACGTGCCCGAGGTCCAGGTCCCGGTCTCGGGGTCGTAGACGGCGCCCTCGGAGCGCGGGAAGAACTCGTACCAGGAGCCCCGGCCCGCGGCCTCGCGCTCCACCTCCACCGGGTAGTGCGGCGAGGAGCTCAGCAGGTCCCGCAGGGGGCGTTCGGCCACGGCGTCACGCAGCTGCTGGGACGTCGCGATCTCCCACCGCTCGTCCGCCGAGCGGGTGGTGTCCCGCATGGCCGCGGCGGCGTCCTCGAACGCGCGCACCTCGGCGTGGCTGCGGTCCGACTCCTTGGAGGCGGCGTCGAACAGCAGGCACGCCTCCTGGAACATGAGCTCCACGTCCTGGCCCACACCGAGCTTGATCTGGGCGGCGTGGTGCCACGTGTCGTAGAGGTCGGACCAGCCCTCGACCGCGAAGCTCCACCGGCCCTCGTACTCGGGGCGCAGCCACGCCTCGTAGCGGTCGGTCCCGGGAGCCACGAGTGTCATGCGGCGGCGCTGCGCCTCGCGTCCGTCGGGGTCGTAGAGCACAGCGGTCACGCCCAGGGAGTCGTGGCCCTCGCGGAAGACGGTGGCGCCCACCCGGATGTCCTCGCCCGGTACGGCGGTGGCCGGGAAGCGCCCGCCCTCGACCACCGGGCTCACGTCGGAGACGGGGATGCGGCCGTACACCAGGTCCTCGGACGGGAAGTCCATGCTGTCCTCCTCGGTGCCGGAGCCGTGGGCCCCGGTCTCCTGCTCGCGTGTGGTCGGTTCAGTGGGCGCCGTGTCCCGGCGCGCGCGGTGGACGGAGGGAGCGACGTCGGGAACGCCCGTGGCCGGCAGCGGCGGGGTCAGGCGGGACCCCACGTCGGGGTGGGCACCACCCGCAGGGATGTCCGGTGCGGTCTCGGAGGGGCGACGGCCTGAGGGCTGGTTCTGCTGCGACACGGGCCCAACGTTACCGACTATCGCCGGGATTCTTAAGGCCGTGAAGCACCACGCAGGCGCGCGGCCGTCACACGATGGGGCACGCCCACCGGACGGACCCCACCCGCTAGGCTCGCAGGGGTGAAGGCAATCCGCAGGTTCACCGTCCGCACCGTCCTCCCCGAGTCGATCGCCCCGCTGGGGCGGCTCGCCAGGAACCTCCGCTGGTCCTGGCACAAGCCCACCGAGGACCTCTTCACCCAGCTCAGCCCCCGGGCCTGGGAGGCCGTCCACGGCGACCCCGTCAAACTCCTGGGCTCGCTGACGCGCGAGGAGATCCAGCAGCTCGCCCAGGATCCGGACCTCGTGGCCCGCGTGCGCGAGCTCGACGCGGATCTGCAGACCTACCTCCACGAGCCGCACTGGTACCAGCGGACGCAGGGGCCCGACGCGCCTGCGGCCATCGCGTACTTCTCGGCCGAGTACGGCATCACCTCCGCCCTGCCGCAGTACTCCGGCGGGCTGGGCATCCTGGCCGGAGACCACCTCAAGACCGCGTCCGACATGGGCATCCCGGTGCTCGGCGTGGGGCTGTTCTACCAGGCGGGCTACTTCAAGCAGTCCCTGTCCCGCGACGGCTGGCAGCAGGAGACCTACCCCGTGCTGGACCCGGACGAGCTCCCCCTCACCCTGCTGCGCGAGGCGGACGGCACGCCGGCGCGCGTGCGCCTGCCGCTTCCGGACGGCCGCACGCTCGCGGCCCAGATCTGGCGCGCGGACGTGGGCCGGGTGCCCCTCCTCCTGCTGGACTCCAACATCCCAGACAACGACGACGCCGCGCGCACCGTCACGGACCGGCTGTACGGCGGCGGCAGCGACCACCGGCTGCAGCAGGAGCTGCTGCTGGGCATGGGCGGCACCCGTGCGCTGCGCATCCACAGCCGCCTCACCGGCGCACCCGCGCCCGAGGTGTTCCACTGCAACGAGGGCCACGCCGGCTTCCTGGGCATCGAACGCGTCCAGGAGCTCATGAACCCCGGCGCCGGGCGGCAGCCCATGACCTGGGACGAGGCACTCACCGCGGTGCGCGCGGCCACCGTGTTCACCACCCACACCCCGGTGCCCGCGGGCATCGACCGCTTCGAGCGGGCCCAGGTGGAGCACTACTTCCGTGCCGGGCTCACCCCGGACGTGCCCGTGGACCGTGTGCTGGAGCTGGGCGCCGAGACCTGCCCGGACGGCGATCCCGGCAAGTTCAACATGGCGGTCATGGGCCTGCGCCTGGCCCAGCGCGCCAACGGCGTGGCCAAGCTGCACGGCTCGGTCTCCCGCTCCATGTTCCAGGGGCTCTGGCAGGGCTTCGACGCGGACGAGGTGCCCATCACGTCCGTGACCAACGGCGTGCACGTCCCTTCGTGGATCGACCCCTTGGTGTGGGACCTCGCCGTGGAGCCGGAGGAGAACGACGCCGAACCGGCCGCCCGCTGGCGGAAGGTCTACGACGTGCCGGACACCGAGCTGTGGGCCGCCCGCCGGGGGCTGCGCGAACGTCTGGTCCTGGACGTCCGCGAGCGGCTGCGGGCCTCCTGGAAGAAGCGCGGTGCCACGGACGCGGAGCTCGGGTGGACGGCCTCGGTGCTGGACCCGGACGTGCTGACCATCGGCTTCGCCCGTCGTGTGCCCACGTACAAGCGGCTCACGCTCATGCTGCGGGACCCGGAGCGGCTCAAGCGGCGGCTGCTGGACCCGCGGCGTCCCGTGCAGCTCGTGGTGGCCGGCAAGTCCCACCCCGCGGACGAGATGGGCAAGCGCATGATTCAGGACCTGGTGCGCTTCACGGACGATCCCGAGGTGCGCCACCGGATCGTGTTCCTGCCGAACTACGACATCGCCATGGCCCGTGTGCTGTTCCCCGGCTGCGACGTGTGGCTCAACAACCCCCTGCGACCCCTCGAGGCGTGCGGCACGTCCGGGATGAAGGCCGCGATCAACGGCGGCCTGAACCTCTCCGTCCTGGACGGCTGGTGGGACGAGATGTACGACGGCCAGAACGGCTGGGCCATCCCCACGGCGGACGGCAAGGCGAGCACGGACGAGCGGGACGACGTGGAGGCCGCGGCGCTCTACGAGCTCCTGGAGCACCACGTGGCGCCGCGCTTCTACGGCGAGAGCGGGGACACGGCCGGCGGCGAGCCGGTGCCCCACCAGTGGCTCGCCATGGTGCGCCACACCCTGGCCACGCTGGGCCCGCGGGTCTCCTCCCGCCGGATGCTCACCGACTACGTCCAGCAGCTCTACATCCCCGCGTGCGTCTCGGGGCGGCGGGCCGCGGCAGAGGACGGCGCCGCGGCCCGCGCCACCGCGCACTGGATCGAACGGGTCCGCCGCGCCTGGCCCGAGGTCCACGTGGAGCACGTGGACGCCCAGGGCGTGCACCAGGAGCCGCAGATCGGGGACGAGCTGCGCGTCAACGCCTACGTGCGCCTGGGAACCCTGTCCCCCGAGGACGTCACGGTGCAGGTGGGCTACGGGCGGGTGTCCGAGTCCGACCACCTGCACGAGCGCTCGTCCGCGGAGCTCGCGCCCGCACAGGACCTGGGCGAGGGACGCCACCTGTTCTCGGGGCCCCTCACGATCGACCGCTCCGGGCCGTTCGGGTACACCGTGCGCGTTCTGCCGTGCAGCTCGGAGCTCGCGGACCCGGCGGAGCTCGCCCTGGTCCGCAACGCGGCGGACTGAGCGCGCGCTCGGACCGGGCCGCCCCTGGTCACTCCAGGGTGAACAGCGCGACGCTCTGGGCGGGGACCGTGACCGCGGCCCCGCCGCGCCAGCGGTTGCCGGTCAGCTCGTCGAGCTGCGGATCCGTGGCGAGCACGAGCCGGAAGCCCTCGGGGGCGGGGCGCTCCGCGGCGTCGTCGGCCCCCGGGGCGGCGGGCAGGACCGCCGCCACGGGGGCTGCGGTGCCGTTGAGGACGCACAGCCCGCAGGCCCCGCCCTCCCGGGCCGAGAGCAGCACCTGCAGCGCGCGGGCGCCGTCCGTCTGCCACAGCTCACCCGTCATGGGCTCGCCGCGCGGCGCGAACCACTCCAGGACCACGTCCTCGGGCGTGGCCGGGAAGTCGTGGGGCTGAGCCGCCAGGAAGGTCCGGCGGATCCGGATGAGCCGCTGGGTGGTCTGGAGCATGGCGCGGTCCAGGGGTGTGAGCCGCCAGTCCAGCCACGAGAGCCGATTGTCCTGGCAGTAGGCGTTGTTGTTGCCCTGCTGCGAGCGCAGCACTTCGTCCCCCGCGGTGATCATGGGGATGCCCTGGGAGAACAGCAGGGTGGCCATCATGTTCCGTGCGGTGGCCGCACGGGCCGCCCGCACGTGCGCGTCGGGGGAGAATCCCTCGTGGTCGTGGTTCCACGAGTGGTTGTCGTTGGTGCCGTCCGCGTTGTGCTCCAGGTTGGCCTCGTTGTGCTTGGCGTCGTAGGCCGTGAGGTCGTGCATCGTGAAGCCGTCGTGCGCGGTGACGAAGTTGACGGAGGCCAGCGCGGTGCGCCCGTGCGGCGCGAACAGCTCGGCCGAGCCGGAGATCGCCCCCGCGAGCCGCGCGGCGGTCCCTCCGCCGCCCCCGCGTCGCATGGTGCGCTGCCCGGAGAGCCAGAAGTCCCGGACGGTGTCCCGGTAGTGGTCGTTCCAGTCCGCCCACCCCGCGGGGAAGCGCCCGGTCTGCCAGCCGCCGGCGCCCACGTCCCACGGCTCGGAGATCATCCGGACCCCCTGCAGCACGGGATCAGCGGCCACCGCCACGAAGAACGGGTGGTTGCGGCTGAAGTGGTGGTGCTCGTCCCGGCCCAGCTCGGGCGCGAGGTCGAAGCGGAAGCCGTCCACGTGGCACTGCGTGACCCAGTAGCGCAGGGAGTCCAGGGCCATCCGGACCACCTGGGGGTTGCCGAAGTCCATCGAGTTGCCGCACCCGGTGACGTCCACGTAGGTGCCGTGCTCGTCGTGCCGGTAGTACTCCCGCTCCCCCAGTCCGCGCCAGCAGTACGGGCGCTGAGCCGCCCCGCCCTCGGCCGTGTGGTTGTACACCACGTCCAGGAAGACCTGCAGACCGGCGCGGTGCAGGGCGTCCACCGCGGCCTTGAACTCGTTGAGCACCGCGGTGGGCCCTGCCGCGCGCGCCGCAGCCGTGGCGTAGCCCGCGTGCGGGGCGAAGAAGCCCAGGGTGTTGTAGCCCCAGTAGTTGCTGAGCCCGTTCTCCGTGAGGTGCGCCTCGTCCAGGTGCGCGTGGATCGGCAGCAGCTCCACGGCCGTGACGCCCAGGCCCCGCAGGTAGTCCGTCATGACCGGGTGCCCCAGGCCCGCGTACGTGCCGCGCAGCTCGTGGGGGATGTCCGGGTGCAGCATGGTGAGGCCCTTCACGTGGGCCTCGTAGACCACGGTCTCGCGCCACGGGGGTGCCGGGCGGTCCTCGTCCCGCCACACGTGGTCCTGCGCGGTGACCACGGAGACGTACATGCCGCCGTACGCGTCCGGTCCCGGGTCCACGACGCCGCTCGGCGGGGCCACGCGCTCGAGGCCCCGGCCGTACGGGTCCAGCAGCACGATCTCCTCCGCGGGGTCCGGCACGGTGCCCGGGGCGGCGTCGCCGTCGAGGAAGCCGTAGCGCGTGCCCTCGGGCATGGCCGGGCACACGTCCCGGGCCAGATCTGCCGCGGAGAGTGCCGTCCGCTGCACGTGGCGCGGTCGCGGGACGATCCCGAAGTGCACACCGTGCTCCCGGTGCCCGAGGCGCAGCCGCTGCCACGGCTCTCCGGGGCGCTGGAGCACGAGGTCCACCGTGGTCAGCCCCGGGGCGTAGACCGCGACGTTCGCGGTGCCGTCCCCGCACGGCGAGGGGTGGACCCCCAGGGGGTGACTACGCGCCGGCACGGCGGCGCGCGATCTCGTACAGCGTGATCCCCACGGCCATGGACGCGTTGAGCGACTCCATGGCGGACTCGATGGGGATCGAGACGATCGCGTCGCAGTGCTCGGTCACCAGCCGGGAGAGCCCCTTGCCCTCCGAGCCCACGACCACCACGAGGGGTTCGGTGGCGAGCTCCAGCTGCGGCAGGGACATGTCCCCGCCGCCGTCCAGACCCACCACAAAGTAGCCCTGCTTCTTGCAGTTCTGCAGCGTGCGGTTGAGGTTGGTGGCCTTGGCCACGGGCACGCGGGCGGCCGCGCCCGAGCTGGTCTTCCAGGCCGTGGCGGTCACACCGGCGGAGCGGCGCTCCGGGAGGATCACGCCGTCCCCGGCGAACGCGGAGACGCTGCGGATGATGGCTCCCAGGTTGCGGGGATCCGTGATGCCGTCCGCCGCGACCAGCAGGGGCGGGCGGGCGGCGTCGGCGTCGTGCATGAGCGAGGCCGCGAGCTCGTCCGCGTCCGGGTACTCGTACGGCGGGACCTGCAGCACCACGCCCTGGTGGATCGCGTCCGAGGACAGCCGGTCCAGCTCGCCGCGGGAGGCCTCCAGCGTGGGGACCTGCGCCTCGGCGCACAGCTGCAGGATGTCCTTGACGCGGTCGTCCACCTCGATCTTGGTGGCCACGAAGAGCGTCTTGGCGGGGACACCCGCCCGCAGGGCCTCCAGCACGGAGTTGCGCCCGGTGACCAGGTCCTCCTTGATGGGCCCGGTGCCCGTGCGCTGGGGGCGGCGCGGCTGGTTCTGCTGTTTGCGAGCGGCCGCCTGCTTGGCCTTGTAGGCCTTGTGGTAAACCCGGTCCTCGGCCTTGGGCGTGGGACCGCGGCCCTCGAGGCCCTTCCGGCGCTGCCCGCCACTGCCCACGACGGGGCCCTTCTTCTTCTTGCGGACTGCTCCGGCGCGGTTGTTCTGGGCCATGGTCACTACTTCCGTGGGGTCACGGGTCACGGCGCGAGGGCCGCCCCGGGGTGGTCGGCGATCTGCGCCCAGTTTAGGCCAGGGTCAGGATTCCACGGACCACGCGGAGCCCTGCGCACCGTCCTTGACGACGACGCCCGCGGCCGCCAGGCGGTCCCGGAGGGTGTCCGCGAGCGCCCAGTCCCGGGCCTCCCGCGCGGCGGCGCGCTGGGCCAGCAGGTCCTGGACGAGGGCGTCGAGCGCCCGGTGCTCCGCGGCGTCGGCGTCCCGGGGCCCGTCCAGCGACATGAGCTGCAGCAGCCCGAGGACGTCCGCCATGCCGGCGACCGCGGCCACGAGCGGCTGGGCGGCCTGCGGCTCGGCCCCGGCGAGAGCCGAGTTGGCCGCGCGGACCGTCTCGTGCAGCACGGCGAGCGCGCGCGGGACATTGAGGTCGTCGTCCATGGCGGCCACGAACTCCTCCGGGACGTCCTCGGTGCGCCAGTCCAGGGGCAGCTGCGCGGCGCGCGCGGCGACGAGCGCGGACTCCACGCGCTCCACGGCGGCCGTGGCCTCCTGCAGGGAGGTGGGGCGGTAGTCCAGCACGGAACGGTAGTGGGCCTGTCCCAGGTAGTAGCGCACGGCCAGCGGACGGGCCTCGCGAAGCATGTCCTGCGGGGACACCGTGTTGCCGATCGACTTGGACATCTTCTCGCCCTGGTAGGTCACCAGCCCGTTGTGCAGCCAGAAGTTCGCGAACTCGCGGCCCGCCGCGGCGGACTGGGCGAGCTCGTTCTCGTGGTGCGGGAACCGCAGGTCCAGGCCGCCACCGTGGATGTCGAAGTGCGAACCCAGGTACTTGTCCGCCATGGCCGAGCACTCCAGGTGCCAGCCCGGGCGGCCACGGCCCCACGGCGAGTCCCAGGACGCGCTGAGCGGCTCGCCCTCCTTGTGGCCCTTCCACAGCGCGAAGTCCCGGGGATCGCGTTTTCCGCGGGGGTCCGCGTCCGGGGCGTCCTGCATGTCCTCCACGCGCTGCCGCGTGAGCTCGCCGTAGCGCGGCCACGAGCGGACGTCGAAGTAGACGTCCCCGGAACCGTCGGGCGCGGGGTACGCGTGGCCGACGTCGATGAGCTCCTGGATCAGCGCGTGCATCTCCGGGACGTGGCCCGTGGCGCGCGGTTCGTAGCTGGGCGGGTCGATCCCGAGCGCGGCGTACGCCGCCCCGAACACCCGCTCGAAGCGGTAGGCCAGAGCCCACCACGGCTCACGCGGGTGCTCACCGCGGTAGTCGTCCGCGAAGGACACGCGGGAGTTGACCAAGATCTTGTCGTCGATGTCCGTGACGTTGCGGACCGTGGTGACCTCCAGACCGCGGAACCGCAGCCACCGGGCGAGGACGTCGAAGACCAGCGCCGAGCGCACGTGGCCGATGTGCGGAGCGCCCTGCACGGTGGCCCCGCAGTAGTACAGCCGGGCCTGCCCGGGGTGCACGGGCACGAAGTCCTTGGTGGTCGCGGAGGCGGTGTCGTAGAAGCGCAGAGTCACCGGGCCAGTCTACCGGGGCGCCCGGAACGGGCCGCGGCGCACTGCGCCCGGCCGGAAACGGTCACGCCCTCCCGGTTCAGGCCGCCCTCACCACCAGGGCGGTGGCGATCGCCGCGACGCCCTCCCCTCGGCCCGTGAGTCCCAGGGCGTCGGTGGTGGTGGCACTGAGGTGCACCGGGGCGCCCGCAGCCTCCGAGAGCACCGCGGCCGCCTCCTCCCGCCGCGGCGAGAACTTGGGCCGGTTGCCCACGAGCTGCACCGAGATGTTGCCCACCGTGAAGCCGGCCTCCCCCACGATCCGGACGGCCTCCGCCAGGATCCGGCACCCGGAAGCGCCCGCGAACTCCGGGCGGTCCGTGCCGAAGTGGGTTCCCAGATCCCCCACGCCGGCGGCCGAGAACACGGCGTCCGCCGCGGCGTGTGCCACCACGTCACCGTCCGAGTGCCCGCTCAGTCCCCGCTCTCCGGGCCACAGCAGACCTCCGATCCACAGGGGGGTGCCCTCCGGACCGAAGGCGTGCACGTCCACTCCCGTTCCCACGAGGGGCAGGGGGTAGGGGGATGCCCCGACGGGGGCGCCGGGGGATGCGGGAAACTCCGCGCGGGGGTCGTTCCGGTGGGCCTGGTCCTGGTGGCGCTGGGTGTCCTCGGTCATGGACCCATTGTGGCGGACGCGATCTCAGGGGCGGGCGTCGGGCGTGCAGTCCCCCACCAGGCGTGCAGGCACCCATGTCATTCGAGCGTCCTCACGTCCAGGCACCCCGGCACCCAGGCACCCAGGTACTCACAGGTGCTCTCAGGCGCGGGACTCGACCACCGCGCGGGCCAGCAGCAGGTCCACGGGGCGGGTGATCTTGAACGACTCCGCGTGCCCGGCCACGAGGTCCACCGGGTGCTCCGGGGCATAGCGCTCCACGAGGCTGGCGTCGTCCGTGATGCCCTCCGGGTCCCGACCCTGAGCCACGGCCCTGTGCGCCGCGTGCCCACGCGGAACCCCGGGACCGGCTGGTCCCGCGGGACCCGGGCCCTGGACACCCTCCTTCGCAGGGTTCGAGGGGGCAGGGCCGCTCAGCAGACCCGCCGCCGCATTGACCCGCTCCAGCAGCTCCCGTTCGAAGCCCTGGGGAGTCTGCACGGCCCGCAGTGCGGAACGGTCCACGGTTCCCGCGCTGCGGCCCTCGGAGTCCACTCCCCGCACGGTGTCCGTCACCTCGGTCACGGGCACCACGGCGCGGGAGCCGGCGGACAGCGCGGTGACCACGCGCTCGAAGACGGCGGGCGGGGTGAGGCAGCGAGCGGCGTCGTGCACCAGAACGTGCGTGGTGCGCCCCGGCAGTGCGGCGAGGGCGCGGGCCACCGACTGGGCACGTGTGGCTCCCCCGGTGACGGCTGCGGCGCCCATCCCGCGGGCCACGGCGCTGAGCTCGGTGTCCCCCGCGGGAACGGTGACCACCACGCTCGCCGCGGGCAGGGCCTCACGGACCGTGCCGAGCGCCCACTCCAGGAGGGTCCGCCCAGCCACGGGAACCAGGGCCTTGGGCATGCCGTACCCCAGCCGGGTGCCGGAACCGGCGGCCACGACGACGACCGCGAGCCCGTCCACCGTGGACGGGCTCGCGGTCTCGTGAAGAGTCATGGTGAGCACTGGGCTCGGTGCGCGACGGTGGTCAGTCGGCGGAGAGGATGTCGTCGAGGCGCTTCTCCGCCTCTTCCTCGTCGATCTTCTTGGCCAGGGCCAGTTCGGACGTGAGGATCTGACGGGCCTTGGTCAGCATGCGCTTCTCGCCGGCGGATAGTCCCTTGCCGCGATCACGGCGCCACAGGTCGCGCACGACCTCGGCGACCTTGAGGACATCCCCGGACGCCAGCTTCTCGAGGTTGGCCTTGTAGCGGCGGGACCAGTTGGACGCCTCCTCGGCGTCCTGGGCCTGCAGCACGGCGATGACCTGCTTGAGGCCGTCCTCGTCCACGACGTCCCGCACACCCACGAGGTCCACGTTCTCCGCCGGGACCTCGATCATGAGGTCCCCCTGGGTGACCTTGAGCCGGAGATACATCTTCTCCTCGCCCTTGATGGTGCGAGTCTTGATCTCCTCGATGGTCGCGGCACCGTGGTGCGGATAAACGACCGTTTCGCCAACCTCGAAAACCATGCACAAACCCCTTTCAGCCCGCCAAGTCTACCACGGTGTATGATGCCCGATTCCTTGCTCCCCGGCTCGGGAAGTGTGCCCGCAGCGCCCTCGACGACGCCGCCGGGCCCCTCCCGGCGCCGCCCGCCAGCCCCTCGCGCCGGGCACGAACGCGCGCCACGAGAGGCGCGGGGATGCAGACGATCCGTGGCCAAACGGATAGACTCGTGGCAGTTTGTGTCCCACCACCAGAGAGCCCGAGGAGTTCGCGCCGTGAAGAACGCCGCCCACAAGAAGTTGCAGCAGCTCGGACTGGGTGCGGCAGCGCTTGCAGTCCTGACCGGCGTGAGCGGGTGCGCGTACATCAGCCCTCAGGCCACCACGGACAGCTTCGCCCCTGCGGACGGGGTGCAGATGGACCTCGGTGACGTGAAGCTGCGCAACGTGCTCGTGGTTGCCGAGGACGCGAAGTCCCAGGGCCGCGTGCTGGGCACCGTGATCAACGACGGCGACAGCGCCCAGACCGTCACCATGGACGCGGACGGTGCCAAGGCCACCATCGAGGTCCCCGCCAACAAGGAGGTCGTGCTGGAGAAGTCCAAGCCCGTCGTCCTCGAGCACGCCGGCGCTGAACCCGGTCTGATGGTGGACACCACGTTCACCGCGGGTGGCAAGGACAGCACCGTGTCGGTCCCCGTGCTGGACCACACCTACCCTCGCTACGCGTCCTTCGTCCCGGGCGGGGCACCCACCACGCCCGCCAACCCCTCGAACACGAAGGCTCCCGAGGGCCACGGCGAGCACGCCGAGGGCGGCCACTGATTCCTGGAACCTCCCGCAGAAGGGGGACCGCATCCACCACGGATGCGGTCCCCCTTCTGCATGGGCTCTGCCTCTCCGTGGGCGCGGCTCCTCCCTACGCGCGGCGCCGGTGCACGGGCGGCCGCCCCGCGACCACGTTGGCGGGCGACGCCGCCCGGCCGGGCGGCGTCGGGCGGCGGTGCCGAACCGGGCCGTTTCCCGCTCAGGGCTCGAACTTGTAGCCCAGTCCCCGCACCGTGACGATGTGCTGGGGTGCGGAGGGGTCCGGCTCCACCTTGGAGCGCAGCCGCTTGACGTGCACGTCCAGGGTCTTGGTGTCCCCCACGTAGTCCGAGCCCCACACCCGGTCGATGAGCTGACCGCGGGTGAGCACACGCCCCGCGTTGCGCAGCAGCATCTCCAGCAGCTCGAACTCCTTGAGCGGCATGGCCACCGGCTCGCCGGACACGTGCACCACGTGGCGCTCCACGTCCATGCGCACCGGGCCGGCCGACACCGTGGCGGTGATGAGCTCCTCGGGGTCGGAGCGGCGGCGCAGCACCGCACGGATGCGGGCCACGAGCTCCCGCGAAGAGTACGGCTTGGTCACGTAGTCGTCCGCGCCGAGCTCGAGGCCCAGAACCTTGTCGATCTCCGCGTCCTTGGCCGTGAGCATGATGATCGGCACGTTGGAGCGCTGCCGGATCTGCTTGCACACCTCCGTGCCGGACTGCCCGGGAAGCATGAGGTCCAGCAGCACGAGGTCCGCACCGGAGCGGTCGAACTCCGTGACGGCACTGATCCCGTCCGCCACCACGGCGACGTCGAAGCCCTCCCGGCCCAGCAGGTAGGCCAACGGGTCGCTCAGGGACTCTTCGTCCTCGACCATGAGAATCTGGGTCACGCGCGCTCCTCCACTTGATGGTGACGCTGGGCGCCGCGTGACCGCGGCGGCTCCGGCTGGTCTTCCGGGTCCTCCATGGCCGGCAGCACGAGGGTGAACGTGGAGCCCCGCCCCGGCTGGGACCACACGGACACCTCCCCGCCGTGCTGCGCCATCACGTGCTTGACGATGCTCAGGCCCAGCCCGGTCCCCCCGGTCTGGCGCGAACGGGCGCTGTCCACCCGGTAGAAGCGCTCGAAGATCCGGTCCTGCTCGGTCTCGGGGATGCCCGGGCCCTGGTCCGTGACGGTGATCTGCACGGTGCCACCGCGCTCCCGCAGTCCCACGCCCACCCGGGTGTGCTCCGGGGAGTAGCGCACCGCGTTGTCGATCAGGTTGCGCACGGCCGTGACCAGCATGTCCGGGTCCCCGAACACCGGTGACCCGATCCGTCCGCCCACCTTGATCTCGATGTGCTTCGTCTCCGCCGCCAGCCGGCTGCGGTCCACGGCCTCGCCGACCGCGCGGTGCAGGTCCACGGTGGTGCCCTTGGCCACCACGTCCGTGCCCTGGAGCCGGGAGAGCTCGATGATGTCCTGGACCAGCGCGCTCAGCCGCAGGGACTCCCGCTGCAGGCTCGCGGCGAAGTGCCGCACGGAGTCCTGGTCCTCGGCGGCGTCCTCGATGGCCTCGGAGAGCAGGCTGATGGCCCCCACCGGCGTCTTGAGCTCGTGGGACACGTTGGCCACGAAGTCGTTGCGGATGGACTGCGCGCGCACGATCTCGGTCTGGTCGTCCGCGAGCAGCAGGATGTACTCGTCCGCGATGGTCACGACGCGGATGTCCAGCACGATGGACCCACGCTGCAGCTGTCCCCGGGTGAGCTCCAGGCGCTTCTCCTCCACCACCCCGTTGCGGCGGGTGCGGCGGACCATGTCCAGCAGCTCCTGGTGCACCACCGTGTGCCCGCGGACCAGGCCGTACGCGTAGGCCGCCGGCGAGGCCCTGACCACGCCGTCCACTGCGTCCACCACCACGTAGGCGAGCCCGAGGGCCGCGAGGATCTCGGCGGTTCCCTCCGGGAGCGTGGGCTCCTGCACGTCCACGAACGCATGACGACGGCGCTGGCTCACCCGCACGGCGACCAGGCCGCTGATGCCCAGCAGGAAGCCGGTGAACCCGGCCAGCAGGGCAATCGTCGTCTCGCTCACGGTGCCAGCTTAGACGCCCCGCTCGGCCGTTCCCCCGCGGCGCGGCCCCGCCCGGGCCCGGTTCAGCCAACGTTCACCTGGGCATGGCGGTTCGTTCACGCCCGGCTGTGAAGCTGATGGGGCGTGTGCGAACTCGTCGTGCCGCTCCCCCCGGTGGCCCCCGAGCCCTGTGAGACGCGTAAGCTACGGGACCAAGAATTGCCCTGAACGAAAGGACGCCCCTGTGCGTAAGGTTTTCCAGGCCGAGCTCCACCAGGTCGGCGAAGAGCTGATCCAGATTGCCACGCTCGTGCAGAACGCACTGAGCAGCGCCCGCACCGCGTTCCTCGACGCCGACATCCAGGTGGCGGAGGAGGTCATCTCCAACGACGCCCGCATCGACTTCCTGCAGAACGACCTCGACGAGCGCTCCATCGACATTCTGGCCCTGCAGGCTCCCGTGGCGTCGGACCTGCGGATGATCGTGGGGGCCCTGCGGATGAGCGCCTCCCTGGAGCGCATGGGAGACCTGGCCCGCCACCTCGCGCAGCTCGCCCGGTTGCGCTTCCCCGAGCCCGTGCTCCCCGAGTCCATGCGGGGTCACTTCGAGCAGATGTTCGACATCGACCTCAAGCTGATCTCCCGCATGATCTCCGTCCTGGAGGACCGGGACATCAGCGAGGCGGACGAGATCTTCGCACTGAAGTCCGAGCTGAACCTCAAGCACCAGCGGGTCTTCGAGATGCTCGCGGACCCGAGCTGGGACTCCTCCGTGCCCACCGCGGTGGACGTCACCCTGGCCTCCCGCTACCTCGAGCGCATCGGGGACCACGGGGTGTCCGTGGCGCGGAAGGTCTCCTACCTCGTGACCGGCGACTGGGCGCCCGCCTCGGACACCCGTCCCACGGGGCACGGCCACATCGGCACCGACGCCGGCGAGTGACCCTCGCCCCCCGGTGTGACGAAACCCCCTGCCTCGCGGCAGGGGGTTTCGACGTGTGGGGCGGGTGCTGACTACTTCTTGCCCTGGTTGGCCACGGCCTTGATGGACTCGGCGGCTGCGTCCGGGTCCAGGTAGCGGCCGCCCGGGGTCACGGGCTTGAAGTTCTGGTCCAGCTCGTAGAACAGCGGGATGCCCGTGGGGATGTTGAGCCCGGCGATCTCCTCGTCGGAGATCCCGTCCAGGTGCTTCACCAGGGCGCGCAGCGAGTTGCCGTGCGCCGCCACCAGGACGGTCTTGCCCGCCTTGAGGTCCGGCACGATCTGCTCGTTCCAGTACGGCAGGAAGCGCTCGAGCACGTCCTTGAGGCACTCGGTGCGGGGCAGGTCGGCCACGTCCGCGTAGCGCGGGTCCCCGGCCTGCGACCACTCGGAGGAGTCGTCCAGGGCGGGCGGCGGGGTGTCGTAGGAGCGGCGCCAGGTCATGAACTGCTCCTCGCCGTACTCCTCGCGGATCTCGGCCTTGTTCTTGCCCTGCAGTGCACCGTAGTGGCGCTCGTTCAGGCGCCAGGACCGCTTCACGGGGATCCACAGCCGGTCCGCGGCGTCCAGCGCGAGGTTCGCGGTGTTCATCGCGCGGCGCAGCAGGGACGTGTGCACCACGTCCGGCAGCAGCTGATTCTCGGCGATCAGTTCGCCGCCCCGCGCGGCCTCGGCACGGCCCTGGTCCGTGAGGGGAACGTCCACCCACCCGGTGAACAGGTTCTTCTCGTTCCACTCGGACTGGCCGTGGCGCAGGAGGATGAGCTTGTGGTTCGCTGAATCGTTAGCCATGCCCCCATTGTCCCACCACCGCGGCCGCGGGGGAACGGGCGACGCGCACCGCCGCGTACAGTGACCGTGTGCCGTCTCAGCCCCGTCCTGTGGGATCCATCACCCGGGGAACCACCAACCCGAACCGGTTGCGCCGCGCGGACCGCTACCTCACGGGCGTGCTCGCCCCGGTGCTGCGACGAGCCCACGACCCCCTCGTGGTGGACCTCGGGTTCGGTGCCGCTCCGCTGACCACGCTGGAGCTGGCGGACCGCGTCCAGGCCGTGCGCGGCGGCGTCGAGGTCCTGGGGATCGAGATCGATCCCGAGCGCGTGGCCGCCGCCCAGGTGCATGCCCGTCCCGGACTGTCCTTCCGCCGCGGGGGCTTCGAGCTGCCCACGGGCACCCGCTCACCGGTGTTCGTGAGGGCTTTCAACGTGCTGCGGCAGTACCCGGTGGAGGAGGTTCCCGCGGCGTGGCAGCTGGCGTGCTCCCGCCTCGCACCGGACGGCGTGCTCATGGACGGCACGTGCGACGAGATCGGCCGCCTGGCCACCTGGCTGTGCTGCACCGCGCAGGGGCCGCAGACGTTCACCGTGAGCATGCGCCCCGGGGCCTACGAACGCCCCTCGGACGTGGCGGCTCGACTGCCCAAGGTGCTCATCCACCGCAACGTGCCCGGCGAGGCCGTGCACGACTTCCTGGCCGCCGCCGACGCCATCTGGCTGTCGAACGCCCCGCTCTCGCCCTTCGGGGCGCGGCAGCGCTGGATCGCCACGTGCCGGGGCCTGCGCGCCGCCGGGTGGCCGGTGCTGCACGGTCCGCACCGCTGGCGGCTCGGTGAGGTCACCGTGCCGTGGTCCGCGGTGGCACCGCACGAGGGTTGGGACACCCACGACTGAGACCCCGCAGCGGGCTCGGGGCGCCCCCTACCAGTACCCGGGGTTCTTGGACTGACCCGAGACCGCCGGACGGACGTCCGCGAGGTACACGCCCGCGATGGTGGCCGCGATCAGCATCAGCAGCAGCGAGCCGGCTCCCGGAACGCCCAGGCGCACCAGGGACAGCGTGGAGAACACCGCACTGAACACGGTGACCACCGCGGCGCCGCCCGTGAGCGCGAGCCAGAAGGGCTTGGTGCGCTTCCACGCCCGTTCGAACTGCACCGCCGGGCGGCGGACGCAGTCCAGGACCGCGATCAGCGCGAGGACCGCCACCACCAGGGTGATGGCGTAGTCGAGGTAGTTCGCCAGTGCGAGGGCCCACGGATAGGAAGTCACGGGGCCAGTCTACCGATCGACGAGCCGGTCGAGTCCGGCACGCAGGTCCTGCCACAGGTCCTCGACGTTCTCGATGCCCACGGACAGCCGCAGCAGGTTCTCTGGCACGCTGCCCGGCTCGTCGTGGTGGCGTCTGCGCCGTTCCACGAGCGACTCCACCCCGCCGAGGGACGTTGCCGGGGTCCACACGCGCAGGCGCGACACGAGCTCCTCGACCGCGGCGGCGTCGTCGACGTGCGGCACCACCGCGAGCACCGCGCCGAAACCGCCGTGCATCTGGGCCGCCGCACGCTCATGGCCGGGGTCCTCCGGCAGCCCCGGGTAGCGCACCCGCGCCACGGCGGGGTGCCGCTGCAGCCGGTGTGCCAGCTCCGCGGCGCTCGCCATGGAGCGTTCGAGGCGCACGGCGAGGGTGCGGACGCCGCGCAGCGCGAGCCACGCCTCGAACGGGCCGGGGATTCCGCCCTCGAGCGAGCGCTGGGAGTGCAGCCGGTCCCGCAGCGGCTGCGAGGCGCACACCACCGCCCCCATGATCACGTCCGAGTGCCCCGCGAGGTACTTGGTGGCCGAGTGCACCACGAGGTCCGCCCCGAGTGCCAGGGGCTGCTGGAGCAGCGGTGTGCCGAACGTGTTGTCCACCGCGGTGAGCACGGCCCGCTCCCGGGCGCCGCGCAGCAGGGCGGGCAGGTCCGCGACCTCGAGCACGGGGTTGGTGGGACTCTCGATCCAGAGCATGTCCGCGCCGTCGAGAGCCGCAAGGGTGGCCGCGGTGTCCGCGATGTCCACGGTGCGCACGGTGAAGATGCCGCGGTCCTGCCACCGCCGCGCGAGCTGCAGGGTCCCCTGGTAGCTGTGCCGGGGAACCACGAGCGTCCCGCCCACGGGCACGAGGCTCAGCGCCCCGGTGATCGCCGCCATCCCGGAGGCGTAGGACAGTGCGGGACAGGGTGCTCCCTCGAGCTGCGCGAGGACGTCCTCGAAGGCCTCCCACGTGGGGTTGGTGAGCCGCGCGTAGGAGCGGTCGCCCTCGGCCACGGTGCCCACACCCCGGTAGGTGGACGTCAGCACCACGGGCGGGTTCACGGGGGCGTCGTGCGTGGGCTCGGGGCGGCCGCCGGCCACCACCACGGTGTCTCTGTGCATCCCCCCACACTATCGGCGCGTCGGGCGCCCACCATCTGCTCGGGCGGCCTGCGGGCGCCCTGCTCGGATGCACCGTGCGGTGCGCCCTGCCCACCCCGTGCGCGCCGTGTCGCTGTCGGGGGCGATCGCTACAGTGGGGTGCGTGAATCAAGCAGCACGCGGGGCCCTCATCGTGTTCGAAGGCGGTGACGGCGCCGGGAAGTCCACCCAGGTCACGGCCCTCGCGCACACGCTGCAGGATGCGGGGCACACGGTGACCTGCACACGGGAACCGGGCGGCACACCCCTCGCCGAGGCAGTGCGCTCGCTCGTCCTGGACCCCACCAACGCCCCCGTCTCACCGGCCACGGAGGCGCTGCTCTTCGCCTCGGCGCGCGCGGACCACGTGGCCCGGCTGATCCACCCCGCCCTCGAACGGGGCGAGATCGTGCTCTGCGACCGCTTCGTGGACTCCTCCGCGGCGTACCAGGGCGCGGGGCGCGGGCTCGGGACGGCCGCGGTCCGCGACCTCAACGAGTGGGCGCTGCAGGGGCTCGTGCCGCACCTCACCGTCCTGCTGGACGTGGACCGCGCCACCGCCGAGTCCCGGCGCCGCTCCCGCGGGGTTGCGGCGGACCGCGTGGAGTCCGAGGCCGCGGCCTTCCACGAGGCCGTGAACGCCGCCTTCCGCGACCTCGCGGAGCTCGCCCCCTCCCGCTACCTCGTGCTGGACGCCGCAGCACCTGCCGAGGACATCACCCGCGCGGTGCTGCAGCGCGTGTCCGCTCTGGTCCCGGCTCCCCCGGAGGCTGCACGGTGAGCGTCTGGGACGAGGTGGTCGGTCAGCCGCGCGTGGTGGAGCAGCTGCAGCGCGCCGCACGGGACAACGAACCCACCCACGCCTGGCTCTTCACCGGCCCGCCGGGCTCGGGGCGCTCCACCGCGGCCCGCGCGCTCGCGGCCGCCCTGCTGTGCGAGCACGGCACGGGCTGCGGCCAGTGCCACGCGTGCCGCACCGCATTCGCCGGAACTCACGCGGACGTCACCAACTTCGTCACGGAGAACCCCCAGATCAGCATCGAGGAGGCCCGCGAGCTCGTGGTGCGGGCCCAGGACCGCCCCTCCGTCGGTTCGTGGCGCGTGATGATCGTGGAGGACGCCGACCGCATGACGGAGCGCACCTCCAACGTGATGCTGAAGAGCATCGAGGAGCCTCCCCCGCACACCATCTGGCTGCTGTGCGCGCCCTCCCCCATGGACGTGCTCGTGACCATCCGCTCCCGCTGCCGCGCGGTGACCCTCAAGGTGCCGTCCCCGGAGGACGTCGCCCGCCTGCTGGTGGCCCGCCACGGCGTCAGCGAGCAGCGTGCCGTGGAGTGCGCGCGGCTCGCACAGTGCCACGTGGGGGTGGCCACGCGCCTCGCGCTGTACGACGACGCCCGCACGCGCCGCCAGGAGGTCGTCTCCCTCCCGCTGTCCATGCGGGGCGTGACCCAGGCCGTCCGTGCCGCGGACCGTCTCCACCGCCTGGCCGTGGACGAGTCCGCCGCGGACGCCGAGGCGCGCAACGACGCCGAACGCGCGCAGCTTCTCGTGTCCATGGGCGCACCCGAGACGGGACGCGTGCCACCCGCCATCCGGGGTGCCCTCAACCGGCTGGAGGCGGACCAGAAGCGGCGCTCCCGCCGCATCCAGACCGACACCCTGGACCGCTTCCTGATCGACCTCACCACGTTCTACCGGGACGTGCTGAGCGTGCAGCTGGGCACGGGGATGCCGCTGATCAACCTGCACCTGGAGGGGCAGATCCGCGGCTACGCCACCAACACCCCGGCGGAGCAGACCCTGCACAAGATCGACGTGATCAGTGAGACGCGGCGCCGGATCCGCACGAACGTGAGCGCGCAGCTCGCGTTCGAGGCCATGATGGTGTCCATCGTCTGACCCCTCCGAGAGGCCCCCGTGACTTCCTCCCTCCCCCGCCGCGCGGCGGTCCTGCTGTGCGCCGCGGCACTGTCCCTCACCGCCTGCTCGAGCGGGGGCGCTCCCTCCGATCCCGCGGCGAGGGGCACGGCGGACCCGGACGTCACGGCGGGCACGGACGCCGCGCTGCAGCGGTACTACACCCAGTCCCCGCAGTGGAGTCAGTGCGAGCGGACCTCCGAGGAGCAGGAGTTCCCCCGTGGCCTCGAGTGCGCCGGGATCACGGTTCCCGTGGACTACTCGGACCCGGGGGCCGGTGACACCACCGTGACGATCGCGCGTCTCGAGGCCACCGGTTCCGGTTCCCACGGAGCGCTGTTCCTCAACCCCGGCGGCCCCGGTGGGTCCGGCGTGGACATGATGGCCTCCGCGGACTACTTCACCTCCCAGCAGACGCGCAGGAACTACGACCTCGTGGGCTTCGACCCCCGAGGGGTGGGCCGCTCCGACGGGATCAGCTGCCTCACCGACCGGGAGATGGACGAGTGGCGCGCCGAGCCCGCCTTCGACCCCCGCAGGGAGTCCCTGAACGACGTCCGCGAGAGCTCCCGGGAGATCGGGCAGAAGTGCCACGAGCACTCCTCCGCGGTGGTGTCCCACATGGACACCCAGAGCGTGGCCCGGGACCTGGACGTGCTGCGCGCCGTGGTGCAGCAGCCGACCACCCACTACCTGGGGTTCTCCTATGGAACGGAGATCGGCGCGACCTATGCCCACCTCTTCCCGTCCCGGACCGGCCGGATGGTCCTGGACGGGGCGGTGGACCCCACCCTTGACGACCGGGCCTCGTCCCTGGCCCAGGCCAGGGGCTTCGAGGACAACCTTCGGCACTTCGTGGCGGACTGCCAGCAGACCACCCGGGACTGCGCGGTGGGAGGAAAGGACGTGGACGCCGGAATCCGCAAGATCCAGGACATGCTCGCCACCACCGCCGAGGGGCACGCCAGGACCTCCGACGGCCGCCCCGTCACGGCGACCAACGCACTGGAGGGCATCCTGGTGCCCCTGTACTCCACCACCGCGTACCCGCAGCTGAACTCGGCGCTGTCCCAGGCCTTCGACGGGAGCCTGGACCAGCTCATGGCCTTCTCCGACTCCAACCACGGACGCGGTGCCTCCGGGAAGTACACCTCCAACGTGTCCATGGCCTTCACCGCCGTGAGCTGCCTGGACGCCTCCCCGGAGCGGGTCACCGACGAGCAGATGGAGCAGGCCGCCCGTGAGCTCGCCCAGCAGGCCCCGACGTTCGGCCCGTACCTGGGCTACGGTGCCGCCGCGTGCCAGGGGTGGCCCGACGAGCCCGTGACCCCGCTCCCCGGCTACCGGGCGGACGTGGCAACATCCGCCCTCGTGGTCGGAACCACCCACGACCCGGCCACGCCGTACCCGTGGGCGCAGTCCCTCACCGAGCAGCTGGGGAACGCCCGGTTGCTGACCCACCAGGGCTACGGGCACACGGCCTACACCTCCGGTGAGCCGTGCGTGACGGGCGCCGTCGACAACTACCTCCTGGACGGCACCCTGCCCGAGGAGGGGACCACGTGCGGGGCCGGCTGAGCCGCGGATCGCCCCGGCGCTGATTGGTGGTGCCGCGCCGCCATCTGATAATGTTTCGGCGTGCATCTGGGGTCACCGCATCCCGGTCACGCCGCCTTAGCTCAGTCGGTAGAGCGATTCACTCGTAATGAATAGGTCGCCGGTTCGATTCCGGCAGGCGGCTCCACCACGAAACGCCCCGTCACCGCACCGGTGACGGGGCGTTTCGCGTGTTCCGGGGCCTCTCCCCCGCGCGAGAGGTCCGCTCAGTGCGTCCGGGCGCCCGCCTCGGTGCGCCGCGCCCGCTCGTCGGCGGCGTGGGCCTCCGGCTGGGACCGGCGCAGCCAGCGGGTGTGGACACGGAAGTTGATCTCCACCAGCAGCGAGCCCACGGCGGCGATCGCGAGGCCGGCCCAGAGCAGCGAGGCGTGGGGCAGCTCGAACTGGTGGTAGGTGAGCGAGATCGGGATGACCAGCACCAGCAGAAGCCCCGCGTACATCCCCAGGACCAGCGCCAGCCGCACCACGTTCAGCGGACGGGCGCCCACGCACAGCACCCACAGCCCCACGAGGACCAGCACCAGGAAGTTGGACGTCTGAAAGGCCTGCGTGCTCGCCGCTGGGTCCACGGTGCGCTCGTAGTAGTTCAGCGCCACCACGCACAGCGTCACGATGGCCGCGCTCGGCAGGGCGAAGTGCAGCGACCTGCGAAGGTACCCGGGGACGTAGCGGCGGGTGTTCGGGAGCATGGTCAGGATGAAGGATGGGAAGCCGATCATCAGCGCGTCGGCCGTGGAGTACTGCCGGGGCAGGAACGGGAAGGTCCACGCGAGGAGCCCCAGGACCACCCCCATGAACACCGCGAACCCGGTCTTGGTGAGGAACAGGTTGGTCACGCGCTCGATGTTGGCGATGATCTTCCGGCCCTCGCCGAGCACCGCGGGCAGCCGGGAGAACTGGCCGTCCAGCAGCACGAGCCGGGAGACCGCCTTGGTGGCGGGCGCCGCATTGCCCATGGCGATCCCGAGGTCCGCGTGCTTCAGGGCCAGTGCGTCGTTGATGCCGTCCCCGGTCATCGCCACCACGCGCCCGCTCCGCTGCAGACCGGTCACCATGTTCTTCTTCTGGTGGGGCGACACGCGTCCGAACACGCTGTGCTCCAGGGCGGCACGGTGCAGCACCTCGCCGTCCTCCGGCAGCTCGCTCGCGTCCACCGCCCCGTGGGAGACGTCCATCCCGGCCATCCGCGCGGCGGCCGCCACGGTTGCGGGGTTGTCACCCGAGAAGACCTTCAGGTCCACCCCCTGCTCCGTGAAGTACGCCAGGGTCTCCCGGGCGTCCGAGCGCACCTGTTCCCGGAAGGTGATGAGGAACTGGGGGGACTGGTCCGCGGGGAGCTGCTGCGCCGCCCGCGGTGCGGTCCGGGGTCCGCGCGGGTCCTCCATGACCAGGTGCTCCGCGTGGGACAGCACCATGGTCCGCATGCCTGCGGCGGCGAGCCGCTGCGCGTGCTCCCTGGCCTCCCGGTGCCGATCGGCGCCCAGCAGCACCTCGGGTGCCCCCAGGATCCACGCGCCCGAGTCCGCGAACTCCACCCCCGAGAAGCGGTTCGCGGAGGAGAACCCCAGCACCGCCACAGGGGGTTCGGGGTGAGGATGCTCGAAGCCCTCCGCGAGCGCGGCGGCCGTGGGGTTGGCGTGCGGATCCGCGCCGAACCACGCGAGTGCCGCGGCGGCGTCGGGCGCCGGGTCGATGACGCCCGCGGCCACGTCCTGGACGGGGTCGCCCGCGGCCTGCGCCCCGGCTGCCCCGGAGACCCCGGGGGAAGCGGGTGCGGCACCTCGGACATCCACGCCGCCGCGGACGACGCCGCCCGGCCCGGTCCCGCTCTCAGGGGCTCCCGTGGCCCGGGGTGCGGTCAGGGCGGTGGGGGCGGCGGGAACGAGGGGGCGGGCGGCGTCGAACGAGACGCCTCCCTCCGTGAGGGTGCCCGTCTTGTCGAAGCACACGGTGTCCACCCGTGCGAGAACCTCCACGGCGGGCTGCTCCTGGATGAGCACCTCGTCCCGGGCGAGCTTCACGGCGGCCACGGCGAAACTGATGGTGGTCATCAGGGCGAGACCCTGGGGGATCATGGACGCGACCGAGGACACCGAGGCGACGAGCGCCTCCTCCCAGGCACCGGTCTCTCTGGCCTGCTGCCAGCCGCCCACGGCCCGCATCTGCCCGTTGAGGACGACCGCGATGATGGGGATCAGGGCAATGGTCAGCCAGCGCACCACGCGGGCGAGCGAGGCGCGCAGCTCGGACCGGATCGGCGCGAACTGGCGCGCCTCGGTGGCGAGCTTGGACGCGTGGGACTTCTCCCCCACCGCGGTGACGCGCACGCGCCCGGAGCCGCTCGTCACGCTGGACGCGGAGAACACCTTGTCCCCGGGTGACTTCACCACGGGGTCGTTCTCCCCCGTGAGCAGGGACTCGTCCAGGTCCAGGCCGTCCGCCTCCAGCACCACGGCGTCCGCCGGAACCTGATCGCCGCGGGAGAGCAGCAGGACGTCGTCCAGCACGATCTGCTCGAGCGGGATCTGCGTGACCTCCCCGTCCCGCAGCACCCTGGCCGGGTCCCGCCGCAGCAGGGCGATCCGGTCGAGCTGCCGCTTCGCGGAGTACTCCTGCACGATCCCGATGGTCACGTTGCTCAGGGCCGCGAGGACGAACAGCAGGTCCAGCCACCGTCCGAGGGCGATGACGACCGCCGCGCACAGACCCAGCACCAGGTTGAACAGGGTGAACACGTGGGTGCGGATGATGGCCCACACGCTGCGGGAGGTGGCGGTGGAGGCGTCGTTGGCGAGGCCCAGTTCCACCCGCTGCGCGACTGCCCCGCTGCTGAGGCCCTCGCGGACCAGGGTTCCGTCGTCCACCGTGTCCGGCCGGGACAGGGTGTTCTGGGTCCTCTGGGGCATTGCTCTCCTTGGCTGGGCAACGGTCCGTCCCAGTCTATGGCGAGTGGCCTTCCGACAGCCCGCAGGAAGATCTCTCACGATGATCCGCCAGGGGGTTACCAGGCACTTCTGGGCCACGGACAGGACCCGTGGCCACATCGCTCGCCGCTCCGTCAGATCTCGAAAAGGCAACGATCCCGCCGTGGTCTTTCCTTTGGCAACGGTGTTTCATAACATCGTTTCCAGGACAGTGCGGCCCAGGCCACCGTACGATCCGCAACAGGGGACACAAGGTGCCCCGGAGTTCCTCTCACCGACCCTCGCGGTCGACGGGGGAGGAATCTCCGGGGCACTCTTCATGCGACGGGATGGTGCTCGCGGCCGGCGGCGCCGACAGCGGTGCACGCCTCGCGTTTCTCCTCCGGGAGTCGTGCCCACCGCTCCGCGACACCACGGAGGTCTCACGGTCGGCTCCGACCGCCGCCGCGTCGCCCACCGGGGACGTGCCGCCACGGGGACGACAGGGCCGGGCTCAGGCTCTCGACGGGTCGTGGGCGGCCATGAGGTGCTCTGCGGCCGCCACGTACTCCTCGACGACCGCACCGCGGCGGCGGATCGAGTCCACCCCCGCGGAAGGCGACTCGGGCCGCTCGGGGGCGCGGGCGTCGTCGGCACCCGAGGGCCCGTCCGGCGCCGCGGCGCGCGCAACCCCCGAAGCGGCGAAACGCGCCATCGTCAGTGCTTCGGCGGTCTGCGCCATCGCATTGCCCGCCCGGGAGAGCTGGCGGTGGACGTCCGAGAGGTACCCGGACGGGGAGTGCGGGATGTCCTGGGTTTGGGACGGAGCGCGCACGTGGGCGTCCATGCACACGCCCCTCACGCGCGGCAGGAGCTCCGCGAGCTCGTTGGCCACGGGCACGGCCGCGGCCCGCAGCTCGGGGTCGCGGACGGACTCGAGGATCTGGTGGTACCGGTCCAGGCCCCGCTTGAAGCGGTCGTGCGCGCGGCGCCAGACGCCCTCTCCCAGCTCGCGCTCGTCCCGGCGCGTGGCCCTGTAGTCACCGAAGAAACCCACCGATACCTCACTTCTCTTTCTGCAGCCCGCGGGCAGCGGTTCATGCTACCGCCCTCAGCAGCAACGGCCCTCGGGGTGGGCGTCCTGCCAGTCCTGGTAGTCCCGCCAGAACTCCCGTTCCGACATGGGCGCCTGCTCAGTGCCCGTGGCGCGGTGGTACTGCAGGTAGCGCTCGTACCGGTCTGCGCCGAGCACTCCGTTGCCGAAGCCGACGACGCCGCGCCACCAGGTCCCGAGCCGCGCCCGCCCGGACACGGGTTCCTGGGTGGCCCCGGCCATCAGTGGTGCCCTCCGCCGGTGGGCGTGCGCTGCTCGAGCGGCAGCGCCTCCCACTGCCTCGCGAGTGCCTTCTCCGAGGGCGTGGCCACCAGGCCGGACGGCGCGTAGAAACGGGACTCCACGAACGGGTCCTCGTGGGTGGCCCGACGCTGTCCCCGCACCGCCTTGACGGTGTGCACCGCGGCCACGACCACCACGATGATGGTGAGCACCACGAACAGGATGGACAGGGTGCCCTGGACGAACGTGTTGCGCACGACCGCCTCCATGGCCTCCACGCTCTTGGCGGTGCCGAAGCTGGTCTTCCCCTGCGCCAGGGCGTCCTTGAACGCCGTGTGGCTGGCCCAGTACCCCACCTTGGGGTCCGCGGAGAAGATCTTGTGCCACGAGCCCGTGACGGTGACCACCACGTCGAACGCGAGCGGGATCAGGATGATCCAGAGGTACCTGGCCCGGCCGAGGTTGGCGGCGATCGCGAGGCACACCGCGAGCGCAATGGCAGCGAGCAGCTGGTTGGCGATGCCGAACAGCGGGAAGAACGTGTTGATGCCGCCCAGCGGGTCCGTGACACCGAGGATCAGGATGGACCCCCACCCGGCCACCATGATCGCGGTGGTCAGCCACGCCCCGGCGCGCCAGTTGACGTCCCGGAAGCGGGGGAAGAAGTTGCCCAGGGTGTCCGTGAGCATGAAGCGGGCCACGCGGGTGCCCGCGTCCACCGCGGTGAGAATGAACAGCGCCTCGAACATGATCGCGAAGTGGTACCAGAAGCTCATCATGGACGGGCCGCCGAACCACTGGTGCATGATGTGCGACAGGCCCACGGCCAGGGTGGGGGCACCGCCGGTGCGGGAGACGATGCTCTCCTCCCCCACGGCGTCCGCGGTACCCTGCAGCAGCTCGGGGGTCACGTGCACGCCCGAGAGGCCCAGCGAGTTCACGAAGGCGGCCGCGCCCTCCACGGTGCCCATGGTGGCCGCCGGGGAGGCGTTCATCGCGAAGTAGATGCCGCGGTCGATCGAGACGGCCGCCACGAGCGCCATGATGGCCACGAAGGACTCCATGAGCATGCCGCCGTAGCCGATGAACCGGGCCTGACGCTCCTTCTCGATCATCTTGGGCGTGGTGCCGGAGGCGATGAGCGCGTGGAACCCGGAGAGCGCGCCGCACGCGATGGTGACGAACAGGAACGGGAACAGGGAGCCGGTGAAGGCCGGCCCGTCCGTGCGGCTCGCGAACTCGCTGACCGCGGGGACGGTGATCTCGGGGCGCACCACCACGATCGCGGCGGCGAGCAGCACGATGGTGCCCACCTTCATGAACGTGGAGAGGTAGTCGCGCGGGGAGAGCAGCAGCCACACGGGCAGCACTGCGGCCACGAAGCCGTAGCCGATCACGCACCACGCGAGGGTCACGCGGTCCAGGGTGAACAGCTGCGCGCCGAGCTCGGTGTCCGCGACCCAGCCGCCGCCCACGATCGCGGCCATGAGGAGGCCGAAGCCGATGACGGAGATCTCCATGACCTTCCCCGGACGCAGGTACCGCAGGTAGACGCCCATGAACAGGGCGATGGGAATGGTCATGCCCACCGAGAACACGCCCCACGGGGACTCGCCCAGGGAGTTGACCACCACGAGGGCGAGGATCGCCACGATGATGACCATGATCGCGAGGGCGGCCACGATGGCCGCGTAGCCGCCCACCACGCCGAGCTCCTCCCGGGCCATCTGACCGAGGGAGCGCCCACCACGGCGCATGGAGAAGAACAGCACCAGGTAGTCCTGCACCGCACCGGCGAGGATCACCCCCACGATGATCCAGATGGTGCCCGGGAGGTAGCCCATCTGCGCGGCCAGCACGGGTCCCACCAGGGGTCCCGCGCCGGCGATGGCCGCGAAGTGGTGGCCGTAGAGCACCCGCCGGTCGGTGGGCAGGAAGTCCTTGCCGTTCGCGTGGTACTCCGCCGGGGTGGCACGCCGGTCGTCCGGCCGCGCCAGTTTCACCTCGATGAACTTGGCGTAGAAGCGGTACGCGATGAAGTAGCTGCACACCGCCGCGAACACGAACCAGATGGCGTTGACGGACTCGCCGCGTGCGAAGGCGATCATCACCCAGGCCACGCCGCCCAGCAGGGCGATGCCCACCCACAGCGCGATGCGCAGGGGCGTCCACCGGGTCTGCTCGCGGTCCAGGACCTCCGGGTCCACGCGGTTGGGTGGCAGGTCCGCGGGACCTCCCTCGGCGGGCTGGGAGGCGCCCGCCGGCTGGCGGTGTGTGGTGCTCATGGGGAAGGCTCCGAACATCGTGCGAACACGCCCGGCAGGACGTGTGATGGTGCGCACGATTCTATGCGAGCCCTCTCACACGCACAGCCGGTGCACCGCCGACCGGGGAGCTGCCCGGTCACGACACGCGGGTCGTCACACCGTCAGCAGCACCTTCCCCACGTGCGATCCGCCGTCGAAGTACTCGTGCGCCTCCCGCACCTGCTCCAGCGGGAACGTGCGGGACACGAGCGGACGCACCTGACCCGAGGTCAGCAGGGGCCACACGTACTCCCCGACCGCGGCCATGATGGTGGCCTTCTCCTCCGCCGAACGCGCCCGCAGCGTCGTACCGATCACCGCGGCGCGCTTCTGCAGCAGCCGCCCCACGTTCAGCTCCCCCTTGGCACCGCCCTGCATCCCGATGATCACGATGCGCCCGTTCGTGGCCACCACCCGCAGGTTCGGGTCCAGGTACTTGGCGCCCACGACGTCCAGGACCACGTCCGCCCCGCGGCCGTCCGTGAGCTCGTGGACCCGCTCCACGAAGTCCTCGTTCCGGTAGTTGACGGCGGTGGCGCCCAGTTCCCGCACGGTGGCGGCCTTCTCCTCGCTGCCCACCGTGGCGATCACCGAGAGGCCCAGCGCGCGGGCCACCTGGATGGCGTGGGTCCCGATGCCGCCCGCCCCACCGTGCACGAGCAGCGTCTCCCCCTCACGGGCCGATGCCGCCATGAACACGTTGGAGAACACCGTCGCGGCCACCTCCGGCAGCCCCGCCGCCTCGACCGGGTCCACGCCGTCCGGCAGGGGGAGCACCTGCTGCCACGGCGCCACCACGCGCTCGGCGTAGCCTCCGGAGTCCACCAGGGCCACCACGGGATCACCCACGGCCAGCCCGGGGCGGTCCGGCACCTGCTCCCCGAGCGCCAGCACCGTGCCGGAGACCTCCAGACCGAACACGTCCGTGGCCTCCGGCGGCACGGGGTAGTGCCCCTGCCGCTGCAGGACGTCCGCTCGGTTGAGCCCCGCCGCGGTCACCGCGATCAGCACCCCGTCCGCCGTGAGCTGCGGCTCGGGGACGTCGCTCACCGTGAGCACCTCGGGTCCGCCGGATTCCAGGTCACGCACTGCACGCATGGGTCAGTCCTTCCACTCGTCGTCTCGTGGCCGCCATCCTCCCGCCACCAGGGGGCTCGGCACCAGCGGACGACGTCGCTGTTCCCCCTCCGCGGACAGATCCGCCTCCCGCCGGGCGCACCCGGCCCGCGATGCACCACGCGCGGGGACACTGCCGTTCCGTGAGCCCTACCCCCGGGATGGGGCATGGCGACGGCGCGGTGCCGACCCGGCCACCGTCAGGGAGCGTCGGAAGGGACGAGCGTGGAGGAGGCCTGCGGGCGGCGTCGTGCTCCGTGTCCTCCCGCCGCAGCGCGTTCGCACCCCGGGTGCGGCGCGTGGAATAATGACGACTCGTTCGTGCGGTGCGCAAGCCCGCGGCGAGCGGAGGAAGGTTGTCCGAGCGGCCTAAGGAGCTGGTCTTGAAAACCAGTGTGCGGTAACCCCGTACCAAGGGTTCAAATCCCTTACCTTCCGCCCACGACGAAGCCCCTGTCCCTGAAGTACCAGGTGACAGGAGCTTCGTCGTTTGCTCCTGGCAGGCCGGGGCCGCGCTCGACGGGCGGCCGCCAGCGGCAGCGCGGCGGCACCGGCGCCGCCGGGCTCAGCCCGTCAGCTCCGTGGCACTCAGAACCCCAGGACCTCCCGCAGCTCGGCGCTGATCCGCTCGAGTCGCTCGGCGGCCTCGGCGCGCGGGACCTCGGCGTCGTCGGGCACCGGGAGCACGACCTCCAGGTAGCACTTGAGCTTGGGCTCGGTGCCGGAGGGGCGCACGATCACGCGGTCGTCGGCTTCGGTGCGCACCAGGATGCCCTCGGTGGGCAGCATCTCGGGGCCGCCGTCGGCGAGGTCCACGAACTCCGCGACCGGCGAGCCCGCGAGCTCCTTCGGCGGATTCTCCCGCAGCCGCCGCATGCCGCGGCCGATGAGCGAGAGGTCCGCCACACGGAACGTCAACGGCGCCGTGGCGTAGAGGCCGTGCATGTGCGCGAGCCGGTCCAGCTCGTCCTGCACGGTGCGTCCACGGGCCTTGAGGGCCGCCACGAGGGACGCCACGCGCACGGCGGTGGAGACACCGTCCTTGTCGCGGACCGCGGCGGGGTCGGTGCAGTAGCCGATGGCCTCCTCGTAGCCGAAGCGCAGTCCGGGCGTGCGGGCGATCCACTTGAACCCCGTGAGGGTCTGGCGGAACGAGAGCCCGTGGCGCTGCGCGATCCGTCCCAGCAGGCGGCCGGAGACGATGGAGCACGCAAGGGTGTCCCCCGCACGGTCCGGGTCCGAGGCCGCGTCTTCGCCCAGCAGCGCACCGAGCTCGTCACCGCTCAGGCGGCGCCAGTCCTCGGCAGGATTCCCGGTGCCCGCGCCCGTGGGGATGGCCACGGCGCAGCGGTCCGCGTCCGGGTCCAGTGCTATGGCCACGTCCGCGTCCTCGCGGGCCGCCAGGGCCACGAGCAGGTCCATGGCGCCCGGCTCCTCGGGGTTCGGGAACGCCACGGTCGGGAAGTCCGGATCCGGCTCGGCCTGCTCGGCCACCACGGCCACCCGCGGAAAGCCGGCCTCCTCCAGCACGCGCCGGGCGGTGCCCAGGCCCACGCCGTGCATCGGGGTCAGGGCGATCGAGACGTCCGCACCCTCCTCCGGGCCGCGCAGGGACGCGGCGCGCCGGACGTAGTCGGTGACCAGGGCGTCGTCGGCGGTGGACACGGACTCCGGGTCCCGCGGCACCTCGTCCGCGGGCGGTGCCGCGGCGATCCGCTCCGCGATCCGGGCGTCGTCCGGGGCCACGATCTGCACACCGCGCTCGTCGTCCCCGGAGACCGCGCGGGCACCCAGGTAGACCTTGTAGCCGTTGTCCGCGGGCGGGTTGTGGGACGCGGTGACCATCACGCCGGCATCGGCGCCGAGGGCACGCACCGCGTAGGCCACGAGTGGGGTGGGCAGCTGCGCGGGCAGCCGGACGGCCCGGCAGCCGGCCGCGGCGAACACCGCGGCGGCGTCCGCGGCGAAGTCCTCGGAGCCGTGGCGGGCATCGCAGCCCACCACCACGAGCGGCTCGGAGCCCACGCGGTCCACCAGGAACGAGGCCAGGCCGGCGCTCGCGCGAATCACGACGGCGCGGTTCATGCGGGACTCGCCCGCGCCCACCGCGGCCCGCAGTCCGGCCGTGCCGAACACGAGCGGACCCGAGAAGCGTGAACCGAGCTCCGCGAGCGCGGTCTCGTCCCCGGAGCGCGCGGGTTCGAGCAGGGCGGTCAGTTCAACACGGGTGACGGGATCGGGATCGTGCTCGATCCACTGCTGCACCGTGGAGAGAAGCTGCTCACTCATCAGGAATCCAGTCCTTCCAGCACCGCACGCGTGCCGGAGAGCCCCAGACGGGTGGCTCCGGCCTCGACCATCGCGAGGGCCGCCTCGGTGGTGCGGATGCCGCCGGAGGCCTTGACGCCCAGGCGGCCGCCCACCGTCTCGGCCATGAGCCGCACGGCCTCCACGCTCGCACCCCCGGCGGGGTGGAAGCCCGTGGAGGTCTTCACGAAGTCAGCACCGGCGGCGTCCGCGGCGCGGCACGCGGCCATGATCTGCTCGTCGTCCAGGGCCGCGGACTCGATGATGACCTTCAGGACCGTGGGCGCGGGGCACGCGGCACGCACGGCCTCGATGTCCTCCTGGACGCCGTCCCAGTCCCCGTCCATCGCCAGGCCCAGGTTGATGACCATGTCCACCTCGTCCGCGCCGCGGGACACCGAGTCCGCGGCCTCCACGGCCTTGACCTCGGAGGGGTGCGCGCCGGACGGGAAGCCGCACACCGTGGCGAGCTTGACCCCTTCCGGCAGCTCCACGTCCAGGCGGGACGGGGAGACGCAGATGGAGTAGGCCCCCAGGTCCGCGGCCTCGCGGGCCAGGTCCGCCACCTGCTCTGCGGTGGCCTCGGGCTTGAGCAGGGTGTGGTCGACGATCGCGGCCAGTTCTTCGCGGGTGGTCATGTGGTTCTCCTTCGAGAGGTCGTGGGTCGCGGCACGGGTCCGGCCGCGAGCTCGCGCGGGGCGAGGTGGTCGGTGGGCGCCACGGGCGGTTCGGTGCCCGGCCCGTGGCCCCCGGTCACGGGGTTCAGGCAATGCGGTCCAGGACCACGTCCTCGCGCGCACCGGTGCCGTCCGCGGCGCCGGGGTCGATGGTGGCGCCACCGGCGAGGGACTCCAGCGCGCGGTCGAAGCGCTCCGGGGTGTCCGTGTGCAGGGTGAACAGCTTCTGGCCCTTGCGCACACGCTCGCCGGGCACCGCGTGGATCTCCACGCCGGCACCGGCCTGGACGGGGTCGCCCTGGCGGGCGCGGCCCGCGCCCAGGCGCCACGAGGCCACGCCCACGGACATCGCGTCCATCTCGGTGAGCACGCCGTCCGTCTCGGCGAGCACGTCCTGGGTGTGCTCGGCCCGGGGCAGCTCGGCATCCGGGTCCCCGCCCTGGGCGGCGACCATCTGCTTCCACGAGTCCATGGCGCGGCCGTCCTTGAGCGCCGCCTCCACGTCCGCGTCCTGCACTCCGGCGGCGGCGAGCATCTCCTGCGCGAGCGCCACGGTCAGGCGGACGACGTCGCTGGGCCCGCCTCCCGCGAGCACCTCCACCGACTCGCGCACCTCCAGGGCGTTGCCCACGGTGCGGCCCAGCGGGCGGGACATGTCCGTGAGCAGGGCCACGGTGTGCACGCCGTGGTCCTTGCCGAGGTCCACCATGGTGCGGGCGAGCTCCCGCGCGTCCTGCTCGGACTTCATGAACGCCCCCGGGCCGGTCTTGACGTCCAGCACCAGGGCCCCGGTGCCCTCGGCGATCTTCTTGGACATGATGGACGAGGCGATCAGCGGGATGCACTCCACCGTGGAGGTGGTGTCACGCAGCGCGTAGAGCTTCTTGTCCGCCGGGGCCAGGCCGCTGCCCGCCGCGCAGATCACGGCGCCCACGGTGTCCAGGATCTCCATCATGCGCTCGTTCGAGAGATCCGCGCGCCACCCCGGGATGGCCTCCATCTTGTCCAGGGTGCCGCCGGTGTGGCCCAGTCCGCGGCCCGAGAGCTGCGGCACGGCCACCCCGAAGCTCGCGACGAGCGGGGCGAGCGGGAGCGTGATCTTGTCCCCCACGCCACCCGTGGAGTGCTTGTCCGCGGTGGGCCGGGAGAGGGCCGTGAAGTTCATGCGCTCGCCGGAGTCGATCATGGCCTGCGTCCACCGGGAGATCTCCGTACGGTCCATGCCGTTGAGGAAGACGGCCATGGCCAGCGCGGACATCTGCTCGTCCGCCACCACGCCCCGGGTGTAGGCGGCCACCACCCAGTCGATGGCCTCGGGGGACAGCGTCTCGCGGTCCCTTTTCATGCGGATGACGTCCACGGCGTCGAACGCTTCGACCATCGTGCTCACTCCCTCGTGTAGATGCGGCACCGTGGGGACGGGGACGAACCCGCGACACGGCTCACCAGCAATCCTAGGCGCCGCCCGGGAAAAATTGTCACCTATAGTTTTGACAAATGTTCGTGCTCGGCAGTGCCGCCGCGCACCGGAAACGAAAGCTGGGGTCACCGTGGACCGTTACCAGGGCCTGGTGGGGATCATCCTCATCCTGGGCACCATCGTCCTTCTCTCCCGCCACCGCGGCGCCATCAAGTGGCGCACCCTTGCCGTGGGCCTGGCCCTGCAGATCGGGGTGGCCCTGCTGATCCTCAAGTGGGGTCCCGGATTCGAGGCCCTGAAGTGGTTCTCGGACCTGGTGCAGGGACTGATCGGCTTCACCAACGAGGGCACCAAGTTCGTCTTCGGCGGGCTCATGGACGAGAAGAACGGCTTCGTCTTCGCCCTCAACGTGCTGCCCGTCATCATCTTCCTGGGCGCGCTCATCAGCGCCCTCTACTACCTGCGGGTCATCCAGGTGTTCGTGCACGTGCTGGGCACCGTGCTCAACAAGATCATGGGCACCTCCAAGATCGAGTCCGTGTTCGCCTCCACGGTGATCTTCCTGGGCCAGAGCGAGGCGCCCCTGATGATCAAGCCCTACATCAGCAGGCTCACGCGCTCCGAGCTGTTCGCGTGCATGACCGGCGGCTTCGCCGCGGCTGCCGGATCCACCCTGGTGGGCTACTCCCTGCTGGGTGCGCCGCTGCCGTACCTGCTCGCGGCCTCGGTGATGAACGCCCCCGGCTCGCTGCTCGTGGCCAAGGCCCTCATGCCCGAGACCGAGAAGTCCGAGGCCTCGGTGAACGTGCTGAAGGTGCGTGACACCGAGTCGAAGAACCTGATCGACGCCATTGGAACCGGCGCACTGAACGGCGGGCGGATCGCCGTGATCGTGGGCTGCCTGCTCATCGCGTTCATCGCGCTGATCGCCCTGGGCTCGTCCGTGCTGGGCTGGTTCGGCTCCCTGTTCGGGTTCGAGGGCTGGTCCCTAGAGGGGCTGTTCGGCATCATCTTCGCGCCGCTCGCCTGGGCCATCGGCGTGCCGTGGCAGGACGCCGCGCAGGTGGGCAACTTCATCGGCCAGAAGACCATCCTCAACGAGTTCGTGGGCTACACGTCCTTCGGTCCCGCCATTCCCGGCATGGATCCCCAGTCCGTGCTGATCACCACCTTTGCCCTGGCGGGCTTCGCCAACCTCTCCTCGATCGCCATCCAGATCGGGTCCATCGGAGGGCTCGCCCCGGACCGGCGCGGGGACGTCGCCAAGATGGGCATGTTCGCCCTCTTCGGCGGCTTCCTCACCAACATGCTCAACGCCGCGCTCGTCGGCGTGATCATGGGGCTGTGACGCGCGCGGTCCGCCCCGCGCGCACCACGGCGCCCGGCGGCGTCGTCCCGAGCGGCGCGGCGCCCGGACGTGCGCCACACCGCGCCACCGCGCGCACCGGTGTGCCGTGGAGCTGAGTTCCCGGGACAGGCAGTCCCTGGAGGTGGCGCGGCTGTACTTCCAGCGCGGACTCTCCCAGGCGGACGTGGCACGGCAGCTCTGCCTGTCCCGCCCCACGGTGTCCAAGCTGATCCAGCACGCCAAGGACCGCGGCTTCGTGAGCATCGAGATCCGGGACCCGCGCGCCGTGTCCTCGGACGTGGGACGGGAGCTGTGCGCGCGCTACGGACTCACCCAGGCGCGGGTGGTCGCCGCCGCGGACACGGCGGACGAGCTGCTCCACGAACTCGGCGGCATGGGTGCCCAGGTGCTCGAGGAGAACGTGGCGGATGGGGACCTCGTGGGCATCACGTGGGGGCGCACCATGCGGGCCGTGGCGAACGCGCTGACCCCGCAGCCGCGCACGGGCGTGCACATGGTCCAGCTCAAGGGCGGCAGCAGCCTGGACGCCTCGCTGGCGGGCCACCACGAGACGGTGCGGCTGCTGTGCTCCGCGTTCGACGCCTACCCCCACACCCTGCCGCTGCCGGTGCTCTTCGACAGCCCCGGCGTGAAGCGGCTCGTGGAGCAGGACCGGCACATCAAGTACGTGCTGGACCTGGGCCGCAGCGCGCGCACCGCACTGTTCACCGTGGGCCCGGTGTCCGAGGACGCTCCCCTGCTGCTGCGCGACTACCTCAGCCGTGAGGAGCGCCGCAGGGTGGCGCAGCTCGCGGTGGGAGACCTCTGCTCACGGTTCATCGACGCCTCCGGGCGCCCCGCCGTGCCCAGCCTCGACGAGCGCACCGTGGCCCTCCCCCTCGACGACCTCCGGCAGAAGGAGATCCGGATCTGTGTGGCCGGGGGAACCGCCAAGGTCCCGGTGCTGCGCGCCGCCCTGCAGGCCGGCTACGTCTCCCACCTGGTCACGGACGAGCGCACCGCACGGGCCGTCCTGGGCTGAGGCACCCGCCCGACGCCGCGGCGTCGCCACGCCGTGCCCGGGATCACGACGCCGCCGGGTCACCCGGGTGGGCCCGGCCCCGTCAGCTCCCCTGCGCGCACTCTCCGGCGCACGCCGCGCCGGTCAGTCCCGCGGCGCCGATCCTGCGAGGACGTCCTGGGCGATCTGGTCCGCGTCCGCCAGCGTCCGGGCCCCGAGGTGGGCGGGGGCCCCGGCCTCCGCGGCGATCGAGACACCCCACTGCACCGAGGACAGCTGCAGTCCGATCACGTAGATGCCGTGCTCCACCCGGTCCTTGGCGCCCACGGCGCGGTAGACGAAGGCGCGCGGGGCGGCGTCGTCGTCCTGCGTGCCGCGAGCGCGCTCCGGGGAGACGTCCAGGCCCGTGCTCGTCTCGGGGGCGGCGCCGTCGCGGGTCTCCATGAGCTTGGCGCGCACCAGCCCGCGCTCGTGCATGTTCGTGAGCAGGGGGGAGATGTTGCGGTGGACGTCGTTCGTGGGGGACATGGCCTCGATGAGCCAGCGGGAGCGCACGGGTGCGGCCTCGACCCACGGGGACGCGGCGACGAAGCAGCCCTGGGAGCGGTCCACCGCGAAGCGCGGCTCGGGTCCCAGGAATCGCACGATCCCGGCGCGCGTGAGGGCGGCGAGCTGCTGGATGCGCAGCACGGGCGGCCCGGAGGCGAGACCCTCCACGAGCGGCTCGAACTGGCGCCGCAGCTCGTGGACCCAGGACGAGTCGGTGATGCCGATCTCCGCGAGCACGCACTTGAGCACGGTGCGGGCCGCGTTGAGGGAGGCGATGGCCATCTTCACGGGGTCGTCCTCGCCCCGCAGGGAGCCGCGCACGTCACGGTCCAGGTAGTGGACCACCGCGGCCGCGTACTCGTCGTGGCTCGCGAAGCTGACGTCCTCGAACGGCCGGGCCAGCCGGGCCTGCTGCAGCTGGCGGCCGGGCACCACGACGTCCGAGATCAGGGCGTCGCTGCGGTGCGCCCAGTTGGGGTCGGCCGAGTCCAGCAGGACCTCGTCCAGGCGGCGCAGGAACTCCTGCGGGTCTCCCAGGAAGGCGTCCGGTGCGGTACGGGCCAGCACCGTGTAGTAGTTCCAGATGGTGTCCTTGCGGATCAGCGGCCACAGCTGACGCTCGAAGGACAGCGACCCCGGCCCGGTCCCGGCGAGCGCCCGGACGGCGTCGAGCGTGAAGAAGCGGGTCCGCAGGGACGCGGCGTAGTAGCCCTCCAGGACGGGCTTCGCGCGGTAGGGCGTGCCGCGGCGGGAGCCCGCCACGACCTTCGGCTCCCGGCCCGAGGGGTGGTAGACGAGCCGGTCCGGCTGCTCCGGGTCCTGGGTGAACGTGCCTCCCCTGCCCTCGGTGAGGCGGGCGAGCGCGTCGCAGAAGTTCAGGCCCATCCCGCGCACCAGTACGGTCTCCCCGCTGGGCAGCTCGGACCAGAACGCGTCCGCCGGCACTGTGGGCGGCCAGTAGGTCAGCCCGTGCTCGGCCGCGCCGTCCACGAGGTCCTTCTGTGACGGGCGCAGGTGCGCGTCCAGGTGGCCGAGCGCGAGCACCACGGCATCCGCGGGCAACACCGCGCCGCCCGCGAGCTCCACGCCGTAGCGGTGCCGGCCGTCGGTGCGCACCCACGCGTCCACGGCCTCGCCGCGGTGCACGTCCAGGCGCACCGTGGCCGGGAGGTTCTGCCGCAGCGTGGTGAACACCCACTCCAGGTACCGCCCGTACACGGCGCGCGGCGGGTAGCCCTGCGGGGTCAGCTCCGCGAGCGCACGCAGCTGCTCCGCTCCCAGGGAAGTCACCGGCTCGACCTCCCCGGCGACGACGCCGCGGCGCCACCGCTCGAAGCTCATCCCCCGCAGCGGGGCCACGGAGGGCACGTCCAGCACGTCCGGCGCGGCGAGCACCGTGGGGAACAGGGAGGGGGTGTTCATGAGGAACACGTCCGACTGGTCCGTGCGCCACACGTGGCCCGGTCCCGGGGGGAACGGGTCCACCAGGTCGATGTGCACGGCGGCACCCGAGTGCGCCGACCGTGCCACGAGCCGTTCGACCACCGAGAGACCACGGGGACCGGCCCCCACCACCACCACGCGCTGCTGAATACCCATACCCGACAGGATATCGAGGGTGCGTGAGCTGCCGTCCCGCGCGGGTGGCGGCTGGCCGACCACCGGCGGGCGGCGTGGGCGGTCGCGGGCTCAGCGCACCGTGGCCACCGTGACCGCGCCCGTGCTACGGGACAAGGTGTACTGCGTCAGCACTCCTGTGCGAACGTTGCGGAAGCGCTGGTACGCGCCGGTGGGCGTGGTCACCTCTGCGGAGGTGAGGTACCCCGTGGTGGACTCGTAGCCCCGACGCGCCCACTGCACCCCGATCCCGGACGACTCGACCACGGGGTGCGCCCCTGTGCTGCCACTCCACAGGATCTTGGTGGTGCGCCCCGTGCGCAGGTTCACGAAGCTCTGGAAGGTGCCCCCGGTGGATGTGCTGCGCTCGTCGGTCAGCGGCACACCCGGCCCCGCAGCGCCACCAGCCCGCCGTGCCGTGCGCCGATGCCCCGCCACGACTCCACGCGGTGGGCTCCGCTGCGGGCAGGAACCGGCATCTCACGCCTCGGACAGGTTGACCACCTTGGCCGGGTTCATGTTCGCAGGCACTCCGGGCACGGGCAGCCCGGCGGACCACATGACGCCGTCCGCGATGTCCGAGACGTAGCCGCGCCCGTCCGCACCGAGCACGCGGGCGTGCTGGATCCTGGCGTCCGGAGCCATGCCCGCAATGCCCTGGCGGTTGTTGGTGTGCGCGGCGGCAATGCCCGCCACGTGCGAGCCGTGCCACCGGGACGGCCTGCCCGGGCTCCAGTCCCCCTGGTCCTGCGGGTGGGGATCGCGGCCGTCACCGTCCCGCGAGTGGTAGGTGTCCGAGAGGAAGTCGTAGCCCGGCACCAACTTGCCGTTCAGGTCCGGGTGGCTGATTTCGCCGGTGTCCGCGACGCCGATCACGATCCCCTGCCCCGTGGCCTGGCTCCAGACCCCCGGCACGGCGATGTCCCGCGGGCCCCACTGGTAGTTCCAGTTCGTGTCGTTCGGGTTCCGGGCGGGCGTGGCGGCGAGCGCGCCCACCGCGATCTGGTTCGGCTCCGCCGACGCCACGGTGGGATCCGCTTCGAGGGCGGCCACCGTCTCCCGCTGCTCGGCAGGGGTGAGCATCTCCGCCGACTTCACGACGCTCTCTCCGGTTCCCGTGGTCCGCACGATGTCCGGGTCCGCGAGTTCCGTGTTCCTCTCAGCGCCCTGCAGCACCGTGTCCTTCGTGGCGGTGGGCACCCGGTCCTTGAACGACACCAGGATCCGGTCCGTCTCCGGCAGCACCCTGCCCTGGCCGGCGCCGCGACCCAGGGACTCCACCCCTCCGTCCGTGTCGGGCCGCGCCTGCGCCGCTTGCTCCGACGACGACGCCGCGCCCAGGGGTACGGCTGCCGACGACCCCGCCGCCGCGATCATCGCCAGTGAGAGTCCCGCGGTGATCCGTGTCCGCACCGCGCGCATGAGGACTCTCCCGTTCCGGCACGGCACTGGGGGCCGCGCACCGGATTCGGCTGCGGGTGGGCTTTGTGCTGCTCCGGAGCGTATCCAGCCACGTCGACGCAGAACGGGGGCGATCGTCAACGACGGGTTGTGACGCGGGGGGCCGTGGAAGACGAACGACGCCGCCCGGGTGTCCGGGCGGCGTCGCAGGTCGATCTGGAGCGGAGACGGGGGGATTTGAACCCCCGGCCCGGGGTTAAACCGAGCCCTTCATTAGCAGTGAAGTCCATTCGGCCGCTCTGGCACGTCTCCGTGTCGCCAGGTCGACCCACACCCCGAGGGCTGGAGGTCGACCTAAACAACAGATGACAGCCTATCGGCCGGGTCGCTGGCCGGTCAAAGCGGTACGGGCCCGCAGGAGGCATGTGGCGGAGACCGGGTGTCTGGCACGGGCGCCAGGAATCGGGTGCCGCTCTGGGGCCCCGGCAACGGAAACGGACGGGAGGAACCAGCATCCCCGCACCGGGACGTGGTACTCATGAAGCCGCAGCACTTTACCCCTGTTCCCCGACCGGAAGGCTGATCTCTCGTGCGATCCCTCGTCGTCACCGCCTGGTTCCCCGATGTGCAGACCCCCAGCAGGACCCCGTTCGTGCTGGAGCACTGCTGGTCCCTGCAGGAGGCGGGCCACGACGTCACCGTGGTGCACGTGGTCATCGGACGCTCCGGCGGACCCACCATCCAGGACGTGTACCAGGGAGTGCCCGTGACCCGCGTGCACCTGGCCGTGACGGACCCGCGGAGCTATGCGGAGGTGGCACGGACGATCCTGGCCGGGCTACGTGGAACGGACGTGCTGCACACCATGGCGTTCTCCGCTGTGCTCTTCGCCGCGGCACCGTGGCTGGTGCGCCGCAGGCCCTGGGTACACACGGAACACTGGAACGGGGTGGTCAATCCGGCCAGCGTAGGACCGCTGTGGCAACGGCTCTCCTGGCTGCGGCACGCACTGCGGCTGCCCCACGCCGTGACTGGTGTGACGGACGAGCTGTGCCGTGAGATGGCCCGGTTCTCCCGACCGGGGGCCACCCACGTGATCCCCTGCGTGGTGGAGAACTCGCGCCCCCCGGCTCCGTTCCCGAGCACACCACCCCTGCGGCTCGTGGGCGTGGGAGCACTGATCGACCGCAAGCAACCCGTGCTGGCGCTGGAGACCGTGGCCGAGCTCGTGCGGCGCGGCGAGGACGTGCACTACACCCTCATTGGCAGGGGCCCCCTCGTGGAGACGCTGCACAAAACTGCCCGCGCGCTCGGCATCGCGGAGAGAGTGGAACTCACGGGCCCGATCCCACCCGCCGAGGTCGCGAGCCGGCTCTCGGCGGCGCACATCTTCTTCCTGCCCAGCGCCCAGGAGAACTTCTTCACCGCCGTGGCCGAAGCCATCGCGGCAGGACGTCCTGCGGCCGTGCCCCTCAGCGGCGGCTTCGACGACTACTGCACGGACGCCAACTCCGTGCTCACGAACAGCTGGGAGGTCGGTGACCTCGCGGACGCCGTGCAGCTCGCCCGGGATCGTTTCCACACTGCCGATCCCGCTGCGATTGCGGACACCGTGCGCGCCCGCTTCTCGCGCTCCGAGATCGGCACCCAGTTCTCTCGGCTCTACCGGACCATCGGGCACAGGGCTCGCTGACCACGCGCCACTCGCTACACTCCAACGCGTGACGTCTTCCCCCGCACCCGGTTCCCCAGCGCACAGATGGCGGGGAATCCTCTTTCCCCCGCCCAACCATGAAAACAAGGACAACCCCATCGGGTCCTCGTTCGCGCTGACCGTGATGGCGGTGTTCGTACAGGGGCTCTCCCGATTCGGGTACAGCCTGCTGATCGGGAACATCCTGGGCAGGGAGGTCCTGGGACAGGTCAACCTGGCAATCTCCTTGGCTCTCTTCCTGGTGCTCCTGTGGCCCCAGGCCTCCGGAAACGCGGCGGCCAAGTTCATCGCCATGGCGCGCGGGCAGCAGCACCACGAGGAGCAGCTCTCCGTGGCGGTGTACACCGCCCGCTCGGCGGCGCTGGCCACCGTGCTCCTCTCCGTGGTGGCCGTGGTGGTCGCCACCCGGTCACTGCACCTGCCCTTGAGCTACGCCCTCTCGTGCGGTCTGCTGGTGATCGCCCTCTCCGCGTACAACTTCGTGCGCGGCGTGCGCACGGGCAACAACCAGTTCGTGACCACCGCAGCGTGGGACTGCATCAGTTCCGGTGTGACGCTCACCCTGCTGCTCGTGGTGCTGCTGGGGGGCCTCACCCCGCTGCTGCTGGTCCCCCTGAGCCTGGGCTACCTGCTCTACGCAATCCCAGGCTGGCCCCGTGGCGCCGGTGGGCCGCTGCCCAAGACCCTACGACGCAAAATCAACGTGTTCACCGGATGGGCCGCCGTCAACATTCTGGCCGCGTCCGGCCTGCTGCAGCTGTCCATGATCATTGGCAAGCACTACGACACCCCCGCCGCCGTGGGGCAGTACTCCGCGGCCGTCAGCATCGCGACTCCGGCGAGCATGCTGTCCTCCTCCATGCTCGTGGCGCTCGCCCCCGCTGTGGCCCGCATGTTCACCGCGGGTGACCACCAGGGCATGCGCCGCCAGCTGGACGCGATCCTTCGTGTCATGGTGCTCGTGTTCCTGCCCGTTTTCGGAGTGGGAGTCCTGTGGGCAGAGCCCATCATCCACCTGCTCTACAACGCCAGGGCTGACGAGTTCACCCAGGCTGCCCCGCTGCTGGTAGTCCTGTTCTTCGCGGTCTCGGCCACCAGCTTCAACGCGTCCAACTCCCGGCTCAACGGGGGCGAGAGCTGGGGGGTTCGTGCTCTGGCCGCCTGCAACGCCGTGGGTTTGCTCCTGGGCGTCACCACGATCGTGTGCTGGGGGCCCCGGCTGGGAATCATGTCCGCCGCACTCGGCTATCTCGTGGGGTGCCTCGTCAGCTCCTTGGGACCACTGGTCATCGTGTGGGTCCACGACCGCATGTCCTGGGGTGGGCTAATCCTCCGGATCTCGGCGGGGTACGCCCTGGTCCTGGGGGGGCTGTGGTGGGTCGCGGCCGACCCCGGGATCACGACGACGATCCTTGCTACCGCGGCCTTCCTGGCGGCATGGTGCCTCATCTCGTGGCGAGATCTCGTACCTCACGTCACCGCGCTGGGGCACCGCCTGCGACGCTCGTGAACTCTGGCCCATCCGAAGCAGAGGGGACGGCGTTCACTCCCCGCGCGCTGACCGATTCCCCATCCGGTAGCGCACCAGCTGCACCGCACTTGCGACGGCGACGCGCAACGGGCTCTGCCGGTCCAGGAACCATCGCGCCCTCGTGGTGAGCAGCGCGCCCGGGCTCGCGAAGCGGCGTCGAGCGGTGAGTGCGGCGCGCAGGTCCTCCTCCGGGGCCGAATCCTGCAGCAGGGCCAGGACGCGGCGGTCCGCCCGGGCCAACCGGTCCTCGACGTTTGGCGCGAAGTGGAGCAGTTCGAGGGCCACGGCCCACGCTGTGCTCGCGTGGGCGGCACTCCACTCCCCTCGTTCGACCAGCCCCTGCACAGCGGGGAAGAAGTTCACACGAAGATACTTCAGGACGTGCGACGCCCGGAGTTCCGTCGGCGTTCGAGGGAACCAGGGGTAGTCCCCAAGGTCCAGGGCTGCTGCGACCTCCTCGCGCAGCGGAAGAGGCTGCTGCGACACCCTTACGTCGGCATCCGCATGGACGAGGTAACCCGGGGTGCCGGGAGCGTAGTCAATGCGGGAGCCACGGGTGTATAGGGCCATCACGAATGCCTGGTCCTCACCCGTCCGTACAGTCTCATCGAAAGAGGCGCCAAGTGTGCGCACTATGTCTAAGCGGACCAGCCCGAAGGCGGAACTCCGGTACCCCAGGCGGTCCTTCACGGGGTCCAATCGTGCTGAGCGCAGGGGACGGGTGATGGGGGTGATGTCCGCCCTGGCGGCCTCGTGGTGCTGGAACGGGATCACGAGGTCGCTGCCCCGACGCTCGGCAATGCCCAGCCAGCGTGAGACCGCCCCCGGATCCAGGGTGTCATCGCTGTCGAGGAAGCTGACGTAGCGGGCGGTGCTCCAGCGCAGCGCTTCGTTGCGGGGCACCGCGGCGGTGCTTCCGCGGCCCTCGCACTCGAGGACCGTCACCGCATCTCGCAGGGGTTCGGACAGCATGGCGAGGACCTCCTGCTCACTAAGGTGGTGCGCCACGACGACGACGCGACACTGCCCGGGGGCGGCTCCCTCGCTCGCACGCAGCGCAGAACGCACGGCGCGTTCGAGCGGCCGGGCGGAGGAGTGCACCGGAATAACGATGTCCACGAGGGGCGAAGGCACGAGAGAGTCCATGATGACCACGATAGGACACAGGCGGACACGGGGCCGAGCAACCCCGATCACCGGACCCCTGGTCCGGTCCGGATCCGCGGTTCCCCGTCGGCGGTCTCGGTTGCCGCCAGCGACAGCCGGGCAGTGACGCCAGGGCAGAGGACGCAGGGACCCTACCCCTGCGCCGCCAGCACGAACGGCAGAACGGACTCCGCCCCCGCCCGGCGCAGCTGACGCGCCGCCACGGTGAGGCTCCACCGGCTGTCGACGAGGTCGTCCACCAGAAGGATGCTCGCGCGCGGGGCTGCCGCGAGCTGCGCGGAGAGGTCTGGGCCCACCACGAAGCGGTCCCACACCTCGGCGAGCCGGTACGCGCTGTTGCCGCCGTGCGAGCCACGGGGCACGTCCGGGTTGAGCTCCAGTGCGCCCCAGTACGGGAGGTGTCCCGCGGAGGCGATGCCGCGTGCGAGGGAGCCCACGAGGCGCGGCCGGGACAGGGACGGCATGGCCACGACCGCCGTGGGCCGCTCACGCCAGTCCCACTGCGCCAGCACCGTGAGACAGGCCCGCCCCAGGTCTGCGGTGACCTCGGCGTCCATGGGGTTCCCACCCTCGTCCGTGCGCAGCGTCTCCCGCAGCCGCTGGCCCCACCCGAGATCGGTGAGACGGGCCAGGGCACGCCCCCGTTCGGCACGCTCCGTCTCCGGGATCTTGCCCTTGACCTGGATGCCCAGCCGGTCCATCCCGGTGGGCCACTGCGCCCTGGGCTCCAGGGGAACCCCCGCCCGGTGCAGGGCGGCGGCCGCGGCGTCGGAGGCCTCCGAGGGGACGTCCGTGGGGTACCAGGCCCCCGCGCACACGTCGCACCGGCCGCAGGGCTCCGCCGTGGCGTCGTCCAGCAGCCGGGTGAGGAACTGCATGCGGCACTCGTCCGTGGTCTGGTAGTCGAGCATGGCCTGCTGCTCCGCGGTCCTGGCCGCGCTCACGCGCTCGTACCGGGCGGCGTCGTACTCCCACGGCCGGCCCGTGGACTGCCAGCCCCCGCCCACCCGTTCCACGGCACCGTCCACCGCGAGGACCTTGAGGAGCAGCTCCAGTGGAGAACGCTTGATGTTGACCCGGGGCTCCAGCGCCGCCACCGAGAGCGGCCCGCCGTGCTCCGCGAGCGCCGTGAGCACTGCGGTGGCCTTGTCCTGCGTGGGCATGGACGCCGTGGCGAAGTACTCCCAGATCTCCCGGTCCTCGCGCCCCGGCAGCAGGAGGACGTCCGCGCTGTCCGTGGCGCGCCCTGCACGGCCCACCTGCTGGTAGTAGGCCACGGGCGAGGACGGCGCACCGAGATGGACCACGAAGCCGAGGTCCGGTTTGTCGAAACCCATGCCCAGCGCCGAGGTGGCCACGAGGGCCTTGACCTGGTTCTCCTTCAGGGCCGCCTCCAGCTCCTCACGCTCCGCGGCGTCCGTGCGTCCCGTGTACGCGGCCACCCGGTGCCCGGCGTCCGTGAGAGCCTGGGCGGTGTCCTCCGCCGCGCCGATGGTGAGGGCGTAGACGATCCCGCTGCCGGGCAGCTGCTCCAGGTGCTCCAGCAGCCACGCGAGCCGCACGGACGTGGACGGCAGCCGGAGGACACCGAGCCGCAGGGAGTTGCGGGACAGCGGGCCCCGCAGCGTGAACACCTCCCCGCAGTAGCCCGACCCCACTCCCAGCTGCTCCCGGACGTCCTCGATCACCCGCTCGTTCGCGGTGGCCGTGGTGGCCAGCACCGCCACGGAGTCCGGCAGCTGTGCGAGCATGTCCTTGATCCGCCGGTAGTCCGGGCGGAAGTCGTGGCCCCAGTCCGAGATGCAGTGGGCCTCGTCCACCACCAGCAGGCCCAGCTCGGACATCAGCCGGGGCAGCTGCTCCTCCCGGAACCGGGGGTTGTTGAGCCGCTCCGGGGACACGAGCAGGACATCCAGCTCACCGCGGTCCAGGGCGGCGGAGATCTCCGACCACTCGGTGGGGTTCGCGGAAGAGATGGCCGCGGCCCGCACTCCCGCCCGCTGGGCGGCGGCCACCTGGTCCCGCATCAGCGCCAGCAGCGGCGAGATGATCAGGGTGGGACCGTACCCCTGCGCCCGCATGAGCAGCGCGGAGAGGAAGTACACCGCGGACTTGCCCCAGCCGGTGCGCTGCACCACGAGCGCGCGGCGGTGGTCCTCCACGAGCGCGGAGACGGCCTCGAACTGTCCCGGGTGGAAGTCCGCGGCGGGACTGCCCGTGAGCGCGCGCAGGTGCTCCAGGGCTCGGGATCGCAGGGAGGGGGCGGCGGCGTTCGAGGGCTCGGTCATGCTCCGAGTGTCCCAGGGGCCTCGGACACGCAGAAGGCCTGTGCCGTGGTTGTGGATGGCGCCACGCACGGACATCGCGACTGGCGGGTTGCGGGCGGCGGAACGCGGTCACGGGCACCGGCCGGTGGGTTAACGTGATGCGCCCGCTGCACCCGGCACCCTTCCCCCGAAGGACACCTCTCGGCACAGCGGACGCACACGCCGACAACCGGCGCGGATCAGATCCGCTCGGAGCTCGTGCCCCCCGGCACGGGCTCCGACTCAACGCCTCACGGGATGGTGCGAACAGACCACGCCCCCCAGCGTGGGCGGCGTTCGCCCCGGCTGCGGTGCGCACGGCCCGTGTTCCCCCCGGTCATGGCCGCGCAGCACCGTCGATCCCCGTGTTGCGATGTCTTCATGCTGGCACGGTGCCGCAGGGATTTCTACCGCGCCCCCGGGCACCGCCGCCGCGACACCATTATGTGGACAAGCCGACCTCTTCTCATGTTTTCCCAGGTCAGAGCGGTTTTCCGAAGCACGCAGGCCGCCCGCTCCACCTCGGACCCCCCATGCTCGTAGCGCAAAGTGGGGACAGCCCCGCCTGCGCCGGCAGCGCGCCCGGACGGCTGGTTCCAGCGCGGCTCCTCGGGCACACTGACGCCATGGAGATGACCGTGGCCCGCAGGGGCTCCGCCGACCCGCGCGACGTGTGGCGGCACTACCTCTGGCTCCCCCTGTGGACGGAGTGGGCACCGCACCTGACACGCGTGGACGCGGACTCCCCGGTGCTCTCCCCCGGTGCCACCGGGACCGTCACCGCCGCGGGCGTGCTGCCGGTCCACTTCCGCATCCTCGCCGTGGACCCCGCACGACGCTCGTGGTCCTGGCGCGTGGGGGTCGGCCCTGTGCGCCTGCTGCTGGAGCACGACGTCGCTCCCGCCTCGGGCGGCGGCACCCGCGCGAGCATCCGGATCCACGGCCCGGCGCTGGTGCTCACGGCCTACCGCCCGCTCATGGGGTGGGCGCTCTCCCGGTTGGTCCACGTGCCCGGCGGGCGGTGACGCACCGGGGACGCGGCGGCGTCGTCGGCACCAGGGGACGAGGACGTGCGCCGGGTGGAGAGCTTTTCGGAGAACGGTTCTGAGGCAGCGGAGCGGGACACCGCCTCGCCCGGACACGAAGCATCCCGCCCCGGCGGGCACCGGAGCGGGATGGGGAGTGCGCCCTGTGGGGCTCGAACCCACGACCCATGGATTAAAAGTCCACTGCTCTACCAACTGAGCTAAAGGCGCGTGCTCTCGCGGAGTCCCGCGGACGAGCACGGCCACTCTACCGCAGGCCGGGACCATCGCCATCCCGCGAGGGGTCCCGCACGGGGCGGGCCGAGCGGCGCTGGTGTGGGACCCTGGTGGTCGAGAAACCCGCACCGTGGACGGCTGAGAGCCCGCCGCCCGGCAGGGCCCGCCCGATCCCCGAGGAAAACCCCATGAGCACCGTTCCCCTGTCCAAGCTGGGTCCCTCCCCCGTCACGGAGTACCTGCGCGACGTCGTGGCGGACCTGCGGTCCGTGGAGGGCGGTGCGGTGAACTCCTCGATCCCCGAGCTCGCGAACGCGGACCCCGCCACCGTCGGGATCGCCGTGGCCACGGTGGACGGCGCGCTCTACCAGGCAGGGGACACCAGGCACGAGTTCTGCATCCAGTCCATCTCGAAGGCGTTCACGTACGCCCAGGCGCTCACGGACCGGGGCCTGGACGGCGTGTTCGAGAAGATCGACGTGGAGCCCAGCGGGGACGCCTTCAACGAGATCTCCCTGCAGCCGGACACCGGGCGCCCCTCCAACCCCATGATCAACGCCGGTGCGATCGCGGCCACCTCCCTGGTGCGCAACACCTCCCACGGCACCCGCATGGAGCGGATCCTGCGGCTCTACTCCAAGTGCGCCGGGCGCCGGCTGCGGGTGAACAAGAACGTCCAGGCCCAGGAGCGCCGTGCCGGGGACCGCAACCGCGCGCTGGGCTGGCTGCTGGCCTCCCGCGGGATCATCGAGGGGGACCCCACGGGGGCGCTCGACGACTACTTCGGCCAGTGCGCCGTGATGCTCAACTGCGTGGACCTCGCCCGCATGGGCGCCACCCTTGCCGCGGGCGGCCGCAATCCCGTGACCGGCGAGCGCGTCCTGGAGCCCGAGGTGGTTTCGGACGTGCTCTCGGTGATGAGCACGTGCGGGATGTACGACGACGCCGGACGCTGGGCCCTGCGCGTGGGGCTGCCCGCCAAGTCCGGGGTGAGCGGCGGTGTGGTGGCCGTGCTGCCCGGCCAGCTCGCGGTGGCAGTGTTCTCCCCGCCGCTGGACCGCCACGGGAACTCGGTGCGAGGCGTGGCGGCGTGCGAGCGGCTCACCCGGGACCTGGACCTGCACTTCGCCCGCACGGAGCGCAACGGTCACTCCACGGTGCGCTCCGAGTACACGCTGGCGGAGGCACCGTCCCTGGTGCGCCGCAACGAGGCGGCCGCGGAGATCCTGGAGCGCCACGGCGAGGACGCACGGATCATCGAGCTGCAGGGGGACCTGCGCTTCGCGGGCGCCGAGACCGCGGTGCGCACGGTGCGCGACGCCGCCCGTCGCTCCAACTACGTGCTGGTGGACATCCGCCAGGTGGACGACATGTCCCGCTTCGTGATCCCCATGCTCGCCCGCACCGCGGAACAGGTGGAGAGCACGGGCCACCACATGGTGCTCATCGCGGAGAAGTCCAACGAGCACACCCGCGGCATGGAGCACCCCCTGACCGTGTTCGCCACGCGTGCCGAGGCGCTCACCTGGGCCGAGGACCGGATCCTGGAGCAGTTCGGGGACCCCGGGTGCATGCCGGACCGGGTCCACTCCACCCGTTCGGAGCTGCTGAGCACGCTGGACGAGGAGGACATCCGCCGGATCCGCGAGCACACCGAGGCGGTGGAGTGGGATGCCGGGAGCACGCTGCTGCGCACGGGCCAGAAGTTCCACGGCGTGTACATGGTGACCTCCGGCAGCGTGGAGGTCTCCCGCCGCTCCCCGCAGGGGGACCGCGTGGAGCTCGAGGTGATCGGCCCCGGCATGAGCTTCGGCGAGATCGCCCTGGGCACCGAGCTGCGCTACCAGGTGAGTTTCACGGCACTGACCCGTGTGACCGCGCACCGGCTCTCCCCGGAGGCCATTGCGAGCATCGAGGAGGAGGATCCCCGCCTGGCCCTGCGCTGGTGGCGTGCGGTGAGCAAGCAGGCGATGCTCCGCATCGAGGAGCGGTGGCGGCAGCAGGCCGGGGAGACCTACACGGCGGACTGACCGGGACGACGACGCAGCCCGGTCTCCCCCACGCGCCAGTCGCCGGGAGCTTCCGGGCAGCCCGGTCCGGGGTCGGTCCGGCCGCGCCCTCCACCGCGCTGCACCCCGGCCCACTGCCGGGGGACGCTGGGCGCGGTCCGCGCCGAGCGCCGTCGTGCCCCGCTGTGGACGAACAGCGCCCTCGGAACGGTGCCGTGGCCCCGGCGTACACTCGGGCGCATGCCCGAACGCCGCACCCACCACTCACCCGTGAAGTTCTCCCCCGAGAAGTTCGAGGCCCACGAGGGCGGGACGGACCCCGCGCGCGTGTCCGAGGCCGCCCACCTGGCGGCCCAGGCCCTGGTCTCGCGGGGACGGCGCTCACGGGACCCCGAGGTGCGCGAACGCCTCGTGCGGCTCACGGACGAGCAGGGGCTCGAGGGGATCGCGGAGCTGTGGGCCGAGGCCCCCGCGCTCTCCCTGCCCGGCGCTCTCTGGCGCCTGTACGCCCTGCGCGCGGCCGCCCGCACCGATCCCTGGCGCATGAGCCGCTGGTTCGCGGCCGGCCGCCACGCCGCCCAGGTCTCGCACGTAGTGGCCGGGGTCGCGGACCCGCCGGGCGCGGAAGAGATCTGCGAGGTCGCGGACACCATCCTCTCCGGCGCGTTCCACGGTGAGTTCGACGTCGCCCTGGAGCGTTTCGCGGCGTTCTGCCGGGTCATCGCCGTGGGCCAGGAGCACACCCTGGACGTGGCCGGGCTGCGCACCCGGGACCCCTGGGAGCGGATTCCGCGTCTGCTGCGCACCGCCGAGGAGCTCGAGGCCGCCGCCGAACAGTGGCGCCGCGGGCACCTGGAGTGATCCCGGCCGAGGCGCGGGGCGATCCGGGTTGGAGCCGGCCGGGGGCCCGGCGGTAGAATCTCTGGCAGGTGTCGGGCCGTGGCAGCCCCGGGCTCCATCATTTAGCCGCTACGAGCGGCCTTCCGCCGAGAGGCGCTCCCGGTCCGGCACCGTCCCCTCCCCCGCCCCGTGTTCCGGCCGCCCGGTTCACCTTTGTTCGGTAGCATGACGCCGAACCTGAACGGCACGTGAACCCGGAGGACGCACGGATGGCCTTTCGCATCTTCCCGGAGGACGAGCGCGTCACGGATCTGCTGGTGCAGATGTCCCAGTGCGTGATCTCCGCCGTGGAGCAGCTCTCCGAGCACATCGGCTCGGTGGAGAAGGTGTGGGAGCAGCCCATCACACAGCTGCTGGACACCGAGGACCAGTGCACCAACCTGTACTTCTCCCTCATGACCACCACCCGTTCCTCCTACGTGGTCCCCATCCCCCGCCAGGACCTCTACATCCTGGGGCACTGGTTGCTGCGTGCCGTCCAGGGCCTCGTGGGGTGCGCGGAGCTGCACCGGCAGTACCGGGTGGAGCGCCCCAGCTCCCACGCCACCGAGCAGCTCGCGGTCATCCAGCACATGGCTCACATGACCAGCAAGGCCATGGGGCGTCTCTCGAGGCTCGACGAGCTGGACGACTACTGGTTCGAGATGATGCGCCTGACCCGCCAGGCCGAGCGCACCCAGCGCACCTACCGGGCTGAGCTGCTGGAGAACTTCAAGCCCGGCCAGGCCATCCGCCGCATGGACACCGCCCAGCAGCTCTTCGACGCCGCCGCGGCGCTCGGGCAGGTCTCCGCCGAGGTGGGCCGGATCCTCGTGACGGAGTACTGACACGTCATGACCGACGTCCTGGCCTTCGTGGGCATTGCCCTGACCCTGGTGTTCACCGTGGTCAACGGTTTCCACGACGCGTCCAACGCGGTGGCCCTGCCCGTGCGGTTCAACGCCCTCACACCCCGGGTGGCCCTGTGGCTGGGTGCGGTGTTCAACTTCGCGGGGGCCCTGGTGGTGGGGCTGGTGCTGCACCGGATGATCACCTTCGAGATCCCCGTGCCACTCGACACCGTGGGCACCGTGGTGCTGCTGTGCGCCCTGGTCACGGCAGTCGGCTGGGACCTGCTCACCTGGTGGTGGCGCATGCCGTCCTCCTCCACCGCCGCCTTCGGCGGTGCGGCGGTCGGTGCGCTGCTGGGCGCGCGCGCCGTGGACCTGCACCAGAACCAGCTGCCCCTGGGCCCCTACTTCTCGTGGCACATCCTGGTCCCCATGCTCGTGGCACCCGTGATCGCCTTCGGCCTGGCCTTCGTGGCGGTCGTTCCCCTGGTGCACCTGCTCCAGCACGAGACCCCGGGTCGCGTGAACTTCCGTGCGGGCGTGGTGCAGGCCACCGGGGCCGCCGCGATCCACTTCGGCCACGGCATCCAGCACGCCCGGCGCACCCTGTGGATCATGCTCGTCCTGCTGCTCACGGTGGGCGCCGGGTTCTCCCGGGAGAGCATCCCCGTGTGGCTGCCGGTGGTGGTGGGGCTGTGCCTTGCGTTCGGGACGCTGCTGGGTGGCTGGCGGATCGCCTACACGCTGTCCTCGCGGGTGGTCTCCCTGGACCCGCTGCGCGGTGCCGTGGCGCAGACGGTCTCCGGCGCCCTGCTGTTCGTGGGCGGCTTCCTCTCCCCCATCCCGCTGTCCAGCTCCCAGACGAGCACCGCGGCCATTCTGGGGGCCGGTTCCGCCCAGCGCTTCCGCACCGTCTACCACGCCACCCTGCTGCGCGTGATCGCCACGTGGCTGGTCACGGTGCCCGTCTGCGGGCTGGTCTCCGCGGTCCTCTTCCTGGCCGTCTCCCCGCTCGTCCCGGCGCCCGCGGCCTGAGTTCCGTTCTCGCCGGCCCACGACGACGCCACCGCGAGGTCCCCGCAGTGGCGTCGTCGTGGCGGGCGGCCCGCCTGGCGTGCTCTCGACCCGGAGGCGGGCTTATCAGCCGAAGCGGCCGGAGACGTAGTCCTCGGTCTCCTTCTTCTGCGGGGTGTTGAAGATCTCGGACGTGGGCGCGTACTCGATCAGACGGCCCGGCTTGCCCGTGCCCTCGATGTTGAAGAACGCGGTCTTGTCCGAGACGCGTGAGGCCTGCTGCATGTTGTGGGTCACGATCACCACGGTGTAGTCGGTCTTGATCTCGTTGATGAGATCCTCGATCGCGAGTGTGGAGATGGGGTCCAGCGCGGAGCAGGGCTCGTCCATGAGGATCACCTCCGGTTTCACCGCAATGGCGCGGGCAATGCACAGTCGTTGCTGCTGTCCGCCGGAGAGGCCGGAGCCGGGCTTGTTGAGCCGGTCCTTGACCTCGTTCCACAGGTTCGCGCCGCGCAAGGAGCTCTCCACGAGCTCGTCCGCCTCGCTGCTGGAGATCCGCTTGTTGTTGAGCTTCACCCCGGCGAGCACGTTGTCCCGGATGGACATGGTGGGGAACGGGTTGGGGCGCTGGAACACCATGCCCACCATGGAGCGCACGGTCACCGGGTCCACGCCCTTGCCGTACAGGTCGTCGCCGTCCAGCAGCACCTTGCCCTCGGCGTACGCCCCCGGGATCACCTCGTGCATGCGGTTCAGCGTGCGCAGGAAGGTGGACTTGCCGCAGCCCGAGGGTCCGATGAACGCCGTCACGGAGCGGGGCTCGATGTTCATGCTGACGTCCTGGACCGCCAGGAAGTCCCCGTAGTAGACGTTGAGGTGTTCGACGTCGATGCGTTTCGACATGGTTCTTTGTCCTTCGGTCAGGTCGGTCGGCGCTCAGCGGCCGGCGGTCTTGGGAGCGAACGCCCGGGCGATCAGGCGCGCCACGAGGTTGAGCAGCATCACGATCACGATGAGGATCAGCGCTGCGGCCCAGGCCCGCTGCAGGGAGGGGTCCGGGTTCGTGGGCGAGGTGGGGTTCATGATCTGGTAGTAGATGAACGTGGGCAGCGTGGTCATCCAGCCGGAGAACGAGTTCCAGTTGATGGCCGTGGCGAAGCCCGCCGTGACCAGCAGCGGCGCGGTCTCCCCGATCACGCGGGCGATCGCGAGGGTCACGCCGGAGGCGATGCCGGAGATGGCAGTGGGGATGACCACCTTGAGGATGGTCCGCCACTTGCGCACACCCAGCGCGTAGGACGCCTCGCGCAGCTCGTTGGGCACGATCCGCAGCATCTCCTCGGTGTTCTTGACCACCGTGGGGATCATCAGCACGGTCAGCGCCACCGCGGCGACGAACCCCGTGCGGGTGGAGGGACCGAAGACCATGCCGAACAGCGCCGCCGCGAACAGACCCGCCACGATGGAGGGGATGCCCGTCATGACGTCCACGAAGAACGTGATGGCCCTGCCCAGCCAGCCCCCGCGGGAGTACTCCACGAGGTACACGGCCGTGAGCAGTCCAACGGGCACGGACATCAGCGTGGCCCAGAACGTGATGGAGACGGTGCCCACGATGGCGTGGTAGGCGCCGCCCACCACCTCGCCGGGAGCACCGGCCTTGTTGTCCTGGAAGCCGGTCACACCGTTCATGGACGTGGTGAGCAGGTCCGCGGTCAGGCCCGGGACCCCGTTCACCAGCACCGTCCAGATCACGGAGACCAGGGGGATCACGGCCAGGATGAAGGCCGTGTAGACCAGGAACGTCATCAGGGAGTCGGCACCCGCGCGGCCCCCCTCGACCGCGGTCACCGCGAGGGGCCCCACGACCAGGAAGATCACCGCGGCGAACAGCGCCCAGAGGGCGATGCTGAAGCCGATGAGCGAGGCGATCGCGGCCCCCGCCACGACCGCGGCCACGCCGATCACGGGGATCAGCCACTTGGGGCGCTGCCCGCGGGTGAGCTTGGACTGGCGGACGGGCGAGACGCCGGGGGAGTTGGTGGAGGTGGACATCAGTTGGCTCCCGAGAATTCCTTGTAGCGGGCGATGATGGCGCGAGCGATCATGTTGACCACCAGGGTGATGAGGAACAGCACGAGGCCGGCGGCGATCAGCTCGGACATCCGCAGGCCGTAGGCCTCGGGGAAGTTCAGGGCGATCTCCGCGGCAATGGTCTGGTTGCCGGACTTGATGAGCGAGGGGATCAGCGGGCCCGTGGAGAGCACCAGGGCCACCGCCATCGTCTCGCCGAGGGCACGGCCCAGGGCCAGCATGATCGAGGAGATGATCCCGGGCCGCGCGAACGGCAGGACCGACATCCGGATCATCTCCCAGCGCGTGGCGCCGAGCGCCAGGGCGGCCTCCTCGTGCAGCTTGGGCGTCTGCGTGAAGATCTCACGGGACATGGAGGTGATGATCGGCAGGATCATGATGGCCAGCACCACGCCCGCGGTGAGCATGGTCTTTCCCGTCTGGGACGCGGGGCCGCCGAAGAACGGGATGAACCCCAGGTACCCGGTGAGCCAGGTGTACAGCGGGACGAGCGCCGGGGCCAGCACCGTGGCACCCCACGCGCCGTAGATCACGGACGGGATGGCCGCGAGCAGGTCGATCACGTACCCCACGGGCTTGGCCACCCTGGCCGGTGCGTAGTGGGAGATGTAGAGGGCCACCAGGATCCCCACCGGAGTGGCGATGAGCAGGGCGATCAGAGCCGCGATCAGCGTTCCCACGACGAGCGGCCAGATGTAGGCGAAGAAGCCCTTGCCCCCCGTCACGTCCCCGGGGGCGGCGGTGAACGTGGGGACCGCCTGCAGGAACAGGAACATCGCCACGGCGGCGAGGACCACGAGGATCAGGATGCCGGCTGCCAGGCTGAGCCCGGAGAAGACGGAGTCACCGGCACGGCCGGCCGCCGAGGACGAGGTCCCCGGCTTCTCTGTGCTGACGGTGGTGGACATGAACCAGTCCCTTCGTACGGGTGGGGTGAGCGCTGGGCAGGGCCATCGTCCAGCCTAGGACGTGGCGCGGGTGGAACGGCCGCGGACGTGGGCGCGGCGTCGGCGCTCAGAACGCGCCGACGCCGCACTCACGGTGACCGGGGTGGATCAGCCCTTCGCGGAGATGGTGTCCACGGCCGCCTTGGCCTTGTCCCGCAGCGCCGGGGACAGCGGAGCCGAGCCGGAGGAGTCCGCTGCGGCCTTCTGGCCGTCCTCGGAGATCACGTAGGACTCGAAGGCCTTCACGAGGTCCGCGGTCTCCTTGGAGTCGTACTGGGAGCACACGATGTGGTAGGACACCAGCACGAGCGGGTACGCGTCCGCCTCCTTGGTGTCGCGTGCGATCTCGATGGCCATGTCGTGCTCGCCACGGCCCTCGACCTGCTGGGAGACCTCCACGGCCTTCGAGGCGGCCTCGGGCGAGTGCTTGACGTACGTGTCGCCCACCTTGATGGCCGCGGTGCCCAGGTTCCCCACGGCGGAGGAGTCGGCGTAGGTCACCGCACCCTCGGTGCTGGACGTGGTTTTGACCACGCCGGAGGTGCCCTTGTTGTTCTCCGCGGCGTACTTCGACGGCCAGGCCTGGTCCGGCTCGTCGGTCCAGTCCTGGGGCGCGGCCTTGCTGAGGTAGTCCGTGAAGTTCTCGGTGGTGCCGGAGTCGTCGCTGCGGTGCACCACGGTGACCGCGGTGTCCGGAAGCTTGGCGTCCGGGTTCTGCTTCTTGATCTCCTCGGCGTTCCACTTCTTGATCTCGCCCTTGAAGATCTTGGCAATGGTGGGCGCGTCCAGGTTGAGGGACTCCACGCCGGGCAGGTTGAAGGCCACGGAGATCGGGGAGACGTACACGGGCAGGTCCATGGCGCCGGCGTCGCCGCACTGCTTCTTGGCCTCCGGCAGCTCCTTCTCCGAGAGGTAGGCGTCCGAGCCGGCGAAGTTCGCGCCGCCCGCCAGGAAGGCCTTGCGGCCGGCCCCGGAGCCGTCCGGGGAGTACTGGATGGTGGCGCCGCTGTTGGAGGACTGGAAACCGTTCTGCCACGCGGTCATCGCCGCCTGCTGGGAGGAGGCGCCCACGCCGGTGAGGGTGCCCTTCACACCGCTGCTCTCGCCGCCGCCCCCACCGCTGCTGCCCGTGGGGTTGTCGGAACCGCAAGCGGTCAGGGCGAGGGCACCAATGGCCAGAACTGCGGCCGAACGGCCGACGTGCGAAACCTTCACTGTTTCTCCTTCGAAAGCGTGTACCGGCGGATCCGGTGGGTGGGAGACGCCGCAGCCCGGCGCTCGTCGACGCCGCACTCGCGGCGCGCCCGCGCTCACGGTAGGCACCGGATGTTGCCAGATTCGGCCACCAAGGTGAACGGGCGATTAACAACTGCCGGGCCCCGGCAACGGCCGCCGCACGCACCGGGCGAAGGGCGCCCTCCTTGCGCGCCTAGGATGGGGACATGGCGTCCTCGGAAGCAGCTTCAGCCCGCTCCCGCCTCGGTCGTGCCACCGCCCACGTCACGCACCGCAGCCGCACCGGCTGGGCGCGCATGACGTCGGGAGTCTTCCAGGCCGTCCAGATGACCGTGGCCGCCGTGGGCGCCTACATCATCGCCGAGCGGGTGCTGGGCCACCACGGTCCCATCTTCGCGGCCACCGCCGCCCTCGTCTCCCTGGGCTACGCCAAGGGCGGGCTGCGGTACCGGCGGGTCCTGGAGGTCTCGATCGGCTGCACGCTCGGGATCGTCATGGGGGACCTGCTGATCCACGTGCTGGGCCCCGGGGAGTGGCAGGCGGCCGTGGTGCTGCTGGTCTCGCTGCTGCTGGCCCGGTTCCTGGACAACGGCGCCATCTTCACCACGCAGATGGGCCTGCAGTCCGTCCTGGTGGTCCTGCTCCCCCCGTCCCAGGACGGCGTGTTCGCGCGTTCCCTGGACGCCGTGGTGGGGTGCCTGTGCGCCCTGCTGCTGGCCTACGTGGTGCCCCAGGACCCACGCCGTGAGCCCCGTCAGGACCTCAGCGCGCTGATCAGCGAGTTCACGCGGATGCTCTCGGACTGCTCGCGGGCCGTGGCGGACACGGACTCCCGGCTCGCGTGGCACGCGCTGGTGCGAGGGCGCCAGACCCAGCCGCTCGTGGACTCGGTGCGCACGGGTCTCACCGGCTCCAAGGAGATCGTGCACGCGTCCCCGCTGTACCGCCGCCACCGCAGGGAGATCGAGGACCTCGCGGAGAGCATCCGGTACCTGGACCTCGCGGTGCGCAACTCCCGGGTCTTCGCGCGCCGCCTGGCCTCCGTGCTCAACCGTGTCACCCTGGCCGACGACGCCGTGACCTCCCTCTCCGAGGCCCTCGCGGACCTCTCCGACGCCGTCCTCAGCCTCGGGCACGCCCTGGGTGAGGGCCACGCCCAGAGCCGGGAGAGCTACCTGCGCCAGACCCGCAACGAGCTGTTCTCGGTGGCCGCGCGGCTGGAGCCGGGGGCCATGGGCATCCGCACCATGGAGGGCGAGGCCCTCGTGCTGCTGCTGCGGCCCATGGTGGTGGACCTGCTCGAGGCCACCGGGGTCTCGCACGAGGCGGCCGCCAGGCACCTGCCCGCACTCGAGCGGCGCTGAGCCCGGGCCTCGGACGCCGCCGAGCGACGTCGCCCCCCACCCGCGACCCGCGGCACCGACGCCCGAGCCCTGGACACGCCGAGGCCGCACGGCGCCGCCCAGGGCGGCTTGGCCTGCGCCGGCCCGAGCCCTGGACGCGCCGTGGCCGCGGTTCCGCGCGGGACACGGTGCCCGGCGCGGTCCGGCTCCCACTGCCGCGCACGACGTCGCTCCCGGCCGCTTCTGCGCGTCGGAGCGGGTGCCTACCGTGGTGCCATGGCCACCAAGACCCGCAAGCAGTCCACCACCTACCGCTGCTCCGAGTGCGGCTGGACCACGGCCAAGTGGGTGGGCCGCTGCGGGGAGTGCCAGGCGTGGGGCACCGTCCAGGAGACGGGCTCGGACCGCGAGCTGGGACGCACCCGGGCCGCGAGCACGGTGGCCGCACCCGCGCAGCCCATTGTCGCGGTGGACTCCTCCGTGGCGCAGTTCACCCCCACCCACGTCCAGGAGCTGGACCGTGTGCTCGGGGGCGGGCTGGTCCCCGGAGCGGTGATCCTGCTGGCAGGAGAGCCCGGCGTGGGCAAGTCCACGCTGCTGCTGGACGCCGCCGCGAAGGTCGCCGGCGGGGCGTCCCCGCGCACGGTGCTGTACGTGACCGGTGAGGAGTCCGCGGCCCAGGTGAAGCTGCGGGCGGAGCGGATCAACGCGCTCTCGGACTCCCTCTACCTCGCAGCGGAGTCGGACCTCTCGGCCGCCCTCGCCCAGGTGGAGGCGCTGTCCCCGGAGCTGCTGGTCGTGGACTCCGTGCAAACGCTGGCCAGCCCCGAGATCGAGGGCTCGGCCGGTGGTGTGAGCCAGGTGCGGGAGGTGGCCGCGAGCCTCATCCACGCCGCGAAGACCCGGAACATGACCACCCTGCTGGTGGGCCACGTGACCAAGGAGGGCTCGATCGCCGGGCCTCGACTGCTGGAGCACCTGGTGGACGTGGTGTGCCAGTTCGAGGGGGACAAGCACTCGCGCATCCGGCTGCTGCGCGCCGTGAAGAACCGTTTCGGGCCCACGGACGAGGTGGGGTGCTTCGACCTCGAGGAGAACGGCATCCGCTCCGTCTCCGACCCCTCCGGCCTCTTCGTCTCGCGCACGCCCGTGCCGGTGGCGGGAACGTGCCTGAGCGTCACCGTGGAGGGGCGACGCCCCCTGCTCGCCGAGGTGCAGGCGCTGCTGGACAGGTCCAGCACCGCGCAGCCCCGCCGGGCCACCTCCGGGCTGGACAGCTCCAGGGTGGCCATGCTCCTCGCGGTGCTGCAGCGCCGCGCGGGCGTCGCCCTCGCATCCATGGACTGCTACGTGTCCACCGTGGGCGGTGTGCGGCTCACGGAACCCGCCACGGACCTCGCGGTGTGCATGGCCCTGGCCTCGGCGGCCCAGGACCGCCCGCTGCCGCAGCGCCTCGTGTGCTTCGGCGAGATCGGGCTGGCCGGGGAGGTCCGGCCCGTGCCGGAGATCAACCGCCGTATCCAGGAGGTGGCCCGGCTCGGCTTCACCCACGCCGTGGTGCCCGCCTCCCCCAGCGGTCCCGGAAAGATCCCGACCGGGTTCTCCGTGCGGGAGGTCACCACGGTGGGCCAGGCCATGGAGCTGCTCTTCCCACCCCGTCCGGCCTAGTCCCGCGGCGGGCGCACGTCGCACGGGACCGTTCGGTGGACCGGCGACGGTGCCCGGGCGGGCCGGGGCGGGTTGGCGTCGGCGGGAGGGGTCGAGCCCAGGTACGGGCCGGCGGGGCTGGTGCGGGCACGGCCCGTCGGAGTCCGTGGGGCCGGCGGGTGCGGCCGCTGCCCGCCCGTAGAATGAGGCCGTGGTGAACTCTCGCGAAAGCGCCCTGCGCAAGACCCTCGCCAGGGTCGCCCCCGGCACCGAGCTGCGGACCGGGCTGGAACGCATCCTCCGGGGCCGCACCGGCGCCCTGATCGTCCTGGGCTTCGACCGCTCGGTGGAGTCGCTGTGCTCCGGGGGCTTCGACATCGACACCGACTTCACCCCCACCAAGCTCCGCGAGCTCGCCAAGATGGACGGGGCGATCGTGTGCGACAGGGACGCCACCCGCATCCTCAAGGCCGGGGTCCAGCTCATGCCGGACGCGGGGATTCCCACCCAGGAGTCCGGCACCCGGCACCGCTCGGCGGAGCGCACGGCCAAGCAGACCGGGGTGCCCGTGATCTCGGTGAGCGCCTCCATGAGCGTGATCACCATCTACAAGAACGAGCACCGCTACGCGATCGAGGGCTCCCAGGCCATCATGGCCCGTGCCAACCAGGCCCTGCAGACCCTCGAGCACTACAGCAACCGGCTGGAGCAGGTACTGGGCAGCCTCTCGGCCCTGGAGATCGAGGCGGCGGTGACCGTCCGCGACGTGGCACTCACCCTGCAGCGCATGGAGATGGTGCGCCGGATCTCCGAGGAGATCGCGTGGTACGTGCTGGAGCTCGGCGCGGACGGCCGCCTGATCTCCCTGCAGCTCGAGGAGCTCACGGCGGGCAACGGACCGGGCCCGGACGTGGTGCTGCGGGACTACCTCCCGGAGGCCACGGCCCCCGAGGTGATCGCCGGCTGCCTCGACCAGCTCGCGGAACTCTCCCCGGCGGAGCTCATCGACCTGCAGAAGGTCGCGGTGGCCGCGGGTCTCACCGGGCCCCAGGCCACACTGGAGACGGACCTGCACCCCCACGGCTACCGGCTGCTGGAGGGGATCAAGTCCATGCCCGGTGCCGTGGCCAAGCGGCTCGTGTCCCAGTTCGACGGTCTCCAGTCCCTCATGGCCGCCAACCTGGAGGACCTGATGTCCGTGGAGGGCATCGGCGAGCAGCGTGCGCGCACCGTGCGCGAGTCCCTGTCCCGGATGGCTGAGACGAGCCTGCTGGACCGCTTCATGTGAGCACCCCGCTCATCTCCCCCGGCGCTGCTGCCGGCGGGCGGCACTCACCCGCGGTTCAGTGGGCGCAGTTGAGCGTCACGGCCGCTCGGCGGGCAGGGCTCATAGGGCTCGCGGCTCGGCAGGTGAGGCCCCACGAGCCAGTGCCTCCGCGCCCGGGACCGGGCGGGCGTCGGGCCGAACGCGCATGTGACCGAGCAAACCTTGGACCGGGCACGCGTCGGGCCGCACAGGCGAGGCGCCGGGCGTGCGTGGGACCGCTCGGACGCGGGGCCCGGGACGCCGTGGATCACTCCAGGACGAAGGCCGCGGGTTCGCTCGTGGTGTCCCCCAGGGACGCGGTGAGCTTGTAGTAGCCCGCGCGCGCCTCTCCCTGGCCCGCCGGACAGCCCTCCGCCGTGCGCCCCCGGTTCCAGGGGAGCCTGGCGGTCTCCTTCTGCCCCGCGTTGAGGGTGATGCTCCGGTCCTCGCCCGCCGCGGCGCAGTGGCGGGAGTCGAACACGGTGTCCGCTCCCGACACCACAGTGAAGGTCATGCTCCTGCTCCCCGCGTTGACCCTGCAGGGGTGATCCCCGGTGTTCTCGAGGGTCATGGCGAGAACCGGCTGCTCCTTGGCCGGGTAGGACTCCCTGTCCGTGGACGCGGTCACGGAGAGATCGGCCCCGCACTCCGGGGCGGCGGAGCTGCTCGCGCTGGGCGCGGGCGAGCCGGAGGAGGAGGCGGATCCGGAGGGGTCCGGGCGCGGGGTGAAGTCACCGAACTTCTCCTGCGGTCCGGCCTCCGCGGTGGGCGAGACCGCCGGTTCCTGGGCGGCCTGCGGCGCGGCGTCGTCAGCGCTTCCGGAACCGGTGACCGCGCGCACCCCGGCCGCCACACCCCACACGAGCAGGAGGACCAGGACCACGAGCACCGCGAGCGCCACCAGGCGGCGTCGCCGGTAGACGTGGTCCGGGAGCCGGGTCTCCGGGTCCCGGTCAGCGGGGGACGTGCGCGGATCGTGGTGCTCGGAGCCGTGGGAAGCCATGGGCTCCAGGCTACCGTGGACGGTGATGAACCCGAACGCCGAAACCCCCGCTCCGAGATCCCTGCCGCGCCTGCACCGGGCGGTGGTGGAGTGGTACGGGCGCGAGGCGCGGGACCTGCCGTGGCGCGCCCCGGACCGCACCCCGTGGGGCGTTCTGGTCAGTGAGATCATGCTGCAGCAGACGCCCGTGGTGCGGGTGCTGCCGGTGTGGACCCGGTGGCTCCAGCGGTGGCCCGAGCCCACGGACCTCGCGGCGGCGAGTCCCGCGGATGTCGTGCGGGCCTGGGACCGGCTGGGCTATCCCCGCCGCGCGCTGCGGCTGCACGCGGCGGCCCAGCGCATCCGGGACATCCACGGCGGACGTGTGCCCGAGGACCACGCCGAGCTGCTCGCCCTGCCCGGGATCGGCGCCTACACCGCGGCCGCCGTGGCGGTCTTCGCGTTCGGGCAGCGCCACACCGTGGTGGACACCAACATCCGCAGGGCGCACGCGCGGCTGTTCACCGGCCACGCCCTGCCCGCGCGCTCCCTGACCGCGGCGGAGAACCGGCTGGCAGAGGCCGTGATGCCCGAGGACGTGGCCGGGTCCGTGGCGTGGAACCAGGCGGTCATGGAGCTCGGTGCGCTCGTGTGCACCGCCCGGGCACCCCGGTGCGGGCAGTGTCCCGTGCGGGACGAGTGCGCGTGGGTGGCCGCCGGCAGCCCGCCCGCGGCGGAGAAGCCCCGCGGCCAGTCGTGGCAGGGCACCGACCGCCAGGTGCGCGGCGCCGTGATGGCCGTGCTGCGGGCCGCCCAGGACCCCGTGCCCAGGCCCCTGCTCCTCACGGACCTCGCCGGCTCCGAGCAGCTCGCGGCCGGGCACAGTGCGCCCCCGGACGTGGTGGTGGAACGGCTCGGTGCGCTGTGGCGGCTGGATGCGCCCACGGAGCAACGAGAACGGGCCCTGGCCGGGCTGCTGGCCGACGGTCTGGCGGCAGAGGAGCCGGCGGGGATCAGGCTCCCGGGCTGAGGGACCGGATCATCCGCGTGTTGCCCAGCGTGTTGGGCTTCACGCGCGCGAGGTCCAGGAACTCCGCCACGCCCTCGTCGTGGGAGCGCAGCAGCTCGCCGAACACCTCGGCGGGGATCGTCTCCTGGTTGGCCATGACCTCGAAGCCGTGAGCCGCGAAGAAGCCCACCTCGAACGTGAGGCAGAAGACGCGGCTGACCCCCAGCCGTTCGGCGCGGGCCATCAGCTCGCGTAGCATCCGCGTTCCCACACCGTGACCGCGTGCCGCCGGGGACGTGGCCAGGGTGCGCACCTCCGCCAGGTCCTCCCACATCACGTGCAGCGCCCCGCAGCCCACCAGGGTGCCGGACTCGTCCTCCGCGACCACGAACTCCTGGATGCTCTCGTAGTACGTGACGGTGTCCTTGGTGATCAGGATGCGCTCGGCCGCCATGGGAGCCACGAGCTCCTTGATGCCGTGCACGTCGGACGTCCTCGCGGGACGGATGCGTATCTCAGCCATGGTTCCGACTGTACGCGGGGCCACGGTGCCCGCCGCCCCGTGCGCCCGCAGGCCGTCCCGGAATGCGCGACCGGGCGGCGTCGTCCACCGTGGTGGTGGACGACGCCGCCCGCTCGTCGTGACCGCGCCCCGCGCCTCGGCAGGGCGTCAGCGCCGCGGGATCAGGCCTGCGCCTGGGCCGCCCCGCCGCCGGTGTCCCCGCCGGTGTGCGGTGCCCGCGGGACGTCCTTGCCGGACTGGCTGTCGTCGCGGTCCGAGAGGGTCGGGGTGTTCTCGATCTCCTGGATCTCCTCGTCGGACAGCTCGGACATGGGCGTGGAGGCGAACGTGAACGTGGCGGCGTCGCCCTCGCCCTCGACGCCCACCGTGATCTTCTCGCCCGAGGCGATCTCCCCGAACAGGATCCGCTCGGAGAGCTGGTCCTCGATCTCGCGCTGCATGGTGCGCCGCAGCGGACGGGCGCCCATGGCGGGGTCGTAGCCCTTGCTCGCCACGAGCTTCTTCGCCTCGTCCGTGAGCGTGATGGACATGTCCTGCTCGCGCAGCCGCTGCTGCAGCCGGGCCACGAACAGGTCCACGATCTGGACGATCTCGGACTCGCTCAGCTGCGGGAACACGATGATCTCGTCCACGCGGTTCAGGAACTCGGGGCGGAAGTGCTCCTTGAGCTCCTCCTGCACCTTGGCCTGCATCCGGTCGTAGGACGTGGCGGCGTCACCGCTGGCCTGGAAGCCCACGGGAACGGTGCGGGAGATGTCCCGGGTGCCCAGGTTCGTGGTCATGATGATCACGGTGTTCTTGAAGTCCACCACGCGGCCCTGCGAGTCGGTGAGACGACCGTCCTCGAGGATCTGCAGCAGGGAGTTGAAGAGGTCCTGGTGGGCCTTCTCCACCTCGTCGAAGAGCACCACGGAGAACGGCTTGCGGCGGACCTTCTCGGTCAGCTGGCCACCCTCCTCGTAGCCCACGTAGCCCGGAGGGGCACCGAAGAGCCGCGAGACGGTGTGCTTCTCCTGGTACTCGGACATGTCCAGCGTGATGAGGGCGTCCTCGTCACCGAACAGGAACTCGGCGAGCGCCTTGGCCAGCTCGGTCTTGCCCACACCGGTGGGCCCGGCGAAGATGAACGAGCCCCCGGGACGACGCGGGTCCTTCAGACCCGCACGCGTGCGCCGGATGGAGCGGGACAGGGCCTTGATGGCCTCGTTCTGCCCGATGACGCGCTTGTGCAGCTCGTCCTCCATGTGCAGCAGGCGGCCGGACTCCTCCTCGGACAGCTTGTACACGGGCACGCCCGTGGACGCCGAGAGGACGTCGGAGATGACCTCGGGGGTGACCTCGGAGATCTGGTCGTCGCCCTCGCGCCAGGCCGTGTCCTTCTCGTCCCTCTCCGCGATGAGCTTCTGCTCGGTGTCGCGCAGGGAGGCAGCCTTCTCGTAGTCCTGGTCCTCGATCGCGGCTTCCTTGGCGCTCTTGGTCTCCGCGATGCGCTCGTCCAGGGCCTTGATCTCGGGCGGGGCCGTCATGCGCTTGATGCGCAGCCGGGCACCGGCCTCGTCGATCAGGTCGATGGCCTTGTCCGGGAGGAACCGGTCCGAGACGTAGCGAGCGGACATGCTGACCGCGGACTCCAGGGCCTCGTCCGAGATGGACACCCGGTGGTGCGCCTCGTACTTGTCCCGCAGCCCCTTGAGGATCTCCACGGCGTGGGCCTCGGAGGGCTCGTCCACCTGGATGGGCTGGAAGCGGCGCTCCAGCGCGGCGTCCTTCTCGATGTGCTTGCGGTACTCGTCCAGCGTGGTGGCACCGATGGTCTGCAGCTCACCGCGGGCCAGCATGGGCTTGAGGATCGAGGCGGCGTCGATCGCGCCCTCGGCGGCACCCGCGCCCACCAGGGTGTGGATCTCGTCGATGAACAGGATGATGTCCCCGCGCGTGCGGATCTCCTTGAGCACCTTCTTCAGGCGCTCCTCGAAGTCACCGCGGTAGCGGGAACCGGCCACCAGGGAGCCGAGGTCCAGCGTGTAGAGCTGCTTGTCCTTGAGGGTCTCGGGCACGTCTCCGCGCACGATGGCCTGGGCGAGCCCCTCGACCACCGCGGTCTTGCCCACGCCCGGCTCGCCGATCAGCACGGGGTTGTTCTTGGTGCGGCGCGAGAGGACCTGCATGACGCGCTCCATCTCGCGGTAGCGCCCGATGACGGGGTCCAGCTTGGACTCGCGCGCCGCGGCCGTGAGGTTGCGGCCGAACTGGTCCAGCACGGCGGAGCCCGCAGGGGTGCCCTCCGCACGGCCACCGCCGCCCACACCGGCGGCCTCCTTCTCGCCACCGGAGCTGCCGGACTGGTAGCCGGAGATCAGCTCCAGGACCGTGGCCCGCACCTTGGCGGGCTCCGCCCCGAGCTTGACCAGCACCTGGGAGGCCACGCCCTCGCCGGCGCGGATGATGCCGAGCAGGATGTGCTCGGTGCCGATGTAGTTGTGCCCCAGCTGCAGCGCCTCGCGCAGCGAGTGCTCCAGCACCTTCTTGGCGCGGGGCGTGAACGGGATGTGGCCCGAGGGGGCCTGCTGCCCCGGGCCGATGATGTCCTGGACCTGCTCCCGCGCGGCGCTCAGGGTGATCCCCATGGAGTCGAGGGCCTTGGCGGCAACGCCCTCCCCCTCGTGGATCAGGCCGAGCAGCAGGTGCTCGGTCCCGATGTAGTTGTGGTTGAGCATCCTGGCCTCTTCCTGGGCCAGCACGACCACCCGGCGGGCACGGTCGGTGAAGCGTTCGAACATGGATACTCCTTCATTGATCTCTGCCCACGATGCTAGGCACCCGATTCGCCGCCATGGGCACTGTTCGCCACTGGCGCACGGTGTGCGGCTCTCAGCGATATCCGCGTTTTCCGGTGCGGCGGGGCCGCGATTACCGTTCCCATCCGGGGCCGGGAACAGCAGCGGCCGGAACGCGCCATCTCTGGCGCATTCCGGCCGGTGCGGCAGGATCTGCGGTATTCCCGGGCGGCCCGGGTGTCACACCGCGCGCCGCGCGGTGCTTCCACCGGGCGACGTGCGGGAGACCTCAGCCGTTGTGGGCGGCGTAGTACTTGTCCTGGATGTCCTGGTGGATGCGGCCGCGGTCCGAGACCTGCAGGCCCTGCTCCTTGGCCCAGGCGCGGATCTTGGGGGTCTCGGGGTTGCCGGAGCGGCTCGGGCGCGTGGTGGTCCCCGAGCTGCGGGCCCCCTTCGCGGAGGACGTGGCCCGGCGGCCCGCCGCCACGTAGGGGCGCAGCGCGTCACGCAGCTTGGTGGCGTTCTCGGAGCTGAGGTCGATCTCGTACTGGCCGCCGTCGAGGCCGAAACGCACGGTCTCGTTGGCCTCGCCACCGTCGATGTCGTCTTCCAGGATGATTTTCACGGTCTGAGCCATGGTCAGCTCCTCCAAACGCCCCGCGGGCTGTCTCGTCGAATTGTGCGCACTTGCACGTCAATGGTGTGAGGTGAAACACAGGATCTCGTCCCGGCTGCCGGACCGTGTATTCCCGCAAATGCCGCTGGGATCAACGCGGGGGTGAATACCCGGTTCGCGCGGGGAGAGAGATCTATTGCTGAATCACTGCGTCCATCATTGCACGGCATTGCAGGAATGTCATCACGGGCTATTTCCCGCGATTGTGGTCCTCGGATGAATCACGAATGGGAATGCTGCCCCGCAGTCCCAGGCCGCGCTGCGCGCGGGGGTTTTCCTCCGTGCTGCCGAAGGGGGTGTTCTCCCCCTCACGCTCCTGCACCGCGCGGTACCACTGCTCGGCATCCTCCTGGGCGTCCTTCTGGGCACCGCGTTCCGCCCTGTCGCCGCGCAGCAACCACCGCATGATCAGGTAGAACACCACCCCCACACCGAGAGAGGGGGCGAAGACTGCCAGGTATTCCATGGTGGTGATGATCCTCTCCGGGACTGGACGGTTCCTGGGCGCGGGAATGCCCGCGCGGGGCTCACTCGGGTTTCATGAGCGGGAAGAGAATGGTTTCCCGGATCCCCAGATCTGTGAACAGCATGATGAGCCGGTCCAGGCCCAGACCCAGGCCACCCATGGGGGGAGCGCCGTGCTCCAGTGCGCGCAGGAAGTCCTCGTCCAGCTGCATGGCCTCGTCGTCACCGGCCGCCGCGAGCCGGGACTGCTCCACGAGTCGTTCCCGCTGCACCACGGGGTCCACGAGCTCGGAGAAGGCTGTGCCGCGCTCCATGCCGCCGATGATGAGGTCCCACGCCTCGATCAGTCCCGGCTGGCTGCGGTGCGGACGCGCGAGGGGCTGGGCGGCCGGCGGGTAGTCGTACACGAACGTGGGCTGGAGCAGGGTGGGCTCCACGATCTCCTCGAAGAGCTCCATGACGAGCTTCTGCGCATCCCACGCGGGGTTCACGGCGATCCCGCGTTCCGCCGCGAGCTCCCGCAGCTCCGCGACAGGGGTCTCGGGCGTGACGGTGCGCCCCACGGCCTCGGACAGGCCCGGGTACACGGGCACCCAGGCCCACTCGCCGAACAGCTCGATGCGGCCCTGCGGGGTGTCGATGCCCTCCACACCGAGCACGCGGGCGCACTCCTGGATGATCTCCCTGATCCGCTCCGCCATCGTGAACTGGTCCCCGTAGGCCTCGTACGCCTCCAGGGTGGTGAACTCGGGGCTGTGGGAGGAGTCCACGCCCTCGTTGCGGAAGACCCGGCCGATCTCGAAGACCTTGTCGATCCCGCCCACCACGGCGCGCTTGAGGTAGAGCTCCGTGGCGATCCGCAGGGTCATGTCCTGGTCGAACGCGTTGAGGTGGGTCTCGAACGGCCGTGCCGCCGCGCCGCCGTGCACCAGCTGGAGCATGGGAGTCTCGATCTCCACGTAGCCCTGCTCCTCCATGACGCGGCGCACGGTGCGCGTGATCAGGGAGCGGGTGAGGACGACGTCGCGCGCCTCCTGGCGCACGATCAGGTCCAGGTAGCGCTGGCGCACCCGGGTCTCCTCGTTGAGCTCCTTGTGCATGGTGGGCAGCGGCCGCAGCGCCTTGGAGGCCAGGGTCCAGGAGTCCGCCATGACGGAGAGCTCCCCGCGGCGGGAGCTGATGACGCGGCCCGTGATGGCCACGAAGTCCCCGAGGTCCACCACGGACTTCCACTGCGCGAGCGCCTCGTCCCCCACATTGGCCTTGGAGAGCATGGCCTGCAGCCGGGTGCCGTCCCCCTCCTGCACGGTGGCGAAGCACAGCTTGCCCGTGTTGCGCACGTGCACCACGCGCCCCGCCACGGTGACCACGTGGTCGGTCTCCTCACCGGGCTCCAGGTGGCCGAACTCCTCGCGCACGCTGGCGAGGGTGGTGGTGCGGTGGACGTCCACCGGGTACGGCTCCATGCCGGAGTCCGCGGCGGCCTGGCGTTTGGCGGCGCGCACGGCCATCTGGTCGTTGAGTTCGCGCGCGCTCAGCTCCGGATCGGTGCTGGCGGGCTCGGCGGGAACGGTGGTCTCAGGCTGCTCGGTCACAGTGGACCAGGATACCGTCCGCGCTCAGATCCGCATGTTGTCGATCAGCCGGGTGGGCCCCACCCACGCGGCCACGAGCGCGAGCGTCCCGGGAGCGGGCTCCACGAGCGCGAGGTTCGCGGGGTCCACGGTCACCAGGTAGTCCAGGCGCACGTCGGGCTCGGCGGCCACGCGGCGTCGGGCCTGCTCCAGCGTGAGCTCCCCGGCGGCGAGGGCGCTGAGCGTGCGGTGCAGCACCAGCGCGTGCCCGGCCTGCTCCGGGGAGAGGTACTGGTTGCGCGAGGACAGCGCGAGGCCCTCCGGGGAGCGGACGATGGGCACGGGGCGGATCTCCACCCGGTGGTCGAGATCACGCACCATGCGCTGCATGAGCAGCAGCTGCTGGGCGTCCTTCTCCCCGAAGTAGGCGCGGAACGGGACGCCGGGGCCCGGGGCCATGATGGTGAAGAGCTTGCTGACCACCGTCAGTGCGCCGTCGAAGTGCCCGGGCCGGGTGGCGCCCTCCAGGATCGATCCCGCGGCTCCGGAGGTCACCGACACCACGGGCGTGCCGTCCGGGTACATCTCCCGCACGTCCGGGGCGAACACGAGGTCCACGCCCTCCCGGGCCAGCAGCGCCACGTCCTGCTCCAGCTGCCGGGGATAGCTCTCGTAGTCCTCCCCCGGGCCGAACTGCAGCGGGTTCACGAACACCGAGACGACCGCGAGGTCGTTCTCCGCCCGCGTGCGCCGCGCGATCTCCAGGTGCCCGCGGTGCAGCGCACCCATGGTGGGCAACAGGCCCAGGCTCTCGGCACCGCCCGCCACCCGCTGCGCGATCGCCTCGCGCAGTCCTGCCACGGTGGTGCACACCACGGGTTCGCCCACGGTCACTCCTCGTCCTCGAGCGCGGCCAGCACCGCGCGGTACGTCGTGGCATCCAGTCTGCCCGAGGTCACCGCGCGGGCCGCCGTCTGCCGCCCCAGCGCCCGGTACCCGGCCAGCAGCTGCGCTCCCGGGCTGGCCCCCGCTGCGGAACGCACCTCCGACGGCGCGTGGGCCGCGTCGGCGGCAGGCGCCCGGGCGCCGTCCTCGTCGCGGGCCGCGTCGACCGCGTGCGCTCCCGGGGCGACGCCGCCCTGACCGGAGAGCTCGCGCAGCGCTGCGACGTGGGCGGCCACGGTGGAGATGTCCCCGCGGGCCACCGGCCCGGTGAGCGCGGACTCCCCCGAGGCCAGGGCGTTGTCCACCGTGGCGCGCACGAGGGGGCCCAGCACGCGGTCGGGGTGCTCCACACCGATCTCCCCGAGGATCTGCATGGCCTCGCCGAGCACCGTCATCACGTGGTTGGAGCCGTGGGCGAGAGCGGCGTGGTACAGCGGGCGGTCGGCCTCCGCAACCACGACGGGCTCGGCCCCCATCTCCACCACGAGCGCCTGGGCAATGGGGAGCACGGGGGCCGCGGCGGTCACCCCGAAGCTGCAGTCCACGAGCCGCTGCAGGTCCATGCTCAGCCCGGTGAAGGTCATGGCGGGGTGCACGGCCAGCCCGATGGCGCCGGCGGAGCGAACGGGTTCCAGGACGTCCGTGCCGAAACGGCCCGCGGTGTGCACCACCAGCTGGCCGGGCTGCCACGCACCGGTGGCCGCGAGACCGGCCGCGAGTCCCGGGAGCTGGTCGTCCGGGACCGCGAGCAGCACGAGCTCGCTGCGCTCCACAATGGTCTCCACGTCCAGCACCGGGACGTCCGGCAGCAGGGCCGCGGCCCGCTCGTGGCTCTGCGCCGACGACGCGTGGACCCCCACCACGGCGTGGCCCGCCGCCCGCAACGCGGCCCCCAGGACCGCACCCACCTTTCCGGCGCTGATGACTCCCACGCCGAGACGGCCGGGACGGTGACTGGGTGAGGACACGCGAAGACTCCTTGCAGGGGAACGGCCGGGCGCGCCCGCACCGCAGACGGGATGGTGGTCTGCGCGGCGGGAGCACGTGCGGCCACGGCACGCACAGGCTAGCGCACGGTGTCGGGTGCCGGGGCCGCCGTGCTCCAGGGCCGCTCGGGCGCGCGGGCGCCGACCCGGGCCCTGGCCGCGCGGGCGAGCTGCGTGTGCCGCTCCAGCAGGGCACGGGCGTCCGCGACATCCAGGTGGGCCACCGCCGTGGTCACGGAGCCAGGGGTCACGTGCACCGAGAGGTCGCTGAGCCCGAACCGACGCTCCAAAGGCCCCTGGGACAGTGCTGCGGACTGGGTCTTGTGATGCGGGACCACGCTCGCGTGGCGGGCGAGTCGTCCGCGCCGAAGGACGAGAACCGCCTCGTCCATCGCGAAACCGGTGCGCCGCCAGGTGAGCGGGTCCAGCCAGCGCGCCCGCCGCGGACTCGTGGTGAAGTTCTCGCTGCCCCCGATTCCGCGGAGCCCCTCGGTCACAAGATCCGTGGGGGTCTGCTCCAGCGGCAGCACCAGCTCCAGCACGTCGCGGACCTGCTCCCACGTGCCCACGGGCAGCACCACGGAGCCGAGCGTCTCCGTCCCACCGGCCCCTCCCTTGCCCGCCGTGGTGACCGTGACCCGGTGGCCGCCGAAGAACCGCCACAGCAACGGCGCGGTGACCTCCAGTGCCTGCACCCGGCCGGTGGGGATGGTGGAGGAGCGTTCGTTGAACAGCCCCGACCGGGTCCGCACGCCCTCGGGGACCTCGCTCAGGGTGAATCCCCAGCTGCGTTCGAGCCGGGAGTACAGCCCGGAGACCACGCCCAGCAGGGGCGGGACGGCCGTGGGCAGCACCACGACCAGCGCCTCGGGGAACCACACGGACAGACCCGCCGTGAGCAGTGCGAGCAGCAGCAGCACCACGGCGGGCGGGGAGCACACGAGCGCGAGCAGCACGCGGGCGGTGGGGACCGTGAACACCCGCCGCAGCTCGTCCCGTTCGCTGAGGATCCCGTACTTCTGCGCCACCCGGACGTCCACGCCCTCGCGGGAGCGCCCGGACCGGGTGCCGGGGGCCGGGTCTGCACCGGCGCTGCCCGCCTCGGCGTCCGGAACGGCCGCGGGCGACGTCGCCCGGGCCGTCTCCTGCCGCTCGGCGGCACGGTGGGCGGCCACGAGGAGCTGGCTCCGCAGCTCCCGCGCGTGGTCACGTCCCAGGTAGGAGAGCTCGAGCACGCTGGAGCCGCCGTCGGCCACGTCGAACTTCAGGGAGGACAGCCCCAGGACGCGGGGCAGGAACCGGCGTTCCACGTCGATGCCCTGCACCCGGTCCAGGCGCGCCTGCCGCTGGGTGCGGAAGAGCCAGCCACTGCGAAACCGCACGTGCTCGCCCGTGATCTGATAGCGGGTGAACCACCAGGACAGCAGGCCCAAACCGATCAGCACCCCCAGCACACCGCACAGCACCGCGAGCCCGAGACCGGCGCCGACCACGCGGACCGCACCGCCCACGTCCACCTGGATCGGCTCGTGCTTGACGAAGGACGAGACGACGTCGTCCACGAACGTGTTGGCGAAGCCCCACACCAGCGCCACGAGCAGCAGCCAGCTGCGCACGAAGGGAGTGAGGAGGTGGACCCGGTGCCACTCGCCGTCCACCTCCCCGCCCGGGGCCGCGGCGTCGCGGGACTGGGGTGCTCCGGGCGCGACGGCTGGACCCGGGCCGTCCGAGGGCGCTCGGTGTGGCGAGGGGGAACCGCCCGGCGGGGGCGCTGGGGCGGATGCCGCAGCCGGGGGTGACGGGGTGCCGGGGTCCGCGGTTCCGCCCCCGGACCTCTCCCAGGGGGCTGCGGGCAGCTCCGGACGGGTCTCCTCCCCGCCCGTCACAGCCCCACCATGTGCTCTTCCCCGCGCTCCGTGAGCTGCTCGCGCAGTCGGTCCGCCTCCTCCCGGGGCAGCCCGGGAAGCACGGCGTCAGTGCTCGCGGAGGCAGTGTGGAGCGTGACCGAGGCGAGCCCGAACGCGTTGAGCACCGGCCCGGTCTTGATGTCCACGTACTGCATGCGGCCGTAGGGCACCACGGTCACCGTGCGGAAGAACAACCCCTTGCGCAGCCACAGCTCCGTGGGCGCCTCCGCATAGCCGATGGCTCGCACGCGGCGCGGCACCAGGAAGAGGTTGACCCCGCCCCACACGAGCACCACGCCGGCGGGCAGCCACAGCCACCACGGTGCGCTCCCCTCCCACGTGCCCAGCAGGTGCAGCACGAGCGGCACGGAGACGACCACCGCCCACACGAGCGTGGTGATCACGGCGCCGATCAGGCGGACCCGCAGGTACTTGGGCGACACGTGCCGCCACTGCAGGCCCGGCGGGCTGAGCTCAGTGGTCGCGGGCATATCCTCCCTCTCCGGCGGCGTACGGATCCTGCCGTCCACCGTAAGGGGTCTCCTCCTCCGCGTCCGGGTCATCCGGAGGGAGCCTGCAGAATTTCTCCACGATCCACCCGAGCACCGCCAGCAGGATGCCCGCGACCACGTGCACCACGCACAGCCACAACGGCTCCTGGGTGGAGCGCACGCCGAGCAGCGCGATCTGCTCCACCCCGATCCCGGCGTGCCACCCGGCGCACAGGGCACCGTAGAACGCCACGGCCTGCGCCGCCGCCGCGGTGCCCACGGCCCACACCGGGTCGTACGGCGCGCGCCGGGCGGGATCACGACGCCGCCCGCTCCCCTTGTGCGGGTCCCGGTAGGCGCGCACGCGCAGGCCCAGGTAGCCCAGCACGAGTGCCGCGCCGAGCTCCGCAACCAGGCTGAGCCACGGCAGGATCAGCAGGCTCTGGACGGTGCCGCCCGCCACGCGGTCGAGGCTCCACCCCACGGCCCCGGCCACCGCGGCGGCCGCCGCGAGGGACGGCAGGTTCAGGTAGCGCACGGCGGCTCCTCCTCCGGTCTCAGGGTGTGGTGGGTGACGGTCAGGTCCGCGAGGTCCGGTGCCGCGCGGGCCAGCTCGGCCACGGAGGCGCCGGCCAGCTCTGCCGCGGGGTCCATCAGGGCCCACGGCTGCAGCACGAAGGCCCGCTCGTGCGCCCGGGGGTGCGGCAGCACGAGCCGCGGGTCCGTGCTGCACACCCCCTCGAAGCTCACGACGTCCAGGTCCAGGGTGCGGGGTCCCCAGCGGACCTCCCGGGTGCGGCCGTGCCGGTTCTCGATCTCCTGGCACACGGAGAGCACCTGCTCCGGGGTGAGCTCCGTGCGCAGCTCCGCCACGGCGTTGAGGTAGTCCGGGGAGTCCCCCGGACCGCCCACGGCCCGGGTGGCCACCACGGGCGACACCGCGCTCACGGTGGTTCCGGGCGATCCTGCCAGGTCCCGGACGGCCGCGCGCAGGGTGGCCACCCGGTCCCCGAGGTTCGCGCCCAGGGCCACGATGCACCGGGCCGTCACCGTGCGCCTCCATCCGGGAGGCCGGCGCGCGTGCGGCAGATGCTCACCGCCACGTCGGAGAACGTGACGTCGATGGGCGCCTTGGGCTTGTGCACGGTCACGTCCAGTGCGACGATGGCCGGAAAACTCGCGAGGAGGGCGCGGGCGATCTCCTCCGCGAGCGCCTCGATCAGCTGGAAGCGGGTGCCGATGATGATCTCCCGCACCATCTCCGCCACCTCGCCGTAGTGCACGGTGAGGGTGAGGTCGTCCGTGGCGGCGGCGGGGCGCAGGTCCACGTGCAGCACGAGGTCCACGAAGAACGGCTGGCCGCTGCGCCGCTCCTTCTCGAACACCCCGTGGTACCCCACGGCGCCCAGGCCGGTGAGGGTGATGCGGTCGAGGGGCGGCTGGTGAGGGCTGTCCATGCTGGTGCTCCGTTCAGTCGTGGTCGCGGGGGCGCAGCACCGGCGGGTCGATGCCGAGCCACGCGTGGGCGGTGGCCACCGCGTCGCACGTGCCGCGGACGTCGTGCACGCGCACGGCCCACGCTCCCCCGAACGCGGCCAGCGCGCTGATCGCGGCGGTGGCGCCGTCCCGCTCCGTGACCGGCCGGGGTGCGCCGTCCGCCGCGAGCAGTGCGCCGAGGAAACGCTTGCGGGAGGCCGCCACGAGCACCCTGTTCCCCAGCCCACGGAAGCGGGGCAGGGCGCGCAGCAGCTCCCAGTCCTGCCCGCCGGCCTTGGCGAACCCCAGCCCGGGGTCCACGACGAGCCGCTCCGGGCGCACGCCGGCCGCGTACAGCCGCTCGCGGACCGCGCACAGCTCGGCGAGCACGTCCGCAACGGTGTCCTCGTAGTGCGTGAGGGTGGTCATGGTCTGGGGCGTGCCGCGGGAGTGCATGAGCACGTACGGGATGCCGCTCGCGCCCGCGAACCCGACCATCTCCGGGCTCACGTTCGTGCCGGAGACGTCGTTGACGATGTGCGCCCCCGCCGCCACGGCCGCCTCCGCGGTCCCGGCGTTGAACGTGTCCGCGCTGACGACGACGCCCCTGCGGCTCAGCTCCCGGATCACGGGCAGCACACGGCGCCGCTCCTCGCGCGGGTCCACCCGCTGCGAGTGCGGTCGTGTGGACTCCCCGCCCACGTCCACAATGTCGGCGCCCTGCTCCGCGAGGCGCAGCCCGTGGGCGATGGCCGCTTCCTCGGAGTCGTGGACCCCGCCGTCGCTGAAGGAGTCGGGGGTCACGTTGAGCACACCCATCACGAGCGTGCGGTGCTGCGGCAGGGCGTCGAAGGACCCCCATCCGAGACGGTCGCCGTGCGGTGGGGCCGGCGCGTCCGGACGGGACCCGGCGGCGTCGTGCGGGGCGCTCACGGTCAGTGACCCGACGCGATCAGGTTCATGGCCTCCGCGCGGGTGGCGGGGTTGCGCAGCTGGCCCCGCACCGCGGACGTGACCGTCTTAGCCCCGGGCTTGCGGACCCCGCGCATGGACATGCACAGGTGCTCGCACTCGACCACCACGATGGCCCCGGCCGGGTGCAGGTGCTCCACGATGGCCTCGACCACCTGGGTGGTGAGCCGCTCCTGGACCTGCGGGCGCCTGGCGTAGAGGTCCACGAGCCGCGCGAGCTTCGACAGCCCCGTGACCTTGCCCTCCGGACCCGGGATGTAGCCCACGTGCGCCACGCCGTGGAACGGCATCAGGTGGTGCTCGCACGTGGAGTAGAACGGGACGTCACGCACCAGCACCATCTCCGAGTGGCCGATGTCGAAGGAGGTGGCGAGCAGCTCCGCGGGGTCCTCGTGCAGGCCCGCGAAGACCTCGGCGTAGGAGCGGGCCACACGGGCAGGGGTGTCCCGCAGCCCATTGCGGTCCGGGTCCTCGCCCACGGCCAGCAGGATCTCCCGCACGGCCGCGGCAATGCGCGGCTGGTCGATGGCCGGGGACACGCCCTCACCGGAGTGCTCGGCGAAGGACCCGGAGACGGGTTCCGGGGTCTCGTGCAGGGGCGGGGGCGCCATTCAGCGGTTCTCCCGCCGCACACCGCCCGGTTCCTGGCCGGTGTCCCCACCAGCGGAGCTGCCGGGTCCGGACTGCCCCTCACCACCGGGCCGGGGGTCCTGGTGCTCGGGGACCTCGAGCGGGTGCTCGGGCTTGGCGGCCACGGCCTGGTCCTGCGGGGCCATGGTGCCGGGGTCCTGCAGGTTCTTGCGGCGGGCCTCCTCGCGCTCGGCGGAGGTCACGACGGGCGGGACGCCCGAGATCTCGCGCTCCTCGCCGGACTGCCACACCGGGCGCAGCTCCCGCTGGCGGACGTCGTGGAAGATCTCCCGGATCTGGGCCTCGTTGAGGGTCTCCTTCTCCAGCAGCTCGAGCGCGAGCCGGTCCAGGACGTCGCGGTTCTCCAGCAGGATCTGGTGGGCCTCGTCGTGCGCCTGCTCGAGCAGCACGCGCACCTCGTCGTCCACGACGGCCAGGGTGCGGTCCGAGTACTCCTTGGAGCCGGAACCCATCTCGCGGCCCACGAACGGGTCCGAGTTGTCTCCGCCGATCTTCACGGAGCCGATCCTGGAGCTCATCCCGTACTGGGTCACCATCTTGCGCGCGGTGTCCGTGGCCTTCTGGATGTCGTTGGAGGCACCCGTGGAGGGGTCGTGGAACACGATCTCCTCCGCCGCGCGCCCACCCATGGCGTAGGCCATCTGGTCCAGCAGCTCGTTGCGGGTGGTGGAGTACTTGTCGTCCGAGGGCATCACCATGGTGTAGCCCAGCGCCCGCCCGCGCGGCAGGATGGTGATCTTCGTGACCGGGTCCGTGTTCCGCAGGGCCGCGGCCACCAGGGCGTGGCCGCCCTCGTGGTAGGCGGTGACCTTGCGCTCGAGCTCCTTCATCACGCGGGAGCGCTTCTGGGGCCCGGCGATCACGCGGTCGATGGCCTCGTCCACGGCGCGGTCGTCGATCAGCTGCGCGTGGGAGCGGGCGGTGAGCAGGGCGGCCTCGTTCATCACGTTGGCCAGCTCCGCGCCGGTGAACCCGGGGGTGCGCTTGGCCACGGCCGCGAGGTCCACGTTGTCCGCGAGGGGCTTGTTCTTGGAGTGCACGCGCAGGATCTGCTCGCGGCCCTTCATGTCCGGGGCGTCCACGCCGATCTGCCGGTCGAAACGCCCCGGGCGCAGCAGCGCGGGGTCCAGCACGTCCGGGCGGTTGGTCGCGGCGATCAGGATCACGTTGGTGTTGGCGTCGAAGCCGTCCATTTCCACGAGCAGCTGGTTCAGGGTCTGCTCGCGCTCGTCGTTGCCGCCGCCCATGCCGGCACCGCGCTGGCGGCCCACGGCGTCGATCTCGTCCACGAAGATGATGGCAGGGGCGTTCTCCTTGGCCTGCTGGAAGAGGTCCCGCACGCGGGAGGCGCCCACGCCCACGAACATCTCCACGAAGTCGGAGCCGGAGATCGAGTAGAACGGGACGCCCGCCTCGCCCGCCACGGCCTTGGCGAGCAGGGTCTTGCCGGTGCCGGGAGGGCCGTAGAGCAGCACCCCCTTGGGCACCTTCGCGCCCACGGCGGTGAAGCGGTCGTGCTCCACGAGGAACTGCTTGATCTCGTCCAGCTCCTGCACGGCCTCGTCCGCGCCGGCCACGTCCGCGAAGAGGACCTCGGAGTTCTCCTTGTTGAACATCTTGGCCTTGGAACGGCCGAACTTCATGGCCTGCCCGCCCGTCTGCATGCGGGAGAAGATGAACCAGAACAGGCCCATGATGATCAGGAACGGCAGCAGGAACCGCACGAGGGAGAGGAACCAGTTGTTCTCCACGGGCTGGTCCGTGAAGCCCTCCAGGGTCGCCTTGTCCATGGCGTGCACCACGTCCTCGGCGCGCGGCTTGACGTAGTAGAACTCCACGTCCTTGCCGAGGTTCTGGTCACCCTGGTGGTAGTCGTCCTTGAGGGAGAGCTCCACCTTCTGCTCGCCGTCGTAGATCTTGGCTTCCTTGGCCTTGCCGTCCTGCAACAGGTCCAGGCCCACGTTGGTGTCCACGCGGGACGTGGTGGGGCTGAAGAGGCTGGCACCCACGGGCACCAGGACCACGACGGCCAGAAGGATCCAGAAGTAGGGGCCCTTGAAGAAGCTGGTGGGTTTTTTTGCCGTGGCCAAGCCGTTGATCCTCCCGTGGACGTGACACGCGCCGTGACGGTGGGCCTGCCTGCGGACCGGACCCCGAGGGATCCCGGACCCGGATGCGGCGACCGTGGCGCGTACGGCACAATCTATCGTTTCGTTTGACGCCGTGGCGTCCCGTGCGCAGCCCGTTCTTTCTCAGCGCACACGAAGTCGTCACGGTACATGCGGCGGCCCTGCGTTGACTGTGAGAACGGGGGGGGCGCCGCCTCCGGGTCACTCGTAGACGTGAGGGGCGAGCGTGGCGATGCAGTCCAGGTTGCGGTACTGCTCCGCGAAGTCCAGGCCGTAGCCCACCACGAACTCGTTGGGGATGTCCCAGCCCACGTAGCGGACGTCGATGCTGGTCTTCATGGCCTCCGGCTTGCGCAGCAGGGCGCAGATCTCCACGGAGCTCGTGCCGCGGGACTCGAGGTTCGTGCGCAGCCAGGACAGGGTGAGCCCCGAGTCGATCACGTCCTCCACGATCAGCACGTCCTTGCCGTGCAGGTCCGTGTCCAGGTCCTTGAGGATCCGCACCACACCGGAGGACTTGGTGCCGGAGCCGTAGGAGGAGACCGCCATCCAGTCCATGGGGTACTGCCCGTCGAGCTGGCGCATCAGGTCCGCCATGATCGGCACCGCACCCTTGAGCACCCCCACGAGCAGGACGTCGCGGCCCTGGTAGTCGTGGTCGATCCGCTGCGCGAGTTCGCTGACCTTCTCCGCGATCTGTTCCTTGGTGAACAGGATGCTGCTCAGGTCGTCTTTGACGTGTTCGGCCTTCACTGGGCGCTCCCGGGGTTGTTCTGGCTGGTCGTACTCTCGTGCGGCGTGCTCCCACCCCGCAGCTCCAGGCACCCCCGCGCGTGGGCCGCGTCCGAGCGGTGCCGCCACGCTGTCACCTTACCCGCCATCTGCACGGGGCCCGCGGCGCCGTAGCCCAGGGCGAAGTCCTCGAGCGCTCCGAGCCGTTCGAACGTGGGGGTCTCGCCACCCGCGGCCACGCACGCCCTCGCGAGCACACGACGCCGCAGCGCCGCCGGGGTCTCCCGCAGCAGGCGGCAGTCCAGCACCACGGAGGTCCGCGACGCCGCTCCAGCCCCCGCGTGCCCAGGGGCCGTCGTCCGCTCGCTGCCCGCTGCGTGCCCGTCCTCCGGTGCGGGGAGCGGGGACGCCGAGGGAGCGGCAACCGGGGCAGGAGGGGTGACCAGGGCGGCGTCGTACGCGGCCTCGGCCTGCTCGTCCAGGTAGTCGGCGTCCGCCCCGAGCACCGCTGCGGTGCGCGCGAGCGCACGGCCCACCCCGGGCCCGAGCTGCGCCTCCAGGAACGGGAGCACCTCGTGCCGAATGCGGGTACGGGTCAGTGCGGTGTCCGCATTGGTGGGGTCGTGCCACGGCTCGAGCCCTTCGGCCGCGCAGACCGTCTCGGTCTCCGCCCGGGTGATGTTGAGCAGGGGGCGCAGGTAGCGCACCCCGTCCCGGACGAGACTGCCGGGCATCCCGGACAGCGAGCGGGTGCCCGAGCCCCGGGTGAGCCCCAGCAGCACGGTCTCGGCCTGGTCGTCACGGGTGTGGCCCAGCAGGACGGCGGCGGCCCCGGTGCGTTCGGCGGCACCGCGGAACGCACCGTAACGGGCGAGCCGCGCGGCCATCTCGGGACCCGCGCCCCCGCGGTGCACGCTCACGCGTTCCACGAGCACGGGGTCCAGGCCCGTCTCGCGCAGGGTGCGGGCCGCTCGCGCGGCGACCTCGGCGGACCCGGGCTGCAGCTGGTGGTCCACCACCACCGCGCCCACGCGCACCTCGCCCCGCCGCTGCAGGTGCACCGTGGCCGCGGCCAGCGCGAGCGAGTCCGCGCCGCCGCTGCAGCCGACCAGCACCAGGGGCGGCCGCGAGGGACCGCCCCCCGCGGCGTCGGCGAGCAGGGGCCTGACCGCGCGGGCCACGGCGCGCCGTGCGCGTGCGACGGCCGGGTGCAGCCGACCGCTGCGTCCGTGCTGCACGCGCTCAGCCCTGGGACGAGCCGGAGCGGCGGGCGCTCTCCTCGGCCATGGCCAGCACCTTGGACAGCACCGGGGTGTTCTCCCCCAGCATCACGAGCGCCCGCTCCAGCTCCCCCGCGGGAACCACGGAGGCGAGGGCGGAGACGGCGTCCGTGTCCGTGGTGATGCCCGAACGGATCTGGGACGTGGAGAGCACCGGCTGGGACGCCTCCACGCGGGAGAGCACCGCTTCCCGGTCCGAGGACCCCACGCTGTCCTCGAGCATGACCAGGCGTTCATACACCGCCGGGTTGCCGATCTTGATGCGTCTGCCGCTGATGAGTTGGGAGAGCATCGGCGCGGACAGGCCCAGGACCTGGGCCAGCCTGCGCTGCGTGATGCCGTAAGCCCCCACCACGGCGCCAAAACGCTCTGACAACGGCTGACCGTACAGCCGGATCTGCTGATTGATGTTTTCAGAGCTCACGGGGGTCATCTTGGCACACGGACCATGGGGATTCCCCTGCGCTCCCGGATGGGTCAGCCGAGGACGCGGCGCACCCAGGCCTGCGGATCGTGGATCTCCGCCTCCGTGGGAAGGGTCTGCGGCGAGGTCCACACCGTGTTGAACGCCTCCATCCCCACGCGCTGCACCACGTGCTCCACGAACTTCTGCCCGTTGCTGTACTGGCGCATCTTCGCGTCCATGCCCATGAGGGAGCGGATGAGCCGGTCCAGGGCGCCGTGCGTGGAGGAGCGGGCGTCGAAGCGGCGGCGGATGGTCTTCACGGAGGGCACGATGCTCGCGTCCACGGCGTCCATCACGGCATTGGCATGGCCCTCCAGCAGGGACATCACGGCCGTCACGTGGGACACGGTCTCCCGCTCGGACTCCGTGAGCAGGTGGGTCAGCGGCCCGAGCCCGGTGTCCGGGTGCGAGCCCCTGGACCGCCCCGCGAGGGAGGAACCCACGGCCCGCAGCCGCTGCCACGCCGTGGCGTCCAGCGAGCCCAGCTGCGTGATCTGGCCCAGCATGTGGTCCCGCAGCCACGGGGCCGCCGCGAATTGCACGCGGTGGGTCTGCTCGTGCAGGCACACCCACAGCCGGAAGTCCTCGGGTGCCACGTTCAGCTCCCGCTCCGTCCACAGCACGTTGGGGGCCACGAACATGAGCCGCCCACCGGGGTGGCTCCGCGCGGCCTGTTCCGAGACGAGTCCCGCGTAGGGGTCGTACTGGCCCAGCACCTTGGAGGAGAGGAACCCCACCAGGGCACCCATTTCCGCAGCGGTGGCCGTGGGCGCGATCCCGCGCTGCGCGGCGCCGAACTTGGCGGGGTCCTTGGCCTGCAACCGGTCGAACACGGGCTGCATCAGCACGGAGAACGTCTGGGTGTTGGCCTTGGCCCACCCGGCGCGGTCCACCACCAGGATGGTGGAGTCCCGCAGGTTCTCGGCGGCGTCCAGACCCGTGATGGTGTGGACGTGGTGCACGGACTCGTGCGCGAAGTACCGCAGGGACTCCACGGCGCGGGACATCTCACGGGGCGCAGGTGTGGGACCGGGAGGCGTCACCTTCGCGGCGATCTGCGCGGCGGCGTCCCAGTCCACGAGCGAACGGTGCGTCAGTTCTCGGCTCATGCGCTCACTCAACCACACGGCTCCGACCCGCGGAGGCGCGCCGGCTGGCAACTCCCCCCACCGCCGCGACGGATCTCAGGCGGACCGGGCCAGCTCCGCCACGGTGCGGTCCACCCGGTCCTTGGCCTCGTCCGCGTGGCCGCTCACGCCGTTGAGGACGATCGAGTAGACCAGCACGCGCCCGTCCGCACGCTGCACGTAGCCGGTCAGGGCCACGACGTCCAGCAGCGTGCCCGTCTTGGCGCGCGCGATCCCGCGGGCAGGGTCCTCCGGCGGGTCGTCGAACCGCTCGGAGAGGGTTCCGGCGCCCCCGGCCACGGGCAGCCCGCGCCCGTAGGGACCGCAGCGGGGTTCGGAGATCAGGGAGTTGACGGTCTCGGCCAGGGTGGTGGCGGTGACACGGTCCGCCGCGGCCATCCCGCTCGCGTCCAGGACGCGCAGCCCGGTGGTGTCGATCCCGTGCTCCCGCAGGGTGGCCGGGAGCAGCTCCCGCACACCGTCCACACCGGCCTCCCGCCCCGAGCGGGATGCCGCGACGCGGGCCAGGGTCTCCGCGAGCGAGTTGTCCGAGTGCGCCAGCATGTAGGCGCTCTGCTCGTGCACGGGCGCGGACTCCACCCGGGCGAGTTCGGTGGCGTCCTCCGGGGCCCGGGAGGTGGCCCGCACGGTGACCTCCGTCCCGCCGAGCTCCTCCCCCAGCCGGTGCGCGAACTCCGCAACGGCCGCCCCGGCGGGGTCCCCCGGGCGGTCCCCGCGACCACCGGGATCACCGCCGTCCCCGGTGGGCACCCGGTGCGAGTACAGCGCAATGGGCGCCACCCGCGTGATCTCCCCGCTCTCGAGGTCCTCCGGGTCCCACGCGGGGTTGGTGTCCGGGCCGGTGAACAAGCTCGTGTCCACGGCCACGCTCACGGGGCCCGACGCCGCGTCCGGCGAGCGCTCGCGCAGGGCCCGGGCGGTGCGCTGCGCCAGGGTGCCCAGTCCGGCGCGGCCGTTCACCTGCTCGGGGTTCCCCTCTCCCGGGGCGAGCAGGGTGTCCCCGCCCGCGACGAGCGTGAGCTCCCCCGGCGCCTCCCCCACGACCACCCGGGTGGCCAGGCGCTCGTACGGGCCCACGTGCTCCGCGAGGCTGAGCGCGGTGAGCAGCTTCTGGTTGCTGGCCGGGACCACGGGGCGGGTCTGCGCCTCACCCGCGAGCACCCGGTCCGCGCCCGCCTCGGTGACGACCGCCGCCGTGGTGCCCGGGGCGCCGTCGAGCCCGGAGCGCAGGGCGCGCTCCACCGCGTCCGTGGACACGGGCGCGGACGGCGACGCCGGGACCGCCGCGGTGCTGCCGGTGGCCGCCGGGGAGGCAGCCGCCTCGGTGCGGGCACCGGCCAGGGCCGGGCGGATCTCCGCCAGCACCCCGGGCGCGACGAGGGCCGCGGCGATGCCGAGGACCACCGCCAGCACCGCGCACACCAGCGACCAGCCCGAGCGGCGGGGCGGGGAGGGCGAGGTCTGCGGCATGGTCCCATCCTCCTGAACCCGCCCGACACGCACAACGGCCGGTATCGTGGTCTCGTCCGTCCGCGCGCACCGAGGTGTGCGCCCGGGCGCCGGGTGGACGCACAGCCCGGTTCACACCACCACGACCCAAGGAGTTTCACCATGGAGCTGGACGTCACCATCGAGATCCCGCGCGGCTCACGCGTGAAGTACGAGATCGACCACGAGACCGGTCGGATCCGGCTGGACCGCGTGCTCTTCACCTCCATGCAGTACCCCACCCACTACGGCTACTTCGAGGACACCCTGGGCGAGGACGGCGATCCGCTGGACGCCATGGTCATCATGGACGTGGACATCATGCCCGGCGTGATCGTGGAGGCCCGCCCCATCGCCGTGTTCAACATGACGGACGAGGCCGGCGGGGACGCCAAGGTGCTGTGCGTCTCCACCGACAAGCGCTACGACGACATCCAGGGCCTGGAGGACGTCAACGAGTTCCTGCAGAAGGAGATCCAGCACTTCTTCGAGCGCTACAAGGACCTGGAGCCCAACAAGTGGGTCAAGGGCGAGGGCTGGGAGGGCAAGGAGACCGCCGAGCGCCTGATCGTCGAGGCGCAGGAACGCTTCCAGCAGTCGCAGTACGACAACGCCGCGGAGGCCGAGCAGGACGACTGAGTCCGCCCCGCGCCTCTCCGACCCCGCCAGCGGCACCCCCGCCGGGCCGCGAGGAGCGCGACGCGACCTCCACGCTCCACCACGGGGTTCCCGCAGCCGGTGCACCAACCGGCGACGGGAACCCCGTTCCCGTGGCTGCTGCTTATGCCTGTCGGCGGGCCGTGGTGGGATGCTTGCAGAGCGGGCGCCGCACCACGCCGCAGCCGCCCGGGGTGTTCGCACCACCGGGCGGTTGCGCCCGCGCGGTCGTCCCGCTGCTCGTCCGTTCCCTCCCGGAGGTGGTTCCCGTGTTCGACCCGCAGCACGATGCCGCCGACCGCGTGTACGTCTTCCACGGCACCGGGTGCACCCAGGTGCTCGGCCCGGCAGAGTTCATGGACCGGGTGCGCACCCTGCTCTCCGCCGCAGGAGTGGTTCCCGCCTCCGCTCCCCCTGGGCACCCGGACATCGCCTCACGTCCCTTCACCGCAGAATCGGCCCAGCACCCCGGGGACGGGCGCCCGCTGCCGTGGCCCCGGGAGCGCAGCTCCGTGGCCGAGGTCTCCGTGGAACTCGGTGCGGACGCGTTCTGGGAGCGGGTCGAGGCCGGCAGCTGGGCCACGTGGCAGAGCAGCTGGCCCGAGCCCACCCACGGACCGCTGTTCCCGCCGAGCCCCCCGGACTGGCTCGCGGAGGCGCCCCGCTGGGAACTGGACCCGCTGGCCCCGGCCCTGGGCCCGGCGGCGTCGGGCGGGTGGGTCCGCAGCCCCGCTCAGGCCTGGGACGAGCCCGGACCCGCCGTGCCCGCGGCACAGGCCAACCGGTCGGGCGGTGCACCGCACCACGGGATCGGGCTGTTCCAGCTGACCGACCTGGAGTCCTTCTGGGTGTTCGCCCCGGAGGAGGACGTCCCGGACGTCGTGGCCCGCTGCGAGGCCCTGGCACGGGAGCACCCCGCGTTCTCGTGGCTCACGGGCTACTTCGACGCGCGGGACGTTGCCGGCTCCCTGCGGCTGCCCGCCGAGTGCCTGCCCCTGCTGGAGGCGGACCTCACGGCCGCCGGTCACCCGGTGGACACCTGGTGGTGAGTGGCGGCCGACTCCTCAGTCCCAGAACGGCTCCGTGGACTCGCACAGCCGCAGCAGGGTGGCCGCCGCGGGGCGGGCCCGCCACTCCTCGTGCCACAGGGAACGGACCACGGCCTTGGACACCGCCTGGGGGGTGATCCCGAGCTGCTGCGCCGCGGCCTTCTGCTGCCCGCGGGCGCCCGGGACCATGAGGTCCACCACGCGCCACTCGGCCTCGCTGCGCTCGCTCACGATCTGGCCCACCAGGGTGAGCACCGCCTCGGCCTGCTCGGCGGCCACCGGATCCGCCGCGCTGACCCGCACGGACACCCGGCCCGCGCCGCGGACGTACTGGGCGGCGTCGTGGCCGAAACCCATGCCCGGGCCCTCGGCCGTGACGGCCACACGGCCGTCCTCCTGGTCCACGCGGGTGAGGAACACGTCCCCCACCCCGATGCCCACGGCGTAGCGGTTCCCCCGCAGCGCGACCATGGTGGCGTCCACCGCGGCGTCTGCGTCCTCGGTGAGCCCGCGCACCAGGCCCGGCCCCGTGGGCTGGAACGGTGCCCGCGCGGGGAGCCCGCTCAGCAGCCGACACACCTCGCGGTCCACGGCGGGATCCGGGCGGGGTGCGTCCGCCACGCGCTGGGTCAGGGTCAGGACGAACACGGTCCCAGTATCGCAGTTCCATGAGGTTTCACAGGTCGTGTCCCGCGAGTGGTCCCCTCGCGGTTCAGAGGAGGGTGCGCAGCACCGCCGCCGCGCCGTCCTCGTACACGCTGCCCGTGACCTCCCGGCTGATCTGCGCCACCTCGTCCGGGGCCTGGCCCATGGCCACGCCGCGGGCCGCCCACTGCAGCATCTCGATGTCGTTGCGGCCGTCCCCCATGGCCACGGTGTGGGCCGGGTCCACGCCCAGCTGCTGACGGATCTGCTCCAGTGCGCTGGCCTTGGAGACGCCGTTCGCGGCCACGTCCAGCCACGAGGACCAGCCCACGGAGTAGGCGACGCCGTGGAGCCCGGCCTGCTCGATGGCGTCCGCGAAGTCCCCGGGGGCGTCCGTGGCGCTGTAGACCACCAGGCGCACGGCCGGGATCTCGGCGAGCTCGTGGATGTCCACGCCCACGGCCTCGATCCCGAAGGACGCGTCCTGGAAGCGCTCCGTGGAGTAGAACCGGCCGTCCGCGCCCTCGAGCGCGAACTTGGCGGTGGGCAACTTGCTCGCCAGCGCCTTCAGGGCGTTGGCGGGGTCGAAGCTCACGCGGTCGGTGACCTCGTAGTGCTCCTCCAGCTGCGGGTCCAGGCGCAGGGTCACGCCCCCGTTGGAGCAGACCGCGAAGCCGGAGTCGATGTGCGCCTGCCGGATCACGGGCAGGGTGGCCCCCTTGGAGCGGCCCGTGGAGATCACCACGTGGTGCCCGGCGGCCACCACCGCGCGCAGGGCGTCCTTGACGCCGCGGGACATGTGGCCGTCGTGGTCCACCAGGGTGCCGTCCACGTCCAGTGCCACCAGGTAGGAGACCCCGGGCTCCAGGGCCCAGCCGCTCGAGCGCGGGGTCTGCACCTCCACGGGTGCGAACGCGCCGGCCGCACTCTGCGCACGCTCGTCGGCCGTGCGGGCGGCGGCCACGGGGTCGTCGGACGGGCAAGCCCCGGCCGCGTGGTGCTCTTTCGTGCGGTCCTCGGCCCCGCCGTGGGAGAGGTTCTTGTCGGTGTGCCGGTCGTCGGTGCCGGCCTGGATGTGAGTCATGACTGTCATGGTGTCACACGAGCACGCCCGCATGACCGGGCGCGGACCCGCCGGTGAAGCGCGGGTGACGGGCCCACCACATTCCCTCCGCACACGCGACGACGCCGCCCGCTCGCCGTGCGCGGGCACGGTGGGCGGGCGGCGTCGAGGGCCGGAGGGGCGGACCGGTCAGGCGACCGGGCGCAGGACCTCCTGGCCGCGCAGGTAGGGCCGCAGGATCTCGGGGACGGTCACGGAGCCGTCGGCCTGCTGGTGGGTCTCGAGCAGCGCCACGAGCCAGCGCGTGGTGGCGAGCGTGCCGTTGAGGGTGGCCACGGCGCGCGTGCCGCCCTTCTTGACCTTGCCGTTCGCGTCCGTGGTCTCGGGCAGCCGCTCGCGGATGTTGAGCCGGCGGGCCTGGTACGTGGTGCAGTTGGAGGTGGAGGTCAGCTCGCGGTACCTGCCCTGGGTGGGGATCCACGCCTCGCAGTCGAACTTGCGGGCCGCGGAGGTGCCCAGGTCCCCGGCGGCGGTGTCGATCACGCGGTACGCGAGGCCGCACGCCTGCAGCATCTGCTCCTCCCACGCGAGCAGCCGCTCGTGCTCTGCCGCGGCGTCCTCGGGGTGGCAGTAGACGAACATCTCCAGCTTGTTGAACTGGTGCACGCGGATGATCCCGCGGGTGTCCTTGCCCGCGGAGCCGGCCTCGCGGCGGTAGCACGAGGACCACCCGGCATAGCGCAGCGGGCCCCCGGAGAGGTCCAGGATCTCGTCCATGTGGTAGCCGGCCAGGGCCACCTCGGAGGTGCCCACCAGGTAGAGGTCGTCCTTGCCCACGCGGTAGATCTCGTCGTCGTGCTCCACGTCGAAGCCGGTGCCGTTCATCACGGCCGGGCGCACCAGGTTGGGCGTGGTCATGGGGATGAAGCCGTTGTCCAGGGCGAGGTCCTGGGCCGCCATCAGCAGCGCGGTCTCGAGCCGGGCGACGTCCCGCTTGAGGAAGTAGAACCGTGAGCCGGACACCTTGGCGCCGCGCTCCATGTCGATGCCGTCCAGCAGCTCGCCGAGCTCCAGGTGGTCCCGGGGCTCGAAGCCTTCGGCCGCGAAGTCCCGGGGGGTGCCCTCGGTGCGCAGCTGGACGAAGTCGTCCTCGCCACCCGCGGGGATGCCCTCCACGACGAGGTTGGGGAACTGCGCCACGAGCTGCTGCTGCACGGCCTGCGCCTCGTCCGCCGCCGCCTGCGCGGTCTTCACGTCTGCGGCGAGCTGCTTGACCTGGGCGAGCAGCTGCTGCTTCTCCTCGCCCTGGGCCTTGGCCACCCGCTTGCCGAACGCGTTCTGCTCCGCCCGCAGGGACTCGAAGTCCGTGATCGCACTGCGACGCCGCTCGTCCGCCTCCAGGACGCGGTCCACCAGACCGGCATCCGCCCCGCGGGCGGTCTGGGAGGCTCGGTAGGTTTCGGGGTCTGCGCGCAGCTCGTTGATGTCGATCACGGCACCAGGGTATCCAACGGATGCTCGGGGACGCGATGCAGCGTCCCGGGGCGGGCCGTGCGGCCCGCGCCCGTACACTTGGGGGACTCTCCAGCCGCCCTTCAACCGATCCAGGAAAGGGAGCCCGTGCGTCACACCTCATGGACGCCCCAGCGAGTGGCCGTCGTCGTCAACCCGACCAAGACCCTCGCGCACGTCGCGCAGGACGCGGTGATCATCGCGTGCCGCAAGGCCGGGTGGCCCGACCCCGTGATCCTCGAGACCGAGGCGGCCGATCCCGGTTTCTCCATGGCCCGCAGGGCGGTGGAGATGGGGGTGGACGTGGTGCTCGCCGCGGGCGGTGACGGGACCATCCGCGCCGTGGGCGAGTCCCTGTCCGGAACGGACATCCCCCTGGGCCTGGTGCCCCTGGGCACGGGCAACCTGCTGGCCCGCAACCTGCAGGCGGATCTCGCGGACCCTCACAACTCGGTGGACGTGGCGCTGTTCGGCTCGGAGAAGGCCATCGACACCATCTCCATGCACCTGGAGACCGAGGACGGGCGCACCGAGGACCACCGGTTCCTCGTGATGGGCGGCGCGGGCTTCGACGCCCAGATCATGGCGGACACCCGGGACGACCTCAAGGACATGGTGGGGTGGGCCGCCTATGCCGAGGCCGGGGCCAGGCACCTCTTCAACGGTCCGCGCTGGGCGCGGTTCAGCGTGGACGGCGGGCCGTGGGACGCCCGGCTGGTGCGCTCGGTGATGGTGTGCAACTGCGGTGAGCTCACCGCGGGGCTCGTGCTCGCCCCCAGGGCCAGGCTGGACGACGGCCTGCTGGACCTCGTGGTGATGACCCCGCGCACTGCCGTGGGCTGGCTGCGGATGGCGGCCATGCTGGTGTTCCGCCACCGCCACGAGCTGCCCGTCATCAACTACTTCAGCGGCCGCTCCGTGCGCGTGGAGTTCCACGAGCCCATCGAGTCCGAGGTGGACGGGGATCCCCTGGGCTCCGTCAAGGCCTTCGAGACCGTGGTGGACCACAAGTCCCTCAAGGTGCGCGTCCCGCCGTCCCACGCGGACTGACGCGGGCGGCGTCGTCCCCCGGCAGTGCGAGCGGCACGGCCGCGCACGGGCGCCGGGCCGCACGACGACGCCGCACCGCCCCACGCGAACGGCCCGTCGCCTCCCTGCGGGGAGACGGCGGGCCGTTCGTCACGCGGGTGCCGAGCACCCCGGCGCGGGAGGTGTCACACGAGACCGGCCACCGCGAAGACGACCGCGGCGAGAGCGAAGCCCACCACGCCGATGATCGTCTCGAGCACCGTCCAGGTCTTGAACGTGGTGCGCACATCCATCTCCAGGAAGCGGCCCACGAGCCAGAACCCGGAGTCGTTGACGTGGGAGAGCACCACGGAACCGGCGGCCACGGCCACGACCACGGCCGCGAGCTGGATCCCGTTGTAGCCCCCGGCCAGCACGGCGGGAGCGACGAGGCCGGCGGCCGTGGTCAGCGCCACCGTGGCGGAGCCCTGCGCCACGCGCATGACGGCGGCGATCAGGAAGCCCGCGAGGATCACGGGGATGCCGAGGTCCGAGAGGACGTCCTCCAGGGCGGCGCCGATGCCGGAGGTGCGCAGCACGCCGCCGAACATGCCGCCCGCACCGGTGATCAGGATGACCGAGCACACGGGGCCCAGGGCGGACTCGAAGGTCTTCTCGATGGCGCTGCCGCTCAGACCGCGCGCGCGGCCGATCGTGAGGGCCGCGATGATCAGCGTGACCGTCAGCGCGATCGGGGTCTCACCGAGTGCCCGCAGCAGCTGGAACCAGGTCTGGGACGCCGTGTCCTTGGACACCGCACCGGACTTCGCGAGGGTCCCCAGACCGGTGTTGAGGAAGATCAGCACCATGGGCAGCAGCAGCATGGCCACCACGGTGCCCACCTTCGGCGGGTTCGACACGTCCTCCGCGCGGCCCAGGATGCTGGGCACGGGGAGGTCGATGCGACGCCCGGCGATCTTGCCGAACAGGTAGGAGGAGATGTACCACGCGGGGATCGCGCAGATCAGGCCCACCAGGATGATGTAGCCCACGTTGGCCTCGAAGAACGTGGCCGCGGTGACCGGGCCCGGGTGGGGCGGGAGGAACACGTGCATCACGGAGAACGCACCCACGGCCGGCAGCGCATACGTGAGCACGCTGCCGCCCAGTCGGCGCGCGACCGAGAAGACCACGGGCAGCATGACCACCAGGCCGGCGTCGAAGAAGATGGGGAAGCCGAACAGCAGCGACGCCACGCCCAGCGCCAGGGGCGCCCGCTTCTCGCCGAACGCCTGGATCAGCCGGTCCGCGAGCACCTGGGCACCGCCGGAGGTCTCGAGCAGCCGCCCGAGCATGGCCCCCAGGCCCACGAGCAGGGCCACGCTGGCCAGTGTCTTCCCGAACCCGTCGAGCATCACGGGCACCACCTGGTCGGTGGGGATGCCCGTGGCGAAAGCGGTGAGGGCCGAGATGATGATGAGCGCCAGGAACGCGTGCACCCGGAACTTGATGATGAGCACCAGCAGCACCGCAATGGCCGCCGCTGCAATGAGCAGGAGGGGCCCCGCTGTGAGCGTCTGGCTCCAGCCCTCGATCTCCATGGACGTCACTGTCCTTTCAGGTTGTCGACCCACGAACGGGCCTGGATGAATGCGGCGTCGCTGTGCTGCGAGGCCACGGGTACCGCGCGCTCGTCGGCGCGGGGGTAGGAACCGAGGAACCGGGTGCGGGGACAGATCCGGCGCACGCCCATGAGGGCGTCCGCCACACGGTCGTCCTGGATGTGCCCGTCGATGTCCACGGAGAAGAAGTAGTCGCCCAGGTGGGTCTTGGTGGGGCGGGACTCGATCCGGGTGAGGTTGACCCCCCGGGTGGCGAACTGCTCGAGGATGTCCAGCAGCGCACCGGGGCGGTCCTCCCACAGGGGCACCACCAGGGAGGTCTTGTCCGCCCCCGTGGGTGCGGGCATGGGGGCGTCCGGGCGGGCCACGAGCACGAAGCGTGTGACGGCCTGCTTGTTGTCCCCGATGTCCTCGGCCAGCACGTGCAGCTCGGGGTGCTGCTCGACCACCACGGGCGAGCACACGGCGGCATCGTAGCCGAGGCCGTCGGTGCTCACTCCCCCGGCGCCGTCGAGCATGGCCACCGCGGAGGCCGCCGTGGAGGGGGCGGGCACGTAGGCCACCTCGGGAAGGTTCTCCGCAACCCAGCGGCGGATCTGCGCCCACGCGACCGTGTGGGTGGAGATGGTGCGGACCTCGGCGAGCTCGGTCCCGGCCGGGGCCACGAGCGTGAACCGGATGGGCACCACGATCTCGCGCAGGATCCGCAGCTCCGCCCCGAAGGAGACGTCGTCCAGGGTGGCGGTCACCCCGCCCTCCACCGAGTTCTCGATGGGCACCACCGCCGCGTCCACACGTTCCTCACGGACGGCCGCGAGCGCGGCGGGCACCGAGCTCATGGGGGTGCGCACGGCGGCGTCGGCCCCCGGGACCTGCATGAGCGCCGCCTCGGTGAACGTGCCCGCGGGCCCCAGAAAGGCGTACTGACGGGCGTGTGGCCCCGGATCCGCAGGACCCGAGGCCACGCCGGAGAGAGCTGCGTTCACAGAACGCGCGCCGCCTCGCCCGTCTCGGAGACCATCGGCTTATCGGCGTCCGCCCACGCACCCATGCCGCCCAGCACGTTCACGGGGTCGTAGCCGTACTGCGCGAGGTACGCCGTGGCGCGCAGCGAGCGACCCCCGGAGCGGCAGATCACGTAGACGTCCTGGTCCAGCGGCACCTCCTCGGTGCGCTCCGCGAGCTGGGAGAGCGGCAGGTGCTGGGCGCCGTCGATGTGCCCGGCATCCCACTCGTCCTGCTCGCGCACGTCCAGGACGGGGGCACCCTCGGGGATCTCGTCCACGGTGGCGGACGGCAGGTTGTTCACGTTGTCCACGGCGTTCTCCATCATCGCTCGCACGGATTCGTTCGGTGGTCCACCTTAGTGGCAGCGGCCACGTCCGCGGGCCGCCCCACGCCGTGGCACCGCGTGCCTGCCCCGTGCCGGAGCGTGCGACGACGACGCCGCTCAGCGCGCCTCGGTCCGCGGGGCCTCCTCCACGTCGTCCCCCTCGCCGGTGGTCGTGAGCTCGGGCAGGCCGTTCTTCGCCACGTGGCGCTTGGAGAACTCGTAGCCGATGTTGGTGGCCACGAGGATCAGCACGCCCGCCAGCAGGCTGTAGTACCAGTGCGGGTTGGAGAGGTCGAACATGATGTAGAGCGAGAGGACGCTCAGGAACACCAGGCACACCCAGTTGGTCACGGGCGCGCCGGGCATCTTGAAGTGCACGCCCGGAAGGAGTCCGCGGGAGACCTGGCGGCGGTAGCCCAGGTGGGACACGAAGATCGAGATCCACCCGAAGAGCACGAACACCGAGCAGGCGCTGAGCACCACCTCGAACGCGTCCGAGGCGCCCAGCACGTAGATCAGCGCGATGCCCAGCAGGTCGAAGCCGAAGATGCAGACCAGCGCGCCGGAGGGCACACCGCGCTCCGAGACCTTGGACATCACCTCGGGGGCCTGTCCGTGGGCGGCCAGGTTCCGCAGCAGGCGCACGCACGCGTACAGGGTGGCGTTCACGCCGGAGACTGCCGCGGTGAGCACCACGAAGTTCATGATGCCCGCGAGCGCCGGGATGTTCAGGGAGGACAGGGCGGTCACGAACGGGGACTGCTCCCCGGAGTACTGGTCCGTGGGCAGCAGCAGGGACAGCACCAGGATGGAGCCGATGTAGAAGATGGCAATGCGCAGCACCACGGAGTTGATGGCCTTGGGCATGGACTTCTCGGGATCCTTGGCCTCACCCGCGGAGACGCCCACGATCTCGATGGCGGAGAACGAGAACACCACGCCGGTCATCACGACCACGAGCACCAGCACCCCCTGGGGGGCGAAGCCCTGGTTCCACAGGTTGCTCACGGACGCGGCCGTGGGGGCGTGGAAGATGTCCCCGGCCACCACCAGGATGATGCCCGCGGCCAGGAACAGCAGGATGGCGAGCACCTTGATGGCCGCGGCCCACGTCTCGATGAAACCGTAGAGCTTCACGCTCAGCAGGTTGCAGCCCACGATCACCATGGCGGCCACGAGCGAGGGGATCCACCCCGGGATCTCCGGCCACCAGAACTGCACGTACACCGCGAGCGCCGCGATCTCGCCCACGCCCGCCACGGCGGAGAGCGCCACGTAGATCCACCCGGTCATGAACGCGAACCGGTCCCCCACGAACTCGCGTGCGTAGGACACCCACGCGCCCGTGGTGGGGCGGTGGATCACGAGTTCCCCGAGGGCCCGCATGAGCAGGTACACCACGGTGGAGACCACCAGGTAGGACACGATCAGGGCGGGACCGGCCGCGGCGAGACGTCCGCCGATGCCCAGGAACAGGCCCACGCCGATGGCACCGCCGATGCCGATCATCTGGATCTGGAAGTTGCCCAGGGACTTCTTGTACCCCTGGTCACCCCGTTCCTGGTAGACGGGCATGGGGCCGGTGGCCGGTGCCTGGGGATCGAAGGGCATGGGTTCTCCTGGGTGCGAGGGGCAGGACGACCGGGTGGGCTCGGCTCTGCGCGGCGCCGGCGGTGCGGTGCAGGTGGAGCGGTGCGGCGCAGGTCGAGCAGTGCCGAGCGCTGAGTGTTGAGTGCTGAGTGCTGAGTGCTGAGTGCTGAGTGCTGTCCACGAGGGTAGCGCCCCGCCCAGTGACCTGGAGAACATCGCGCACCGGTCCCGGTGCCGGTGCAGGCGGCTCCGGTCGGGCCGGCGACGGCGCGCGGACCGGACGGGTGGACGCGTTCACCCAGGCGGGCGCGGGAGTGCCGGTCACCAGGGCCTCCGCACGGCTGCGGTGCGGCACAGGCCTGCCGGACCGTTCAGCAGGGCACGTGACACGGCGCACCTCCGCGCGAGAGCATGGGGAACCGCCGCGCGTCCCCGGACCGGCCGGCGGCGGCACGTCGGGCAGACGTGCCTCCACGGTCCGCAGCCCGCGATCCCCGAGGACGGCGCCCCATGGCTCTCGACGTCATCTACCGCAACGGCAGCATCCACACGCAGGACCCGGACCGGCCGGTGGTGCACTCCCTGGGGGTCCACGGGGGCAGAGTCGTGAGCCTGGACGACGAGCTGCCCACGGAGGTGTTCGAGCGTTCGGTGGACCTGCACGGTGCCACCGTGGTGCCCGGTTTCCACGACGCCCACTGCCACCTCACCATGCTGGGCGAGACCCTGGTGCAGGCGGACCTGCGCCCCTCGACCGTCTCGACCATGGCCGAGCTGCTCGACGTCGTGGCCGCCGCCGCGCGCGGGGCCGCACCGGGCGCGTGGGTCCTGGGCCAGGGCTACGACCAGAACCACCTGGGCGGCGAGCACCCCACGGCCGAGGAACTGGACGCCGTGGCACCGCAGAATCCCGTGTGGCTGTGGCACAACTCCCGGCACATGGCGGTGGTCAACACCGCGGCGTTCGAGGCCGCCGGGTACCCGGGACGCACCGGGTTCACGGTCCCCGAGGGCGGCAGCGTGCCGCTCGACGCGAACGGCGCCGCCCGGGGACTGCTCGAGGAGACGGCGCGCGGCCTCGTCTCCGGAGCCATGCCGCCCAAGACCGCCGCGCAGGTGGCCGAGCAGATCGGGGCCGCGAGCGACGTCGCCCTGGCCGCCGGGATCACGTCCGTCACGGAACCGGGGCTGGGCGCCCCGGAGCACCTGGGGCAGTCCGTCACGGACGTCGCGGCGTACCAGCTCGCGCGCGAGCAGGGGCGACTGGGGGTGCGCGCCACCGTCATGCCGTACCTGACCACGCTGCACACCGTGGGCCCGCAGGACGGGCACGACGAGGCCACGGACCTGGCGGACCGGCCCTTCGGCCTGGACCTGGGTCTGCGCACGGGGCTGGGGGACGAGCGGCTGCGGATCGGGGCGGTCAAGGTGCTCTCCGACGGTTCGCTCATCGGCCGCTCGGCCTTCATGACGGAGGACTACGCGGCCGACGCCGCACGGGGAGTCGACAACGCGGGGTACCTGCAGTTCTCGCGGGACTGGCTCGCGCAGCACCTGGTCGCGGCGCACGCCAACGGCTGGCAGCTCGCGGTGCACGCCATCGGCGACGGCGCCGTGGACGTGGTCCTGGACGTGCTCGAGGAGGCGCAGCGGCGGTTCCCGCGCGAGGACTGCCGCCACCGCATCGAGCACTTCGGCGTGGCCAGTGTCGAGCAGGTGGCGCGCGCCGCCGCCCTCGGGGTGGTGCCCGTGCCGCAGGGGCGGTTCGTGAACGAGCTCGGGGACGGGATCGCCACGGCCATGGGCGAGCGGCGCACCCGGCTGTGCTACCGCATGAGGTCCCTGCTGGACGCCGGGATGCAGGTCCCCGCCTCCACCGATGCGCCCGTGGTGGACTACCCGCCGCTGGCCAACATCCACGACATGGTGAACCGGCGCACCGCCTCCGGGGCGCAGTTCGTGCCCGAGGAGTGCCTCACGGTGGCGCAGGCCGTGCACGCCTACACCGTGGGCAGCGCGTACGCCTCCCACCAGGAGCACGAGAAGGGGCGGCTGGTCCCGGGGATGCTCGCGGACTTCGCGGTGCTCTCCGCGGACATCTTCGCGGTGGACCCCACGACCATCAAGGACCTGGGCGTGACGGCCACGGTGGTGGGCGGTGAGGTGGTGCACGGGACGCTGTGAACCTTCCGGGCGGCGTCGGCCTCGTCGGGGGCGGGGACGGGAACTGCGGGCTCGAGGGGACGGGCTGCGCAGGGCCCGGCGGTAGGATCGCCGCACGAGCCACCGCAGGTGCTCCCGGTCACACCCACGACCGGCAGGGCACCCGCACCCGCACCCGAGTCAGGAGAACCCATGGCGCAGCAGTCCGCCGGCCACCTCATCGTCGAATCGCTCAAGGCCCACGGGGTGGAACGTGTGTTCAGCGTGCCCGGGGAGAGTTTCCTGGACGTGCTGGACGGGCTCTACGACTCCGGGGTGCAGAACGTGGTGTGCCGCCAGGAGGGCGGGGTCACCTACATGGCCGAGGCGCACGGCAAGCTCACCGGGCGGCCGGGCGTGGCCATGGTGACCCGCGGGCCGGGTGCGTCCAATGCCTTCGTGGGCATCCACCTGGCGTGGCAGGACTCCACTCCCCTGGTGCTGTTCGTGGGGCTCGTCCCGGTGGCCCACCGGGAGCGGGAGGCATTCCAGGAGTTCGACCCGCACCAGTGGTTCGGCTCCCAGGCCAAGCGCGTGCTGGTCCTGGACGACCCGGACAGGGCGTCCGAGTACGTGGCAGAGGCGTTCTTCGCGGCCTCGTCCGGGCGCCCCGGCCCCGTGGTGGTGGGCCTGCCCGAGGACGTCATCACCCGGCAGACCGACGCCCCCGTGGTCCAGCCCGTGCCCGTGACCGAGGGCGCGGTGGGGCGGGAGGACCTCGCGGACCTGCGCGCGGCCCTGGAAAGTGCGCAGCGCCCCGCGATCCTCGTGGGCGGGCCCCGCTGGACCCCGGAGGCCGCGCGGCAGGTCACGGAGTTCGCCGAGCGCCACGGCATCCCCGTGGTCTCGGACTGGCGCGCGGCGGACCGCGTGCCGGGCACGTCCCCCGTGAACGCGGGCGAGACCGGCTACGGCCGCAGCCGGGAGACGGTGGAGACGCTGGAGAACGCGGACGTGCTGCTCGTGGTGGGCGGCACCCTCTCGGACATCCCCACGGACGGCTTCACGGTGCGCCAGGACCCCGCCGCGGTGAACTGGATCGTGAACATCGACTCCTCGCTGCGCCAGCACTCCGGTGCGGTGACCCGGCAGATCCTCGCCTCTCCCGTGGCGTTCGGGCGCGCCCTGGCCGAGCTGGAGCTCGGCGAGCACCCGGACTGGTCCGCGTGGCTCGAGACCCCCGTGGCTGCCCGCCGCAGGCGTTTCGAGATCCCGGCCACCGCGGGGAACAACGCCGAGGGCACCGCGGACATGGAACTGGTGATGAAGGCGCTCATCCCCCACCTGCCCGAGGACGCCGCGGTGGTGTACGGCTCCGGGAACCACACCGCATGGGCCAACACGTACGTGCCCACGGGTGCGTTCCCGTCGCAGCTCTCGGTACGCAACGGCACCATGGGCTACTCCGTGCCCGGCGCGGTCTCCGTGTCCCTGGAGCAGCCGGAGCGGTTCGTGTTCGCCATCGCCGGGGACGGCGAGTTCCTCATGAACTCGCAGGAGCTGGCCACCGCCCGCCAGTTCGGCGCCCACCCGCTGATCATCGTGGTGGACAACGGCCAGTTCGGGACCATTCGCGCCCACCAGGAGAACCACTACCCCGGCCGCGTCTCCGGCACCCAGCTGCAGAACCCGGACTTCGCCACCGTGGCGCGCGGCTACGGGGCCTTCGGTGCGCGTCTGGAGCGCAACGAGGACATCGAGGGCGTCATTGCCGACGCCGTCCGCGCCGTCACCGAGGACCGGGTCCCGGCCGTGGTGCACGTGCTCGCGGACCCCGCGAAGCTGCTCCCCGGCATGTAGTCCGAGCCCCGCACGGCGGCGCCGCGGCGCCACGCCCCCGGGCCACGGGAGCCCGGGCGTTGTCCGCCCCGTGGCCAGGCGCGTGCGCTGCGGCACCCGCCGTTCGGCACCGTGGCGCGGTCCCCGCCGGGCGCCCGGGTGAGCGCGAGGTGCCCGACCCGGCGCGGCGGCGGCGTCGTAGGGTGGTGCCTGACGACCGGCGGCTGCCGGGCCGTCGCCGTGCCCGGCGCACCACGAGGAGTTCCCCGATGTACCGCTTGTTCCACAACGCCACGGTCCACGCCATGAACCCGGCCACGGGCTGGACGCCGCAGGGGCAGTGGCACTCCCACGACATGCCCCACCCCAACGCGATCCTCACCTCCGAGGACCGGATCGTGGCGGTGGGCGAGTACCGCGAGCTGCGGGACCTGGCCCCGCTGGGCACCGAGCGCACGGACCTGGGCGGGACGTATGTCCTGCCGGGCATGGGCGACGGCCACATCCACTCCGCCATGTACTCGCGCTCGCTCATCGAGCCGGACATGCGCCACTGCACCACCCTGGACGAGGCCCTGGCCGTGCTGCGGCCCTACGTGGAGCAGGCCCGGGTGGACCCCACCATCACGTGGATCTTCGGCGGGCAGTGGAACATCAACGCGTGGACCACGCCGCAGCGCCCGGACCGCCGGGTGCTGGACTCCGTGGCCCCGGACGTTCCCGTGGCGCTGAGCTCCCTGGACCTGCACACCCTCTGGTTGAACTCCCGGGCGCTGCAGGAACTGGGCCTGGACCGCACGGTGAAGGACCCGGACGGCGGGGAGTTCGAACGGGACGAGCACGGCGAGCTGACCGGCGTGCTCAAGGAGGCAGCGGCCATCCCCATCCGGGACGGGCTCATGCAGTCGGACGTCTCCGGAAGCATCGACTCCTATCTGCCCCTGGGCCAGCGGGAGCTGCTCAAGCGGGGCATCACGTCCCTCCACGACATCGACGGCGTGGACTGCCTGCACGCCTACCGGAAGCTGCACGAGCGCGGCGAGCTGGACCTGCGCGTGCACAAGATCCTGCGGCAGGAGCAGATCCAGGACTTCATCCAGCGCGGGATCCGCACCCACTCCGGGGACGAGTGGATCTCCATGGGTCCCCTCAAGCTCTTCGCGGACGGTGCCCTGGGCTCCCACACGTGCCACATGTCCGAGGCGTGGCCGGGCACCCACGACCACGGGATGGCCGTCATGGAGCCCGGGGAGATCGAGCACTGGATCCGCACGGCGGCCTCGGCCGGGATCGCGGCGGCGGTGCACGCCATCGGGGACCAGGCCGCCACGGAGGCCCTGGACGCCATGGCGGCGAGCCAGTCCGTGGCCCGCGCGTTCGGGCTGCGCCACCGGATCGAGCACGCGCAGTACATCAAGCGCAGCGACGTCCCCCGGCTGCGCGAGCTGGGGGTCACGGCCTCCATGCAGCCGTTGCACTGCACCACGGACATCCCGCTCAACGGCTTCCTGGCGGACCGCGACCTCGTGGCGTACGGGTGGAACACCCTGCGGCAGGCTGGCGTGGAGCTGGTCTTCGGCTCGGACGCCCCCGTGGAGGACCCCAACCCGTTCCACGGCATCCACGCCGCCATCACCCGCACCCGCGACGGCGCCCCCGAGGGCGGCTGGCAGCCCCACGAGGTGGTCACCCGCCCCGAGGCCGTCACCTACTACACCCACGCCGTGGCCCGCGCGTCCTACGAGGAGAACCTCAAGGGCTGCCTGGCCCCCGGCATGCTCGCGGACTTCGTGAGCGTGGACCGGGACATCTTCGCCGTGGACGCCGAGGCCGTGCGCGACACGGTGGTGGAGGCCACCGTGGTGGGCGCCCAGATCCGCTACCAGCGCGAGGACTGACCGGCCCCGGGGACTGCGCCCGGCGGCGTTGTCCCGGCAGTCGACGCCGCCCGCTCACCGCGCGCAGCGGCGTCGCCCACCGCACCGCCCGGCCCCCACGTGGCCGTCCCCACGCCGACACGACGCCGCCCCCGCGCCTGTGCAGGCGCGGGGGCGGCGGGTGCGGCGCGCGGGGCGCTACTTCTTCTTCGGCGTGTGGATCAGCTTCTTGTTGGCGAACTCCTCGATGCCGAACGGGCCGAGCTCGCGGCCCACGCCGGAGCGCTTGACGCCACCGAAGGGCATGTCCGGGGCGGTGCCGGTGACCTCGTTGACGAACACCATGCCGGAGTCCACGCGCTGGGCCACCTCCAGGGCTGCGGCCTCGTCCGCGCCGAACACGGAGCCGCCCAGGCCGAACGGCGAGGAGTTGGCGAGCTCCACGGCCTCGTCGGCGTCCTTGACCTTGTAGACCACGGCCACGGGGCCGAAGATCTCCTCGGTGTAGGCGCGCATCTCGGGCGTGACGTCCGCGAGCACGGTGGCCTCCATCCAGGCACCCGGCTTGTCCAGCTTCTTGCCGCCGGCGAGGACGGTGGCACCCTTGTCCACGGCGTCCTGGACCTGCTCCATGATCCCGTCACGGGCCGCCACCGTGCACAGTGGGCCCAGGAAGGTCTTCTGGTCGGTGGGGTCCCCCGGGGTGACGCCCTGAACGGCCTGCGCGAAGTTCTCCACGAAGGTGTCGTAGGCGTCCTCGAGCACGATGAAGCGCTTGGCGTTGGTGCACGCCTGGCCGTTGTTGAGCATGCGCCCGAACACGCCCTGCTTGACGGTGCGCTCCACGTTCTGGTCGTCCAGCACGATGAACGGATCGGAACCGCCGAGCTCCAACACCACCTTCTTGAGGTTCTTGCCCGCGGTGGCGGCCACGGCCGCGCCCGCGCGCTCGGAACCGGTGAGGGACACGCCCTGCACGGCGGGGTCCGGGATCACGATGTCCGCGATCTGCTCGTTGGACGCGAAGATGTTGAGGTAGACGTCCTCCGGGAATCCGGCCTCCCGGAACAGCTGCTCCTGGACCAGCGCGCACTGAGGGACGTTCGGGGCGTGCTTCAGCAGCACGGTGTTGCCGAGCATCACGTTGGGCGCGGCCAGGCGCGCCACCTGGTAGTAGGGGAAGTTCCACGGCATGATCCCGAGCACCACGCCCGTGGAGTCCAGCACCACGCGGGCCTCTCCCCCGGTGGACGGGGTGAGGGTGCGGCCCTTCATGAACTCCGCGGCGTTGTCCGCGTAGTAGTCGTAGATGTCCGCCACCAGCTGGACCTCGCCCACCGCCTGCGCGGCCGGCTTGCCCATCTCCTCGGTGATCAGGGCGGCCAGCGCGTCCTGACGCTCGCGGTACAGCTCCGCCATGCGGTGCATGAGCTTCGCGCGCTCGGCCACCGGCACGCAGCGCCAGGAACGGTACTCGGCGGCGGAGCGGGCCACGGCGTCCCGGATCTGCTCGTCCGTGGCGGTCTCGAAGGTCTTGACGGTCTCCCCGGTCGCGGGGTTGGTGGTTGCGTAAGCCATGGCCCCAGCGTAGGCGTCGTCACACCCGGGTGGCAGGGGTTTCACCCTGGGCGAGAGCACACGACGACGACGCCCGGTGCCCCCCGGCTGCCGAGCCGGCCGTCCGGCGTCGCACCCCGTAAGACGCCCCGTCGTGGCCGGCGTCACGAACCGGCACATTCGACGCGTCAGCGGGTTGCCCCAGGACAATGGAGGATTCCGGCCCGGCGCCCCTTGCGCCCGGGCATACGATGAACGCAGACAGCTCTGTCCCACGAACCCGAGACCGAAGCGCACCCGTGCGCGCCGAAAGGACACAGATGAGCATCCACGACAAGGTTTCCGCCGTTCTCGAGGCCACGCCCAAGGGCCTGCTGATCAACGGCGAGTGGCGGGACGCCTCGGACGGCGGCACGTTCGACGTCGAGAACCCCGCGACCGGCGATGTGCTGGCCACCCTGGCCTCGGCCACCGAGGAGGACTCGCGCGCCGCGATGGACGCCGCCGCGAACGCGCAGGAGTCCTGGGCCCGCACGAGCGCCCGCGAGCGCTCCGAGATCCTGCGCCGCGCGTTCGACCTGGTGCAGGAGCACGCCGAGGACCTCGCGCTGCTGATGACCCTGGAGATGGGCAAGCCGCTGAAGGAGGCCCGCGGCGAGGTGGTCTACGGCGGTGAGTTCCTGCGCTGGTTCTCGGAGGAGGCCGTCCGCCACTACGGCCGCTACGCGTCCACCCCCGAGGGCAACCTCAGGATGTTCGTCTCCCACAAGCCCGTGGGCCCGTGCCTGCTGATCACCCCGTGGAACTTCCCGCTGGCCATGGCCACCCGCAAGGTGGCTCCCGCCGTGGCCGCCGGCTGCACCATGATCCTCAAGCCCGCGCGCCTCACCCCACTGACCTCGCAGTTCTTCGCGAAGCTCATGATCGAGGCGGGCATCCCCGCGGGTGTGCTGAACGTGGTCTCCTCCAAGTCCGCGGCCAATGTCTCGGACCCCATCATGGCGGATCCGCGCCTGCGCAAGGTGTCCTTCACCGGCTCCACGCCGGTGGGCAAGCAGCTCATGAAGACCGCCACGGACCACGTGCTGCGCACCTCCATGGAGCTGGGCGGCAACGGCCCGTTCATCGTCTTCGAGGACGCGGACCTGGACAAGGCCGTGGAGGGCGCCATGGCGGCGAAGATGCGCAACATGGGCGAGGCGTGCACCGCGGCCAACCGCTTCCTGGTGCACGAGTCCGTGGCCGAGGAGTTCTCGCAGAAGTTCGCGGCGAAGCTCGCCGCCCTCAAGCCCGGCAACGGTCTGGAGGAGGACTCCGCCGTGGGTCCCATGGTGGAGAAGAAGGCCCTGGACTCCGTCAACGAGTTCGTGCAGGACGCGCTGAGCAAGGGCGCGAGCGCCGTCGTGGGCGGCAAGCCCGTGGACGGGCCCGGCTACTTCTTCGAGCCCACCCTGCTCACCGGCGTGACCGAGGAGTGCCGCGTGTTCCAGGAGGAGATCTTCGGGCCCGTGGCGCCCGTGATCACCTTCACGGACGAGGACGACGCCGTGCGCCTGGCCAACACCACCGAGTACGGCCTGGCCTCCTACGTGTTCACCGAGGACATCTCCCGCGCGCTGCGCATCGGGGAACGCATCGAGTACGGCCTGCTGGGCCTGAACGTGGGCGTCATCTCCAACGCGGCCGCTCCGTTCGGCGGCGTCAAGGAGTCCGGCGTGGGCCGCGAGGGCGGTGCCGAGGGCATTGCCGAGTACACCACCGTCCAGTACATGGGCATGCCCTCCCCCTGGGCCTGATCCCGCCCCGCACCTCCCGCCCGGGGTGTCGCCGCACCCCGGGCACAGCACGAAAGGAAGTCCTGAGATGGCAGAGATCGAATACCGGCTCCCGCAGAAGCGCGAGCTCGTGACCAGCATTCCCGGCCCCAGGTCCCAGGCGCTCGCCGAGCGCCGCGCGCAGACCGTTGCGGCCGGCGTCGCCTCCTCCCTGCCCGTCTTCGCGGACGAGCTGGACGGCGGCGTGATCAAGGACGTGGACGGCAACCAGATGGTGGACCTCGGCTCCGGCATCGCCGTGACCTCCGTGGGCGCCTCCGCCCCCAAGGTGGTGCAGCGCGTCCAGGACGCGGTGGCCAAGTTCACGCACACGTGCTTCATGGTCACCCCGTACGAGGACTACGTGGCCGTGGGCGAGACGATGGCCCAGCTGACCCCGGGGTCGTTCGACAAGCGCACGGCACTGTTCACCTCCGGCTCCGAGGCCGTGGAGAACGCCGTGAAGATCGCGCGCGTGCACACCAAGCGGCAGGCCGTGGTCGTCTTCGACCACGCCTACCACGGGCGCACCAACCTCACCATGGCCATGACCGCCAAGGTGATGCCGTACAAGCAGGGCTTCGGGCCGTTCGCGAACGAGGTCTACCGCGTGCCCATGTCCTACCCGTTCCGCGATCCCGAGGGCATGACGGGCGCCGAGGCCGCGCAGCGCGCCCTGACGCTCGTGGAGAAGCAGGTGGGCGCGGAGAACGTGGCCGCCGTGGTTATCGAGCCCATCCAGGGCGAGGGCGGCTTCATCGTCCCCGCAGAGGGCTTCCTGCCCGCGCTGTCCGCATGGTGCAAGGACAACGGCGCCGTGTTCGTGGCGGACGAGGTGCAGGCGGGCATCGCGCGCACCGGCGCGTGGTTCGCGTCCGAGCACGAGGGTGTGGAGCCGGACCTGGTGACCTTCGCCAAGGGCATCGCGGGCGGCATGCCGCTGTCCGGTGTGGTGGGCCGCGCCGAGATCATGGACGCCGTGCACCCCGGTGGCCTGGGCGGCACCTACGGCGGCAACCCCGTGGCGTGCGCCGCCGCGCTGGGCGCGCTGGAGACCATCGAGGAGTGGGGTCTCGTGGAGCGCGCGCGCGAGATCGAGAAGGTCATCCGAGAGGAGCTGGGCTCCGTCGCGGAGTCCTCCCCCGTGGTGGGCGACCTGCGCGGACGCGGCGCCATGATCGCACTGGAGTTCGTGAAGCCCGGCACGCACGAACCCCACCCGGACGCCGCCAAGCAGATCGCGGCCCGCTGCCTCGAGCAGGGGGTGGCGATCCTCACGTGCGGCACCTTCGGCAACATCGTGCGTCTGCTCCCGCCGCTGGTGATCGACATGGACCTGCTGCGCGACGCCCTCGGCGTGTTCGCCGCGGCCATCCAGGAGGTCGAGGCCTGAGCCTTCCTTCCTGCACACGCCGAGCGGGCGGTCACCGGGTTTCCGGTGGCCGCCCGCTCGCTCTCGCCGTGTCTCCCCACGTCATCGGCGCTCCTGGGCCGGGGACGACGACGCCGCACGGCCCCGTCCTGTGGTAGAACTCACCTATTCCTCCGCGTTTCCCGACCCCTCCGGCACCTCCCCGAGCTGCGCCGGGCGAAAGGACAGGCCATGAGCAACAGCAGCCCCTCACGCGGCGCGGCGGTTCCCGCCGGGTCCTCCCCGGCTCCCGCCGGAGCAGGACAGGACGCGCCGGACGTCACGCACAAGGCCCTGCGCTCCCGCCACGTCACCATGATCACGCTGGGCGGGATCATCGGCGCGAGCCTGTTCGTGGGGTCCGGCAACGTGATCCGTATGGTGGGCCCCGCGGCCGTCCTGTCCTACCTGCTGGGCGGGCTGCTGGTGTTCCTGGCCATGCGGATGCTCGGCGAGATGGCCGCCGCCCGGCCCGCCGTGGGCTCCTTCATGGAGTACGCACGCGTGGGTCTGGGCGAGTGGGCCGGGTACTTCGTGGGGTGGCTCTACTGGTACTTCTGGGTGGGCGTGATCGCGTTCGAGGCCACGGTGGGCGGGTCCATCCTCAACGGGTGGTTCCCGGGCGTGCCGGTGTGGCTCGGTTCCGTGATCCTGCTGCTGGTCTTCACGGTCACGAACCTGATCTCCGTGCGCTCGTTCGGCGAGGTGGAGTTCTGGCTCGCGAGCGTCAAGGTCACCGTGATCGTGGTGTTCCTGGGGCTCGGGACGCTCTTCGCCATGGGGCTGTGGCCGAACGCCTCGTTCTCGGTGCCCAACCTCTGGGAGCACGGCGGATTCGCTCCCCAGGGCGGCTGGGCCGTGATCTCGGGCGTGGCCGTGGTGATCTTCTCCTACTTCGGCACGGAGATCGCCGTGATGGCGGCCGCGGAGTCCGAGGACCCCGCCAAGGGTGTCCGGCAGGCCACCGTCACGGTGGTGTGGCGCATCCTGCTGTTCTTCGTGGGCTCCGTCCTGCTGATCGTGACCATCGTGCCGTGGAACGAGCTGCCGGATCCGGACGAGCAGGCCCCGTTCGCCCACGTCTTCAGCCTGTTCGGACTGCCCGGCGCCGGGCTCATCATGGATGTGGTGATCTTCACCGCCGTGTGCTCGGTGCTGAACTCCGGCCTGTATTCCGCCGCCCGCATGTTCTCCGCTCTGGCCGGTGAGGGGCTTGCCCCGCGCATCATGGCCCGGAAGTCGACGAACGGTGTTCCCGTGGTCGCGGTCATCGCCTCCACGCTGGGCGGTTACGCCGCGGTGATCGTGAACTTCGTGGCCCCGGAGTCCGGGATCTTCGACTTCATCATGAACTCCGCGGGACTCGTGGCCCTGTTCGTCTACGTGTTCGTGGCCATCACGCAGATGAAGCTGCGCTCCCGCATGAGCCCGGCGGAGCGCGAGAACCTGTCCCTGAAGATGTGGCTGCACCCGTGGCTCGGGGTCTTCGTGATCGTGTGCGTGGTGGCCATCGTGGGCGTCATGCTCGTCTCCGGTGACGCCAGCCGCACCCAGGTGTGGACGAGCCTCGTGGCCGTCGCCGTCCTCGCCGTCTTCTGGCCGCTCGTGCGCCGCAACCTGCGACGCCGCGGGGCCGCTGCGGCTGCCAACGACGCGTCCGCGCCCACCTCCTGAACCGCCCCCTCCCCCGCTCGCCACACGACCGGTCCGCTGTCCCGGCGTGTGCCTGCCGTCGGCGCGTTCCGCCCGCCCCAGGGCAGACCCGCACGGAGGGTCGGCGCCGGGCCACCACCAACCCATCCGAGAGGAACCCGTGGCGCACTTCCCCGCCCTGACCGAGACCGTGGCCGCCCTACACAGTGGCGAGACCACGAGCGAGACGCTGACGCGCAGGGCACTGGAGCGCATCGACGCCCTGAACCCCCACCTCGGGGCGTTCGTGCACGTGGACCGTGAGGGCGCCCTCACCGCGGCCCGCGCGGCCGATGCCCGGCGGGCTCACGGCAGCACCTGCGGCACCCCCGCACCCTCGGGCGATCTCCCCGCCCTGCTCGGGGTGCCCACCGCGCTGAAGGACGGGCACGACGTCGCCGGGATGCCCACGAGCTGGGGATCGCTCACGTCCCGCGGCCAGGCCGGGAACACCCCGCCCGCGACCTCCGCCGACGAGCTCGCGGCCACGCTCCAGGACAGTGGGGCCGTCATCCTGGGCAAGACCCAGGTTCCAGAGTTCCTGCTGAACTGCTATTCCGAGAACCGCATGTTCCCCCCGGCGCGCAACCCGTTCGCGCTGGACTGCTCGCCGGGCGGGTCCTCGGGAGGGCAGGCCGCCGCGGTGGCGGCAGGGATTCTCCCCGCGGCCATCGGCTCCGACGGTGGCGGGTCCGTGCGGATTCCGGCCGCGGCGTGCGGACTGATCGGGCTCAAGCCCGGCCGGGGGCGGGTGCCCAGCAGTGACGCCCTGTCGAACATCGGGCAGCTGGGCGTGAACGGGCCCCTGGCCCGCACCGCGGAGGACGCCGCCCTGCTGATGGACGTGCTGTGCCACACCCCCGGGCACGAGGAGATCCACCGCCCGGTCACCGCGGTGCCGGAACCGTCGTTCCGGGACGCGGTGCGCCGCACCCTGGACGGCGCCCCGCCGTGGGGACGCCGGCCGCTGCGGATCGGTGTCAGCACGGCTTCGCCCTTCGACGCGACGTACGAGATCACGGTGTCCCCCGAGGCCCGCACGGCCCTGGAGGCGGGCGTGCGGCGGCTGAGCGCGCTCGGTCACGCGGTCGGGGACGCACAGATCCACTACGACCCCGCCTACCCCGAGGCGTTCTCCCAGCTGTGGACCACTGCCACGGGGCAGCTCCCGCTGGACGGCACGGAAGAGCTGCTGACCGGACTGGCCCGCACGTTCCGCGAGCGCGCCCTGGCCCGCAGCGCGGTGGAGCTCGCGGACGCCTTTGGTGTGCTGCGCCGGATCGAGGCGGACCTGATCCGCCAGTTCTCACGGTTCGACATGGTCCTGACCCCGGCCCTGGCCATGCCGCCGCGACCCGTGGGCTGGTTCCACGAGGGCTACGACCTCGCGGACCCCGCCGGCGCGGACCAGGACTACATGCGCCAGTGCCAGTACACGCCCTGGACCTCGGTGGTGAACGTGGTCGGGCTGCCCGCCATCACCGTTCCCACCACGTGGTCCGTGCCCGCCGCGGGCGACTACCCGGGGCCGGTCCCCATGGGTGTGCAGCTCGTGGGGCGGCCGTCCGCGGAGGCCTGGCTGCTCGCACTGGCCGCCCAGCTGGACCCGCCCACGACGCCGCAGGCCCGCCTCGTGGCATGACGCCGCCCTTCGAGGCAGGCCGATGACGCTGCCCTCAGGCGGAAGCCGACGGCGAGGCAGTGCATCCGCCCCGTCTGCGCGCCCGCTCCTGGCCGTGGGTGACGGACGCGCCCGGGAGCCGTGCGGCGTCGTCGTCCCCTGCGGTGGCGTGCGGGCGCAACCCTGCGTTCCCGGCCTGACGGGGCGCGGAATCGGGACTAGGTTGGGGGCATGACCAACCGTGCGGGCACCGTTGCCCAACCCAGTGACCTCGTGGACATCAACCAGCTCCTGGCGGCCTACACCGAGCGTGTGCCGGACGCGGGCGACCCGGACCAGCGCGTGGTGTTCGGCACCTCCGGGCACCGCGGCTCCTCGCTCAAGACGTCCTTCAACGAGCACCACATCGCGGCCATCACGCAGGCGATCGTGGAGTACCGCGCCGGGCAGGGCATCACCGGCCCGCTGTTCATGGGCCGGGACACCCACGCGCTGTCCGGGCCCGCGCAGGACACGGCGCTGCAGGTGCTCGCGGCCCACGGCGTGCGCACGCTGCTGGACTCGCGGGACGGCTACACGCCCACCCCGGCGCTGTCCCACGCGATCCTCACCTACAACGCGTCCGAGCCCGTGGAGCAGGCGGACGGGATCGTGATCACCCCGTCCCACAACCCGCCCGCGGACGGCGGCTTCAAGTACAACCCCCCGCACGGCGGTCCCGCGGACACGGACGCCACGGAGTGGATCGCGAACCGTGCGAACGAGCTCATCGCCGCCGGCCTGGACGGCGTGCGGCGCGTCGGACTGGACGAGGCGAAGGCCGCGGAGACCACGGGCACGTTCGACTTCCTGGACAGCTACGTCTCCGCGCTGCCCGAGATCATCGACCTGGAGGCGATCAGGGCCGCCGGGGTGCACATCGGGGCGGACCCCATGGGCTCCGCCTCCGTGGCGTACTGGGAGGAGATCGGCCGGCGCTTCGGGCTGAACCTGGAGGTGGTGAACTCCACGGTGGACCCGCAGTGGGCGTTCATGACCCTGGACTGGGACGAGAAGATCCGCATGGACTGCTCCTCCCCGTCCGCCATGGCCTCGCTCATCGGCAACCGGTCGAAGTACGACGTGGCCACCGGCAACGACGCCGACAGCGACCGCCACGGCATCGTCACCCCGGACGCCGGGCTGATGAACCCCAACCACTACCTCGCGGTGGCCATCGACTACCTCTACCGCACGCGCGAGGGCTGGCGCGCGGACGCGGGCGTGGGCAAGACCCTCGTCTCGTCCTCGATCATCGACCGCGTGGCGGAATCCCTCGGACGCCGCCTGGACGAGGTCCCCGTGGGCTTCAAGTGGTTCGTGCCGGGTCTGCTGGACGGCTCCATCGGCTTCGGCGGGGAGGAGTCCGCGGGCGCATCGTTCCTGCGCCGTGACGGCTCCGTGTGGACCACGGACAAGGACGGCATCATCCTGGCGCTGCTGGCCGCGGAGATCACCGCCACCACGGGCAGGACCCCGTCCCAGCGCTACCGCGAGCTCACCGAGCAGTTCGGGGACCCCGTGTACGAGCGCATCGACGCCCCCGCCAACCGCGAGCAGAAGGCCGCCCTGAAGAAGCTCTCCGCGGACCAGGTCGCCGCAGACACCCTGGCCGGTGAGCCCATCACCGCCAAGCTCACCGAGGCCCCCGGCAACGGGGCCCCCGTGGGGGGTCTCAAGGTGACCACCGAGAACGCGTGGTTCGCCGCCCGCCCCTCCGGCACCGAGGACGTCTACAAGATCTACGCCGAGTCCTTCAAGGGCGAGGAGCACCTGAAGCAGGTCCAGCAGGAGGCCAAGGCGCTCGTGGACTCGGTCATCGGCTGAGCTCACACGTCCCGGATGCACTCCTCGGCGGCGCGGTGCGCAGGGGGCGCCGGGCGGCGCGGGTTCGTTCCTGTTCTTCCGCGAGGCCACCACCTGCGCGGGCACCGGTCACACGCCCCGCCCCGCCGCACCGGGAGCCACCCGTCCGGCAGGCGACCCCGCACCCGGCCGCGCCACGCGCTCGCCCGGCCGTGCGCCGTCGCCGGCCGGCGGTCTCACCCCGTGGGTTCCGGCTGGTTCCACGCGCGGGCGTAGAAGCGCGGGGAGAGGGAGGCGAGCAACTCGCTGTAGGCGGCGGGGTCGAGGGCCTGGGCCGCGTCCCGCGGGAGCTGCGGGCTGCGGACCGAGACGCCGAGCCCGGCCCGTCCGTCGCGCGGCGGGAGACCGGCGGCTTCCAGGAGGGTGGGGTACATGTCGAGCTGATTGGCGCCGGGACGCACTGGGGTCTGCTCCGTCTCCTCGGGGATCCAGATCCGGTTGAAGATGGTGCGGTCCGGGTTGTCGTCCAGCTGCTCGTGGAACGCGTCCCCGGCGCTCATGTGCTTGAGGTGGTCGCCCATGACGACCACCGAGGTGTCCTGCAGGTATCCCCGGTCCTTCATGTGCTGCACGAATCCGGCCACCTGGGTCATGGAGCACGCGAAGACCGACGTGACCTCGTTCTGCGTGTCCACGTCGCACGAGTCGTAGACGTGCACGGGCTCGTGGGTGTCCAGTGTGAGCACGGACAGGTTGAACGGCCGCCCCGTGCGCCCGGACTCCGCGTGCAGCCGGTCCACCTCGTCCCTGGCGTGCGCCATGAGGCGCTCGTCGCTCAGCCCCCAGTCGCCGCGGAAGTTCTCCGGGGGCTCGCCCGCGGCACGCCAGTCCTGCAGGCCCTTGTCCTCCGTGTACCCGTGGGTTCGCAGGAACACGTCCTTGCCGGCGAAGGAGGAGTTGGCACCGCCCAGGAAGACGTTCGTGTAGCCGTGCCGCTGCAGGACGTCCCCCAGGCACGTGACCCCGCCCAGGTACTCGCCCATCCCGCCGCCGATGTCGTTCCCGCCGCCACCCGGTCCGGAACCCTTCAGGGGGATCCCGCACTGCGTGGACACGAGCCCCGCCATGGTCCAGCCGCCGCCCTCGTACTGCTGGAAGTCGGGGACGCTGCGCCAGCCCTCGGCCTGCGTGGTGACGTCCTCGAGGGGCGCGAACGCGTTCTTCTCGAAGAGCTGGTCGTCCGCCAACGTCTGCTCACCGGACTCGAGGTAGACGACCACGAGGTTCCGCGTGCCGGAGGAATCCGTGACGGCGGGGTCCGCGTAGTAGTCGCCGATGTCCGAGGAGGACTTCGCGGCCTTGACGTACTGCTTGAGACCCACTGCGGAGGCGAACGTGGCGGAACCGCTGATCACCACGGCGGCCACCGCCAGGGCGGACGCGGAACGGGCCGCGGCGCGGGACCGGCGGGAGAGGCGCCAGGCCGGGGAGCGGCGTCGCCAGACGTGCAGTCCCGCGGCTAACGCCCCGGTGATCAGGACGGGCAGCACGCCGATCGCGGTGATGGCGACCCACACGATGGAACCGCCGCCGCCGTCGGCCTGCACGGAGACCAGGTTCAGCTTCATCTGACCCACGGAGATGGGCCCCCAGTAGTGCCGGATCACGGAGGCCGCCGCGAGCAGCACCAGACCCGCCCAGAGCAGCAGGTAGCCGGTGCTTCTGGCCAGCACCGGAGCAGCACGCCGGATCACGCGCGCGGTTCGCCCGGACATTCGTCTCCTCGTGGTCCACGTCGGTGGGCAGGGTGGCGGGCGCACACAGCGGCGCCGCAGCGCCCGCCGTCGTCTCAGCACCCGCCGGTGTCCCAGCATCCGCCGACGTCCCGGGACCGGGGGGCGGTGCTCCGTTCACCCGTTGTTCCAGGGTAGGACATTTCCCGGTCACCGGGAGGTCGCCCGCGGGGTGCGGTCTGCGCCGCGCGCCTCGCGCCTCGCGCCCACCTGCCCCCAGTCCCCTCCCACCAGAGGCGGCTATCCTGAACTCACACGCGCCACGAACACGTTGCTTCCGGCGCACTCCCCCCAAGGACACTCCCCCCATGATGCGACCGGCCACGCCAACCGCTGCCCCCGTCCAGATCCCCGGCTCCAGCGCCTCACCCGTCCTCGGCCCGGCGAGCGTGCTGCAGTCCGCCGCGTGGCAGGAGTTCCAGGGGTCCCTCGACCGCACGGCGCACCGACTGGGCGGAACGGGGTGGCAGGCCCTCGTGGTCGAGGAGCACACCGCCGTGGGCCCGCTCTGGTACGCGCCGTACGGGCCGGTGGTGGAGACCCCGGCCGTGCTCCCCGAGGCTCTGGCGTCCCTGCAGGAGGCAGCGCGGGATCACGGCATCTCCTGGCTGCGCGTGGAGCCGCAGTGCCCGCCGAGGATCGGGGCCTCGTTCTCCGACACCGTGCGCCGGCAGAACGCCACCGCGGCGTCCCTGGCCGCTGGTCTGCGGTCTCTCGGCGCACAGCCCGCACCGCGGGACATCCAGCCGGCCTTCACCCGCTGGGTGGATCTCACCCGCTCCCCCGAGGAGATCCTCAAGGCCATGACGGGCACCAACCGCAACCTGTGGCGTCGCCACCGGGACAAGGGCATCACGCTCGCCTCGTCCCACCGTGTGGAGGCCGCCGAGGAGGTGGTGGAGCTGCTGCACCGCACCGCCGGGCGCAACGGGTTCACCGCACAGTCCGGCGACTACCTGCGCACCGCCGCCCGCAGCCTGGGCCCCACCGAGAACTGCACCGCGTACACGAGCACGGTGGACGGCACCGTGGTCAGCGCGCTGCTCACCTACGACTCCCCCACCACCCGCATCTTCGCGCACTCCGGGATGGACGCCGGGGCCCGCAAGCTGCGCCCCAACCAGCCGCTGATCGCGCAGGCGCTGCTCGACGCCGCGGCGCAGGGGCAGTCCGTGGCGGACCTCTTCGGCATCGCCCCGCCGAACGACCCCGACCACCCGTGGACGGGTTTCAGCGCCTTCAAGCGGTCCTTCGGCGGCGCGGACGTGGCGCTGGGCGGAACGTGGGACGTACCGGTGTCCCTGCCGCGCTACGGCGCGTATCGGGTTCTGCGCACCGCGCGGGACACCGCGTCCACTGCACGCGCACGCGCCCGCAGTGCGGTCCAGGAGCGCAAGCGCACCACACGGGGCGGTGCGGAGCCACAGGGCTGAGGCCCCTCCGCACTCAGCGGGCTCGGGCCACCCGGTGCACCCACACGGCCTCCGCCACCAGGATGCTCAGCTCCACGCCGTCCACCGAGGGACCCCGACGCCGCGGCCCGGGTGACTCCCGCGGTGGGAGCCCTCCCCCGGGAGCCGACGCCGCGGCGTCGTCCTCCGCACGCACGCGCACCCCACGCTGGGGCAGGGACTCCGGGAGCACCCGGAGCAGAGACCCCGGACCGATGCCGTGCTGGCCGAGCAGCCGCAGGGTGCGCGGGTCCGCGTCCGAGACGCGGGTGACCCGTACGAGCGCGGGTTCGGTGACGTCGGCGAGCGGGAGCGCGCTCGGGGCCGCCACGACCCCGTCCTTCGAGGGGATCACGTCCCCGTGGGGGTCCGACCGCGGGTGGCCGAGCTTCTCGTCCAGGCGGTCGATGAAACGGTCCGTGACGGCGTGCTCGAGCACCTCGGCCTCGTCGTGCACCTCGTCCCACGGGTAGCCGAGCTCCGTGGCCAGGAACATCTCCAGGAGCCGGTGCCGGCGGACCATGTGCACGGCCACCTCCCGGCCCTGCTCCGTGAGCTGCACCGCGCCGTAGGAGGGCCGGACCACCAGGCCCTGCGCCGTGAGCTTCTTCAGGGCCTCCGACACCGTGGACGGGGCCAGCCCCATCTGGGCGGCGAGCGACGTCGTCGTCACCCGCTCCGGCTCCCACTCGCCCAGCCGCCAGATGGTCTTGACGTAGTCCTGGGTGGAGGCGCTCAGCTCGGCGGGATGCACGAGTTCAGGGTAGCGGGGTGGCGTGACGGAACCGAGGGCTCCGCATCGTCCTGGGTGCCGGTGGATCCCCAGCGGCGGCGCGCTGGTCTCAGACGGACGCTGCCCCGGAGGGCCGGTGCGTCGTCGAAGGAGCCTCGGTGCCCCGCGGCGCCGGGGGCGTGCGGCCGTCCCGCAGGGCGGTGTACTCGTCCCGCGCCACCAGGCCCTTGCGGACCTCGTCCAGCGCCGGCTCCAGGAACGTGGCGCGGTACGTGGTGTCCGTGCCGATGCTGACGATGAAGTTCAGGGCGCTGAACGCGCTCAGCACCAGGCACACCTGCACGAGCGGGAGGGAGACGGGAAGGGCCGCGAGGATGCCGTCCAGCCGCGCGGGCGGGCTGCCGATCCACTGGGTGGCGGTCACCGGGGACACCGAGAGCACCCCGAAAACCACGTAGAACACGAACACCACCACGCCCAGCAGGGTCACCTGGATGATGCTGATGAGCACGCACATGGCCGTGATGTTGGCACGCTCCAGGGGGCGCAGGTCCGTGCCGCCCTCCTGGGCGTCGTAGGTGCGGATGATCTGGGAGATCTCGTCCTTGGCGTTGAGGGTGGCCAGGGCGATGCCCAGCAGACCCATGACCCCCACGATCGCCCAGGTCCTGGCCACGGACAGCTGCGCCACCACCTGCCAGATCTCCGCGTTGAAGAACGAGAACAGCAGGGCGAGCATCAGGATGGGCAGCACGCGGCCCACCATGGACCCCAGGTGGTTCAGCTCCCGTGCGGCCCGGCGGGTGGCCCAGGAGAGGACGGTATCCACTCCCCAGTACATGGCCAGGAAGAGCAGCCCCAGGATGATCAGCACATCCCCCAGGGAGATGCCGTCCTCCGGGGAGGCCAGCCACGGAATGAGCAGCACGGTGGCCAGCAGCACCGCACCCACCACGTTTCCCACGGTGCGGGAGCAGTGGCGCAGGACCAGGCGCAGCACCCACCACGTGACGGGGAAGCAGACCATGATCAGGATGCCGACGCCCGCCAGCAGCAGGTCCTCGTCCAACGGTTGCGCCAGCTGCTCCGGGGGGACGTCCGCCATGTTGAGCACGAAGACGTCGATGCCCACCAGGCACGTCAGCACGCCCATCAGTGCGGGTGCGCTGCGGGCCAGCAGGCCGTGCAGCCGGGCTCGGGGCTCCAGCACGAGCGGCAGACCAAGACCGCGGAGCTCGGAGCGCAGGGTTTCCACCCGGGGCGTGGGGGCGAGTGAGTGACGGGGCATGGGATCATCTTTGCGGACATCGGCGGGGGCGGCCAGTCGGCGCGGCACCGCCCCTGCTGCTGACCCCTGCCCCCCCGCCCCCTGCCCCCCTGCAATAACGGAGCAGATGCAGAAAACGGGTCCGGATTCTGCATCTGCTCAGTTGTTGCGGCGCCCGGCAGGCGGTGCGGACGGCGGCATGCCGAGTGTCGCGCGCTCCCGCCCTACGACCACAGGGGATGGATTTCCCACCCCTCCGGCGCCCCCATGGTTGTGATGTCCAGGCGCGCCACGGTGGGAAACGTTTTCAGGACCGCCGGCAGCAACCATGGATTGCCCACGTCCAGACTCCGAAGGAGATGCTGCACCGTGGTGAGCTGCAGGAAAGACCGGTCGTTGCCACTTTCGGCCACCGCGGTCAGCTGCGGGTGGCCCGAGCGCGGCATTTTGGGGATGAGCGTGTACACCCGGTTGAACAGCCGCCCGTGGTGCGCGGCGTAGTTGCGCAGCATGTTCAAGGACTTCAACCAGGATCCGAACTGGGCGCTGGTGAGGCCCACCGCATCGGCCACGGTGCCCTGAACCTTCAGCGGAGAGAGCCGGTACAGGACAGAGAGACCGCCCCAGTCCATGACCTCGACGGCCGCCCAGATGGGCAGCACACCGCTGTAGTGCTGGCGGTGGTGCGCCACGAAATCCTCACGTGAACGGGCGACCTCGTCAGTGTGGCGCTTGATCCACCGCTGGTACTCCGGGGAAGGTTCGGACGCGCTGCCCTGTTGCCTGGCGTTGGGTCCCAGCAGCTCCGGGTGCAGATGCGCACACGGGTCGATTCGCCCCAGGTGGTGCCCGAGCAACGCCCGGACGGCGAGTTCCACGGGTCCGAGTGTGGAGAGGACTACCGCTCGCAACCGGGCATCGAAGTCGTAGAGCGCCATGACGTCGTCAAAGGTCGTCCCGTGAACGAACGTATTGCTTCTGCCCTCACCGTCTGCGCTCCGCTGCCGGTAGGGATACCAGTAGCCACTCAGACGGTAGTAGTTGGTGGTGCGCAGCAACCGCTCGGCCCGGTCGCGGTCACCCACCTGCATGCCGCGCGACTCCAGCAGACGCACCTGGTCAGCGTACGTTCGAAAGACCTTGGGTGGCCTTCCTCCGTGAGGGTCATCACCGTGCAGCTGCATGTCATCGTGCTACGCAAAAAGAGGACCGGCCCTGGCCCCCCTGAGGGGCGGAACCGGTCTTGATGGCCCAAGTGTATAGCGTGAAATACACACTGACCACCCACACTGCGCCCGCCTCACACCGCCCCGGGCAGCCCCTTCACGATCTCCACGGTCCGCACGCTCACCGTGGTCACCCGCTTGATGAGGTCCACGATGTAGCGCGGGTCCTCGTGCTCCAGCGCCCAGTCGTTGGGGTCGTTCACGATCCCCGACGCCTTGTCCGTCTTCACCCGGTACCGGTCCAGCAGCCACTCCAGCCCGGAGCGCGAGCCCAGCACGTACTCGTGGGCGGCGTCCGGGATGCCGCTGAGGGTGATGTTCCCGTTGTAGACGATCACCGAGCGATCCTTGGCCCTGCCGCGGCCGCCCCAGCGCATGGTGCCCACGCGGTAGAACGCGGGATCGGACTCGTCCCCCATGCCGTGCGACTCCGTGAGCGGGTACGGCTCCACGGTCTCGTAGCCGATGTGCAGGTCCATGAGCTCCCGCCCCGCCGCCGCGTACGCCCGAAAGTCCTCGGCGGAGCCCGGCAGCGGGATGCGCGGCAGCTGGCGCTTCAGGTCCGCCGCGTACGTCTGCCGGTAGACCGGGTCGTGCAGCTGCGCGTACACGCTCGCGAAGATCTCGTCCTTGCTCACACCCTCCCCGAACGCCTCGGTGTAGCGCGCCAGGGTCGCGTCACTCACATTGTCGAGCCGCCGGTATCCCCCGACGACGACGCCGCTCTCGCCCTCCCCCAGCCCCAGGTCCAGTTCCGTGGGCTCCTCGTCCTCGGCCGGGGTGTCCACGGGCTCGTAGGTGTAGCGGGGGAAGAACTGGCCGCTGCTGCTGCCCCAGAGTGCGAGATCCGGGATCGCGTCGGTTGCTAAGACCGAGAATGGCTTGTCCGATCCGGCACCGACCACGTAGAACCCATAGTTCTCGTGCTCCGGGGTCGGGAACATCTTGGGCAGCTGGTACCGACGTTCATTGAGGTGCTTGTCAAAGTAGGCCATTTGCTTGCTGAACGGGCGATAAACGCTGCGGCGAATCCCTGTTCTCTGGAACTCAAGTCGCCGATTCGCGGCGATGTCACCCAACAAGCCACTGGACCAACTAATCCGCTGAGGATCGTAGTCAACGCTTTGCTTGGCTTCCCGCACCCTTTCCGTAGCCGTCCCTCCTGAAGGCGTTGTTACTTCAGCCATTTCGTTGAAGTAATCAATGGTGGAGCGGACGTTATTGGCGAGAACCGTCGCGGAGTAGTTAAAGCACCACGGATCTCGACCCGTGGCCACCCCACGGCTGTGGAGGTCAAAGATCCTGGGAGCGGCATCAGTGTTTGTGCGGTCCCCCAACGGCGCATATTCCTGGAACTCGTCCGTGGACTGGTTGAGCCACTCCCCCTTGGCGTTGGGGCGCAGAGTCTGCCAGGCGTCGTCGTCGAGTGTGGCAGTGGCAATGAGTTCCAGCTTCTTCTCGCGTGAGAGGTAGTCCCCGATGTCCCGGTAGTGCAGCTCGCAGTCCCCGGTGTGGGCAGGGTCTTTCACGGCGAGCAGCACCGCCACGGTGGCGCGGCTGCCGCTGCCAAAGACCTTGCCGCCCTCGCGCCGCGACTGCTCACCCGCCGTACGCTGGTTGCCCCGGAAGTTGAACACGTGGAGGTGGTCGAAGTCCGTGACCAGCGACTTGCGGATGCCGTCCGCCGAGTTCCCGTCGATGTACCCGCCATTGGTCACGTACGCCAGGATGCCCCGGTCCCCGATCCGGTCAGAGCCCCAGCGCAGGGCGCGCACGTAGGAGTCGTAGAGGCTGTTCTTGTTCTGCCCACTCCCCATTGCCGCATACGTGTCCCGGATTCGCGCGTCGAGCGTGGGATAGGCCAGGTTCGCGTTGTTGTCGTTCGCACTCGTCTGCCCCACCGAGTAGGGCGGGTTGCCCACGACCACCCGGATGTCCGCATCCAGCTGCTTCTGGGCTCGGAAGTTGTTGCCCGTGAACACCTCGCTGTCGATCACGTCCCGGTCCTCGGACATCTGGAAGGTGTCCCCCAGCACGATCCCCTCGAACGGGACGTACATACCGCCCTGCACACCGTGGTACGTGGCCTCGATGTTGATGGCGGCAATGTAGTAGGCCAGCAGCATGATCTCGGTGGCGTGCAGCTCCTCCGCGTACTTGCGGGCGAGGTCGTGGGGTTCGATGATGCCGGACTCGATGAGCCGCACCATGAACGTGCCGGTGCCCGTGAACGGGTCCAGCACGTGCACGTCCCGGTCCGTGAGCCCCACCCCGAAGTGCCGGCGGGAGAGCTCGTCCACCGAGCGCAGGATGAAGTCCACGATCTCCACCGGGGTGTACACGATCCCCATGGCGTCCGCCTGCTTGGGGAACGCCTTGGTGAAGAAGTTCTCGTACAGCTCCGTGATGATGCGCTGCTTGCCCTCGGGGTTGTCGATCCCCGTGGCGCGGCGCTGCACGCTGTCGTAAAAGGACTGCAGCGTGGCCGTCTCGGACTCCAGGTTGTTCCCGGCCAGCGTGTCCACCATCCGCTGCATCACCACGGACACCGGGTTGTGCGCGGCGAAGTCGTAGCCCTCGAACAGCGCGTCGAACACCGGCTTGGTGATCAGGTGCTGGGACAGCATGGAGATCGCGTCCGTGGTGGAGATGCCGTCGTTGAGGTTGGCCCGCAGCGCCGTCACGAACCTCTCGAACTGCTCCGCGACCTCCGGGGAGGGGTCCTGGGTGACCAAGGCGGTGATCCGCTCGGTGTGCTTGGCCGCCACCTCGGCAATGGTTGCGGACCAGTTCTCCCAGTACTCGCGGTCCCCCACCTTCTGCACGATCTTGGCGTAGATGGCGTCCCGCCACTCCTGCGCGTTTTCGAACGGCAGGTCCAGCACGGTCTGCTCGCCGTTCTGGTCGGTGGGGACCACCACCGTGGAGTCGTCGTCCACGGTCACCGGGATCACGTCCAGGCGGTCGTCGCGGTCCTGGTTGAGGTCGATGTGGTTGACCATCGCCTCGAAGCGGTCGTCGTGCGAGCGCAGCGCGTTGAGCACGGACCAGATGACCTTGTACTTCTTGCTGTCCTTCAGCGCGGCCTCCGGAGCCACCCCGGAGGGGATGCCCACGGGCAGGATGATGTACCCGTAGTCCTTGTCCTTGGCCCGGCGCATCACCCGCCCCACGGACTGCACCACGTCCACCTGTGAGTTGCGGGGGTTGAGGAACATCACCGCGTCCAGGCTGGGCACGTCCACACCCTCGGAGAGGCACCGCGCGTTGGTGAGGATGCGGCACTCGTCCTGCTCCGGCTCGGCCTCAAGCCACCGCAGCCGGTCCCCGCGCTGCGCCACGTTCATGGTGCCGTCCACGTGCTGCGCGCGCAGCAGCAGGTCCTGCGGGTCGTCCTGCACCAGCTGCTCGCTCACGCGCTCCAGGGCACGGGCCACCCGCTCGGACTCCCGGATGTTGGCGGCAAACGCCACCGCCCGCCGCAGAGGAGCTACGCCGCCCGGGCCGCGTGCGGCGTCGTCGTCTGGGGGGGGGGGCAGGCGTGGAACCCCGCGTGGACAGGCCCTTCCAGCACCCGACCATGCGGGCGACGTCGTCAATGCTCAGCTGGCCGTCCTCGTCCGTGAGCAGCTCCTGGAACTGGCGCGTGATCGCGGCCTCGTCCACGGCCAGGACCATGACCTTGTAGTCGCTGAGCAGCCCCGCCTCCACGGCCTGCCCGAAACCCAGGCGGTGAAACTCGGGGCCGAACAGGGCGGCGTCGTCCATGGACGCAACCGCCACCGAGTTCTCCTGTGCCTTCTTCTGGACGCTCTCGTCGAACACGCGCGGGGTGGCCGTCATGTAGAGCCGCTTGGCGCCGCGCAGGAAGGACTGGTCGTGCACGCGCACGAACGCCGAGTCCTCGTGGCCGGCCAGGGTGGCGCCCGTGGTGCGGTGGGCCTCGTCGCAGACCACCAGGTCGAAGTCCGGGAAGCCCATCCCCTGCGCCTCGTGCAGCACGTCGATGGACTGGTACGTGGAGAACACCACCGTGCGCCCAGGGTGGTCCGGGAAGCGGTGGAGCTGGGTCATCAGGCGCTCCGCGCTCGTGGTGGCGGGCAGTGCCAGGTCCGTGGTGGAGATGTCGTCCGAGGTGTTCTTGCCCACCTTCACGTCCGAGCACACAGCGAACGCCCGGAACGGCTCCGCGGCATCCCGCTTCCACTCCGTGAGCGTCTGGGACAGCAGGGAGATGGACGGCACCAGGAACAGCACCGTGGCGTTCGCAGGCGTCTGCTCCTGCATGATCTGGAGGGACGTGTACGTCTTGCCCGTGCCGCACGCCATGATCAGCTTGCCGCGGTCGTGCTCCCGGAAGCCCTCCCGCACCGCCGCCATGGCCTGCAGCTGGTGCGGGCGCGGGGACTTGCCCTCGTCCGTGCGCACCATGTGCTCCGGCTGGTCCAGGTTGAACTGCGTCCAGTCGATGGGTGCGTCCGCAAGCTGCGCCAGGCCCACCGTGGACCACGGCTTGTCCAGGTTCTCGATGGTCTTGCGGGCGTTGCCGCCCAGCTCCTTCAGGGACGTGGAGACCATCAGCCGCTCCCCGAACTCCGCAGTGGCGGAGGCGGAGATGAACGAGTCGATGTCACCCTTGGCAATCGCCTTGTCCGGGTCCTTGAACTTGCACTGGATCGCAACCTTCTCACCGGTGTCCGCCCGCACCCCCACCAGGTCCACGCCGATGTCCGCGCGGTTGCCGCGCTCCGGGTACTCGTTCCACAGCCACACGTTGGAGAACGAGTACGCCTGGTCCGTGAGCAGGTAGGAGCGCATCAGCCGCTCGAACTTGTCCCCGCGGTCACGGGTGTCCAGCGCCCCGTAGTAGAGCTTGTCGAGCAGTTCTCCGAAGGCGTCCTGGGTCATGCCGTTCATTATTCATGGACCTGCGGGGGCTGCCGGGGTCCCACGCCGAACCCGGTTCCCCCGGGCGTCCTGCCCCGGTGGCGCGTCCCCCCTGCAATAACGGAGCAGATGCAGATTCCGGAGCGGCTTTCTGCATCTGCTCCGTTATTGCACTGGGTGGTGGGGCCGGGCGCCACACCGGCGGGCGCACCTCACCGGCGGGCGCCCCGGTTCAGCCCCTCACTCGTACGTGTAGAAGCCCTGCCCGGAGCTGCGGCCCATGTGGCCCTGGTCGATGTACTCCCGCTTGACCCGCTCCGCGACCCGCCGGGACTCCTCGGTCCCCGCGTTCATGTTGATCTGGTAGTAGGTCTCCATGCCCACGTGGTCCAGGATCTGGAACGGTCCCAGGGGTGAGCCCGTGGCGGTGCGCCAGGTCTTGTCGATCTCCTCGGCCTGCGCGATGTCGTTGACCCACAGGTGGGATGCGGCGGTGAGGAAGGGCACCAGCAGCGAGTTGAGGATGTAGCCCGCCTGCTCCTTCTGGATGTGGATGGCCACCATCCCGATCTGCTCCGCGAACGCCAGCACGGCGTCCACCGCGGCGGGATCCGTGCCCGCGTGGCCCATGACCTCGCCGGTGTTGTTGCGCCACACCTCGTTGGCGAAGTGCAGGGCCAGGAACCGCTCCGGGTGCCCCGTGGCCTCCGCGATGTCGCTGGGCAGCAGGGTGGAGGAGTTGATGCAGAAGATGGTCTTCTCCGGCGCCACTTCACCGATCTGTGCCCAGACCTTCTTCTTCAGCTCCAGGTTCTCGGGGACGGCCTCGATCACGATGTCCGCGTCCGCGAGTGCCGCCGCCAGGTCCGTGGTCCCGCTCAGGCGGGAGGTCGCCGCCGCCAGCTGCTCGGGTGTGGCCGCCATGTCCCGCACGTAGAGCGCCGAGAGCCGCTCCCACTTGGCGGGAAGCTTGGACACGATCTCCTCGCTGATGTCGTACACCGTCACGGTCTTGCCGAAGTACGCGGCCTGGAAGGCGATCTGCGATCCGAGCACCCCGGATCCGATCACGGTCACGTTGGTCAGTTCAGCCATGATGCTCTCCCTCACTGCTGTGCGAGCTGCGCGCGGGTTGTTCCCCGCGAGCCCCGGAGTCCACGGGCGTGGCCCCCGTCACTCACCCTACTCGCACGTAGTTTTCGCACCCCAGGGCGACGACGCCGCCTCGCCACCTCCTGCGGCGCCCTCGCCGCCGCCCGCCGGGCCCGCTGCCCCTCCCCGCCCGCGCACTAGAATCCTCGGGGCGGCACCCACGGCCCGCCCAGGATGAGGAGCACACATGAGTTCGCCGGTTTCCCCCGACCACACCCCGCCCACGCAGGACGAGCAGCACGGGCCGGGCGCGCAGGACCGGCGCGGCGGCGTCGTCGAACGCCTGGGGCTGTCCTGGACGCTGCACGGGGACGGCAAGCACGTGGCGCCCGGGGACGTGGTGACCCCGCGCGAGCGGCTGGCGTGGCCGCGGACCATCTCAATCGGAGCACAGCACGTGGTCGCGATGTTCGGTGCCACGTTCCTGGTGCCGTTGCTCACGGGCTTCCCGCCGGCCACCACGCTGTTCTTCTCCGGGATCGGCACCGTCCTGTTCCTGGTGGTCACGGCCGGGAGGGTGCCCAGCTACCTGGGGTCCTCGTTCGCGTTCATCGCCCCGATCACCGCGTCCGTGAACCAGTACGGACCGGGCGGCGCGCTGGGCGGGGTGATCATGGCCGGGGCCGCGCTGTTCCTGATCGGTCTGCTCGTGCAGGTCGCGGGCACCGGGTGGCTGCAGAAGCTCATGCCGCCCGCGGTGACCGGCACCATCGTGGCACTCATCGGCTTCAACCTGGCGCCGTCCGCCAAGGAGAACTTCACCGCCGCGCCCGTGACCGCGCTGGTCACCCTGGGCTCGATCATCCTGATCTCCGTGCTGTTCCGCGGTCTGCTGGGGCGTCTGTCCATCCTGCTGGGTGTGACCATCGGCTACCTTGCCGCCGTGCTGCGCGGCGAGGTGCAGTTCGACGCCATCCGGACCGCGTGGGAGCAGCAGGGGCTCTTCGGGCTCCCACAGTTCCAGACCCCCGAGTTCCACCTGAGCCTCGCCGGGCTGTTCGTCCCCGTGATCCTGGTGCTCGTGGCGGAGAACATCGGCCACGTGAAGTCCGTGGCCCTGATGACCGGCGACAACCTGGACCCGTACACCGGCCGCGCCATCATGTCCGACGGCCTGGCCACCATGATCGCCGGCGCCGGGGGCGGCTCCGGCACCACCACGTACGCGGAGAACATCGGCGTCATGGCCGCCACCCGGGTCTACTCCACCGCCGCGTACTGGGTGGCCGCCCTCGTGGCCCTGCTGCTGAGCGTCACCCCCGTGTTCGGTGCGGCCGTGGCCACCGTTCCCCAGGGGGTCCTGGGCGGGGCCGCCACCGTGCTCTACGGCATGATCGGCATGCTCGGCGTGCGCATCTGGGTGCAGAACCGCGTCGACTTCTCCAACCCCGTGAACCTCACCACCGCGGCGGTCGCCATGATCGTGGGCATCGGCAACTACACGTGGTCCGTGGCCGGGCTCGACTTCGCGGGCATCGCCCTGGGCACCGCCGCCGCCCTGGTGGTCTACCACCTCATGGCCACCATTGCGCGCGCCCGCGGCTCGGTGGGCTCGGACCCGCTCACCCCGGACACCTCGCAGAGCCCCTCGCCGCTGGGCTGAGCCCGCCCCGGCGGACGACGACGCCGCGCGGCCACCTCCCTGCGCCCCGCCACAGTCCCGCCCCCGCACGGCACGTCGCCCCGCACACGTTCTCGTGTGCGGGGCGACGGCGTCTGTGGGGATCTGTGGAGTGGGAGCCTGTCGGATCAGACCCGGATGGGCAGCTCCGACTTCTCGGACACGAGCGCCCGGATGCGGTCCTGGTCCACCTCCGCCACGGTGGCCGGTTCCCACTGCGGGGTCTTGTCCTTGTCCACCACCATGGCGCGTACGCCCTCGATGAAGTCGTGGCCCACGGCGGTGTCCTCCGCCATGCGCAGCTCGCGCTGAAGGCAGGACACCACGTCGTCGTCCTCGGAACCCTTGTTGAGCAGCTCGAACACGCGGGACAGGGACGTGGGGCTCATGCCGTCCAGGGCGGAACCGGCCCGGGCCACGACCTCCTCGAGGGTGTCCCCGGAGTACGTCTGCACCATCTCGTCCCAGCGGCCCAGCAGCTCGGACTCGGGAGCGTCCTTCCCGAAGCGCTCCACGGCGGCGTCCACACCATCGGTCTGCACGGTCTGCACGAAGGCGTCCACGTCCGAGGAGTCGATGAACACGTCCGCCAGGCCCAGGGCAATGGCGTCCGCCCCGGTGATCCGCACACCGCCCAGCCCGAGGTACCGGGCCACGGCGAGGGACTCGCGGCGGGCGGCGGCGTCGTCGATGCCCGCCCCGGCGCCGCGGGTCACGCGCGGCAGGAAGAAGCTGGCCCCCACGTCCGTGAAGAAGCCGATGGCGGTCTCCGGCATGGCCATGACCGTGGTCTCTGTGACGATCCGGTGCGAACCGTGGACCGAGAGCCCCATGCCGCCACCCATCACGATCCCGTTCATCATGGCCACGTACGGCTTGGGGTAGCGGGCGATCACCGCGTTCATGGAGTACTCGGTGCCGAACGCGTCCCGGATTTCGTCCTCGTGACCCTCCAGCGCGGCGGTGCGCACCTCCTTGATGTCACCGCCCGCACAGAACGCCTTGGGCTGCTCGGAGCGCACGACCACCTCCGTGATGGCGGGATCGTCACGCCACATCTGCAGGGCGTCCACCAGCTGGTGGTACATGCTGCGGTTCAGGGCGTTGAGCGCCTTGTCACGGGTGAGGGTCAGCAGCCCGGTGTGGCCCTGGATCTCCGCACGGACGAACGATTCTTCGGTTGCCTTCATGGGGCCCATGCTAGTCAGCGGGCGCGGGGGATGTCGCGGGCGTCACAGGCGGGCGCGCCCCCGCACCACGCACGCACCGGTGTGCCGCGCCGTCAGGACGCGGCGCACGCTTCCCCGGGGATCGTGGCCTCCCGCGTGGTGAAGGCCTGGGCCCGCACGGCGCGGACCGTGGCGACGGCGCAGAGGGTCCAGGTGCAGAGCAGGACCAGGCACACGGCGTCGGACGCGAGGCCGAACGCGCGCACCCGCGTGCCGCCCTCCAGCCCGTGCAGCCCCAGGCACACGGTGCCGATGGGGAACGTGAGCGCCCACCAGCCCGGCGAGTAGGGCATGCCGCCGCGGAAGCCGCGCACCGTCATGGCCGTGGCCCACACGATCAGGGGGATGCCGCACGTGAGCATGGCCATGCCGTAGCCGTTCGCGAGCTGCACGAGCGTGCCCGTGTCCTCGGGGAGCACGAAGCGTTGCGCCTGCACCGCGAGCGCCTGGGCCGCGGCGGTGGACTGGCCCACCACACCGAGCGGGATCCACGCGCTGGTGGAGGCCGCCAGCGGCAGCGGGGCCACGCGCCAGTGGTGGTGGTAGGCCACCGCGAAGACCACGAACCCCAGCACGAGCGCCAGGAAGAAGCACGCCACGGCCACGATCACCAGCAGCAGCTGGGGCTGCCGGGTGGCCAGGTGCGGGACCAGGGCGGCGCCGGTGGTCGCGGAGACCATGGGCGGCACGATGGGCAGTCCCCACGTGGTGGAGGGCGAGCCCACCTCCCGGCCGATCAGCCGCGTGGCGAAACCGAGGGCCGTGAGGACGCCCAGCACGGTGCCCGCGCTCCACAGCACCCCGTCCACGGCCCACGCCGTAGACGCCAGCGCGGGCCAGTGCGCGGGGACCACGGTGGCGGTCGCCGAGCCCAGGGAGAGGACGCCCATGGACACCATGCCCCACGTGGCCAGCACGGGAAGATCGCGGATGGTGTCCGCGAGCACGCCCGGGCGGCGCACGATCCGCAGGCCGAACGCCGCCGTCAGCCCCACGAACACGCACCACCCGACGACCAGCAGCCCGACGGCGAGCCACCGCCCGCCGGGGAGGTCCCCGGCGAGCGTCTGCATCAGGGTCGCCAGGATGCCCGTGCCCATGAGGGAGCCGTACCACTGCGGACCCGGCGGGGGCAGCGGCAGGGAACGGGGTCCCGGAGTTCCGGAAGGCTCGGCACACCCGGCGGACCCGGGGTCACGGGGGACCTCGGCGCCCACGGTGGGTTCCGCGCCCCCAGGGGCCACGGCGGCCTCGGTGGGCCCGGTGGTCCCGGCTGGTTCGGAGATTCCGGAGCCCGTGACGGACGTGGTGGGCTCGGCGATGGCAGAGACCATGACTGGCGTGGCGGGAGCGGTGCGCAGGGCGGGCTTGGCGGGCCGGCGGGCGCCGGAAGACGTGGGAGTGTCGGAGGCCCTGGCGGACCCGACGGACGCGGAGATCGATGCTGCGGGGCGGCTCATGGTCCCAGGATCCCGCGCGTCATCCGCCCGCCGGTAGCCCCCGGTTCCACATGCTGGGTATATCTTGCGGATATGTCTCACTGGCCGGACCTCGCTGCTCTGGAACTCCTTGTGGCCGTCGCGGACCACGGCAGCCTGGCCGCCGGCGCCCGTGCCGTGGAGATGGCGCAGCCCAATGCGAGCCGCTCCATGGCCCGGCTGGAGCGTTCCGTGGGCGTACCTCTGCTGCAGCGCTCCACCCGCGGGTCCACCCTCACCCCGGCAGGGCTGCTCGTCACGGACTGGGCGCGGTCGGTGGTCACGGCGGCACGCCGGCTCGTCGACGGCGCCGCCCTCCTCGGTCAGGACGCGTCCGGGACACTGTCCCTGAGGGTCTCCGCGAGTCAGACCGTGGCGGAGCACCTGCTCCCGCGCTGGCTCGCCGGTGTGCGTTCCGCCTTCCCCGACTCCCGGGTGCAGGTGACCGTGCACAACTCCCACGACGTGGTGCAGGACGTCTTGCACGGCACCGCCGACGTGGGGTTCATCGAGAGCCCCAAGCCGCCCTCCGGGGTGCACCGCGCGGTCGTGGCCCGGGACGAGCTGGTGCTCGTGGTGCACCCGCAGCACCCGTGGGCCGCCCGTCACGATCCGGTGAGCACCGCCGAGCTCGCCGCCACCCCACTCATCACCCGTGAGGCCGGGTCCGGCACCCGCATGGCACTGGACGAGGCCCTGGGCCGGCCCGTGGAGGCTCTGCTCGAGATGCCCAGCAACGCCGCAGTGAGGGTCAGTGTGCAGGCCGGTTCCGCACCGGCGGTGCTCAGCCGGCTCGCGGTGGAGGACGCCCTGGCCGCCGGAACCCTCGTCCAGGTCCCGGCCGTGCTGGACCTGCACCGGGAGCTGCGTGCCGTGTGGATCGGCCCCCGCCGGACGCAGGGCCTCGCGGCGGAACTGATCGCGGAGGCGCAGCGGACGGGCTGCGGGTCCGCACGGGGTCGGCCAGTGGCGCCCTGACCCCTGAGGTGCAGAACTGCCCACGCCCGGGCCCCACGGACCGTCAGAACCTCTCCTCACACACGGTCCGCGAACCGGCTCAGCCCGCCTCCTCCAGCGTGGGCACGTGGCGCAGCAGGGACCGCGTGTAGCCGTGCCGGGGGTTGCGCAGCACGGCGTCCGTGGGGCCGTACTCCACGAGCTTGCCCTTCTCCAGCACGGCCAGCTTGTGCGAGATGTGCCGGGCGAGCGCGATGTTGTGGGTCACGAACAGCATGGCCAGCCCGCGCTCGTGCTGCAGCTCCCGCAGCAGCTCGATCACGGAGGCCTGCACGGACACGTCCAGCGCCGAAGTGATCTCGTCGCACACCAGCACGGACGGCGCGTTCACGAGGGCGCGCGCCACCGCGGCACGCTGGCGCTCGCCACCGGAGAGCTCGCCGGGCCGCCGGTCGATGTAGCTGCGCCCGAGCCGCACCGCGTCCAACGCGTCCGCCACGGCCGCCCGCCGCTGCTCCCGGTTCATGCCGCCGGTCATCTGCAGCGGCACCTGCAGGGAGTCGCCGATAGTGCGGCGCGGGTTCAGGGAGGAGAACGGGGACTGGAACACGTACTGGATCCGCCGCCGCTGCTCGGTGGTCCGCCGCCGCGTGCTGGGCGCGAGCACCTGTCCGTCCAGCAGCACCTCGCCGGTGTAGCCCGCGTTGAGCCCGGCCACGATGCGGGAGAGGGTGGTCTTCCCGGACCCGGACTCCCCCAGCAGCATGGTGGTCTGCCCGGCCGCGAGGTCCAGGTCGATCCCGTCCAGGATCACCGCCGGCCCGTACGCCATCCGCAGTCCCCGCACGCTCACCACGGGATGGTTCCCACCCCGGGACCCGACGACGCCGTCCGCGTTCCCACCGGGCGTCGCAGCACCCGTGGCGGGGCCGTCACCGGCGGTGGTCCCCGCTCTGCCGTCGACAGCCGGCGCCGGACGTTCCTCGACGCCGTGCCCTCCGGCGTCCGTACCGGCAGCCGCCGCGGTGGAGCCCTGCGCACCGGTGCTCGGCGGCTGATCCCCGCCTGTCCCCGGCTCCGGGGTTCCCGGCTCGGCCGACGTGCCCGAAGACCGGGCCGCGCCCGCACCATCGACGTGCGGTGCGGCGTCGTCGGCCACGACGGACGGGGCGACCGGGGCGGTGTGCTCCTGCGACGCGAAGGAGGCGGTGGAGCGGCCGTCGTCCCACGGGGCGCGGATCCCCGGCTCGGGGCTGACCGCGGGACCGCCGCCCATGTCCCGCGCGCCGCGCATGTCCGGGACGGCGTCCAGCAGGGCGCGCGTGTAGGGGTGCTCGGGGTTCCGGAGCACCTCCTCGGCCGGGCCGTCCTCCACGATGGCGCCGTGGAGCATGACCGCCACGTCGTCCGCGATGCGCGCGACCACGGCGAGGTCGTGGGTGATGTAGAGCCCCGCGACGTCGTGCTTGGTGGTCAGCTGGTAGATGGTCTTGAGCACGAGGTCCTGGGTGGCCACGTCCAGGCCCGTGGTGGGCTCGTCCAGGATGATCACCGCGGGCCGGCACGCGAACGCCATGGCGATGCCGATGCGCTGCTGCTGGCCGCCCGAGAGCTGGTGCGGGAAGCGCCTCTGGTACGCGCGGTCGCTCGGCAGCCCCACCTCGGAGAGCACCTCCGCCACGCGCAGGTCCCGCTCGCGCGCGTTGCGGCCGAACTCGTGGGCCCGCAGCACCTCGGCGATCTGCTCGCCCACGCGCAGGGACCCGTTGAGCGAGAGGGCCGGGTCCTGGGGCACGTACGCGATGGTCCCGCCCCGCAGCCGGCGCATCTTCCTCTCCGACAGGGTGAGCAGGTCCACGGCGTTGCGGTGGAAGCGGGATGCGCCCTCCTGCAGCTCCACGGTGCCGCCGCGCAGCTCCAGCCCGGCGCGCAAATGGTTCATGCACGCGAGCGCCGCGGTGGTCTTGCCGGAGCCGGACTCCCCCACGAGCGCGAGGATGCGCCCGGGGCGCAGCCGGAAGCTCACGTCGTCCAGGATGAGCCCGCCGCCCGTCACCCCCACGTCCAGGTGGGACACCGTGATGGCGGTGTCCACGGTGGCGCGGGGCACCACGGTCCCGCGGGCCTTCTCCCGGGCCTTCTGCTCGGACCTTCTCATCACAGCTGCCCCTCCACGTTCTTCTCTGCCCGGCCGACGACGCCCGCAGCACCCTGCGGACCCGCGTCACCTCCGCGGCCGCCCGGGTTCCCGGCCCCGGCCGGAGAGCTGCCCTGCCCGGTCCCCCGGACCCCCCGGGTTCCTGCGGGCGCAGCGGAGTTCTTGGACTTCACGGTCTGCACCCGGCCCGCGGAGGCGCCGGCCACGGCGTCCGCGATCAGGTTGGTACCCACGGTGAGCACGGCGATCGCGATCACCGGCAGCAGCACGCCCCACGGCTGCAGGGCCAGCGCAATGCGGTTCTCGTTGATCATCAGGCCCCAGTCCGGGGTGGGGGGCTGCATGCCCAGGCCCAGGAAGGACAGGGACGCCACGGCGCCGATCGAGTAGGTCAGGCGCAGCCCCACCTCCACCATGAGCGGTCCCATGACGTTGGGGACCACGTCCCGCACCAGGATCTTCCACGGGGGCACGGCATACATCTGGGAGGCCAGCACGTAGTCCTCCGCGACCACCGCGGAGGTCGCGGAGCGGATCACGCGGGCCACGCGCGGGGCGTGTGTGATGCCGATGACCAGCACGAGCACCCACCCCTGAGGGCCGAGCACCGTGACGGCCAGCAGCGCGAACACGAGCTGCGGGATGGCGAGCAGCACGTCACCGCCGCGCATGATGAGGGCGTCCAGCCAGCCCTTGCGGAACGCGGCGAGCATGCCCAGGGCCGCACCGATCCCCACACCCACCACGGTGGCGAGCGCCGAGTACAGCAGCAGCCGCCAGCCGCCCTCCAGGAAGCGGGAGAGCACGTCACGGCCCAGGTTGTCCGTGCCGAACACCCCGGTCTGGAACGGCTTGCCCGCGAACGAGTTGGGCCCGTGGCCGGTCCACGCGGGCACCACGAACGGCCCGAGCACGGCCAGCAGCAGCACGAGCCCCGTGAGCACGAGACCCAGCTTCGCGGCGGGCTGCGTGAGCACGCGCCGCGCGAAGGACGCGGGCCGGGCGTCCCCGCGGGACTCGGAGTGCCCGAAGTCCTGGGGTGCCGGGGCGTCCGCGCCACCGCGGCGGTGCGCCTCGGAGGCGGGGTCGGCACCCGCTGCCACGGCGACGTCGCCCGCGGCCGCGGTGCCGCCGGTCTCCTGGGGCGGGGGTCCCGCCGGGTTCTGCGCGCTCATGAGCGGGACTCCGTCCGCAGCTTGGGGTTGGCAAGGATTCCGATCACGTCCGCGATCAGGTTCACGACCACGTAGAACGCGGCGATGATCATGGACAGCGCCTGGACCACCTGGACGTCACGGTTGTTCACCGCGTCCACCATGGCCTGACCGAGGCCGGGGTAGCGGAAGAGGAACTCCACCACCACGATGCCGCCGGCGAGCCACGCCAGCTGCATGGCCACCACCTGGGCCACGGGTCCGATGGCGTGGGGCAGCGCGTGCTTGAAGATCACCTGACGCTCGGGCAGCCCCTTGAGCCGGGCCATCTCCACGTATCCGGAGTCCAGCACGTCGATCATGGTGGTCCGCGTCATGCGGATCATGTAGGGCACCACCACGAGCACCAGCGTGAGGGACGGCAGGATCAGCTGCAGCGGGTAGTCCCACACCTGCATGCCGGGGGCCGCCATGGTCACCGAGGGCAGCAGCTGGAACACCGTGGTGGACAGCAGCGTGGTGAGCACCACGCCGATCACGAACTCGGGCAGGGCCGCGAGCACCAGGGAGAAGCCCGTGAGCACCTGGTCCGAGGCCCGGCCGCGGCGCATCGCGGACCAGGTCCCGAGCAGCAGCCCCACGGGAATGGCGATCACCGCCGCGATCACCATGAGCACCATGGACGCGGAGACCTTGCTGGCCAGCAGCGCGTTCACGGAACCGCCCGTGGCGGCGGAGGTGCCCAGGTCCCCGGTGAACAGCCCGCCGAGCCAGGAGAAGTAGCGGACGTACCAGGGATCGTTGAGCTGCAGCTGCTCCCGCAGCGCCTCGAGCCGCTCCGGGGTGGCCTGCTGGCCGAGGATCGCCTGGGCCGGGTCCCCGGGGAGCAGGAGGGTGAAGACGAACACGAGCAGGGACACGGCCAGCAGCACGAGGACCGAGACGGCCAGTCGCTTGAGGATCATGGCGGTCATGCGATCACTTCCCTTCCTGGGCGAGCCACAGCGAGCGCAGCTGGAAACCGCTCACGGGCATTCCCGAGCGGTGCTTGAACGCGCCGCCCACGTACTTCTGGTAGGCGTCCGCCTGGTCGAAGAACCCCCAGGCGATGTACCCGCCGCGCTCGTGCATGATCTGCTGCGCCTGGGCCACCACCTTGTTGCGCTTGCCCGGGTCCAGGGTGGCGCGGGCCTTCTTGTAGAGCGCCAGGAACTCCGGGTCCGCCCAGTGGGTCTCGTTGAACGGGGCCTTCGGCAGGGAACCCTGCGCGCTCTGCGGGAGGAAGCTGCGGGTGTACCAGAAGTCCTGCGCGAAGGGGTACTTGAGGTAGCCGTCCCCGAAGAACGTGGTGGCGTCCACGCGGCGCAGCTTCACGGTGATCCCGGCCTCGGACGCCTGCTCCGCGAAGACCTGGGCGGCCTCCACGGCGCCGGTCTGGATGGGAGCGGTCACGAGCTCCACCTCGAGCCCGTCCGGGTGCCCGGCCTCGGCCAGCAGCTTCTTGGCCCGGGCGATGTCCCGGGTGCGCTGGGGCAGCTGGGGCGTTCCGGGGTCGAAGGGCGCGTACATGTCGTTGCCCACGGTGCCGTGGCCGGAGAACACCTGCTCCACCATCCGCTCCCGGTCCACCACGAGCCGGAACGCCTGCCGCACCCGGGCGTCGTCGAACGGGGCGGTGTCCACGCGCATGGTGAACGGCAGCCAGTTGCCGGTCTGGGAGACCACGGTGTGCATGCGGGGGTCCGTGTTCACCACGTCGATCATGGCGAGCGGCAGCTGGCCCGCGACGTCCACCTGGGTGGAGAGCAGCGCGTTCACGAGCGCGTCCTGGTCGTTGAAGTTCAGCAGGTGGACCTCGTCCAGGTGCGGCTTCTCGCCCCAGTAGTCCGGATTGGCCTTCATCACGGTGAGCTGGCCCGGCTCGAAGGAGCCGAAACGGAACGGGCCGGTGCCCACGGGATTCTTGGGGTCGTAGTCCGTGGGCACGATCCCCATGGAGTTCTGCGCGGTGGAGTCCACGAACATGGCGTCCGGCTCCTCCAGCTCGAAGCGCACCGTGTGCTCGTCCACGGCCACGGAGCGCTTGAGCAGCGCCAGCCCGGCAGCCCCGGTCTTGGGGTCCTTCGGATCGGTGACGCGCCGGAACGTGTGGACGACCTCCCGCGAGGTCAGCGGACGCCCGTCGTGGAACGTCACACCCTTGCGCAGCCGGAAGACCCACGCCCTGCCGCCGTCCTCGGACTTCACCGACTCCGCGAGCCCCGGAATCAGCTTGTACTCGGGGTCGAACTCGTAGAGGCGGTCGTACAGGTTCATCACGCGCCCGCCGTCCGCGGTGCCCACCGGGGCGTTGGCATCCATGGTGTCGGAGGCGCCGCCACCCGTGGTGCCGATCCGCAGGATCCCGCCCTGCTGGGGTTCGCCCGTGGCCTCCACGGTGACCTGCCCGGGCTGCGCTCCCCCGCCGCAGCCCGCCAGCGCCAACGACGCCGCCGCGGCGCCCAGTCCCATGAAGCCGCGACGGCTGAACGGGGTGCGGCTCGGCGCGGCAAGCGGGAGGTCGGAGCCGGCCCGTGGGGCGCTGGGCCCCTCGGGTGACCGGGTGGACGGTGGCACAGGATTCATGGTTCCTCGCAGGCAGGATGGTCGCGGGCATGACGAACGGCGGAAGGGTGTCATGGGTGCCCGGTGCTCACGCGGCAGCGGTGGGCACGGGGAGGGCGTGAGCCCGGCTACGGGATCTTGCCGAGACGCGCGGCCACCACGCGGTGACCCCTCAGGGGGGTTTGGGCGGTGAGGCGGCGGTGGTAGATCGCGGACCGCGGAACCGGGTCACCGCTGCGCGCGGCGCGGGCCCAGCCGGGACCCGTCGGTTCGGCGGGGATCCGGCAGTACGCGGCCCCGGCGGCGAGGGCAGGGGTGCGGAGCATGCAGTGCACACGACCTCCTGGGCTCGTCACGACGAGATGGACACCGGGAGGGTGAGCCGGAGGTCACCCGTGGCCCCGATCACTCCCAACGTACCCCGATCCGTGCCACGGGTGGGGGAAGGGCACGGCACGGTCAGTCCTGCGGGTCCGGCGGCCACTGCTCCCGCGCCACCAGGACGTCCTTGAGCAGGTCCGCGCGGTCCGTGATGAGCCCGTCCACGCCCATGTCCAGGAGCCGGTGCATGTCCGCGGGGTCGTTGACGGTCCACACCTGCACGGACAGGCCCTCCCGGTGGGCGAGCCCCAGGAACCGCGGGGACACCACCCGCACGGTGACCCGGCGACCCAGGGGCAACCGCAGCACGTGGGTCTCGGGCAGCTGGAGGGTGTCGAACGGGACCACCACGCGGGACCACGCCGCCCGGTGGGCTCGCCACAGCACGGACGCGATCCTCGGGGACACCCGGTCCGTCAGGGGCGCCACCGCGGACACCGCGAGGAAGCCCACGGTTCCCAGCATCCCCGCGGAGGTGCGCACGCGCCGCCCGGTGAGCCGGGAGACCGTGGCGAGCGTGCGGCGTCGTCGGGAGTCGGAGAAGGAGGTCACGCGCACCCGGTCCGCGGCGTGCTCATCCGCGACCACGCGCGGGAGCGCCGCCACCGAGGCTTCGTCCTTGACGTCGATGTTCAGACGCGCGTGCGGCAGCTCTCGCAGCAGCTCGGCGAGCGTGGGGATGCCGTGTTCGCCGCCGATGCTCAGCGCCCGCAGCTGCACCCACGTGAGGTCGTTGACGTTGCCGCTCTCGCCCGTGACGCGCTCCAGGGAGGGGTCGTGGAACGCGACCACCACGCCGTCGCGGGTGGTGTGCACGTCCGTCTCCAGCCACACGAAGCCGAGGTCCGCGGCGGCACGGAAAGCGGCCATGGTGTTCTCGTGGCCGTCCGGGGAGAAGCCGCGGTGTGCGAGCGCCGCGGGGTGACGGTCCGAACCGCGTCCGGGAGCTGCCGACGGTTTCTCAGACATGGTCGTCCTTCCCTGTGGTTCCCGCTGCCGCGGGGTGCTCCCGGGCCAGGTACTCCTCGAGCACCTGCGCCACCCCGTCCGCCGTGAACGGTGGCGCGGTGCGCGCCACGGCGGCCACGACCTCCGGGTGGCCGTCGGCCATGGCGTAGCCCCGCCCGGCCCACGCGAGCATCTCGAGGTCGTTGGGCATGTCCCCGAAGGCCATGACCTCCTCCCGCGCAATGCCCAGCTCCGCTGCGTAGCGCTCCAGGGTGCGGGCCTTGGTGAGTCCGCGCTGGCCCATCTCCACCAGGGGTGCGGCCGCCACCGAGTGGGTCACGGCGAGCCGCCCGGCCACGATCTCCCGGACGCGCCGGACGTAGTGCTCCGGCTCGGCGCCGTCGAGCTTGGCGAGCAGCTTGACCACTCCGGCGCCCGGGGTGAGGCTGTCCGCGAGCGGGCCCTCCCGGACGTCCGCCACCTCCATGCGGTCCGTGCGGGACCAGCCGTGGTCCGTGTGCACGGCGTCCAGGGTCTCCGCGGCGAACAGGGAGTCCGGGAACGCGCGCCGCACGTCTTCGATCACCGGCAGCGCCTCGTGCACGCCGAACACGCTGGACCCGAGCACCCGCTGCCGTCCGGGATCCCAGATCACGGCCCCGTTGGAGCAGATGACCACCCCCACGTCGTCGAGCTGCTCGTGCAGGGGGTGCAGCCAGCGCTTGGGGCGCCCGGTCACGAACACCACCTGGATCCCGGCGTCCTGCGCTGCGGCGAGGGCCTCCAGCGTGCGCGGGCGGAACCGGAAGTCGTGGCCGAGGACCGTGCCGTCCAGGTCGCTCGCGAGCAGCCGGACGGGCGGCAGGTCCCCGGCCCCGGGGTGTTCGGGCACCGCCGCCTACTTCGCTTCGTAGACGGGCGTGAGGAACGCGCGGCCCAGGGCGTGCGAGAACAGGTTGAAGTTCACCACGGCGGGGCTCGCGGACTCGTCCACCTCCAGCGCGGGAACGTCCACGGCGGTCACGCAGATGATGTACCGGTGCGGACCGTGGCCCTCGGGCGGGGCGGCACCCAGGTAATCGTCCGTGCCGCCGTCGTTGCGGTGGCGCACCGATCCCCGCGGCGGGTTCGACGCCGCCCCGGTCGCCAGTTCGCTCGCGTCACCCGGGATGTTGGACAGGCACCAGTGCCAGAAGCCACTGGGGGTGGGGGCGTCCGGGTCGAACATGGTCACCACGTAGGACTGCGTGCCCTCCGGGGCGCCGCTCCAGGACAGCTGCGGGGAGACGTCCTCTCCCCCGGCGCCCATCACACCGGAGAGCTGCGGGGTCTTCATGGTCTCGCCCTCGGCCACGTCCGTGGAGGTCACGGTGAAGGTGGGCAGCTCGGGGAGGTCTGCGTAGGGATGGCGGTCGTACATGGCGGTGTTCCTCTCGTCTCGCTCGGTGGGGCTCACTCGGTGGTACTGGCTCGGTGGGGCTCAGCCGCCCGGCGGCAGGTCCTCGCGCGTGGGCAGCTGCGCACCGGAACGGGACACGGTCACTCCCGCGGCCGCGGCGGCCCAGCGCAGCAGGTCCGTGACCTCCCCCGCGGAGAGCTGCTCCAGGGACGACGCCGCGGACGCCCCCAGGATCTCCCGGTCCGCGAGTCCGGACAGCAGCGCAGCCATGAAGGAGTCCCCCGCACCCACGGTGTCCGCCACGGTCACCTGTGCCGCCGGAACGGACACACCGTCCTCCCCCGTGCCGCGGCTGAGCGCCCAGGGGCCCAGTGAGCCGCGGGTCACCACCACGAGGCGCGCACCCGCGGCGAGCCACGCCCGCGCGGAGTCCTCGACGCTGCGGTGCGGGTAGAGCCACAGCAGGTCCTCGTCCGAGGCCTTGACCACGTGGGAGACCGCCACGGTCTGCTCGGCACGCGCCCGGGCCTCCGAGGAGTCCGGGATGATCGAGGGCCGGCAGTTGGGGTCGTAGGAGATCAGCGCGTGCCGGTGGGCGCGCTCCAGCGCCTGCCGCACCACGCCCGCACCGGGTTCGAGCATCGCGCCGATGGACCCCACGTGCAGCAGCTCGGTGTCCGCGAGCAGCTCGTCGATCCGGGCCGGGGAGACGTCCAGGGACCAGTCCAGCTGGAAGTCGTAGCTGGCGGAGCCGTGCTCGTCCAGGGTGGCCCGGGCCACGGAGGTGGGGCGCTCGTCCGCCTCGAAAGGCAGCTGCACGCCGTTCTCCCGCAGGTGCTCCACCACCTGGCGGCCGTACTCGTCCTGCCCGTAGCGGCCCATGAACTGGACCTCCTGGCCCAGCCGGGCCAGGCCCACGGCCACGTTCATGGGGCTGCCGCCCACGTGCGCACGGGGTGCCTCGCCGCCGCGGGACACCACGTCCACGAGGGCTTCACCGATCACGGTCAACATGGCTCCACGGTAGCAAAGGGGCCCGTTCCGCTCCCCGGCACGACGCCGCCGGACCGGGTCCCGCACGGACGGGACGGGGCCGGGTTCCACACGAACGGGGCGGGGCGCCGCGGCGTCGTCATCCACCGCCACGGACGGGGACGGTTCGCGCGGACCCGTAAACTTGCCTCGACGAGCAGCGCCGCTCCGCGGGGCGCGCCACCACGCCAGTCCGCGCACCGTCGCGCGAGACCCCAACACGGCCCTCACGACGACGTCCGGGCCGAGGAAGAAGGATGCTCATGAGCGCCACCTGGTCAGAACGAGAAGGTTACGCCGAGCAGCTGGTCCCCCTGGTGGGCCGGCTGCACCGCGAGAACAAGGTGGTCACCACCGCCTTCGGCCGTTCCCTGGTGCACAAGTCCGTCACGGACATCATCAAGGTCCACCGCTTCACCCGCCGCATCCTGGGCGAGGAGCTGCCCCTGGAGAAGACCGTGGAGATCGTCACGGCCCTGGGGGACCTCAACCTGGGCGCGTGCAACGTGGACGTGGCCAAGCTCTACCAGGGCTTCACCGGGTCCGGCGGCACGGACCTGCACGCCTACCTGCGCGAGGCCCTGGCCCCGGCCGTGGACCAGCACGGCAACAACGAGGCCGAGTCCCGCGACGTGGTGCTCTACGGCTTCGGGCGCATCGGGCGCCTGCTCGCGCGCATCCTGCTCAACCGCAACGACGGCACCGGACTCAACCTGCGCGCCGTGGTGGTGCGCAAGAAACCCGGCAACGACCTCGTCAAGCGCGCGTCCCTGCTGCGGCGCGACTCCGTGCACGGCTCCTTCGACGGCACCATCACGGTGGACGAGGAGAAGAACGTGATCACGGCCAACGGCGTGCCGATCCAGTTCATCTACGCGAACTCCCCCGAGGAGATCGACTACACCGAGTACGGGATCCACGACGCCCTGGTGGTGGACAACACCGGCGTGTGGCGCGACGAGGAGGGCCTGTCCCAGCACCTGCGTTCCAAGGGTGTGGGCAAGGTGCTGCTCACCGCTCCCGGCAAGGGCGAGATGAAGAACATCGTGTGCGGCGTGAACGACCAGGACATCACCCCGCAGGACACCATCATCTCCGCGGCCTCCTGCACCACGAACGCCATCACCCCGGTGATCAAGGTGCTGGACGACGAGTACGGGATCGTGCAGGGCCACGTGGAGACCGTGCACTCCTACACGAACGACCAGAACCTGATCGACAACTGGCACAAGGGCGACCGCCGCGGCCGCTCCGCCGCGCTGAACATGGTCATCACGGAGACCGGTGCCGCCAAGGCCGTGGCCAAGGCACTGCCCGTGATGAAGGGCAAGCTCACCGGCAACGCCATCCGCGTGCCCACCCCGGACGTGTCCATGGCCATCCTGAACCTGCAGCTCGAGAACGCCCCCGAGTCCAAGGACCAGGTCAACACGTTCCTGAAGGACATCTCGCTGAACTCGCCGCTGCGCAAGCAGATCGACTACGTGGACTCCCCGGACGTGGTCTCCACGGACCTCGTGGGCTCGCGCCGTGCGGGCGTGGTGGACGGGCTCGCGACCATCGTGAACAACAAGTCCCTGGTGCTCTACGTCTGGTACGACAACGAGTTCGGCTACTCGTGCCAGGTGGTGCGCGTGATGGCCCGCATGGCGGACATCTCCATGCTGCAGCTGCCGTAGTCCTCTGCCCCACCTTCGGGAGCCTGCCGCCCTTCCCGGGCCGGGCTCCTGACCGGGTGACGACACCGCCCGGTGGCCTTCTGCGCGAAGGTCGCCGGGCGGCGTCGTGCGTTGGACGTGGAGCGTGGGGCGGGCGGGAACTGGACCTGACCGGCCCGGACGCGCTGCGCGCCCCAGCGGGTTGACACCCCCGGGGACAGCGCTCAGGCGCGCCAGAAACCGCCGATGGCCCCGCGCAGGGCGTGCAGGTCCGCGGTGTGCACGAGCTCGCGGGCCGAGTGCATGGAGAGCAGGCCCACACCCACGTCCAGGGTGCGGATGCCCAGGCGGGTGGCCGTGATGGGGCCGATGGTGGAGCCGCACGGCACGGTGTTGTTGGAGACGAACTCCTGGTAGGGCACGCCGGCCCGCTCGCACGCCTGTGCCCAGAGCGCGGCGCCCACGGAGTCCGTGGTGTAGCGCTGCTGGGCGTTGATCTTCAGCAGCGGCCCGCGGCTGGGCTCGGGGGTGTTCACGGGGTCGTGGTGGCCCTGGTAGTTGGGGTGCACCAGGTGCCCGGCGTCCGAGGACAGGCACACGGAGTTCGCCAGGGCGCGCAGCTGGTCGTCCCGGGACTCGCCCAGGGCGGCCCCGATGCGCACGAGCACGTCCTCCAGGAACGGCCCGCCCGCGCCGGAGCGGGTGGCGGAGCCCACCTCTTCGTGGTCGAACGCGGCGAGCACGCTGATCTGCCGCGCGGACTCCAACTCCTCCGCGTGCTCCACCATGGCCCGCAGCCCGGCGAAGACCGAGGTGAGGTTGTCGAGGCGGCCGCTGGCCAGCAGGTTCTGCTGGGCGCCGATCAGCTCCGGGGCCTGGGTGTCCGCCACGGTGATGTCGTAGCCCAGGATGTCCGCTGGGTCGAGGGAACCCAACACGGGGTTCGCTCCGGTGGTGCCGACGTCCTGAGCCGTGGAGTTCTTCCCCGACGCGGCGGTCTCCCACGTGCTGGGCGTTTCGCGGGTGGGGTTCGCGCTCCCGGACCCTGCGACCGGTGCCAGGGTGGCCTCCGCGAGGGCCGCCAGCACGTCGGCGTCCTGGGCGTCCCCCACTCCCCACACGGGCTGCACGTGGCGCTGCCGGTCCAGGGTGAGGGCCTCGTTCACGGAGCGGTCCAGGTGGATGGCCAGCTGCGGGATGCGTGCCACGGGCCCGGTGGCCGTGAGCAGCTCCCGGGTGCCGCCGTTCCCGTCGCGCACCACCAGCCGGCCCGCGAAGCGCAGGTCCCGGTCCAGCCACGAGTTCAGCAGGGCGCCGCCGTAGACCTCCACACCGGCCTGGTACCAGCGGTGGGTCACGGTGGTGGGGCGGGGCTTGAGCTTGAAGCCCGGGGAGTCCGTGTGGGCGCCCAGGATCCGGTACCCGGTGCCCGGAGCGGCACCGGACGGGGTCACCCAGGCGATCAGGGCGCCGTCGCGCACCGTGTACCAGCGGCCCGGTGCCAGCTCGTCCCACGGGGCGGTCTCGGACAGCGCGGTGAACCCGGCGGCGTCCAGCTCACGGGCCGCCGCGGCCACCGCGTGGTACGAGCTGGGGGACGCCGTGACGAACTCGCCCAGCTGCCGGGCGAACGCGGCGTGGGCGGGGACGTCTGGCGCGGTGGCGCCGGGCGGCGTCGTTGCTGCCGAAGGCGTGGTGGCCGAGCGCGTGCCGGCCGCCGTGGAGGCGTCGCCGGGGACCGTGGTGTCAGTGGTGTCCGTCATGGGGCTCAGTGTAGGTGGGGGCGGGTTCCACCGCGGGGCGTGTGTCCAGCAGACCCACGTACCGGCCCTGGCCGTCCCGCACCGAGTAGGGCCCGTACTGCGGCGGGAGCACCATGTAGGCCTGCGTGGCCGGGTCCACCACGTAGGCGGCCAGGCCAGAGCGGTCCGCGGCGATCGCGGCGGGACGCTGCACGGCGGCAGGCAGCATGGGCGGGGCCGGTGGCGGCGGCAGCACCACGGTGCGGGTCACGGCCACGGCGGGGCGGCGCCGCACGAGCCAGAACACGAGCGCCACGTAGGCCGCGTTGAGGAGCAGCTCGGGGATCAGGTCCGCGGGGGCGCCGGAGGTCTCGTTCATGTCCACGAGCCCCGCCATGGCCAGCAGGGAGATGCTCATGTTGTTCACGGCGTGCAGGGCGATGCCCGCCTCCAGCCCGCCGGTGCGCCAGGTGACCAGGCCCATCGCCACCGCCATGATGCCCACGGAGAGCTGACCCCAGATGTCGTACGCGTGGCCCAGCATGAACAGCGGGACGGGGAGCAGGATGGCCCACGCGGGGTGCTTGAGCCAGCGGCCCACCATCTGCGCCAGGTAGCCGCGGAACACCACTTCCTCCGCGGCGCACTGCAGCGGCACCACGAGGAGGACCGAGGCCAGCAGCCACCAGAAACCGGGCACGGGCCGGACGGGTGTGGGCGTCCCGCCGCCGAGCAGGTCCAGACCGATGCCTCCCAGGTTGACCACCGCGTACACCACGGCGGCCACCCCGAAGCACGTGAGCAGCCAGCGCCAGCGGATCCGGCCCGTCACGGAGAAGATCAGCCCCAGCGGCCGGGGACCGAGCGTCAGCCGCGCGACCAGCGCACTGGGCAACAGCAGCGCCACCGAGCCGAACATCAGGAAGAACACGGCCGGGTCCAGCTGGTCCGCGTCCAGGAGGTCCGCGGCGACGGCGTCCGGCAGGGCGAACGCCAGCACGACCACGAACACGATGCTCAGCAGCAGGTAGACCGCGATGAGCAGCGTGCCCTCCACCAGCGGCATCCACCAGCGGTGGTTGCGGTCCGCAAGCGCGAGCCGGTGGTAGAAGTAGGTGCGGGTGCGGGGTGCACCAGGAGCTTCCGGGTGCGCCACCATGCTCCCGCGCGGATGCGTGGGCCCCGCCAGGGTGAGGGGTGCGGGGCTGGTCCACGGGGCGCTGGAGTGACTCATGCTCCCCACGGTATCGGCCACGGACCCGGCGCGCCGGATTGGGGAGGGCGCCCGCCGTGGGCGGGGCTCCCGTGCGGCCTCAGCGGCGGCCGGCACCCGTGCGGCGTCAGCGGCGGTAGCGCTCCACGAACGCGCTGAGCACCCGGGGCGCCTGGTCCACGGCGGGGCCGTTGGTCACGCGGTCCACCACGGTCTCCAGCTCGTCCGAGCGGAAGTAGCCCAGGTCCTTGTACACGCGGATGCGGTTCACCAGGCCGTCCACGTCCAGCTCCGGGTGGAACTGCGTGGCGTAGAGGTTGTTCTTGATGCGGTACATCTGCACCTGGCACACGGAGCCCTCGGCGAGCAGCACGGCGTTGGGCGGCAGCACCCGGGTGCCCTCCTTGTGCCCCACGTAGGCGCTGAATTCCCGGGGCATATCCGCGAGCAGGGGGTCACGCTCACCCTCCTCGGTGAGCGTCACCGTGATGGGGCCCACCTCCTCGTGGCGGGTGCGGTCCACCACAGCACCCTGGTGGATCCCGAGCGTCCCCACCCCGTAGCACGCACCCAGGAACGGGAAGTCGCGGGCCACCACCTCGTCCAGCAACGAGCTGATCCAGGTCTCCGCGCGGCGCTGCGCCCGCGACTTCTCCTCGGGCGGGTCGGACGAGTTGAAGGGCGAGCCGCCCACGATGATGCCGCTGTAGTCGTCCAGCTCCAGCGCGGGCCAGTCCCCGGACTCGAGCCGGATGCGGTGCAGCTGGGACTCCTCGAGCCCTCCGAAGCGCGCAACGGCCTCGTACTCCTCGTCCGCAAGGGCGTCATCATCACGTGTGGCCAGGAGCACGAAGGGTTTCATGCCTCTCATGCTAGCCACGCCGCGCTCCTCCCCCGGACACCTCCCCGGGAGACCGTCCCCGGTAACCGGCGACTCGGACAGAGCCCGGCGGCAGCCAGTGGCTCGGGCAGAGCCCAGCTGCGGCCAGCGGCTCGAGTGGAGAGCGGCGGCGGCCGGGGGGGGTCGGGCGGACAGCGGCGGCCGACGGCTCACTCAGGGAACGGTTGGGGGCGGCGCCGTGGTCCCGGGCCGGGGGCGGTGGCCGCCGTGCCACCTTGACGCGACCCCTTGTGATCCAGTTCACTGAGGGGCGGTGAAATTGTTTTTCCGCATCCCGGAACGGGAAGCTCGCACACCCCCCGAGGAGGCTGGGCCGTGAACCTCTCCGCATTCAACGCACTGGATCCCCGTGCCGCGGCCGATGCCGTGCGCCCCGCCCTGGACGTGCCCCGGTGGATCGAGGCCGTGGTGGCCACCCGCCCCTACGCCTCGGTGGCCGTTGCCCTGGAGACGGCACGCACCGCGGCCCACCCGTTCACGGACGAGGAGCTGGACCGCGCGCTGTCCCACCATCCGATGATCGGCGAGCGCGCCGCGGGCGACTCCGCGGAGGCCGCCCTCTCCCGGGGCGAGCAGGCCTCGCTCGGGTCCGCGGACGCCACCGTGGAGGCCGAGCTCGCGCAGGCCAACCTGGACTACCAGCGGCGCTTCGGCCACGTGTTCCTGATCCGCGCCGCGGGGCGCAGCCTCCCGGAGATCCTCTCCGAGGCACGCCGCCGCACAGCCAACACCCCCGAGGACGAGCGCCGCGAGGTGGCCGAGCAGCTGCGCGAGATCGCCGTCCTGCGACTTGAAGGGATGCTCTCGTGAGCTTCATCTCCGCCCACGTCCTCGACTCCGTGCACGGCTGCCCCGCCCAGGGCATCGACGTCACGCTCCTCACCGGTGACGGGCGCACGATCGCCACCGCCACCACCGACGAGGACGGCCGGGTCGGCGAGCTCGGCCCCGACACCCTGGAGTCCGGCCACTACCGGATCGTGTTCGCGACCGAGCCGTACTTCGCCGGCCGCGGCATGGAGACGTTCTACCCGTTCGTCTCGGTGGACTTCACGGCGCGAGAGGAGCAGGGCCACTACCACGTGCCCCTGCTGCTCAGCCCGTTCGCGTATTCCACGTACCGCGGCAGTTGACCCCAGGAGCCGACCGAGCGTCGACGACTGCCGATCCACCAGCAAGCACCCGCCACGAGGGAGTAGACGACCATGACCGAAGTGATCCTCGGCAAGAACCAGTACGGCAAGGCGGAGAACCACGTGGTGCGCATCCACCGCGGCACCGAGCGCCACGTGATCCGTGACCTGGTGGTCACGTCCCAGCTGCGCGGCGACTTCGACGCCGTCCACACGCAGGGCGACAACGGCCACTGCGTCCCCACGGACACCCAGAAGAACACCGTGTTCGCGTTCGTGCAGCAGTACGGCGTGAACTCCCCGGAGGAGCTGCTGCTCAAGCTCTCCGAGCACTTCACGTCCGAGTTCGAGTGGGTCTCCGGTGGCCGCTGGGCCGCGGACGAGCACGCATGGGACCGCATCAACGACAGCAACCACTGCTTCGTGCAGAACAAGCAGGAGGTCCGCACCTCCGTGCTGGTCACGGACGGTGAGAAGCAGACGGTGATCTCCGGGTTCAAGGACCTCACCGTGCTCAAGTCCACGGAGTCCGGCTTCCACGGCTACCCCAGGGACCGCTACACCACCCTGCCGGAGACCACGGACCGGATCATGTCCACGGACGTGGCCACCCGCTGGCGCTACAACACCACGGACGTTGACTTCGACGCCGTGTACGCGGACGTCAAGAAGATCATCCTGGACAAGTTCACGGACCACTACTCCCGGGCCCTGCAGGAGACGCTGTACCTCATGGGCAAGGCCGTGATCGAGGCGCACCCGGAGATCGACGAGATCAAGTTCTCGTGCCCCAACAAGCACCACTTCGTGTACGACCTGAGTTTCTGCGACCTGCCCAATGACAACGAGACCCACTACGCGGCGGACCGCCCCTTCGGTCTGATCGAGGCGACCGTCCAGCGCAAGGACGCGCAGCCGGACGAGCACGCCTGGATGGGCATCACCGGCTTCTGCTGATCCCCAGGACCCGCCACTGCTCTGCAGGACCGGCCCCGCGGCCCGAGACCCACGGCGGGGGCCGGTCCCGCATCCCTCTCGGAAGGCTCTTCCCATGTCCTCAACCACGACCGCCGCGGCACGCACGCGGCCCGAGGACGAGTTCCTCGGCGTCGGCCCGAGCCTCGGCTACGGCTTCCAGCACGTCCTCACCATGTACGGCGGGATCATCGCTCCCCCGCTGATCGTGGGCGGCGCCGCGGGACTGTCCTCCAACGACCAGGCGCTGCTCGTGGCGTGCTGCCTGTTCGTGGGCGGTCTGGCCACGGTGCTGCAGTCCTTCGGGGTGAAGTTCTTCGGCTCCCAGCTGCCCCTGGTCCAGGGCACGTCCTTCGCGGGTGTGGCCACCATGACCGCGATCGTCAACGGTGGCGGCGGGATCCAGGCGGTCTTCGGAGCCGTGATGGCCTCCGCCGCCATCGGGTTCCTGGTGGCCCCGTTCTTCGCGCGCGTCATCCGCTTCTTCCCTCCCGTGGTCACCGGTGTGGTCATCACGACCATCGGGCTCTCCCTGTTCCCGGTGGCCGCGCAGTGGGCCATGGGCGGGGCCGCGGTGGCCGCCAAGGGGGACGAGCACACCATCTTCAGGAACGTGTGCCTGGGTGGGGCCACTCTGCTGATCATCATGCTGCTCTCCAAGGTGCGCAGCGCCGTGGTCTCGCGGCTGTCCATCCTGCTCGGCATCGTGCTTGGCACCGTGCTCGCCGCGCTCCTGGGGATGGCGGACTTCTCGAAGGTGGGCGACGGCGCCCTGTTCGCCTTCCCGCAGCCGTTCGCCTTCGGGCCGCCCACGTTCCAGCCCGCGGCGATCATCTCCATGACCATCGTGGTGCTCGTGATCCTCACGGAGACCACCGCGGACATCATCGCGGTGGGTGAGATCGTGGACACGGACATCGACCCCAGGCGCCTTGCCGACGGCCTGCGCGCGGACATGGGTGCCTCCTTCATCTCCCCCGTGTTCAACGGGTTCACGCAGTCCGCGTTCGCGCAGAACGTGGGCCTGGTGGCGATCACCGGTGTGAAGAGCAGGTTCGTGGTGACCGCCGGCGGCGTGATCATGCTGGTGCTGGGCCTGCTGCCGGTTCTCGGCCGCGTGGTCGCGGCCGTGCCCGTGCCCGTGCTGGGAGGCGCCGGCATCGTGCTGTTCGGGACCGTGGCGGCGTCGGGCATCCGCACCCTGGGCAAGGTGAAGTACGAGGGCACACCCAACCTGATCATCGTGGCCACGAGCATCGGGATCGGCATGCTGCCCATTGCGGCGCCGAAGATCTACGCGGGGTTCCCCACCTGGTTCGAGACCATCTTCCACTCGGGCATCAGCTCCGCAGCCGTGGCCGCGGTGGTGCTGAACATCCTGTTCAACGAGATCAGACTGGGCAACCCGCCGGCGGGCAGCGGCTCGGTGTTCACGGAGGCCCCGCCACGCTACGTGCCGCTGGAGGCCCTCGAGCACCTGCAGAGCCACCTGCAGGAGGGCGACTCCGTGCAGGACGGCAAGCTCGTGGACTCCGCGGGGAACGAGGTCCCGGTGATCACCGCGGCCGGTGAGGTGGTCCCCGCGCCGCTGACCCAGGAGATCCCGCAGGTGAAGAAGGACCCCGAGGAGCACTGAGGCTCCCCGCCCCGGCGACGACGCCGCTCTCCCGCGGGAGGGCGGCCTCGTCGCGTTCCCGGCACGCACCGGGATTCCACTCCGCGCCCAGCCCGGCAGCCAACCGCCGCTGTGGGCGCAGACCAGCGGAGCGCCGTCGTCCTCCATGCGCGCTCATGGACTCCTGCCACAATAGGGACATGAAGGGCATCATCCTCGCGGGCGGCACGGGGTCCCGCCTGCACCCCGTGACCCTGGGCGTGAGCAAGCAGCTGGTCCCGGTGTACGACAAGCCGATGATCTACTACCCGCTGTCCACGCTGTTGCTCGCCGGGGGGGCGGGACGTCCTGGTCATCACCACCCCGCACGACGCCGAGCAGTTCGAGCGTCTGCTCGGGGACGGCTCACGGTTCGGGGTGCGCATCACCTACGCGCAGCAGGCCTCGCCGGACGGGCTCGCCCAGGCGTTCGTGCTGGGCGCGGAGCACATCGGGGACGACAGCGTGTGCCTGGTGCTGGGCGACAACATCTTTCACGGCCCCGGTCTGGGCACGCAGCTGCGCCGCTTCCAGGACGTGGAGGGGGCGGTGATCTTCGGCTACCGGGTGGCGGACCCGAGCGCGTACGGCGTGGTGGAGTTCGACACCTCCGGCCGGGCGGTGTCCATCGAGGAGAAGCCCGCCCGACCCCGCAGCCACTACGCGGTGCCGGGGCTCTACTTCTACGACAACCGCGCCGTGGACTTCGCCCGGGCCCTCACCCCGTCCGCGCGCGGCGAGCTCGAGATCACCGACCTCAACCGTGCGTACATGGACCGCGGTGAGCTCTCGGTGCACGTGCTCCCGCGCGGCACGGCGTGGCTGGACACCGGCACGTTCGACTCCCTCGCGGACGCCACCAACTACATCCGCACGGTCCAGGCACGGCAGGGCACCTCGATCGACTCCCCCGAGGAGGTCGCGTGGCGCCTCAGACTGCTCTCGGACGACGAGCTGCGCGAGCGCTCCGCTGATCTCGCCAAGAGCGGCTACGGCGCGTACCTCGAGTCCCTGCTGCGCGAGGCCGGCGACGACGCCGCACCGTAGAACCCTTCTCAACGAAAGGACAACGGCATGAGCGCACAGACGCCGGAGGGGCCTGCCCCTGTACGTCTGACTCTGGATGAGTTGGACGCGCTCATTACTACGTCGCAAAAGCAGCTCGCTGGCGTGAACGAACTGCTCAAGAATCGGTGAGCTCCTGGATTCAACTGACCCGTGATGACGTGGTCAGGATCCACAACGCAGTGCTCCCCACGCCGATCCACGTAAGTTAATTCTCATCGCCAGCGGATCATTTTCCCCAGTCGACCGCAATGAGGAAGTAGCTGACTTTGTTGAACGTGGGGCTCACGGCACAGTGCAACACGGGGTCATCGCGGCCTGGCGGAGAGCCTATATCGAGCACCCTATTTTGTCATGCCCCAGCCGCAGAATGGCATGACATTGTTAATGTGGTTCCACGCCCACCATTTGCCGTCATAGTATCGTCGTGCAACCCCTCGCCCTTCATGCCCAGCACACCACAGATAACCTCATTATCGTCACCAAGAGTCTACTCCAACGAGCCACCCGCATTCGAGTCATTTATATTCGATCCTTGAGGAACGTTAAATTTTGATGATACAGCTTCTCACCGAGAATAGCCGACGAAGGCAAGCACCCTTGCCCCAAAGGCCAGTCAGAACCATCCGATAAGACTAAGGTAATCACCCTCCTTGCTGAATCGATCCCAGTGGCCGCTGAATTGCTTGAAAATAAAGTTCAAACGATTAAAGGAATACGAGTGATCGAATTTCAAATAAAAACTATTGCTTAAACCCAGAACCGAAAGCCTATTTCTTGATGTTGCAAACCGATCGACGGATGTACATATACACCTTTGAGCTCCGCACATGAATGCTGCACGACACGGTTCGATTAAACATCGCTGGGTGACGACGCATAGCCGCCTGACCGCGACGCATCCGGCGGCTGAACCCGCCCACGAACGAAGGCGCGCCGATTGGCCCATGAAATATCTGAAGTTTCTACATCCTCTCTACATCGAGAGTAAAGCATGTCACGCGCGGGAGCAAAGGTGGCAAAAAGATCTTGACTAAAATCGCCGATCTGCGAGACGGGCTCTCGTGAGCCAACGAGGTGCTGGGTTGTCACAAACCGGGCAGCCAAGTCCTCGGTAGTAAACTGTCCTTGTTTGATGCGAGTTAAAATCCTGTTTCGAAGATCACCAGGTTCCCCAAACATCTCGACGAACATGAACCCGATATAGGGCGAAGATTTGATATCAGCATTATCGCGTTGGCCTAAATGCCTCAAAAGTTCGTTGCTGATTTCCATGGTGAGGGACGCTGCGGCCCCAGTTAACGCCTCAGGGGCCTGCGGAGATGCAGAACTAGAATCACGACTCAGCGCGAGGCGAAGGATCTGCGCCCGCTCCACCCAGTCAGGACAAGCTGCCAAGGCCCCTTCAAGTTCTTCGGGGCTGGTAGGTGGAAGGCGTTCCAAAATATCAGCGAGTAAATAACGGCCTTGGTCGCGGGGGCTGCTGAACATTCGCGAGGTGTGTTCGAGTTTGGGAATTTGACCGGCAACCACCCGAATTAAATCCAAAGTGACCGCTGGCGCCCCGGGCGCCGAAGACTCTGGGCCATAAAGGGCACGGAGTTTTTTTAGGACCAAGTCGATACGTTCAGCGTATGAGTTCTCAGTGAGTAGCGACACCAGCAGATTTCCATCCGACTCTGGTGTGCTTGCATGCTCAAGGGCGGAAAGGATCTCAGCGTCGGCGATGTCTGCCTGAGGGATAGTATGAGCAAAATATCGGTTGAAGTAGTCAGGTACACAAACCCTAGGTGCCGATCGATTTCTCACCGAATAGGGATTCAATGCGGGGAAAAGGGCTTTCATGACCTCGCTAGCGTCCCGGCGACCACCCCTATCATGGACAAGATTTAGCAGCTCGTCCCATTGCGGCTGAATATCCTCCCGCCGCCCCAGCACCTTGTCCAGCTCCTGTTGGACCCCTGTGAGGACGTTTTTCCATCGGGGCAGGGCGTTGTACAAATCGGGGAACTGAAGGTGCAGAAACGTCAAGAGGATGACGTCCACATCATTGACCTCATTTTGTTTTTGCAGAGGCAAATAGTGCCGCACCTGGGCCAAGAATCGATCAATTGCACGCGGAGTCGTCAGTTGGGATTCAATAAAGGGAAACACATCACTCATTCGAGTATCATTTTCATCCCATAGACGCCTCAGATTCCCCAGTAGGTCACTGAGTCCATTCCCCAGTCGCCAGCGCATTTGATGCGTTAATAATGGGGGAACAGTCAGAGGATATTGAACGATCTTCTCCATAAACAAGCGGGCTCGGTCCGCGTCAGCAACACCGATGCTCGCTCCCCGAAGATTTTCTATTAGTGTTTGCTCGTCGTACGCCAGCAGATAGTGGACCCCAGGAAAACGACCCAGAAGGCGAACAACTTTAAGAAGAGCCAATAGCTCATCAGCCTGGAGACGATCGATGTCATCGGCGACCACGAGCACAGGAGTGTCAAGCTCTCTCAGCGACGCTGAGGCTTCTGCGAACGCCTCATCCCACGGCATCTGTGGGTTGGTCGCATCGGCGAGGATCCCGGCGCTTCCTTGAAGAGCTGGCCCGACGATGGGGATGAGGCCGAGCCACGGACCGGCGACCCTCGCACATACTCGCAACGCCTTTTGAGCGCTGTCTCTTCCATCTTCTGGCAGGGCGGCCTCCAGAGCTGCGAAAAACTCTGACATCAGTGAACTCACGTCACTCGTAGCCCAAGGGGTGAAACGAGCAACTCGCCACTCAGGATCTCTCTCTTTGAGTGCTTCAACGATGAGTTCCACCATCGAAGTTTTCCCGCTACCCCAGGGACCGGTCAACCCGTACACCACGCTGGCTTCCCAGGAGTGGGCACTGACTACCAAGCGGGCGGCTTGCTCGGCTAAATGGATGCGCTGAAGAGTGTCCTCCTCTTTGCAATGGATGGGTTCATCTATCCAGTTCTGCAAGGGGGTGTTCATGTTGACAACTCTACCTGTTCCCTCGAGCAAAGCACGTGAAGCGGCTGTGGCAGGGCATGACAGTTGGTTCATATTTTGTGAATCCAGCGATCAGTTCCCGTGCTGGAGGGTCCAGTGGAGGCGTACTGCCGAGGGAACGAAGATTTCTGGGGCGCAGTCGCAAAAGGGCCCCCTTTCCCTCGAAGTGGATTCGCCCCGTGAGGCCGGGGTAGTCGGGCATTTTCCGCCTAACTACAACACGGCGCGGTGTTGCTATCACGTTCGTTGTTTAGAAATGGGGCGTCGCAATGAGGCGGTGAACCGATCATTGCCGCACCGGCCTATTTCCTACAAGATGATCTCTTTCTGACGCGCACCATCGGACCGAGCCAAGATCGAAATGAGCGAGTGACAAAGCTGATTGCTTTTGGAACGAGACGCTTATCCGCACCGCGTAAACGCTCAGCCCGCCGAGGCGAACTGCGCGGAGAGTCGCTGGGCGGCGTCGAGCAGAAGGGGCACGGCGCGGTCGCCAAACTCCCAGTCCACGCGCGTGGTGGGCCCGGAGACCGAGATCGCCGTGGGGGTGGGAGCTTCCGGGACGAGCACCGAGAAGCAGCGCACGCCGATCTCCTGCTCCTCGTCATCCACGGCGTAGCCGCGCTCATGGATCAGCTCCAGGTCCGCGAGCAGCTCCTCCACCGTGCCCAGGCTCTTCTCGGTGGGGGTGGGCATGCCCATGGAGGTGACGATCGAGACCACCTGCTCCTGCGGCAGGGTGGCCAGGATGGCCTTGCCCACCCCGGTGTCGTGCAGGTGGGCGCGGCGGCCCACCTCCGTGAACATGCGCATGGAGTGGGAGGACTGCGCCTGTCCCACGTAGACGACCATGCGCCCGTCCAGCACGGCCATATTCGCGGACTCCCCCAGCTCGTCCACGAGCCCCTGCAGCACGGGCTGCGCGTAGGTGCCCAGCGCGAGCCCCGCGGCGTTGCCCAACCGGATGAGCCCCGGGCCCAGCGCGTAGCTGCGGTTGGGCAGCTGGCGCACGTGGCCCAGCGGGATCAGCGTGCGCAGCAGCCGGTGGATGGTGGGCAGCGGCAGCCGCGCCCTGGAGGCCAGCTCGCTCAGCGAGATCTCTCCCCCGGCGGCGGTGATGATGTCGAGCAGGCCGAAGACCCGTTCGACGGACTGCACCCCGCCCGCGCTCCTGGCCTCTGGCATCCGTGCGCTCCCTCGGTCGTCGATGGTGTCGTGCGGGGCTCACCGCCAGCCAGCTCGCGCCGCGGCCGGACCGGACGGCCACGGCCGGGTTCGGGCGATCTCGGTGACGCCGCGCATGTGTGGCCCGCGTCTCAGCAGGGCCTTGTCCTGGGTCACATCCTATGTCTAAACTCATGGTAATGGAATAATTTTTCCATAATACGGATACTTGGAGGCACTCCATGAGCATCACCCACACCACTCCGCAGAACGTGGCCGCCGCGGACGAGATCCTCTCCGAGGATGCGCTGGCATTCGTCGAGGCGCTGCACGAGAAGTTCGCGGACCGCCGCGAGGAGCTGCTCGGCCAGCGCGAGACCGCCCGCGAGAAGGCCGCCGAGTCCGGGACCATGGACTTCCTCCCGGAGACCCGCGCGGTCCGCGAGGGCGACTGGAAGGTGGCCCCGGCCCCCGAGGCGCTGCAGGACCGCCGCGTGGAAATGACCGGCCCGGCCTCGCCCGCCAAGATGGCGATCAACGCCCTGAACTCCGGCGCCAAGGTGTGGCTCGCGGACCTCGAGGACGCCGCCTCCCCCAGCTGGGCCAACCAGGTGGATGCCATTGCCAACCTCCGGGACGCCGCACGCGGCACCCTGGGCTTCACCTCGCCGGAGGGCAAGACGTACAAGCTGCGGGAGGACGCCCCGCTGGCCGTGGTGGTCATGCGCCCGCGCGGCTGGCACCTGCCCGAGTACAACATCACGGTCAACGGCAAGACCGGCTCCGGCTCCCTCACGGACTTCGGGCTGCACTTCTTCCACACCGCGAAGCAGCTGATCGAGAACGGACAGGGACCGTACTACTACCTGCCCAAGATGGAGTCCCACCTGGAGGCGCGGCTGTGGAACGACGTCTTCACGTTCGCGGAGGAGTACCTGGGCATCGAGCACGGCACCGTGCGCGCCACCGTGCTGATCGAGACCATCCCCGCCGCGTTCCAGATGGACGAGATCCTCTACGAGCTGCGGGACCACGCCTCCGGCCTGAACGCCGGGCGCTGGGACTACCTGTTCTCCATCATCAAGTACTTCCGGGACGCCGGTGAGAAGTTCATCCTGGCGGACCGCTCCGCGGTGACCATGACCGCTCCCCTGATGCGCGCCTACACGGACCTGCTGGTGCAGACGTGCCACAAGCGCGGCGCGTTCGCCATGGGTGGCATGGCCGCGTTCATCCCGTCCCGCAAGGACGAGGAGATCAACAGGGCCGCGTTCGAGAAGGTCCGCAACGACAAGACCCGTGAGGCCGGGGACGGCTTCGACGGCTCGTGGGTGGCCCACCCGGACCTCGTGCCCGTGTGCCGGGAGGTCTTCGACGAGGTGCTCGGGAAGAAGCCGAACCAGGTGGACCACCAGCGCCCCGAGGTGGACGTGACCGCCGAGATGCTGCTGGATGTGCCCTCGGCCGGTGACCAGCGCACCGAGAAGGAGCTCAACGCCAACCTGTACGTGGCCATCCGCTACGTGGCCGTGTGGCTCTCCGGCAGCGGCGCGGTGGCCATCCACAACCTCATGGAGGACGCCGCCACGGCGGAGATCTCCCGCTCGCAGATCTGGCAGCAGATCAAGAACGGCGTGGTCTACACGGACACCGGAAACACCGCCACCCGCGAGCTCGTGGCGGACGCCCTGGACCGGCAGCTGGAGGTGCTGCGCGGGGAGATCGACGCCGGGAACTACGAGAAGTGGTTCGTGCCCGCGGGCAAGCTCATCTCGGACATGGTGCTCCGGGAGGACTACCCCGCGTTCCTCACGCTCTCCGCCTACGACCTCATGGAAGGCAGCAAGTGACACCGTCGCACCCCGACGCCCCCACGGCCCCCGCCACGACCGCCCCGCGCGGCGCGGCGGGGGCCGCCCCCTCTCTGCCGGAGGGGTTCCTGGCCCGCGCGGACCTCCTGCTCGCGGGCACGGATGCGGACCTCGCCCGGTTCTATCCGGGGGACGCCGGAACCCGGCAGCCCGTGCACACGTGCTACGTCCCGGCGGACCTCGTCACGCAGGGCACGCCCGCGCAGTGGGGTGCCGCGGCGGCGTCGGCGGCCGAGGAGGCGGGCGGGCTCGCGGCGCTGGCGGAGCTCGCGGGGATCGACGCCGCGGATGCGCCCGATCTCGTGGCGCGCGTCCGCGAGAAGCTGCGCACCGAGCCCGTCGAGGACCTGCGCCTGGACCTGGAGGACGGCTACGGCGAGCGCCCGGACGCCGAGGAGGACGCGGATGCCGTGGCCGCCGCCCGCACGGTGGCGGCGTTCGCCCGCAACCGCGCCTCAGGTGCGGCTGCCGCCCCGGCATTCGCGGGCATCCGCTTCAAGTGCCTCGAGGCGCCCACCCGGGCGCGCGGGCTGCGCACCCTGGACCTGTTCCTGAGCACACTGGTGCGCGAGGGCGGGCTGAAGGACGCGGGCGTCAGCGCGGACGGGCTGCCCGCCGGACTCGTGCTCACGCTGCCGAAGGTCTCCACGGTGGAGCAGGTGCATGTGATGGTCGAGGCGTGTGCCGCGTTCGAGGAGGCGCTCGGCCTGCCCGCCGGGCGGCTGCGCTTCGAGATCCAGATGGAGACCGCGCCCATGATCCTGGGCCTTGACGGCACGTGCCCCATCCCCGCGATGCTGCGCGCCGCCGAGGGCCGCGTCTCCGCCCTGCACTACGGCACCTACGACTACTCGGCGTCCCTGGGCATCTCGGGGCAGTTCCAGTCCCTGGAGCACCCCGCCGCGGACCACGCCAAGAACGTGATGCAGGTGGCCGTGGCCGGCACCGGCGTGCGGCTCTCGGACGGCTCCACCAACCGGCTCCCCGTGGGCGATGCCACCCAGCGCCGCGACACCTGGAGGCTGCACTCCCGCCTGGTGCGCCGCTCCCTGGAGCGCGGCATCTACCAGGGCTGGGACCTGCACGCCCACCAGCTGCCCACGCGCTTCCTCACCAACTACGCCTTCTACCGGGGCGCGTTCGACGACGCCGCCCGCCGGCTCGTCGCGTACGCCGGGCGGTCCGTTCCGGGCATCGAGGCGGCGGACGTCGCGGACGAACCGGCCACCGCACGCGCGCTGGCGCGCTACGTGGTGCGAGGATTGCTGTGCGGTGCAGTGAGCGAGGATGAGCTGCACGCCGCAGGCCTGGACCCGCAGACGGTGCGGTCCGTGGCGAACCCGGGCGTAGCGGCGTCGTCCGCGAGTGCCTGAGACCTCAGACAGGAGAGACCCCATGACCGACGAGCGCACGTACTGGGCCACCCACGGCGGGCACCCGCCGCAGACGGACCTGCTGACGGACCGGGCGATGTTCCGCGAGGCGTACGCGGTGATCCCGCGGGGCACGCAGCGGGACATCGTGACCTCGTACCTGCCGTTCTGGGAGGACACGCGGCTGTGGGTGCTCGCGCGGCCGATGACCGGCTTCGCGGAGACGTTCTCGCAGTACCTCGTGGAGGTCTCCCCCGGTGGGGGCTCGGACAAGCCCGAGGACGATCCGGACGCCGAGGCCGTGCTGTTCGTGATGGAGGGCTCCTTGGAGCTGACTCTCGGCGACGAGCCCGGGGACGAGGACACGCACACCCTCGAACCCGGCGGCTACGCGTTCATCGCGCCCGGCGAGACGTGGACCGCGCACAACCGTGGCGGCGAGACCACCCGGTTCATGTGGATCCGCAAGCGCTACCAGAAGGTCTCGGGAGTCGAGAAGCCGGAGTCCTTCGTGACCAACGAGCGGGACATCGAACCCACCCCCATGCCGGGCACGGAGGGCCGCTGGGCCACCACCCGGTTCGTGGACCAGAAGGACCTGCGCCACGACATGCACGTGACCATCGTGACCTTCCTCCCCGGCGGGATCATCCCCTTCGCGGAGACCCACGTGATGGAGCACGGGCTCTACGTTCTGGAGGGTCAGGCCGTGTACCGGCTCAACGAGGACTGGGTGGAGGTGCAGGAGGGCGACTTCATGTGGCTGCGCGCGTTCTGCCCCCAAGCCTGCTACGCCGGCGGACCCAAGCCGTTCCGGTACCTGCTCTACAAGGACGTCAACCGGCACGCGCCGCTCTCGCTGGGAGGGCACGCGGGGCGGTGAGGCGCTCGCGATAGCCTGGCGAGCACCGCACCCGCCCGCACGTCACGGAGGTTCCATGGGCCAGCACATCGACATCAACGGCACGGCCATCTGGGTGGCGGAGGCCGGCACACCGGACGGTCCTCCGGTTCTGCTGCTGCACGGCGCGCTGAGCGACTCCACACCGCTCCTGGACGTGCTCACCCCGCGGCTCGGGGAGCAGTTCCGGCTGGTGGCCTTCGACCGCGCGGGCCACGGCCGCTCCGAGCCCCGCCCCGGCCCGATGACCTACCAGGCCATGGCGGAAGAGGCCACGGCGGTGATCGACGCCGTGATCGGCGGCCCGACCTCCCTCGTGGGCTGGAGCGACGGCGGCGTGACCGCCCTCCACACGGCCCTCGCCGCACCGGAGCACGTCACGAGAATTGCGACCGTGGGGTCCAACTTCAACGTGGAGGGCTACGAGCCCGGCGACTCGGAGGACACGTCCGGGCTGCGTGAGCTGAAGAAGGAGTTCAAGCGCAACCCGGGGAAGACCGGCCGACAGTTCAACACCCTCGTGAAACAGTGCCTGGAGCTGTGGAGCAACGGCCCCACGCTGACCCCCGAGCACCTCGCGAAGATCACCGTTCCCTTCCTGTTCCTGCTGGGCGACGACGACTCCGTCTCCCTGAAGCACGCCGTCTCCGCCTACCGGGCGCTGCCGAAAGGACAGCTCGGGGTGGTGCCGGGGGCATGCCACATGCTTCCCCTCGAACGGCCCGAACTCTTCTCGCTGCTGGTACACGACTTCCTCACGGGTGACGACGTCCCCCGGACGTGGGCGCCAGTGCACCGCGTGGCCGAGCACTGAGGCCTTCCCGTCACAGACGACGTGCCCCCGGACCGTCGCGGTCCGGGGGTATTTCCCTGTACGAAGCCTGGAGCGCGGCGCAAGGAGTTCTGCGGTCCGTCCCGGGATCGGATGCTCAGTCCTCCTCGGGAGAGGGGCCGTCCGTCTTTCTCTCCACGAAGACGATGAGGTCCATGGCCACCCAGCGGAAGACCATGGCCAGGGCGGTCCCGAGGATCGGCCCCGAGACGAAGTCCGCGACCTCCTGGAACAGGAGGGAGTACGGCGGGTGCTCAAAACCCAGGACGTAGCGTGAGACGTACAGCGGCACGCTGTTGATCGCGATGCCGATCCCGGTGACCACCGCGAAGAGGAACGCTTCCACCCCGGGATGATTGCTGCCCCGCGAGCTGAAGGTCCAGCGCTTGTTCAGCGAGTACGAGACGATGCTGGCGATCGTGGTGGCGATGAGCAGCGCGGTGGTCGGCTTCTCCTGCAGGACCGTCCACTTGAGCAGGAAGTTGAGGCCGATGGTGATGACGTAGCAGAGGCCACCCACTGCCAGGAACCGCATCTGACGCCTGCCGCGGCTCGTGGACGTCGAGCCGTGGCTGACCGGGTGCTCCACTGCCCGGTCCTCATCCCCTGCATCCTGCTGCGTCAATCCGGCTCCTTGAGTGCTCCGAGGTGTGCGGCTCCACAATCTACAGGCCGGGACGACCCGCCGGACACGAACGTGTCCCCGGGCCCTGTCGACCCGGGGACACGTCGTTCACGCGGCGCGCACCACGGTGGGTGCTCGTCGGGTCAGAGCGTCGCGGCGTCCACCACGAAGCGGTAGCGCACGTCCGAGTCCACCACGCGGTCGTAGGCGTCGTTGACGTCCTCGGCCTTGATCAGCTCGATCTCCGCGGTGACGCCGTGCTCCGCGCAGAAGTCCAGCATCTCCTGGGTCTCGCGGATGCCGCCGATGTTGGAGCCCGTGAGGGACTTGCGGCCGCCGATCAGCGAACCCGCGCTGACCTCCAGGGCCTCGGTGGGCAGGCCCAGCAACACCATGGCACCGTGGGGGCGCAGGGTGGCCACGAACTCCTGCACGTCGATGTGCGCGGACACAGTGTTGATGATGACGTCGAACTCGCCCTTGTGCTCCTTCAGGGCCTCGGGATCCTCCTTGCGGGCGATCCAGTTCGTGGCGCCGAAGCGGCGGCCGTCCTCCTCCTTGGAGCGGGTCTGGCTGATCACGGTGACCTCGGCACCCATGGCGGCGGCGAGCTTCACGGCCACGTGGCCGAGTCCGCCCATGCCCACCACGGCCACCTTGGAGCCCTCGGTCACGCCCCAGGTGCGCAGCGGGGAGTACGTGGTGATGCCCGCGCACAGCAGCGGCGTGGTGGCCGCCGGGTCCATGCTCTCGGGGATGTGCAGGGCGAACGCCTCGGAGACCACGATCTGCGTGGAGTAGCCGCCGTCGGTCGGGCGGCCGTCGAAGCGGTCCTTGCCGTTGTAGGTGCCCACGGCGTGGGGGCAGTTGTTCTCCTCGCCCTTCAGGCACCACTCGCACTCACGGCACGAGTCGACCAGGCAGCCGACGCCGGCGCGCTCGCCCACCGAGAACTTGGTGACCTCGGAGCCCACCTCGGTGACCCGGCCGATGATCTCGTGGCCCGGGACCATGGGGAAGTCGATGGGCCCCCACTCCTCGCGGACGGTGTGGATGTCGGAGTGGCAGATCCCGGCGAACTCGATCTCGATGCGGATGTCGTCCGGGCGCAGGTCCCTGCGCTCGATGGTGCCCTTCTCCAGGGGAGCACCGGAAGCGACGGCCTGATAGGCAGCAACGTTGGTAGTCATGAGATGTGACTGTAGACCTCCCTCGACCGATAAGTCATTTCGGAGGAAAGTGGTTCGCTGGGGGCGCACAGTCGCCCCTGGTCGGGCTACCGACGGGCGCTGGCGCTGCGGGTCACCGCCCGAACGGGAAGCCCTTCAGGTCCTTGGGCAGCGGCCTCGCGTAGGTGCGGGACTTCGACGTCGTGAGCCCCAGCCGCACGAGCAGTGGACGACCGATCCACGGTTGCTGCCATATGCACCGTGGCCACTCCCCTCAGCACCTGATATGTTCCCCCAGCACGGAATACCCTCCTAGGTGTCAGAGGGTATGACATTGTTGACGCGGGCGCGGACTTTGGTGGCCGAGGAATGATCCGAACACGCGGTGTGGGGACGATAATAGTTGTAATGGTTCACGCACACCCCGATCGCGGTCCGGCGGGCGGGCTCCCTGTCATAGACCCTGGCGCACAGGCACTCTTCGGCCAGGATCCGCTGGTAACGCTCGACGTTGCCGCTGTGCCGCGGGGTGTACGGGCGGGTGCGCTGATGCCAGGAAGCGTGCGCAGTCACGGTGCGGTGGAAGTCCTTGGCCCAATAGTTGGCCCCGTTGTCGGTGACCACCCGGATGAAGCGGGTGATCCCGTGAGCGGCGAAGAACGCCCGGCCCGAGCGGAGAAGCCGAATGTGGTCCCTGCGCTCTCGTCGTCGTGGGCTTCGGTGTGAGCCAGGCGGGAGAACCCGTCCACGGCGCAGTCACAGGTAGGTGTAGCCCACCAGCCGCCACCGTCGGGGATCTTACCGAGTATCTTCACATCCCGGTGGATCGTGTGCCCGGGGAAGGCCGCGGTGATAGGTCCCATGACCCGGTTGTTCTCCCCGTTGGGGTTCAGGCAATGTCCCTTTCCGCGTTCGCCTCGATCAACGCCGGAGCTACCTCCAGGGCCTAATACGACCGCAATCGAGCCCAAGGTAAACGCCACAATCAAGCCATCATCACCTTCGCACGACGACACACCGACGTGCTCTACGCCATGCTCCGCGACGGGGCTTTCTACACCGAACCCACCCCACCCACCGTCGCCTTAGCCGCTTGACGGAAACCATAGAAGCCCCCCCGAGAGGGTTACGCAACGTTCTCACGGTGTCCAACCTGGCGAACCGGGAAGGACTCGCACGCCCGGCTACAGCTCCCGTTGTGGCGTGTGGTGACTTGAAGACCGTGGGCGCATATCCTCAGTGTTATGCCGATCGACTCATCACACTTCCGCCCCTACCTCTCACTCGGACTACTGGAAGTCGTGTCCACTCGCAAGGGCGTTAAAACGCTTTTAAAAGAAATTCAGGGTGTGGTTCAGTCCAAAAGGCCTAGCGCCGAGCAGGGCACCCCTCACTCAAGAGCGTGATCGCACCTTTTAAGGTGTCAGAACTTGAAGGTACTGGCTACTTGTACTCGGTGAATGAAGTTCCGTCGTGGTGGCTTGGACCCTCGAAATCGACACCTCAAGGTAAAGAGCACAAGAAAAAGCCACACAGCAAAAATTTGCACATGCTGCTACTGGCTAAATACAAGAGCTATATTGCCGTCTACGCATCTCATGGCTCAGACTGGAACCGAATCCTTACCGCAATTGAGAATAATGAACTTAAAGGGCTTACTCCGATCGCCCCAGAACTTTTAAATGGTGCATTCACCGACCCTAATTGGCCAATGCTTGCGGTTTGGATGAAAGGCATACACCCACCGGTGGAACAAAAGGCCAACAGTAAGCAGCTAACGGGCTTGAATATACGGTCGGCACTGGACCCGTTTGGGGATCAAACTTACGCGTTTTCTTCCGGTCGCTCCAAGTTAAATAAGGATGGCGAGGATGCGACACTCGGGTTAAGCCCTTCGAAACATAAGATTTGGCTTGGGCACCCGTCGTGCTTCGATGATTTTTGCTCGGATACCCTCTGGTGTCTTAAAGCTTTAGAGGGGGCCAAGAGACGCGACTCGCCGATCGCAGAACTAGCAAGACCGCTTTCGAAAGTTACATCCATAGGGACACCGACCGAAGTGGCCCTTCATCTCGAAGGCGAGATGTCGCAGTGGAACGATGAAATAAAGGACGCCGTCAGCGCACTCGACCGGGTTAACTTGAATGTCGACTCTCCTCACGGCGTGGTCATTAATTCCGCAAGTCCGCGAAAGGACAAAGTGCAAGTATCCGCTATTCGCGATGGCTGCGTGGCGTCGACGGTATGCTTGGAGCTCTCATATTCGGACGCGACGGGCCGCGTGAACGCCAGCCTCAAACCAGTTAGTGGGGACTCGAAAATAAGTGACTCACTCCGAATTCTGATTGAGAACGAGGATTGGGCCATCATCCGCTATGACGATGGGCATGTAGTAGCAAACGGGCGAGCTTATATGCCTAGCTACAATCTGAAACCATTCACATCGTGGAATTGGGTTGATTTTGGGAAAACGCTCGGCTCCACCCAAACGGGGACTGATATAACACGCGAAAAACCTACGCAAAAAGGTGAAAAAGGAAACTTGGTGACAGATCTCTCTAGAACGGGGGAACTTGGCGATGATTCACTGTTCAGCTGGGTGCATTTTCATTGGGGTTGGGAGCGCGCCGGACATCTGCTCTGCGACGATGGTGCCGGGGAGATAGCGGACTTCGTTCATCTGGCAGATGAAGACCCGGATGGAGTCAGCCTGCTGACACTAATTCACATTAAGTCCAGCAGCTCCTCCTCTCCCGGCCGGAAGATCTCAGTCACACAATATGAAGAGGTAGCGGGGCAGGCGGTAAAAAATCTCAAGCACGCTAGTCCGAAGTCTATCATCGATAAGCTAAAAACGCTTTCCAGTGGTGCTCTGCACTGGGTGTCAGGAACGATAAATGGCGCTCCCACCCTCTCCGCCCGAAAGGGAGGTAAAGCTTTTGCCGACGAGTTGAAGCGCAGGGGGGACAAGGTGCGCCTTCGAGTTGTAATTGTTCAACCCCGCCTTGAAAAGAAAGAATATCAAGCTACGTTACAGCAGTCTAGCGCCTCGATCACGAACCGAGTGCACCAGCTCGGAACCTTGCTGCTCGAAACTGAAGCTGCATGCCGAAGTGTTGGTGCAGAATTTTTAGTTTTCACTTCAGAGAAATAGCAAATCCCTGGAGCGAACGGGGCAGATCACGTTCAATTTCGAGTTGGGGAACCTCTGGTCCCAGCTCGGCCCTTTGTGTGACTGCAGGGAGATCATCGCTCTGCCCGTCGTCACCGCCCGAACGGGAAGCCCTTCAGGTTCTTGGGCAGCGGCCTCGCGTAGGTGCGGGACTTGGACGTCGTGAGCCCCAGCCGCACGAGCGACTGCGCCACGGTCACGGCGGCGGCCACCCCGTCCACCACGGGCACGCCACACTGCTCCCGCACCTCCCGTTCCAGCGCGGCCATCCCGCCGCAGCCGAGCACGATCACCTCCGCCCGGTCCTCGCGGGCCGCCCGCTGCGCCTCGTCCACGATCGACTGCACCGCCGCGCGCTCGTCCGTCTCGAGGTCCAGAACCGAGGTGTTGGAGGCCCGCACCGAGGCGCAGCGCTCCATGAGCCCGGCCAGCCGCAACCGGTCCTCGATGAGCGGCACGGTGCGGTCCAGGGTGGTCACCACGGAGTAGCTGCGGCCCACGAACGTGGCCATGGCCGCGGCGGCCTCGGTGATGTCCACGACGGGCTGCTCGAGCAGCTCCTGCAGACCTTCCCTGCCGTGTTCCCCGAATCCCGCCTGGATCACGGCGTCGAACGGCTCGTCGTAGGCCAGCACCGCGTCCATCACGCCCACCGCGGCCAGGTAGGACTCCATGTTCCCCTCGCACGACGGCGCCCCGAACGTGGGCGTCAGCCCCACGACCTCCACCCCGGGCTCGGCCACGGCGCGGGCGGCCTCCGCGATCGACTCGGTCATGGACGACGTGGTGTTCACGTTGACGGTCAGGATGCGCATGTCATCTTCTCCTGGGGTTCGGTTTCTGGGGTACGACGCCGCTGGGCCGCCTCCGGGGCGACGGCAGCCGGGTGGGCGGGCCGGGAGGCGACCGTGCGGCGTCGTCGTGCGGCGCTGAGCGGAGGGGGAACGGGACAGGTCAGTGCGTGGTGGCCACGGCGATGGCCTCGCCGTGCTGGTCCGTGTACTCGGGTTTCTTCCTGGCCGTGACCAGGTAGCACAGGGCGCCCAGGCCGGCGCCGATGAACCACGAGAACTCGCTGGCCCCGTGGAAGGCGGGCAGCAGCGCCACCGCGAGGGACGCGAGCGCGGCGGGAACGAACGCGGCGATCGCGCGGGGGTTCACGCCACCACGGTAGAAGTACTCGCCGTCCTGGGCGTCCACGTAGAGCTGGGGGACGTTCACCCTGGACCGGCGGATGAGCCAGTAGTCCACCATGATGATCCCGAACAGGGGCCCGAGCAGCGCACCGAGCCCACCCAGGAAGTACACGATCACCACGGGCGAGTTGTAGAGGTTCCACGGCAGGATCACCAGCCCGATCACCGCGGAGAGGACGGCGGCCTTCTGGAAGTTCAGCCGCCGCGGGAACATGTTGGTCAGCGCGTAGGTGGGGGCCACGAAGTTCGCCATGAGGTTCACGGCCACGGTGAGGATCAGCAGGGCCAGGGACGCCAGCACCAGCAGCGGCGTGGACGGGATGGTCTGCACGATGTCCGCCGGGGAGGTGATCACGGTGCCGTCCAGCTTGAACTGGGCACCCGCCAGGGACACCACGATCAGCCCGAACAGCAGCATGTTGACGGGGATGCCCCAGAAGTTGCCGCGCACGATCGCCCCGCGGCTCATGGCCGAGCGGGTGAAGTCGCAGAAGTTCAGCACGAAGGTCCCGTAGATGGAGACCCACAGCGCCCCGCCGCCCAGGATGTGCAGCCACATCTGACTGCCGGTCAGCGGATCGTCGGTGCTCCACGCGATGGAGAAGTCCACCCGGGCGAGCATCCACGCGGCGAGCGCCACCATGGTCACGAGGATGACGGGCCCGGCGAAGGCCTCGTACCTGCGGATCATCTCCATGCCGTAGCAGACAATGACCACCTGGACGATCCACAGGGCCACGAAGCTGATCCAGCCCAGGGTGGACAGCCCCAGCACGCTGTTCTCGTCCAGCGGCGCGAGGGACGGGACGAGGGCGATGAGCATGACCCGCAGCACCACGGACGCCAGGTACGTCTGGATCCCGAACCACGCAATCGCCACGATGCCGCGGATCGCGGCGGGCAGCTGCGCCCCGTGCACGCCGAAGGAGATCCGGCTCATCACGGGGTACGGCACGCCGGTCTTGAAGCCCATGAACCCGGAGAGGCACAGCAGCACGAAGAGCAGCAACGCCCCCACGCCCAGGGCGGTGAGCACCTGCCAGGCGCCGAGACCCAGGGCGAAGAGCCCGATGGCGAAGCCGTAGTTGCCGAGCGAGTGAACGTCGTTGGCCCACAGCGTGAAGATGCTGTACGCGCTCCACGTTCGGCCGTGGCGGCTGGTGGGTGCGAGGTCCACGTTGTAGAGCTTGTCGCTCGTGTCCGGGGCCGGCTCCATGGGAACACGCGGCTCGGGCACACGCCCGAGCACGGGGCGCCCGGCCGCCTCCTCCGAGGTGCGGGGAAGGTTCCTGGGATTCATGTCCACTCCTTGCTCGGTCACGGTCTGCTCGGTCGCGGCGGGCGGCACCGCTGCCACCCGCCCGCCCGCGTGGTGCCGATGCACGCGGCACGGCTTCCGCCGCCCCCGGGTGAGACACCGTCGCAGGGTGCTGCGCCAGAATCTCACAGGTACGGTTGACGTGCATCACAGTGACACACCGTGGCACTCGCGTGCGCCGCCCCGCCGAGCCCCTCCGCACGGGGTTGTGACACACCCGGACCGGGCCCGCACACGGGCCCGGAACCACGCGGAAGGAGCACCATGACCTGGACCGTCAACGCCTCGATCATGTGGCCGGACCTCTCCCTCCGCGAGCAGGTGACCGCCGTCGCGGCCGCTGGTTTCTCCCGAGCCGAGTTCTGGTGGCCCTTTGCCGGTCCCGTCCCAGAGCGGACCGAGGTGGACACCTTCGTGGCGGCCCTGGCGGACGCCGGAGTGCAGCTCACCGGTCTGAACTTCTTCGCGGGGGACATGGCCGCCGGTGAACGCGGGGTGCTCTCCCACCCCGGGCGTTCCGAGGAGTTCCGCGCCAACGTGGCTGCGGTGGCGGAGATCGCCCGTGCCACGGGGTGCCGGGCGTTCAACGCGCTCCACGGCAACCGCCTGCCGGGCGTCCCCCACGAGGAGCAGGACGCCCTGGCGGTCGAGAACCTGCGGTGGGCCGCGGACGCCGTGGCGCCGCTGGGCGGCGTCGTGCTGCTGGAGCCCCTTTCCGGTGCGCCCGACCACCCGTTGCAGACCGCGGCGGACGCCCTGGCCGTGATCGAGGCGGTGGACCGGGACAACATGAAGCTGCTCGCGGACTTCTACCACCTGGCCGTGAACGGCGAGGACGTCGCAGCGGTCGTCGAGGCCCACGCCGCGGACTTCGGGCACATCCAGATCGCGGACGCCCGGGGACGCCACGAACCAGGCACCGGCGAGCTCCCGCTGCTCCACTGGGTCTCCCGGGCACGCGATCTCGGGTACGCCGGGGACGTGGCCCTGGAGTACGCGCCGCTGGGCGAGGACCCGTTCGCGTGGCTGGCCCGCGGCGGTCGCGGCTGAGCGGCGTCGCCGTGGGCGTCCCGGTGCAGACCTACCCACCGCCCGCACCGCGAGCCGGGCAGCAGGCCCAGGCACCGGACCGCACACCACTCATCCCTCACTTCATCAACCCCCCAGACCCGAGGAGACCCCTCATGCGCATCGTGGTGGCACCCGACAAGTTCAAGGGCTCCGTGACGGCCCACGAGGCCGCGTCCCAGCTCGCCGCGGGCATCCGGGACGCCCGCCCGGACGCACACGTGGACGTCCTCCCCGTGGCGGACGGCGGCGAGGGCACGCTGGACGCCGCACTCGGTGCCGGTTTCGAGCGGCACGAGCTGCGCGTCACCGGCCCCGTGGGCGCACCCGTCACCGCGGCCTGGGCGCGGCGCGGGGAGGAGGCCGTGGTGGAGATGGCACTGGCCTCCGGGCTTGCCGCACTGCCCCACACGGACGGCCGCCCCGTCCTGGCCGCGCGCACTGCCACGAGCCGCGGCACGGGAGAGCTCGTGGCCGCCGCGCTCGACGCGGGGTGCACCCGGGTGCTCCTGGGCGTGGGAGGCAGCGCGAGCACGGACGGCGGCGCGGGGATGCTGGCAGCCCTCGGCGTGCGGCTGCTCGATGCCCGCGGACGGGACCTCCCGGACGGCGGGGCGGCACTCGCGGATCTCGCCACGGTGGACGTCGCCGGCCTGCACCCGGCCCTGGCGCGCACCGAGTTCGTGCTCGCGGCGGACGTGGACAACCCCCTCACCGGTCCGCGCGGTGCGGCCGCCGTCTTCGGCCCGCAGAAGGGTGCCTCTCCGGAGGACGTGGATGTGCTCGACGCCGCCCTGGCCACCTTCCGCGACCGCCTAGCCGAGACCCTCGGCGACGCCGCCCTCCGCACCGCCACCGCACCGGGCGCCGGTGCCGCGGGTGGCGTGGGGTACGCGGCACTGGCCGTTCTGGGCGCCACCCGCCGCCCGGGAATCGACGTGGTCCTGGACCTCGTGGACTTGGACTCCGCCGTGGCCGGGGCGGACCTGCTCGTGACGGGTGAGGGCAGCCTGGACGAGCAGAGCCTCGGGGGCAAGACGCCCCTGGGCGTGCTGCGCGTAGGGCAGCGCCACGGTGTCCCCGTGGTGGCGGTGTGCGGGCGCACCACCCTGGACCCCGAGACCCTGCGCACCACCGGGTTCAGTGCGGTCCACGAGCTGCGCGCACTCGCCCCGGACGCCGACACGTCCATGCGGGAGGCCCCTCGGCTCCTCCGTGAGGTGGGTCACCGCCTAGTTTGGGACTGAGCAGATCCACCCCCGGCCCGTGCCGCGCACCGGCCACGAGCAGTCCGCGCGCCCCGCGCACGCGGCCACCGAAAGGACCCACCCCATGAACGCCTCCCCGCAGCGCGATTCCCGCCAGAAGGCCTCCGCCCAGTCCACGGCCGACGACGCCGCCCGCGACGCGTCCGCCGAGCCCGCCGCGGTCTCCGGCTCCGTGGCCGACGCGCCGCACCCCGGCCAGAAACAAGCGAGCCCACAGGGCGCGGGAGCCGGGACGGGGACCGAGGCGGACACCACGGACCCGGAGCGCAACGAGGAGCGCGCGACCGAGCGGGTGCGCGCGAAGGTGGCCCAGGCGGCGTCGAACCCGGAGCTGGACGGGTCACCGCGGAAAGTCGCGCAGCAGAACTCCCAGCGGGCCGTGACCGACGACCGGCGGGACGAGGTCGCGGCGGCACGGGCCGCACAGATCGAGCTGGCCCAGCAGGTCAACGGTGCGGAACGGGTGCGTGAGCTGATCCGCGAGTACAAGGCCGAGCACCGGCTCGCGGACGCCGACGAGCCCACGGAGGCGCGGATCACCGGGCGCCAGGACGGCGAGTTCGACCTCGTGGTGCGCGGGCAGAACGTGATGTGCGGGGACCGGTTCGCGCCGCGCGAGGTGGGCGTGCGGGACGGGAGGATCGCCGCGATCGAACCACTCGGCGCCGGGTTGCAGGGCGCACGGGTCGTGGAGCTCGCCGACGACGAGACCCTGATCCCCGGCCTCGTGGACACCCACGTGCACGTCAACGAGCCCGGGCGCACCGAGTGGGAGGGCTTCGCCACGGCCACCCGTGCGGCGGCGGCGGGCGGCGTGACCACCATCGTGGACATGCCCCTGAACTCCGTGCCCGCCACGGTGAACGTGGCCGCCCTCGAGTACAAACGGCTGTTCGCGCAGCAGAACGCGTTCGTGGACATCGGCTTCTGGGGCGGCGCGATCCCCGGCAACAAGGCGGACCTGCGGCCCCTGCACGACGACGGCGTGTTCGGCTTCAAGTGCTTCCTGCTGCACTCGGGCGTGGACGAGTTCCCCCACCTGGAGGCGGACGAGATGGAGGAGGCGCTCGCGGAGGTCAAGACGTTCGACTCGCTGCTGATCGTGCACGCGGAGGACTCCCGCACCATCGACCGCGCTCCGCAGCCCAACGGTGCCGTGTACGAGAACTTCCTGAAGTCCCGCCCGCGCGGTGCGGAGAACATCGCGATCGCGGAGGTCATCGAGCGCACGCGCTGGACCGGCGGACGCTCGCACATCCTACACCTGTCCTCCTCGGACGCGATCCCCATGATCCGCTCCGCGAAGAACGACGGTCTGGACATCACCGTGGAGACCTGCCCGCACTACCTCACGCTGCTCTCCGAGGAGATCCCGGACGGCGCCACCGCGTTCAAGTGCTGCCCGCCGGTGCGCGAGGTCTCCAACCGGGAGAAGCTGTGGGAGGGGCTGATCGACGGCACCATCGACTACATCGTCTCGGACCACTCCCCCTCCACCCTCGACCTCAAGGACCTGGGCAACGGGGACTTCGGCGTGGCGTGGGGCGGCGTCTCGTCGCTGCAGCTGGGCCTGTCCTTGATCTGGACGGAGGCACGACGCCGCGGGGTCGGGCTCGAGCGCGTGGTGCGGTGGATGGCCACGCGCCCGGCCGAACGTGTGGGCCTGCGCGGCAAGGGCAGGCTGTCCCTGGGCTACGACGCGGACATGGCCGTCTTCGCCCAGGACGAGAGCTATGTGGTGGACGCCCAGCGCCTGAACCACAAGAACCCCATCACCCCCTACCAGGGCAAGGTGCTCTCCGGGAAGGTCCGCACGACATTCGTGGGCGGGCGCGAGGTGGACTACGAGACCCCCACGGGCCGCCTGCTCGGCCGCGGCCAGGCCTGACGACGACGCCGTGCCCCGCCTTCGCGGCGGGGCACGCCCCCTGGGGCCGCCGTTTCCGGGAGCCGGGGGCGGGTCGGTTCCAGGCCCGCCCCGTCTCACGCGTTCGCCGGGCTATTCCTCGCCCGCGACGACATAGTGTGCGTTCAGTTTCTGCGCGAGGTCCCGCATGTCCACATCACGGTCCGCAGTCGAGCCACGGCACAGCAAGGGGTGGGCAGCGCACCTCGTCAACTAGTTGACACCTGAACTGCCTCTTGCGGCAGTAATTCCCCTCCGCCACGATGAGCGAAGGGGAACCGCCCCACCGGGGCGCCATGGGGAAGGAAACGGTCATGGCCGAGAAAAAGACCGGCACGGTGCAGTACGGGGTCAAGACGTTCGTCTACATCGCTGGCGCGTTCGCAATTCTGGTCAGCATCGTGGGCACGGACTTGAAGCTCTCGGCGGGAACCACATCCGGCCTGTTCTTTCCGCTCACCACCATCGTCATCGCGGTGGTCTGCATCGTTCTAGTTGTGCTGGCCAGGGAGGCTGATTGAGCGGTCGGCACAGCGCGGTCATGTCGATGACAGGTCGCTGCAGGGCCTACCGATTGCGACCCCCGCAGTAGAAAATCCGCTGACGATCCGCCACAAGTAAATGGGAGGATCTGGTGCATGAGGATCGAAGAACCGACGACGGAGCTATTCCAGCAGGCCGCGCGCATGAAGTCGACACCCGGAGTCGGGATGACTTCCGCCCACATCGAGGACGAGATCTCTGCCGGACGACTACAACCTCGGTGGTCGCAGGTCGCCATCGACGACGACGACAGACTCGTCGGTCGAGCTCTGTGGTGGGGGCGAGACGAACGCGCCCCCATCGCCCTCGACGTCTGGGATGTCGTCCCCGGCCACCCCGAGCCGGGCACCGTCCTCGGCGCGCTTCTCGAACGCGGCCATGCCGCCCTGGCAGGTCAAGACATCGCTGCCCCCTTGCCGCACACCATGCGTGTCCCGGTCACCTGGCGCGAATCTATAGACGTGGTCCGTGATGTCCATACGAAGATCGCGGTAGCAACATCTGCGGGCCTTGGCCAAAGCAACGAGCGGCACCAGTTCCAGTGGGATCAAGGCACTTCCGTGCCACAGCCAAGTCTGCGACTACGTTTCGAAGAGGCGGTCGACGAAACATTCATCACCTTGTTCGCGCGCGCCGCACGCGGGTCGCTGGACGTCATGACTCGACGCGAGCTAGCCGCCATGGACGCGCTGGGACTGGCACGGGACGAGGTCGACTATTACCGCTCCTGCCCCGGCGACCGCTCCTGGTGGCGCGTCGCGTTCGACCAGAAGGGCGACGTTGTAGGGGTTGCCATCCCATCCGCCACGCCAACGAACCGCAACGTCGGCTACCTCGCCGTGATGCCCGAGCACCGCGGGAACGGATACGTCGACGATCTGCTCGCGTACATCACCGCCTTCCATGCCGCCGCTGGAACGCAGCGGATCACTGCAACCACCGACGCCGTGAACAAACCCATGACTGCCGCCTTCCTGCGTGCCGGATATCGATGCACCGAGACACGGATCGACCTGGAACGCTGACGGGACTAACCGTCCGGCCATGCCGCTGGCAGCTCGATCAACGTCTCCGGTCAGGACATCTAGTGAAGCTCGCCCCAAGCGCCAGATAACACGCCAGCGTGTCTGAGGCGCCAGTGGTTGCACCAGCTCGTCTCACCATGCGACCTCGCCTTTTCCCGCTCCCGCCCTCGCTCTACCGTTCCCTCATGACCACCCCGTCCGATTCCGCGCCGCCTCTCCGCTACAGCCACGGCCACCAGCCGGCGGTCCTCGCCTCCCACGGAACACGGACGGCCGCGACCAGCTGCGCCTACTTCCTCGACCGGCTGCATCCCGGGATGCGAGTCCTGGACCTGGCGGAGCTAGTGGGCCCCACCGGTCAGGTGGTGGGCGTGGACTTCTCCGAGGAGGCCGTCGCCGCGGCGCGTGAGAACGCGCGGACGCGGGCGGACACGACCACCACGTTCCTCGCCTCCGACTTCTTCACCGTGGACGTCAAGCCCGGTTCCTTCGACGTGGTCCACGCCCACCAGGTGCTCCAGCACGTTCCCGACCCCGTGGCGGCGCTGCGCGCGATGGCGGGCTACTGCACCGAGGACGGGATCATCGCGTGCCGCGACGCCGACTACGGCGCCATGGTCTGGTACCCCGAGAGCGCGGGTCTCGACCGGTGGCGGGAGACGTACTGCGCGAGCGCCCGGGCTCTGGGCGGCGAACCGGATGCCGGACGGCGGCTGCGGGCCTGGGCGCACGAGGCGGGGCTCGACGTCGAGACCGCCCAGTCCTCCACGTGGACCTACGCGACCCCCGAGTCGACCCGCTGGTGGGGCGGTTCCCAGGCCGAGCGCGTCCGCACCTCGGGCTTCACCGACCGAGCGCGGGAACAGGGCCTCTCCCCCGCGGAGGTCGAGCAGATCGCCGTCGCCTGGCAAGACTGGGGCCACTCCCCCGACGCCTGGTTCTGCATGCCCCACGGGGAGATCATCGCCCGGCCGTCCTCGCTCTGACCCAGCAGCGGGAAGGCCCTGCCCAGTCTCGACGACGCCGCGCCGCACCTGCCCCACACAGGCCGGGCACGACGTCGTCGGGAGACGGACGAGGCGCCCACCCCGCCAAGGGTGGGCGCCTTGCTCACGCGCTACCGGCACGCGCCGACGTGAGTGGTCCTACGACTCGCAGCAGGAGGAGGACTGCTCCTGCTCGCCCTCGCAGCAGTGGCCCTTCTTCGGGGCGGGGACGTCCAGGACCGGGGATCGGTCGAAGAAGCCCTCGGGGCGAAGCTTGAAGCCCACAGTGTCCACCGGCATGATCGGCCAGTCCTCAATCCGTGGGAAGTGGGTGAGCCCGAAGGTGTGCCACACGACGATATCCTTGCCGTCCACGTCCCGGTCCTGCGTGGTCCACTCCGGCAGACCGCCGTTGCCCGCATGCTGATTGGGGAAGTCACCGGTGGGGTACTGCTCGGACTCCGCGTACGGGGTCACCCACAGAGCCTTTGTAGCGAACGTGGCGCGGCGGTGCACGGAGGACTCCTCCGAAGCCAGCATGGTGGGGCCGCCCTCCGGGTGCAGCTTGTACGCGACCGGGTGGCCCAGGCGGTTGGTGTGCTCGGCGCTGGAGACCACCCAGGTGCGGCCCACGGCGGCGTCGGCGTCCCGCATGGCCTCCTTCTCGGTCGCCAGCACGGTGCGCTTGCGCGTGAACGCGTTGCCGCGCGGGTTCACGTCCGAGGACAGGGGCACGCGCACGGCGTCCTCCTCCTCCACGCGGCAGGGACCGCCGTCGAGCGCGAAGTCCAGGCGCGCCGAGAACAGGTGCTGGTGGAACGGCGCGCCCAGCCCCGGCGCGATCTCGGACGCGAAGTCCGTGGAGCCGTTCGGCAGGGCGGAGGTGAAGACCACGCCGGTCGCCTTGGCCTCGAACTCGATGGTGCCGTCCAGGTAGAGGTACCAGTAGAAGCCGTAGTCGTAGTTGCCCACGGTGGTGAAGAAGGAGATCACCAGGCGGCGGTTGCGGCGCGTGTAGGCCACCCCGCTCCACAGGTCCGTGTGCTTGGAGAGGATGGACCAGTCCTCCTCGTGCATGCAGATGCCGTTGGTGATCTCGCGCGGTTCGCCGCGCCCGGTGACCACGGTGGGGGACAGGTAGGTGATGTCGCCCAGGCAGTCGCAACCGAGTTCCAGGGAGTTGGCCCACTGACCAACCAGGTACTCGCCGGTGTCGAAATAGTTCTGCCACGAGCGCACCGGGGAGGGATCCCCGTAGGGCACCATCATCTCGGCAATGGCCGCGCGGTCCAAGATCCTGCGTTTCTCACCCTTGTCCTCGAACGCAATGTTGTGCAGCACCAGGCCTTCACGCATGTCGAAGCCCACGTCCAGGCTCCACTTCTCCCACTCCACATGGTTGCCGCCGGTCACGGTGAAGGACGGGCCCTCCGGTTGCGTGATTTCGATGGGCTTCTGGGTGGTGCGCACGGGACCGGTCAGTTCCGGGTCCGTGTAGTCCCCACTCTCCTCCGGGATCGGCACCAGTTCCAGGTCCAGCACCTGATCGACGGTCTTGTTGGTGACGTCCACGTAGGCCACCAGGCCGTCGATGGGCTGCCCCCACGCGGGGGCATCTGCTTTTTCCTGGTAGAACGCCAGGCCGCGCAGCATGCGTCGCCCCTTCTCCTCCGGGTACTCGAACACCCCCGCGGACAGCGGTGCCACGCGCACCTTCGCCACGTCGAGATTGCGCTTCTCCAGTGCTTCAAGCCAGCGTTCGTCCGTAGCGAGGATCTGCTCGACCACCTCGAACTCTTCCTCGAGCACCGGCGGTTCACCGGTTACGGAGGTGTCCAGTTCCACCAGGCTCTCAATGGTGCGATTCGTCGCGGAGACGACGGCGTCCTTGGGAGATCCCCCCGCAGTATCGAGCAGGAACACGCGGAACCTACGATTGGCGGGGGCATCCACGGGTGTGCCCCGAGCCGGCTCCACCAGGCCCAGGTACGCCATGCGGGCACTGTCCGGGAAGTGCCCCGCCTCCCCCAGAACCTCGCGCACCACGCGAATCTCCTCGGGGGTCTGCAGTGCGTAAGCAGGGGTGCTGTGGGTGGTGGCATCGTCGAGGGACATGGTGGATCCTTTCGTGGCGCCGGATGGCCGGCCGAGCATGACCATGGGTTTGTGTTTCGGGTCACGTTTTAGTTCTACATTTGTAGAGATTAGATTTGAATGCACCGTGCAACAACCCTCGGGGACCCCGAGAAACCCTTAGCGACCGACTTCCTGGTCCCAATCGAGGAAGGCAACCTCTTGCCCAAACTGGTGAACCATGCGTCCCGCAAGCAGGAACTGGTGCGCGCCGTGTGGCGTGTTCTGGCCCGAGACGGCGCGTCCGGAATGACCATGCGGCAGGTGTCCGCAGAAGCCGGATACGCAAACGGGGCCCTGAAACCGTACTTCCCCACCAAGGCCGACCTCATTGACGCCACCTACACCTTCGTGTTCCAGCAGACCAACGAACGTGTCGTCCAGGCCACGGGCGGCCTCACCGGCCTGGCGGCCCTGGAGGTGTTCTGCCGTGAGGTCATGCCCCTGGATACCGAGCGTCTGGACGAAGCCCGCGTAGTCCTGACGTTCTGGCAGGAAGCCGCCCATGATCCCACGAGAGCGGAGCACAACCAGCGGTTCATGAAGCAGTGGCGTGACTCGATCAGCCGCTGGCTCGCTCAAGCCCGTGAGGCAGGACAAGTGGCCGACGGATTCGACCTCGCCGCCCGGGGTGACGCTCTCTTGACGTACCTGCTGGGTACGCAGGCGGCCGCCGCGCTGGGTATGCACAACGGCTCCCCCGCCCACCTGGAACGGCAACTGCATGCGCAGTTGGATCTGCTGCGCGCCGGCCGCAGGAACGGGCCCGGCACCGCTCGCGTACCCTGCTGTGATGCGCTCTCCTCGCCCACTTCCCGCACGGCCTGACGACCACGACGACGGACCCCCGGCGGGCAGCCGGTACCAGCGCCTCGACAGTGCGGCGGTCCGCGGTTCCGCGGCCACCCTGCAGCGGCGGGTCTACGCCCGCTTCCCCCGGCGCAGCCTGTGGGAGGTGGGCGGTGAGCTGATCGCCCTCGTGGACGAGGTCGTGGAGGGCGGCGGCATCAGCAGGCGCCGGATCCGCTCTGCCCGCCTGCTCTCGCGCCTCGGTGTCCTGGCGGTGCTGCTGGTCTTCGGCACCGCCATTGCACTGGCCGCCGCGAGCATCTGGTCCAATCCGGAGTCGCTCGGCCCGGTGGACTGGCTGCCGCTGCTGGAGACGGTGGTCAACGATCTCGTCTTCGCGGGCATCGCCATCTTCTTCCTCATCGCGGTGCCGCAGCGGATGGAGCGGGCGCGCGTGCTGCGCGTGCTGCACCGGCTGCGCTCGCTCGCCCACGTGATCGACATGCACCAGCTCGTCAAGGTCCCGGAGCGGCTGCCGGGTTCCGCGCCGGGAACCGGGGGCACGACGTCGCCCGCGCATCCCCGCCAGGCAGGTGCCGGTCCCGCGCGGGGCGGCGGAGCGGCGGCGTCGTCGGGGGCGGAGGATCCCGGCACGGCATCACCGGATACGAGTGGAGGCAGAAGAGCCGCGCCGTCGGTGAGTGCGGACCTGGCCGGCACGGAGTCTCCGGCCACAGGGGACGAGCGCGGCGGGGAGCTGCAGATGACCCGCTCCGAGATGACCCAGTACCTGGACTACTGCACGGAGATGCTCTCGCTCGTGGGCGAAACGGCGGCGCTGTTCGCGGAGGACACCACGGACGGGGACGTGCTGGACGCCGTGGAGGGCATCGAGACCCTCACATCGGACATGGCGCGCAAGGTGTGGCAGAAGATCGCGATCATCCAGGAGCAGGTGCGCTGAACCGCCCCGGGAGCTGTTCCGACCGCCCGCGGTGCGCGCTATGGTCCAGGAGGAACACCCAGCCTCGAAGGAGATGCCACGTCGCACGAACTGTCCGCCGGAGATCCCGCGCCCGCCCTGCAGCTGACCGCCCACGACGGCCGCACCGTGGACCTCGCGCAGCAGCGCGAGCGCGGCGCGGTGGTCTACTTCTACCCCAGGGCGTTCACCCCGGGATGCACCACGCAGGCCTGCGACTTCCGGGACAACCTGGGTGCGCTGCAGGCCCGGGGCTACGACGTCTACGGGGTATCAGGGGACGATCCGGCCGAGCTCGCGCGCTTCGTCACCGAGTACCAGCTGCCCTACACCCTGCTCTCGGACCCGGACCACGCGGCCGCCCGGGCCTGGGGCGCCTGGGGTGAGCGCACGGTCAACGGCGAGACCTCCGAGGGTCCGCTGCGCTCCACGTTCGTGATCGGCACGGACGGCACCCTCACGCGCTCCGAGTACCGGGTGGCCGCCCAGGGTCACGTGGCCCGGCTGGTCGAGGAGTTCTCCGAGGCCTCCTGAGCGGACCGAACGACGGGCCCCGCGGCCCGGCGGTCGGGCCGCGGCACCGGCCGGCCTCTTTGCTTGCCGGAGAAAGTGCTACGGTCGAAAACGGGGACAGGGTCGCGCGATCGACCGCGCGGCCACACCACCACCACAGGAGGTTCACCATGGCCGCGCACACGCCCTCGGCCCGCATCCGGGGCATAGATCAGGAGATCTTCCCGCTGAACCTGGGCGGCAACACGTTCGGCTGGACCAGTGACGAGCAGGAGTCCTTCGACGTCCTGGACGCCTTCACCGCCGCCGGCGGCAACTTCGTGGACACCGCGGACGTGTACTCCGCGTGGGTCCCGGGCCACACGGGCGGGGAGTCGGAGACCGTGCTGGGCAACTGGCTGGCCGCGCGCGGCACCCGCGACTCGCTGGTGATCGCCACCAAGGTGGGCGCGCACCCCGAGTTCAAGGGCCTCTCTCGGGAGACCGTCAACGCCGCACTGGACGCCTCCCTGGACCGGCTGCAGACCGGCTACGTGGACCTCTACTACGCGCACTATGACGACGAGGACACGCCCGTCGAGCAGCAGGTGGAGACCTTCCACGAGCTCGTGGACTCCGGCCGCGTGCACGCGGTGGGGCTGTCCAACTACTCGCCGCAGCGCATGCGCGAGTTCTTCACGGTGGCCCGCGAGCGCGGCATGGCGGTGCCCGCGGCCATCCAGCCGCAGTACAACCTGGTGCACCGCCGCGAGTTCGAGCGGGACTACGCCGCGATCGCCCGGGAGCACGACGCCGCCGTGTTCCCCTACTTCGCCCTGGCCTCCGGCTTCCTCACGGGCAAGTACCGCACCGCCGAGGACCTCGAGGGAGCGGCCCGCGAGCAGATGGCCCGGGAGTACGTCTCCCCCGAGGGTCTCGCGGTGGTGGAGGAACTGGTCTCCGTGGCGGACCGGCACCGTGCCGAGCCGGCCACCGTGGCCCTGGCGTGGCTGCTCGCCAAGGGCGTCACCACCCCCATCGCCTCCGCGTCCTCCGCCTCGCAGCTGACCTCGCTGGTGGCGGCGCCCGCACTGCACCTGAGCGCGGACGACGTCGCCGCACTGGACCGGGCGTCGCAGCCCTTCGCGTGAGGGGACGCCGGCGGCACGCAGCGGACATCGCGCGGCGGCGTCGTGATCGTGTCGCTGACAGCGGAACCGGCGGGGACACCCTTGCCGAGGAAAGTGCCGCGGTGCCAGAGTGGAAGCATCACCCGATAGAAAGGATTCTCGACAATGGCTGAACTGTCCGGCAAGAAGATTCTCGTTCTGGTGAACAACCAGGGCGTGGAGCAGGACGAGTTGAAGGTGCCCGCGCAGAAGCTGCGTGCGGCCGGTGCCGAGGTCACCGTGGCCGCCCCCGAGTCCGGCGAGGTGAAGTCCCTCGTGGGCGACTGGGACCTGGGCGAGACGTTCCCCGTGGACGCCACCATCTCCTCGGTGGACGATTCCGACTACGACCTCCTGCTGCTGCCCGGCGGCACCCTGAACGCCGACTCCCTGCGCCTGGACGAGGACGCCCAGAAGATCGCCAAGGCCTTCGCCTCCTCCGGGCGCCCGGTGGCCTCCATCTGCCACGGCCCGTGGCTGCTCGTGGAGACCGGCCTGGTGGACGGCAAGACCCTGACCTCCTACCAGTCGGTGCGGACGGACGTCGTCAACGCCGGCGGCAACTGGGTGGACGAGCAGGTGAAGGTGTGCCCCGCCAACGGCTGGACGCTCATCACCTCCCGCAACCCCGGTGACCTGGACGCGTTCGTGGGCGCCATCGAGGACCAGCTCACGGCCTGATCCGCCACGCGCACCGCACGACGACGGCGGGCCCCACCGTGGAGGTGGGGCCCGCCGTTCTCGTGGGGTCGGGTCAGCGGCCCAGCACGTTCTTCAGCGCGCCGAGGATGAGGGTCACCGACTCGGGGCACGCGTTCGGGCCCATGAGGCCGATGCGCCACACAGTGCTCGCGTACTCCTTCACGCCGGGGCCGATCTCGATGTTGTAGGTCTCCAGCAGTTCCTTGCGCACGGCCGCCGAGTCCACACCCTCGGGGACCTTCACCGTGGTGAGCTCCGGCAACCGGTGGCCCTCGCGGGCGAACAGCTCGAGGCCCATCTCCTCCAGACCGTCCTGCAGCGCCCGGCCCGCGGCCTCGTGGCGGGCGCGGACGGCGTCGAGCCCCTCCGCCAGCACGCGGCGCAGACCGGCCTCCAGGGAGGCGACCATCGCCACGGGCGCGGTGTGGTGGTAGGTGCGGGTGGCTCCGGAGGCCTCCCCCACGTAGCCGCCGAGCATGCCGAGGTCCAGGTACCACGAGCGGGGCTTCTCCACGCGGCGCTCCCACGCGCGGTCCGAGACGGTGAACGGCGCCAGACCGGGGGCCACGCCCAGGCACTTCTGGGTGCCGGCGTAACCGATGTCGATCCCCCACTCGTCCGCCTTGAGCTCAATGCCGCCGATGGAGGTCACGGCGTCCACGAGCAGCAGGGCGTCACCCTTCACCGCACCCAGGGCGGCGATGTCCGAGCGGACGCCCGTGGAGGTCTCCGCGTGCACCGCGGCAATGATCTTCGGTGCGGGGTGGGCGGCGGCAACCTTCTGGGCATCCACGGGCTCACCGAACGGGAAGTCCACGCGGGTGACCTCGGCACCGCAGCGCTCGGCGACGTCGCACATGCGCTCCCCGAACAGGCCGTTGACCGCGATCACCACGGGATCCCCCGGGTTCACGAAGTTCACGAACGCGGCCTCCATGCCCGCGGAGCCCGTGGCCGAGAGCGGCAGCGTGCGGCGGTTCTCGGTGCCCCACACCTTCCGCAGACCGTCGCACGCGCTGTCCATGACGGCCAGGAACTGGGGGTCCAGGTGGCCCAGCAGCGGGCGGGCCAGCGCCTCGGTGGCCTCCGGGTACGGGTTGGTGGGGCCGGGGCCGAACAGGTGGCGGACGGTGAGGATGTCGCTCATGGGGTCTCTCCTAGACTGCGCCGCCCGTCCTGGACCTCGTACGGGTGGCTTCGGGGAACGTGGGCGCGCGGTGGCGTGCAGGGTCCTGTCCCAGGGTAGATGCAGATCACATCAGGGGCGATTCGCGGGGCCCGTTCAGCGGCAGTTCCCCATCCCCTGCCTGACGGGGCTCACCTGAGCTCCAGGTGCAGACCGACCGCGTTTGCCACACTCATGAGTGCTCCCACCGAGGGATTGCCCGTGGCCGTCTCAAGGGACCTCACCGTCCGCTCCGAGACGCCCGCGAGTTCTGCCAGATCTCGCTGGGTGAGGCCCAGGCACGTCCGGGCCGAACGCAGGGCACGGCCCAGTGCGATGCCGTCATCCATCTCGCTCCCCTCTCAGGCATGATCTTGCCGGTCTGGGCGCCCGCATCCCTGATGCTCTCCCGAGCATCCTGGAAACGGCAAGATCCTGCCGAAAAGGGTCGAAACCAGCTGCAGGGAGGGGATCACCCCGGCAAACGGCACGTTCCTGCCTATTCACCACCTGCGCCCCCGCGGACACGCTCCCCAGGGAGGAAGGTCGCCGCGAGAGCGACGGCAACGGCGATGAGTCCCGCAATGCACAGCACCGCCCCGTTCCACCCGGCGGCGGTGAAGGGCACCCCCACCGCGTAGCCGAGCACCGCCGAACCGCCGTAGTAGAGCAGCGTGTACAGCGACGACGCCTGGGCGCGACCCTCCGTTGCGAGGGCTGGGACCCACCCGTTGGCCACGGAGTGCGCGGCGAAGAACCCGGCGGTGAAGACCAGCAGCCCCACGACGATCGCGGGCAGACACGGGACGGCGGTCAGGAGCAGGCCGGCGAGCATGATCAGTGCGGAGCCGATCAGTACGGGCTTCCTGCCGCGCCGGATCGCCAGGCCTCCGGCCTTCGCGGAGGACCACGTGCCGGAGAGGTAGGCCAGGAACAGCACCGAGATCACGCTCTGCGGGACGTGGAACGGCTCCTCCCCCAGGTGGAAGCCGATGTAGTTGTAGACCGCCACGAAACCGCCCATGAGCAGGAACCCCTGCAGGTACAGGGTGAGCAGCCGCCGGTCCCGGAGGTTGTGCCCCAGGTGGTCGAGCAGCCCGGGCTCCCCGGTGATGCGCACGGGCTGCGGCGTGAAGCCGCGCTGCCGTGGGGCCAGCAGGATGAACACGATGGCCGCCACGGCGGCCATCACCGCGACGACGGACGTGCCCACCCGCCAGCCGAAGAAGTCCGCCACGGGGGCGGCGACAATGCGCCCCGAGAGACCACCCAGGCTCGTCCCGGAGATGTAGGTGCCGGCGGCCACGGCGCCGTAGCGCGGATTGACCTCTTCGGAGAGGTAGGCCATGGCCACCGCGGGGATTCCCCCGAGCGCCACGCCCTCCACGAAACGCAAAGCCACGAGGGACTCGAACGTGGGCATGAACCCCATGACGATGCCAAGGCACGTGGCGGCGGAGACCGCGGCGACCATCGCGCGGCGTCGTCCCCAGCGGTCCGAGACGAGGGACCACGGGATCACCCCCACGGCGAGGCCCAGGGTGGCCGCGGAGACCGCGAGTGCGGACTGGGCCGCGTCAACTCCCAGGTTCTCGGCCATGATGGGCAGCACGCCCTGCACCGAGTACAGCTGCGCGAAGGTGGCCACCCCCGCGCACAGCAGCGCCACGAGGATGCGCCGGTAGCCGGAGCTGCCCCTGTCGTAGCCCTCCCACACGTTGCGTGACGATGCCATGCCCGGGCCCTCCTGCTGCGGCTCCTGTGCGGCCCGGGATCGTGCGCCGCCCGGCCCGGCCGCACCGTGTGCGCGGCCCCGGCCAGGCTACGCCGGTCCGAGACGGCTCCCACGCGCTGGCCGCGACCGGCCCCACGGTGGTGGGCCCAGCGGCGTCGTCCACCGGCGCACCCGGGCTCGGGTCGCCCGGCAACGCAACCACCCGCACACGACGACGCCCGCGCCCTCCCGGAGGAGGACGCGGGCGAACGTGCCTGCGTGCGGGACGCGAGCCCCGCGGGCGGGTCAGGAACCCGAGACGGCCGCGGCGAGCTTCTCGAGGGAGTCCTTGAGGACGTCCGTGTCGAAGACCGGGAAGCTCAGCTTCTTGAGGATGGCCGGGTTGGCGTGCTCCCACGAGTAGGTGAGCGTCACGGTGGTGCGGTCCGAGCCCTCGGGCTGCAGCTCGTACATCCACTCCCAGCCGTTGTCCTCCACGGAGGTGCCCTGCGGGCAGGGCTTCCAGGCGAGGAGCTTGTCGTGCTCGAAGCCGGTGACGTGGTTGTCCATGGTGTAGTCGCCGCCCATCTTCTCGGCGTTCATGTTCATCACGAACACGTCCCCGACCTTCTGGATGCGCTGGTCGGTGCCGGAGACCACGGTCCCGGAGCCGTCGATCTGCGCGTGCTTGGCGGGCAGGGTCAGGACCTCGAAGATGTCCTTGGCCGGGGCGTCGATGAGGCGGCTGGCGTCGATGTGCGTGGCTTTCACGAAAGTACCTCCCGTGTCGTTGGTGCGTTCGTGTCCACGGTAGTCAGGACCGGGGGTGGGGGTTCAAGCGTTTCCGCGAGGGGCGAAGTGCCGGGGACCACGCCCGCGCTCCGCAGCCCCCGCCGAGACCCCGGCATCCGGGGTCGGGATCGGCTGCCCGGCCAGGTGCGCGAGGCTCAGCAGGTGGTGGGCGAATCCGAGTTCCGCCCGCCCCTCGAGCCGCGCGGAGGTGATGGCGCGGATCCGGTCCGTGGCCTCCACCCGCGCGCCCGTGTGGTGCAGACCCGCCACGAGTGCCTCGTCCTCGCTGCACTCCAGCGGGGGGAACCCGCCCGCCCGCTCGTAGCTCTGCGCGCGCACGCCCATGTTCGCGGCGTGGATGTGCGGATGCCCCTCCGCGAGGGTGTGCTCGCTCTGCCACAGCCGGTAGACCGCCTCGGGGCACTCCGCGGGATCCGGCTCCACGGTTCCGAGCACGGCGTCCACCCCGTGCGCCGCACGTTCCAGCTGGTGGCTGAGCCAGTGGGGCGGGACGGCGGTGTCCGCGTCCGTGGAGGCGATCCACCCGGGGCGCGGGCTCGCCGCGAGCGCGTGCCGCGCCGCCGCGGCCCGCGCACCGCCTGCGCTGCGCCACTGCCCGCTCAGCACGCCCAGTCGTGCGGCGCCCTCCGGCAGGCACGACGCCCCCCAGGCCGCCCACGCCCGCTCCACCGTCCGGTCGGTGCACGAGTCCGCGGCGAGCACCACGTCCACGCTCGGCGGTTCCACCGGCGAGCCGGCACGCAGGTGGGCGACCGCCGCGGCCACGGACGCCATGCACCGCCCCACCCGCTCCTCCTCGTTGCAGGCCGGGACCACCACCGCGACCCGCCGGATCATCCCTGCTCCCGCGGCACGGGTTCGAAGATCTCCAGCTCGAAGTCCCGTTCCCGGTGGCTCACCACGCGCCGCAGGTCCGGGCGGCGGCGCGCCTCGCGGTGCACGTCCGCCCCGTCCAGGGGCCAGTCCTGGATGGGGTGGCGCCAGTGGCACAGCACCAGGTGGCCCTCCGGGTCCAAGGCAGTAGCGCAGCGCTCCAGCAGCTCGTCCCACTGCTCGGGCGAGCAGAAGTACCCCATCTCGCTCACCACGATCAGGTCCCGGGGAGCCCACTCATCCCGCCAGCCCGCGGGCAGCACGGCGCGCACGAGTTCGACGTTCGCGGCGGCGTCGTCGTCCAGGCGGGCGCGGGCGGCACGCAGGGCGACGTCGCTCGCGTCCACCGCGGTCACGCTCCCCGCTCGCCGCGCCAGTGCCGCGGTCAGTGCCCCCGTGGAGCAGCCGAGGTCCAGCACGCGCTCGTAGTGCGGGCGCGGCAGGCAGCCGAGGAGCACCTCCCGCTTGCGCTGCTCGTACCAGGAGGTGTCCACGGCCCAGGGGTCCTCGGAGTCGGAGTGCACGCGGTCGAACACGGCCGCCTGGTCCGGGGCGGAGACCACGAAGTGCTCGGAGTCCCGGGCGAAGTGGGCCAGCACGTGCTCCCCCAGCAGCACCTCGTCCCCCGGGCGCTGCGAGAGGGGGCGCACCTGCGTGACGTGGTGGGCCAGGGCGTCCTTCTTGGCCCGCCGGTCCGCGTCCCCGAGCGGAACGCGCACCAGGCCGCGGGGCAGGCGGGAGGGCGAGCCCCAGTGCCAGTACCAGACGGGGTACTGCACGCAGCGCACGCCCCGGGCCCCGGCGGCGCGGGCCACCGTGCGGGCGAGCACCTCGTGGTCGGTGTGCCCGTCCCGCTCCCACGTGCAGACCGCCAGGGGCTTCTCCCCCTGCTCCACCCACGCCAGGTGCTCTGCCACGGGCTCCCGCAGCTGCTCCTCGGTGAGCGCACCGTCCGCGAGGGAGAGAAAGACCGGGCTCGTGCCCTCCCCGGTCAGCGCATGCACCGCAGCGGCCATCTCTTCGCGGCGCAGGGCCGCCAGCTGCTGCGGCGTGAACGTGGTGGAGTCCGGGTGGGAGTTCTCCCCCAGGGTCGCCACGACCACCCGCACCTCGGTGCCCTGCCGGACGAGCCGGTGCACCGTGCCGCCCGCGCCGAGCGTCTCGTCGTCCGGATGGGCCGCGAACACGACGGCGCGGTCCACGCCCGCGAGCTCCAGCTCCGGTGCGCGGTGCAGGGCACCGCAGCGTGCCCAGTCCGCCTCGGGGGTTCCGGGGTCCCGGTGGTCGAAGGTCACCACGGGGTGTCCTCGGGGTGCGCAGGCCCGGTCGGGGGAACGCCCTCGGTCCTCCCGGGATCGGGGTGACCCGCACCCGCGGTCCCGGTGCCGGTGGTCTGTGGCCGGCTCCGGGCGGGGGCGGCCTGTCCCTCCTGCTCCGCATCCTCCGCGAGCGCCAGCAGGGCCCGTCCCAGCGCGGCGGTGTCCCGCTCGGCGTGGTCCTGACGGATGTAGACCTGCAGGGACTCCACGCGGCGGATGTGCTCCGGGTCCCCCGTGAGCGGGCCCGGCCCCGTGGCGCGGGAGACCACGCGGATCACGGTCTCGGCGGCGTCGGCCACGGTGCGGCGCACCCGCAGGGCCCAGGCGGCACCGGCCTGCCCGTCGGCGTCGCCACCGTCCACGGCCGCCGCGGCGCGTTCCAGCACCGCCCGGGCCGTCCCGAGCGTGAGGTCCAGCTGCCCGAGGGCGGTGTGCGCGGCGTCGTCCACGGGGCGGCGGGGGTGGCGCAGCTGGCGCCACAGCAGGTCCGCGACGGCCTGCGCGCCGCCCAGCCACACGGCAGCCACTCCCATGCCGCCCCACGCGAAACCGGGCCGGGTCAGGTACCACTCGTCGCTGCCGAGCGGCTGCGCCGCGACGTCCTCGAAGGTCACGGGCACGGTCACGACCTCCGCGAGCCCGTGCGAGGTCCACTGCGCCACGGGCGCGGGCCGGAACCCGGGGTGGTCGGTGGAGACCACGAACGCGCGGCGGTGCCCGGTGCGCTCGCCGTCCTCGTCCGTCACGTGCGCCGTGACGACCGCGCGGGTCACGGAGTCCGCGAGCGAGCACCACGGCTTGGTGCCGGACAGCGTCCAGGTGGACGACGACGCCGCGCTGTCACCGTTCTGTCCCGGGGCACCGCTCTGGCCCACCGCGCTTCGCTGGTGGGTGGTGTGATCCTGTCCCGGCGCACGGTCCCGGCCGGGCGGCGTCGGCGTGGCCAGCAGCGGCTCACCGGGACCCTCCGCAGCCCACACGGCCCACGTGTCCCGCGGGGTGAGGAGGTCCTCGCGCCCGGCCTGGCGCAGGATCGCGAGGGCGTCCAGGTGCGGCTCGATGATCCGGGCGTACGCGAGGTCGGTGCGGCCCAGGGCGCTCAGCTCACGCCACAGCGCCGCGGTGCGGCCCTCCCCGGGGCAGGGCAGCTCAGCGCCGAGAGCGCGGGCCCGGTCCAGGGCGTGGTCGACGAAATGCCGCACGGCCTGCGGATCGGCCACGGGGGTCGGCGGGAGGGGAAGCTCTGCATGCGCGGACACGACCATCAGCCTACGTGGCGTGCCACCCCGCAGCGCTGCACCCGAAGGTGGTTCTCGGCGGGACCTACGATGAGGGTTCACGACGAAAGGCACGGGCATGTTCACGGTCGACCCGCACTCCACCACCCCGGTGTACGAGCAGCTCGTGGAGTGCGTCCTGCGGGACGTCTCCGCCGGGGAGCTCGTGGTGGGCGACCGGATCCCGCCGGTGCGCACGCTCGCCGCGGACCTGGGCCTGGCGGCCGGAACCGTGGCCAAGGCGTACCGCGAGATGGAGACCCGCGGTGTCATCGAGACGCGCGGGCGCAAGGGCACGTTCATCGCCCAGGGCCGGGACGACCGCGAGGCCGCCGCGGCCCAGGCCGCGTCCCGGTACGTGGACGTGGTGCTCGGCGAGCTGCACTGCACCCCCGAGGAGTGCGTGGCGCTGGTGGAGCGGGCGGTGGCCAAGCGCGTGGGAGCGTGACACGGCTCCGGCGACGCGCGTGCCGGGGCCCTGCACCGCGTCGTCGTGACCCCGCGGCGGGTGCTCGGGTCCGGTGCCGTTGCGCGCCGCCCGGAGTGGGTCCGGCGCGCACCGATCGCCGAGCCACCACACCTAGACTGGTGCCCCATGAAGTCGTTCGTCGCCCCCGTGCTGCTCGTGATCACCGCCGTCGTCCAGGCCATGGGGGTCTTCCCCTACGTGCAGGACGGCATCACGCTCGCGGGGCAGCTGCTGTTCCCCATCCTGTTCGCGCTCACGGCCATGTACCTCTCCCGCAGGGGCCGCCCGGGGGTCTTCGGCATGGCGCACATGCTCGTGCTGATCCTGTCCGTGGTCCTGGTGGTGCTGTCCCTGGTGGGCATGAGCCAGCAGCTGCCGTACTTCTACCCCACGATGATCCTGTACTACCTCGCGTTCGTCCTGCTCGTGGTGGAGTGCGGCCTGCGGATCGCCGGGCTGCCCAAGAAGGAGCGCCCCGCGGACCCGGAGCTGGACGACGACGCCGACGCCGCCCTCTGAGCCCGTGCCCACCTCCCACGCGGCTCACCCCGCGCCCCTGAGCGGCCCGTCCGTGGACACCGTGGTGGTGGCCGGGGGCCGCTCCTCCCGGCTCGGCGGAACCCCCAAGGCCCAGCTGCCCGTGGCGGGCGGCACGCTGCTCTCCCGCACCGTGGAGGCCGTGCTGCCGCTGGGTGCCGTGGTGGTCGTGGGGCCCGAGGACCCCGCGCTGCCCCCGGAGGTGCTGACCGCACGGGAGGACCCGCCGTTCTCCGGGCCCGCAGCCGCCGTGGCCGCGGGCGCCGTCGCCCTCCGGGACCTGCGCGGGCGCGCACCGTGGACCGCCGTGCTCGCGTGCGACATGCCGCGGGTGGACCACGCGCTGCCGGTGCTGCTCGCGGGGGCTGCGCGGGCGGCGTCGGACGTGGACGGCGTGATGGCGCTGTCCCGGGAGGGGCGGCGCGAGAACCTGGCCGTGGTGGTGCGCACCGCCGCCCTGGAGCGGGTGCTCGCCACGGTGCCCACGCGGGATGCGGCGCTGCGCTCGGTGTGGCGCCACCTGCGCTGGGACGAGGTCACGGTGCCCGGGGGAAGCACCGCGGACGTGGACACGTGGGAAGATGTCCATAGGCTCGAACTGGACTGAATCAGCACGCTGAGGAGACATGATGCCCGGACTTCCACACCTGCACGATCCCGCCGACCACGAGGACCAGGGACAGCCGGGCACCCACGACGACGCCCGCGAACCCGCCGTGCAGTGGGCCCCGTGGGACGAGGCCCGGCGCATTGCCTACGGGATCCCCCAGCCGCTGCCCAACATCCTGCTGCCGCTCGCGCAGTGCCAGGACGAGACCCTCGCGGAGTCCGTGACCGCCGAGATGCCCGTGCCCCACTACGCCTCCGCCGCCGCGGACGGCTGGGCCGTGGCCGGCGAGGGCCCCTGGCGGATCCGCACGCCGCAGCCCGCGGAGACGGACGAGCGCCTGCTGCTGACCCTGCCGCCGGAGAAACGGATGCTCCCCGTGGTGGAGCTCGCCGCGGGCGAGGCCACCCACGTGAACTCCGGGGACGCCGTCCCCTTCGGCACCACCGCGCTGCTGGAGGCCCACCGGGGGCACGTGGTCCCCGCGGACCCGTCCGTGGAAGCGCCGGCCAGCACCGAGCACGGCCGCAGGGCCGTGGAGGGGGACACCCTGGAGGACGCCACCCCCGCCGCTCCGCTGGTCAAGAACCAGGACGTCCGCGCCGTGGGTGAGGAGATCCAGCAGGGGGATCTGCTGCTGCGCGCCGGACGCAAGCTCAACCCCGTGCACCTGGGACTCGCGGCGAGCGCCGGTCACGACATGCTGCCCGTACGACGCCGCCCGCGCGTCACCGTGCTGCTGGGCTACGCCAACGTGGTGGAGGACGGCATCCCCGGCCCCGGTGAGGTGCGCGACTCATTGAGCCTGCAGCTGCCCGCCGTGCTCAAGGAGCTCGGGGCGAACGTGGACCAGGTCCGTCGAGTGGCCGACGGCTGCGAGGGCATGGTCTCCGCGCTGACCGAGTCCCCCATGGGCGCCACCTCGTTGCTGGACGCCCGCGCGGAGATGGTGGTCACCACCGGGGGCACCGGGCACGGCGAGGACGACCACGTGCGCCAGGCACTGGCCGAGCTGGGCGCCCACCTCGTTCTGGACGGGGTGGCCCAGGAACCCGCGCACGGCGTGATCCTGGCGAAGCTCCCGGAGGACGGGCCCGTGGTGCTCGCCCTGCCCGGCTCACCCCTGAGCGCCATGACCGGGCTGCTCACCGTGGGCCACGCGCTGATCGCCGGGGCCACCGGGGAGGGGCTGCCCGCCACCCGCCGGATCACCGCCGGGCGCGCGCTGGAGCCGCTGGGCCGCACCCGTGTGATCCCCGCCTACCTGCAGGACGGCCGGGTGCTCCCCGAGCCCACGGTGGGCCCGGCCATGCTCTCCGGGCTGGCCCACGCCGATGTGCTGCTGGTGGTCCCCGAGGACGGGATGCAGCCGGGGCAGGACATGGAGGTCATCCCGCTGCCCTGGAGGGCGTGACCCCGGCTCCGCCACTCTCCGCACCCGCCCCGTGCTGAGGCGAGCTGCCGTGCGGCGCAGCCCGGTGCTCTGTCATGCGGTGCTGTGAAGTGGAGCAAATGCACTCTGAGACGGTTCAGGATGCGTTTGCTCCACTTCACAGCGTGTGCGGCGGGGGAATGGATTACGCCGTCACGAAGAAGATGATCGCCCCCACGATGAACGTGAGGGCCGCCAGCAGCGCGCACGAGAGCTCCACCAGGATCCCCAGCCCCATGGCCTTCGCGGCCACCCAGGAGCTGGCCAGCGCCGTGCTGAGGTTGCGGTTGCGCACCGTCTCGGAGAGCAGCAGTCCCACCAGGAAGCCGAGGAAGAGCCCCACCACGGGGATCACGAACATCCCGATCACCGCACCGACCACCCCGAAGAGCAGGGTGCGGTTGGGGATCTCCCGGCGCTTGAGCCTGCTCCCGGTGAGCACCAGGCTGGACGACAGGCCGGCGATCAGCAGGGTGCCGCCCAGGGCGAGGACCACCCACCCCTCGGGTGCCTGCACCACCACGGCCCAGATGACGAGGCCGATCAGCGCGACGATCGATCCGGGCAGCACGGGGACCACGATCCCCACGCAGCCCACGATGAAGAGGAGCGCGGTCACGACGGTGGCGATGGTCTCTGCGGTCACGGGCCCATCGTACGGCGTGAGGCGCGGCTCCCCCGCCCACGGGTTCCCACCGCGGACCCCGGCCTGAGCCCCGAACGACCGCGCCCCCGCGGCTCCCCCACCGTGAGGTGAGCAGAGCCGCGGGGGCGCGGCAACGGCGTCGGCGGAGTGCGGCGCCGAAGAGCGCCGAGAGCAGTGCAGCAGCCGCCGACGGGACCGTCAGTCCATGAGCGCCCCGCGCAGGGTCCGCAGGGCCACGGACAGGGCGGCGAGCTCGCCACCGGTGTCGTCGCCGGACATGGACTCGATCTCGTCCAGGACCTCGCGCAGCCGCTCCAGCCGGTCCGCGTTCTCCTGCTCCCACGCCTGGACCTTCTCCTGGGCGTTGGCGCCCGGGTGCTGCAGGGCCTGGGCGGCGAGCGCCACGAGCGTGGAGTACAGGTCCTCGCGCATCGCGATCCGCGCCATGTTCTCCCACCGGGTGGTCTGGGGCAGGGCACTGATGCGGTTGAGCAGGTTCTCCAGCCCGTAGCGGTCGTACAGGGCGAAGTAGACGCGCGCGATCATGCGCACGCTGGTGCCGTTCTCGTCCGTGTCCTCCGCGAGGCTGTGCGCGGACGACGACGCCGCGGCACCGCCCCGCGCCCCGGCCTCCTCCGGCTCCAGGGCCGTGATGCCCTGGGACTGGGCCAGGCGGGCGACGTCCAGCAGCGCGAACGCGTCCAACAGCTCGGCCCACTCCACGGCGAGGTCCCGGGGCACGCCCTGGCGCTCGGCGAGTTCCGCCTCCGCCTGGGTGCGCTCCTGGGAGTCCTGCGCCATGAGCTGCTCGGAGCCGAAGCGCAGCGCCACGATGGGCCGGTACGTGTCCACGAGCTCCTGGATGTCCGAGTCCGTCTCCTGGCGGTGCAGGAACCACCGGACCACGCGGTCCAGCAGCCGTCGCATGCGCAGGGACATCCGGTTCCAGAGCTCCAGGGGCACGTCCGCGCCCAGCTGGGCGTGGCGGGCGGCGTAGCTCTCCAGCTCGAAGATCTCCATGGCCGCCGTGAACGCGCGGGCCACGTCCGCGAGCTCCGAACCGGAGTCGTCCACCACGCGGTACGCGAACGCGATGCCGCCGTAGTTGATGATCTGGTTGGCCACCACGGTGGAGATGATCTCCTTGCGCAGCGGGTGGGTGTCCAGCTGGTCCCCGAAGCGCTCCCGGATCTGCGCCGGGAAGTACTGGGACAGGGTGCGGTGGAACCACGGGTCGTCCGCGAGGTCGCTGTCCACGAGCGCCGCCGTGAGCTGGATCTTCGCGTACGCGGTGAGCACCGACAGCTCCGGTCCGGTCAGGGGCTGGTCCTGGGTGGCCCGCTCCCGCAGCTGCGTGTCCGAGGGCAGGAACTCCAGCTCGCGGTTGAGGTCCGCGGTGTCCTCGAGCCAGTGCATGAGCCGGATGAACATCTCGGTGAAGGACACCCCGCGGGCGCGCTCGGTGGTGAGCAGCACGTTCTGCGCCACGTTGGTGCGCAGCACGAGATCGGCCACCTCGTCCGTCATGGACTCGATGAACTCGGCGCGCTCGTCCTGGCCCAGCAGCCCGGCCTGGACCATGCCGTCCACGAGGATCTTGATGTTGACCTCGCGGTCGGAGGACTCCACACCGCCGGAGTTGTCGATCGCGTCCGTGTTGACCAGGACCCCGTTCAGAGCGGCCTCGATGCGGCCCAGCTGGGTGGCTCCCAGGTTGCCGCCCTCGCCGATCACCTTCACCCGGAGGTCCTCGCCGTTCACACGGATCGCGTCGTTGGCTTTGTCCCCCACCTGCTGGTGGGTCTCCGAGGCCGCCTTCACGTAGGTGCCGATGCCGCCGTTGTAGAGCAGGTCCGCCGGGGCCAGCAGCACGCGGCGCACGAGCTCCTGGGGACTGAGGGCCTCCACACCGTCCTCGATGCCCAGCGCCTCACGCACCTGCGGGGTGAGCGGGATGGACTTCTCCTGGCGGGAGTACACGCCGCCGCCCTCGGAGATCACGCTGCGGTCGAAGTCCTGCCACGAGGTGCGCCCGGCGCTGAACAGCCGCTCGCGCTCCTTGTAGGAGGCCGCGGCGTCCGGGGTGGGGTCCAGGAAGATGTCCCGGTGGTCGAACGCGGCAATCAGGTGGATGTGCTCGGACAGCAGCATGCCGTTGCCGAACACGTCCCCGGACATGTCCCCCACGCCCACCACGGTGAACGCCTCGGACTGGGTGTCCACGCCGAGCTCGAAGAAGTGGCGCTTCACGGACTCCCACGCACCGCGGGCGGTGATGCCCATGGCCTTGTGGTCGTAGCCCACGGAGCCGCCGGACGCGAACGCGTCCCCGAGCCAGAAGCCGCGGTCCAGGGAGATCGCGTTCGCGGTGTCGGAGAACGCCGCCGTGCCCTTGTCAGCCGCGACCACCAGGTAGGAGTCGTCGCCGTCGCGGCGCACCACGTTCTCGGGGTGCACCACGGTGTCCCCGGCCTCGCCGGAGGTCTCGGCGGAACCGCTCGCACCGCCCTCGGCACCCGGGGTGGCATCCCCGCGGGACGACGACGCCGCACCCTGCCCGGTCTCGTCCGTCCCGTTCTGCGCGGTGACCTCCTGGCCGGCACCGGTCTCCGCCTCGCGCACGATGTTGTCGGTGACGTCCAGCAGGGACGCGATGAACAGCTTGTAGGCCTCGCGCCCCTCGGTCAGCCAGCCCTCGCGGTCCGTCGCGGGGTCCGGCAGCTGCTTGGGGAAGAACCCGCCCTTCGCGCCCGTGGGCACGATCACGGCGTTCTTGACCATCTGGGCCTTGACCAGGCCCAGCACCTCGGTGCGGAAGTCCTCGCGGCGGTCGGACCAGCGCAGACCGCCGCGGGCCACCTGGCCGAAGCGCAGGTGCGTGCCCTCCACGCGCGGGGACCACACCCAGATCTCGAAGGCCGGGCGCGGCTGCGGTGCCGCGGGGATGGCCGCGGGGTCCAGCTTGAACGCCATGGTGGGGCGGTTCTGGAACACGTTGGTGCGCAGGGTGGCCGTGACCACGTTCGCGAGCGCCCGGAACAGGCGGTCCGCGTCCAGGCTGGGAACGCTCTCCAGCACCTCGGCCAGCCGCTGGAGGGCGGCCTCGCGCGCCTGGCCGCGGGCGGCGTCGTCGTCCGTGAAGCGGGAGGGGTCGAAGCTCGCGGAGAACAGCTCGGCGAGCTCGTGCGTGGCCTGCGGGTGGTCCACCAGGGTGTCCGCGATGAACTCGAACGAGTTGGGGTAGTTCAGCTGCAGCAGGTAGCGCACGTAGGCGCGCATCACGGCCACGGTGCGCCAGCCCATGCGCTCGGTGAGCACCAGGCGGTCCATGCTGTCGGACTCGGAGCGGTTGGAGAGCACCGCGCACAGGGTGTCCTCGATGAGGTCCTCCGTCTTGGCGTCCTCGGGGCCCTCGGGGTCCACGCCCTCGGGCAGCTCCACGCCGAAGTCGTAGAGCTGGAACTCGCGGCCGTCCGCAGGGGTGACCGTGTAGGGGCGCTGGTCCAGCACGCGCAGGCCCATGTTGTGCAGCAGGGGCAGCAGCTCGGTGAGGGACAGGGACTGCGTGAGGTAGATGTTCAGCCGGACCTGGCCGTCCTCGGTCTGCGCCACACGGACCTCGGCGGGCAGGTCCGGGTCGCGGCCCCACAGCTCCTCGCAGCGCTTGAGGTCCTGGATGGCCTCCTCGATCTCGTAGTCCTCGCGGTACGAGCCCGGGAACGCGTCCGCCCACACGGGGCCCAGCGCGCCGGCCTTCTCGTCCTCGAACTCCTGGCCGATCGCGCGGCCCAGGGACTCGGGCCAGGAGCGCACCGCGGCGCGCAGGCGGGACTCGAGGTCCTCGTGGTCGAAGTCCCGCACCTCGCCCGTGTAGGGCAGCCGGATGCGGAAGAACAGGCGGGCCAGGGAGGAGGAGGTCAGGCGCACCTCGAAGTCGATGGCCTCGGCGTCGAAGACCTCGAACAGCTGGGTCTCGATGCGCTGACGCACCGAGGTGTTGTAGCGGTCCCTGGGCAGGAACACCACCGCGGACATGAACCGCCCGAAGGTGTCCTGGCGCAGGAACAGGCGGGTCTGGCGGCGCTCGTTGAGCCCCAGCACGCCACCGGCCGTCTCGTAGAGCTTCTCCGCGGACATGTGGAACAGCTCGTCCCGCGGGTAGTCCTCGATGATCCCCATGAGGTCCCGCGCGGAGTGCGAGTCCGGGAGGAAGCCGAAGCGCTCGACCACGCGCTCCACCTTCTCCCGCACGAGCGGGGTCTGCTGCGCGGGCACGGAGTAGGCGTGACGGGAGAACAGACCCAGGATCAGGTACTCCCCGTCCACGTCCCCGTTCTCGGCGAACGTGCGCACACCGATGTAGTCCAGGTACTCGCGGCGGTGGATCGAGGAGCGGCGGTTCGCCTTGGTCACGAACACCACCTGGTGGTCCCGGGCGTGCTCGCTGCCCAGGCCGGTGAGCTTCTGGGCGTGGCCCTGCGTGCCCTGCTCCCGCAGCAGCCCCAGGCCCGTGTCCGGGCGGGAGTGCAGCACGGCGTCCTCGCCGTCCGCCTCGAGGTCGTAGCGCTTGATGCCCATGAACACGAAGTTGCCGTCCTCGAGCCACTCCAGGAACTCCTGGGAGGCACGGACGTCCGGCAGGCGGGAGCCGTCCGGGAGGGTGAGGTCCTCCAGCGGGGTCAGGGCGTCCGCGATGGCCTGCGCCTCACGGTGCATGGCTTCCTGGTCCTCGGCCACGCGGCGCACGTCCGCCACGAGGTCCGCAATGTGCTGCTGCAGCTCGGCGCGCGAGTCCGCGTCCAGGGAGCGGTGCAGCTCCATGCGGATCCAGGACTCCACGGCCGTCTGGGAGCCGCGGTCCGCGGGCGCGTCCCCGAGCAGCTCGTCCGTGATGGGGATGGAGGTGGTGTCACCGGAGGAGACCGCCGAGATGTTCGGCACCTCGCCCAGGGACGTGAGCTCGTGGGAGGAGGCGTCGCGCGCGGCGAGCAGCAGGGGGTGGACCACCAGCTTGGCGCCGCCCCAGTTGGCGGCGATCTCCGTGGTCAGCGTGGACACCAGGAACGGCATGTCCGTGGTGACCATGTACAGGACGGTGTCCCCGTGGTCCTCCTGGACCTCGATGCACAGCTCGTCCGCGCGGCGGGTGCGCCCCACCTCGCGGTGGGCCTCGGCACGCTCGGTGAGCACGCCGTCCCGCGCGCCTGCCATGTCCGCGTCCGGAACGGAACGGTAGTACTCGTTGATCCACGCCTGTGCGCCGCTCCACTGCGGTCGCTGCCAGACCGAGGGAATGATCTGGGTGGCTTGAGGAGAGGTCACTGCTGCATCACGCCTTAGCTGTCGTTGAGTCGGGATGGAACTCCACGGCGTGGCGCGCGAAACCCGGTCGGGTGTCTGCGGGCAGCCCTCGGACCCGTTCAGGGATCCGGTACGGCTGCACCGCCCGCGGCCACACTGCCGCATGTCTCCCCAACCCTATGACCCAGCTCGCACGGGAGCCAGACGCAGTGTGTTGTCGGAGCCTGCGTTGCAGGGTTCTACACTCGTGCGGTCGCACATTTTCCGCATTCCCCCCCTTGCACCGCACCCGGCGCGGGGCTCCGCGGTGCCCCCGTCCCGACCCGGGGACGCACCACGGCCCGAGAACGAAGGAGCAGGACCCATGACCACTGTGAAACCCGCGGACGTGGTGGCGGACGCCATCGCCTCCGGTCAGGCCAAGGCCACAGCACCCTCCGGCACACTCGTGCTGCGCGGCGTCCTGGGCGGCGCGGTCCTCGCGGCCACCACCACGTTCGCCGTGTCCGCCACCGTGAGCAGCGGCTCCCCCGTGGTGGGCGCGCTGCTGTTCCCGGCCGGGATCACCATCGTGATCCTCATGGGCATGGAGCTGGTCACCGGCGGGTTCGCCCTGACCCCCATGGCCGCACTGCGCGGCCTCGTCCCCTGGTCCGCCGTGGGCCGCTACTGCCTCATGGTCGTCGTGGGCCACGTCATCGGGGCGCTCGCGTTCGCCCTGCTCTACGCGGGCGTGCTCACGGGCTTCGGCACGCACGAGGCCGGCGCCCTCGGCACCAAGCTCGCGGAGACGGCGGCCGCCAAGACCACCGCCTACCAGGGCATGGGCCTCGCGGGCATGGCCACGGTGTTCACCAAGGCCGTGCTGTGCAACTGGCTCGTGTGCCTGGGCGTGTTCATGGGCATGGTCTCCAAGGACACGATCGGCAAGATCGCCGCCATCTGGCTGCCCGTCATGGCGTTCTTCGGCCTGGGCTTCGAGCACGCCGTGGTCAACTTCTTCGTGATCCCCATGGGCATGCTCATGGGCGCGGACGTCTCCTTCGGGGACTGGTGGCTCTGGAACCAGATCCCCGTGCTGCTGGGCAACATGGTGGGCGGCTTCGTCTTCACGGGCCTGGCCCTGATGCACGCCCACCGTCCTGCCCGCTCCGCCGCGACCCCTTCGGACGACGCCGCCGCTGCCGCCCCCTCCGCTCCCGCCACCGCCTCCGCACCCGCCACCGGCTCCGCACGGGGCACCACTTCCCCGCGGGGCGTTGCTCCTGAGCGGGGATCCACCCGCTGAGCAACGAGCACGTGGTGCCTGCCGCGTGACGCACGCGGACGCGGCAGGGCCCCTCGCACCCAGCGGTGCGGGGGGCCCTGCTCACGAACGGGATCTCGGGGGCGCCGTCGGCGGGCGGAGCTGCCAGTGAGGCGGGGCCGTCAGTGGACAGAGCCGCCGGTGGGCGGTGCCGTCAGCGGGCGGCGAGCACCTGGTCCGCGGTGACCGTGAGGACCTGTCCGTTCTCCAAGCTGGGGAGCTCGGTGTCCAGCACCCGGTCCAGCGTCAGGCGGATGAGCGTGCCGTGGGCCACCACCATCACGTCCTGCCCGGAGAAGTCCTCGGTGATCCGGCGCAGCACCGAGAGCCCCCGCTGCACCACGTCCTCCGTGGCCTCACCGTGCTGCTCCATCAGGGCGTGGCGCTCGTCGTCGCTCGTGCCCGTGCAGTCCCGGCCCTCCACGTCCCCGAAGGCACGCTCCACGAGGTCGTCGTAGGTGCGGGAGAGGCTCAGCCCGATCTGCTCCCCGATGATCTCCGCGGTCTCCCGCGCGCGCTTCAGCGGGGAGGAGACCAGCACGTCCCAGTGCTCCCCGGAGGCCGCGAGCTCCCGGCCCACCGTGCGGGCCTGCTCCCGGCCGGTGTCGTTGAGGGGGATGTCGGAACGGCCCTGCAGCCGGCGCTGCAGGTTCCAGTCCGTCTGTCCGTGGCGGATCAGGGTCAGGGTCGTTTCACTCACCCGTCCAACCTACCCCCGGCGCGCCGGCGCCCAGGTCTTCACGGTGCCGTTCCCGCGTGCGGCGCTCTGTCCGCCCCCGGTGCGCGGGTGCTCGGACGGACGACGCCGCGCCCCCGTGCGGTGGGGACGCGGCGTCGTCGTCGGTGCGCAGCGGCGCGAGCGGGATCAGCCCCGGGGCTCGTCCAGGGTCTCGATGTCCACGCGCTCCTTGCGCAGGGTCTCCTCCACGACCTCGGTGCGCTCCACGCGCCGGGCCACGAGGCGCACGCGCTGGTAGGGCACGCGCACGGTCTGCACCACGGGCTCGGAGCGGTACAGGATGACCTCGTCCTCGCCGAGCGGCAGCTCGCGGCCGTCCAGGAACGCCTGGCGCTCCTCGGCGGTGATGGGGGTGCGCACCAGGTCCGGCTCCTCGGAGCCCACGGTGACCTCCTGGCGGACGGGTTCGGTGACCACGTACTTGCGCAGGCGGGCGCGGCCCGTCTCCTGCTGCTCGCGGTTGATCACCAGGCGCTCCTCGTGCCGGATCACGGACGCGCGGTCGTCGTCCTGGGATGCGGCACGGCGCGGATCGCGCGGGTCCTGCCCCGGCGCGGTGTTCTGAACTGCCATCGTGGCCTCCTGAGAGAGTGTGGGACTGAGATTATCAGCGATCATCAGCCGGGTGACGGCTCTCACCCACCGAGTAACATGGGGACACTGTCCACGCACACCGGGAGGACGTGCTGATGAGTTACTCGGACGACGGAAACGGCTTCTTCACCCGCGCCCTGGACGCCGAGGACCGTGGTGACCACGCCCAGGCGGAGACCGCGTACCGGCAGGCCATCGAGCTGTTCCAGGAGTCGGGGCCGGCGGACAAGGAGCTAGCGGCCTGCCACTACAACCTGGGGCACATCCACGTGCTCCAGGAGCGCACCAGCAGGGCCGTGGAGGAGTACCGCACCGCCCTGGAGCACTTCTCGCGGCTCGGTGGCAGCGGCAGGCACAGGGCGCGGGCCCACCTCATCCTGGGGTCCCTGCTCGTGGAGACCGGTGACCTGCAGGCCGCCGAGACCCAGCTGCTCGACGCCCTCGGCCAGTACCTGGACGCCCCGCACGACCCGCGGGACCAGGCCGACTGCTACATCAACCTCGCGCGGGTCTACCGCGAGACCCGCCGCCACGCACAGGCCGTCACCGCGTACAACCGGGCGGTGGACTTCTACGAGGAGGACCCGGACTCGTTCCGCGACCGCTCCGACTGCTTCACGGAGCTCGGCGCGCTCTACGAGGGCATGGGCAAGCTGGACGAGTCCGCCGCGGCCTTCGCCGAGGCCGCCCGACTCCGCCGCGCCGCCGAGCAGCAGGACGGGCACTCGTGAGCTCTCCCCTGGTCTACGGCTGCATGACCCTGGGTGGGGCGTGGGGCCAGGACCGCATCCCCGCTTCCCGGTACGACGCCGCCCGTGCCGCCATCCACGCCGCGCACCGCGCGGGGTTCACCCTCTTCGACCACGCGGACATCTACATCGGAGGGGACTCGGAGACGGTCTTCGGGCACCTCCTGGCCGAGGACCCGGAGCTGCGGGCCGCAGTGCAAATCCAGACCAAGTGCGGGATCCGGCTGCCCGGGAGCACCGGGCCGGCGGACGCGGTGGCCCACTACCGCCTGGACCGGGACACCATCCGGTCCTCCCTCGAGGGATCGCTGCAGCGGCTCGGCGTGGACCGGGTGGAGCGGCTGTTCGTGCACCGCCCGGACCCGCTGACTCCCCTGCGGGTCACGGCGGCCGCCCTGGACGAGCTGCACGACGAGGGCCTGATCAACTCCGTGGGGTTGTCCAACATGACCTCCCACCACGTGGCGGGGCTCCAGCACCTCATGCGCACGCCCGTGACCGCCGTGCAGCTGCAGATGAGCCTGGCCCACCGCGACTTCGTGGAGTCCCAGGTGCTCGCCAACCACCCGGCCGGCACCGGGTTCGCGTTCCCCAGCGGGCTGCTCGCGCAGTGCGTGGCCGAGGAGATCGAGCTGCAGGCGTGGGGTGCCCTGGCCGGAGGGATCTACTCGGGCGCCCCCGCACCCGGGGAGACCCCGGCGCAGACCGGCGCGGCGGCGTCGTCGGACCCCACGCCGCGCGAGCGCACGAGCGCACTCGTGGAGCGGCTGGCCCGGCGCATGGACGTGCCGCGCGAGGCCGTGGTGGTGGGGTGGCTGCTGCGCCACCCGTATGGCATCCGTCCCGTGGTGGGAACACTGGACCCGCAGCGGATCGCCGCGTGCGCGCAGGCCCCGCGGGCCGCCGAGCTGATGACCCACGAGGACTGGTACGCGCTGTGGACCGCCGCGCGCGGTGGGCCCCTGCCCTGATCCCGCGACTGCGCGGCGTCGTCACCGGACGGTGATGTTCCGGTGCTTGCCTGTCCCCAGGAGCGGGGATATTTTCATGTGTGAAGAGGGTGCGGCGGGCTGCCGTGACACCAACAGGAAGACATGGACCATGGAGCACACCTGGCTCACCGCCGTGCCGGGGCACGTCGTCTGCCGCCCGGAGCAGTTCGGCTACCGCACCGATCTCGAGGTGCTCGACGCACCCGCCACGCGCTCGCTGTCCGTGGACGAGCGCACCGGGGTGCAGCTGCGGGTGGGGCCCGGCAGGCACCAGATCGTAATCAGCCACGCGGGGCAGCAGTGGGTGGAGAGCGTGGGGGTCTTCGACGACGCCGCCGAGCTGCCCACCCTGCGCAGCATCGCCCGGCCCACGCCGTTCGCGTCCCACGTGGACGTGGGGTGCACCGTCACCGAGCACTCCCCGCGCGGACTGCGCAAGGAGCTGCGGCGCATCCACGAGACGCTCGAGAACGCTCCCCTGGCGGTCTGCGTGCAGGACCCCGAGGAGCCCGCCGCCGTCACCGCCGCGGCGTGCCACCCGGCCACCGAGACCGGCCAGCTGCTGTGGTGGACGTGGCGGGTGCTGCCGGAGAGCGGCTTCGTCCTGCGCACGCGCTCGGCGCTGCAGCTGAGCACCGCCCCGCCCCTGGCCGCCTGAGCCCTCCCTGTGGCCGGCGCCGCCGGTCGCGGGGCGGGCCCGCCGTCCTCAGAACGGGGACGGCCCCGTGAAGGGTTCCAGCAGCTCGCGTTGCTCCCGGGTGATCCGCAGGACGGTGCGCGAGTCCGGCACGAAGAACGCGAGCTGGGTCTGGGCACGGACGCAGGCGGCGCCGTCGGCGGAGTCCAGGATCTCGAACCCCAGCACCAGGGTGGCGGCCTTCGCCGCGACCACCCACACGCGCACGTCCACCGGGACGTTGCGGTACTCGAGCGGGCGCAGGTACTTCACGCGGTGCTCCGCGATCAGCGCCTGGGTGCCCTCTGGGAGCACTGAGAACAGCGGGATCTGGGGCGGGACCACCTGCTCGCCCGTGCCCACCGGCACGCCGAAGGCCGCGATCCGCGCCTCCTCCAGCACGCGGATGACCTCCACGTTGTTCACGTGGCCGTAGGGGTCCATGTCCCCCCAGCGCAGCGGCACGGCGCAGACCACCGCGCGGCCGGGATCATCATTCGTTCGCATGCACTGTCTCCTTGCTGGGTGTTTGACCGTCGGGACGCGGGGGCGACGGATGCCGTGGCACTGGGTGAGATGATATCGGCGGCATCCCCGCCGAGCCGTCTCACCGAGAGGACATCCGTGGCAGACACGCCCCCGGGGCGCACCCCCGCCCTGAAGCGTCGCTGGCCCCTCGTGGTGCTGACCGTCCTGGCCCTGCTGGCCGCGCTCTGGCTCGCGGTGTGCCACGCGGTGCTGGACTCCCCGCGCGTGGATCCCCCCGCCCGTTCCGACGCCCTGCTCGTGCTGGGTCCCCCGGACCCCACACGCATCGAGTACGCGGAGGACCTGGTCTACCACCAGCACGTAGCGGACACCCTGGTGATCTCCACGCCGGACGCGCAGCCGTTCGACCCGCCGGAGATGGTGAAGTACTACACCGCCCGCTCCTTCTGCGAACCCCGCGACGGCGTGGAGGTGATCTGCTTCAAACCGGATCCCTCCACCACGCAGGGCGAGGCCATCAAGCTCAAGGAGCTCTCCGAGCAGCGCGGCTGGGACACCGTGACCGCGGTGACGTTCACCCAGCACATCTCCCGCTCCCGGCTGATCCTGGAGCGCTGCTACCCGGGCGAGCTGCGCATGGCCGCCGTGGACTTCCAGCTGTCCGGCAGGAGCCTGTTCACCCAGTACCTCCACCAGAGCGCCGGCTACGTCAAGGCGTGGCTCACCCCGGGCTGCGACCAGCAGCTGCCGGGCAACCCGAAGTCCGCGGACTGACCGTCTCCGGAGGCTGAGCCGGCGGGCGCTTATGCGGGTCGGAACCCGTTCCTAACCTGGGGATTCGCTTCTTCCCCGAGGTCTGGAAAGGACCATCCCCATGCCCAGGACGCCCCGATGATGGGCCCCAGCCACGCCGCGTGCGGTGCCGCCGCGTGGGTGGCGCTGACCGGCAGCTACACCGTGCACCTCGCGGACACCTCCCTGCCCGTGGGCCTCAGCCTCATGTCCGTGGGAGACCCGGGGGTCATCACGGGTGCGCTGATCTGCGCGGGAGCCGCCCTGCTCCCGGACATGGACCACCCCGGGGGTACGGTGGCTCGCTCCCTCCCGCCGCTGTCCAGGTGGCTGGCCCGGGGCGTGAGCAGGGTGGGCGGCGGCCACCGCCACGGCACCCACTCGCTGGTGGGGCTGCTCGTGGTGACAGGGCTGGCCGTGCTCTCCCAGCGGGTCTCGGTGCCGGTGGGAGACGCCCTGCGGTGGAGCACGGCGCGCGACGCCGCCGCGGCAGGTCTGCCCGCCGGGACTGGCTCGTCGCGTGCCACGCAGCTGGCGGGTGCTGCCGGGCTGACCGGCGGTGGTGGGCCACCGGGGAGCGCAGCGCTCGCGGGGGACGCGGCGTCGTCGCTGCCCGGGCAGGTGTGGCCGCTCGCGGCGGTGCTGTCCGTCCTGCTGATCGCGTGCGCCGTGAAGGTCCTGGCGTTCGTGCCGGACCGGCTCTCCCACGCGAACTGGGTGGTGGGGATCCTGCTGGGGGCGTTCGTGGCCACGCACCCGCCCGAGGACCCCCGCTGGTTCGTGGTGGCCGTGTCCCTGGGCTGGGCCGTGCACATGCTGGGGGACCTCCTCACCACGCAGGGCATCCACCTGCTCTGGCCCCTGCGACCGCGGCTGCCCCTGCCCACGGGCCTCTACCGGCGGCGCGCGTTCGTGCGGCTCCCCCTGCTGGGCAACGCCGGGTCCGGCAGGGAGATCCTGCTGCTCGTGCCCGTCACGCTGTACGCGCTGGCGGGACTGTTCTGCGCCGCCATCTCCTGGGCGGGGCTCACCGTGAGCGTGTGAGACCCCCGATTCGCCAACCCGGCGGGCGTGGGGTAGGCTTTTCGACGTTGCTCACGGGCGAAAGCCGAGTGGGACAACGAGCGCGAGTGGCGGAATAGGCAGACGCGCACGGTTCAGGTCCGTGTGCCCGAGAGGGCGTGGGGGTTCAACTCCCCCCTCGCGCACCGCAGGAAGTCCCGTTCGACCGGATGGTCGGGCGGGACTTTCATCATTCCGGCTCCTGACCGGACGGCTTGGCACCCACCCCGCCCACCTGAGCGAACAGCGGCAGCACGCGGTTCTGGAAGTGGGTCTGCAGCACCACGACACTGCGGGTCCGGTTCACGGCGCCGGTGGCGTTGATCGCGTCGAGAACGCGCTGGAGGTCGTCGTTGGAGCGGGCGACCACCCGGACCATCACGTCGTGGTCGCCCGAGACCGTGTACATCTCGATCACCTCGGGGATCTCGCGCAGCGCCTCCCCCACGGGAACGTGGCCCACCCCCTGGCTGATCTCGATGGAGACGATCGCCATGACGGGATAGCCGAACCTGGCCGGGTTCAGGGCGGGTGCGACACCCTGGATCACACCCGCGGCCCTGAGCTTGTCCAGCCGGGCCTGCACGGTGGGCCGCGCCACCCCCAGGGCACGCGAGGCGGCCAGCACCCCGATCCCCGAATCCTCCGTGAACAGCTGCACGATCCGGACGTCGAGCTCGTCGATCTTCATCTCCGATTCCCCTGACTGAGCACGGGCCCGGCGTCGCCGCACGGGTTCTTCCCCTGACACATTGTGCAGGGAACAGCCGCAGAGCCTGCGAAAAGTGGGCATTGTGCTCATCATAGGATGAACCGGTTGTGCACTCTCGTGCTCCGTGTCACTGTGACTGCCACCACACATCCCTCAAGGAGTCATACGTGTCTCACCATGCCTCGGAGGACGCGGGCCGATCCGCCGTGTCCCTGCGATCCGCGCTGCAGTCCCTTCCCCCGTACAAGCCGGGGAAGTCCGCGGCGTCGTCGGACGTCGTCCAGTACAAGCTCTCCTCGAACGAGAACCCGTACCCGCCGCTGCCGTCCGTCCTGGACGCCGTGAACCAGGTGTCCCCGCAGATGAACCTCTACCCGGACATGACCTGCCAGGCCGTCACGGAGGCCGTGGCGAACCGGTGGGGCGTGGAACCGTCCGCCGTGAGCTTCGGCAGCGGATCCGTGGAGGTGGCCTCCCAGATCATCCGCGCGGTGTGCGACGAGGGTGACGAGGTGGTCTTCGCGTGGCGCTCCTTCGAGGCCTACCCGATCCTCACCGGGCTGGCCGGCGCCACGGCCGTGAAGGTGCCGCTGACCGCGGACGAGCGGCACGACCTGCCGGCCATGGCCGCCGCCGTCACGGAACGCACCAAGGTGGTGCTGGTGTGCACGCCGAACAACCCCACCGGCACCTCCGTGACCGCGGACGAGCTGCACGAGTTCATGGCACGGGTGCCCAGCAACGTGCTCGTGGTGGTGGACGAGGCCTACGTGCACTTCAACGTGGACCCGGCCGCCGCCCGCGGCATCGACTTCTTCCGCGAGTACCCCAACGTGGTGGTCCTGCACACGTTCTCCAAGGCCTACGGCCTGGCCGGGCTGCGGATCGGCTACGCGATCGCCCCGGACTACATCAGCGCGGCCCTGCGTGCGGTGGCCATCCCCTTCGGCGTGAGCAACCTCGCGCAGCAGGCCGCGCTGGCCAGCCTGGCCGCCGAGTCCGAGGTGGAGGAGCGGATCACCGCCCTCGTGGAGCAGCGCGACCACGTGCACCAGCAGCTCACCGAGCAGGGCTGGGACGTCGTGGAGTCCCAGGCGAACTTCGTGTGGCTGCGCACCGGCGAGCACACGGAGGAGGCGGAGCAGATCTTCGCCCGTCACGGCGTGATCGTCCGCGCGTTCGCGGGCGAGGGCATCCGGGGGAGCATCGGCTCCCCCGCGGGCAACCAGACCTTCATCGTGGCGGCGCAGGACGTGCTGAACCACCTCAATGCGGCAACGACGCCGTCGAACGGGAGCTGACCCAGACATGAGCACCACCACTTCGCAGATGCCGGAACGGACCCCGGACGTCTCCACCGCCACCGTGCGCGGACTCAAGCCCCGCCAGCTCACCATGATGGGCCTGGGCGGCGCGATCGGCGCCGGGCTGTTCCTGGGCAGCGGCAAGGGCGTGGCCGTGGCCGGGCCCGCCATCCTGATCTCCTACATCGTCGCCGGCGCGCTCGTGGTGCTCGTGATGTGGATGATCGGCGAGCTCTCCGCCGCGAACCCCACCAGCGGCGCGTTCTCCGCCCACGCCCAGAACGCGTTCGGTCCCGTGGCCGGTTACACCGTGGGCTGGTTGTACTGGGTCCAGCTGGCGGTGGTCACCGCGGCCGAGGCCAACGGTGCCGCCACCATCCTCACCGGGATCCTGGGTGAGAGTGTGGTCGGAATCGCCGTCCCGCCCACCTGGGTGCTGAGCGTGGTCTTCATGGCGGTCTTCACGGTCGTCAACATGTTCGCGGTGAGCAAGTACGGCGAGTTCGAGTTCTGGTTCGCGTTCCTCAAGGTGGGCGTGATCCTCGCGTTCCTGGTGGTGGGCATCCTCATGCTGCTCGGGGTGCTCCCCGGCCACGAGGGCGGGTTGTCCAACTTCACGGACTTTGCCCCCACCGGCATCGCCGGGGTGGGCGCCGGTCTGCTCATCGTGATCTTCGCGTTCGGCGGCACCGAGATCGTCGCCATCGCCGCGGGTGAGACCGCTGACCCGCAGAAGAGCGTGGCCACGGCCATCCGCACCGTGGCGTGGCGCATCGTCCTGTTCTACATCGGCACCGTGTTCATCATCGTGGCCATCCTCAAGCCCTCCCAGGCGGACGCCCCCGAGGGGCCCTTCGCGGCCGTACTCAACGTGGCGGGTCTGCCCGCCGCGGGCAGCATCATGGCCCTGATCGCCGTGTTCGCGCTGCTCAGCGCCCTGAACGCGAACATCTATGCCGCCTCGCGCATGATGCACTCGCTGGCGCAGCGCAACTACGCCCCCGCGGCCATCAAGCGCACCGCGAGCAACAGCGTGCCCCGCCGCGCGGTGCTGCTGACCGTGTCCTTCGGCTTCATCGCGAGCATCCTGGAGGCGATCTTCCCCGGCAAGGTCCTGGAGACGCTGCTGTCCATCGTGGGCTCCACCATCATCATGGTCTGGATCTCCGTGTCGGCCTCGCAGATCACGCTGCGCCACCGCCGGGAGCGCGAGAACCCCGGGGTGAAGTCCACCACGTACCGGATGCCGCTGTTCCCCTTCCTGTCCTACCTCACCGTGGCGCTGCTGGTGCTGATCATCGTGGTGGCCATGCTGGACCCCGCCACCCGCACCCAGCTGCTCCTCACCGTCACCGCCACGATCCTGATCGCGCTGACCGGCATCTTCGTGACGCGCCGCACCGAGCAGCCCACCGCGGTCCACGCGGACACGCACGAGTAGGAGCACGCCCGTGAGCACGCACGACGACGCCGCGTCCGCATCCTCCGAACTCACCGCCGGCCAGGCCGCGGTGGCGGGGTTGCGGGAGCACGGGGTGGACACCGTGTTCGGCATCCCCGGGGTGCAGACCTACGAGCTCTTCGACGCCCTGCGGCGGGAGGAGGGGATCGAGGTCATCGGGGCCCGCCACGAACAGGCCTGCGCGTACATGGCCCTGGGCTACGCACAGTCCACCGGGCGCCCGGGGGTCTACAGCGTGGTGCCGGGCCCGGGCGTGCTCAATGCCAGTGCGGGCATGCTCACCTCGCTCGCCACGAGCACGCCCACGGTGTGCCTCACGAGCGAGATCCCCACCGAGTTCATGGGCAGGGGCATGGGGCACCTGCACGAGATGCCGGACCAGCTGGCCACGGTGTCCTCGTTCACCAAGTGGGCCACCACCGTGACGGACCCCGCAGAGGTTCCCGCCGCCGTGGCGGAGGCGTTCACGGAGGCCACGAGCGGCAGGCCCGGGCCCGCCGTCGTCGCCATTCCGTGGGATGTGCTCACGCAGAAGGCGCGGATGGCACCGGCCGCCGCACCCGTACCGGCCACGCCGGCCGCGGACGCGCGTGCCGTGGAGCGTGCGGCCCGGGTGCTGGCCGGGGCGCGCAACCCCATGGTCATGGTGGGCAGCGGTGCCCGGCACGCCGGCGCCGAGGTGCTGGCGCTGGCCGAGAAGCTGCAGGCGCCGGTGGTCTCGCTGCGGGGCGGCCGAGGCATCGTCTCGGACGAGGACCCCCTGGGGTTCACGTGCGCGGAGGGCTTCGAGCGTTGGGCGGACACGGACGTGCTGCTGGGCATCGGGACCCGCCAGGAGCTGGTGTGGTTCCGCTGGCCGGACACCCCCGACGGTCTGCGCACCATCAACGTGGACATCGACCCCGCCCAGCAGGACCGGCTCACCCCGGACGTGGCCCTCACGGGTGACGCCCGAACCGTGGCGCGGCAGCTGCTCGACGCACTGGAGGGTACGCCCCCACGGGAGTCCCGCGTGGCCGAGCTCGCAGCGGCCAAGGAGCGGGCCCGCGCGGAGATCGCGCGGCTCACCCCGCACAGCGAGTACCTCGCCGCAATCCGCGGGGCCCTGCCCCGGGACGGCTACTTGGTGGAGGAGGTCTCGCAGATCGGCTTCGCCTCCTACTTCGCGCTGGACGTCTACGAGCCCCGGCACTTCATCACGGGCGGCTACCAGGGCAACCTGGGCTACGGCTTCCCCACGGCACTTGGTGTGCAGGCCGCCCACCGGGACGCCGTGGTGGTCTCCGTGACCGGTGACGGCGGGTTCATGTACGGCGTGCAGGATCTGGCCACGGCCGTGCAGTTCGGGCTGAACGTGGTCACGGTGGTCTTCACCAACAACGCCTTCGGCAACGTGCAGGCGGACCAGGTACGGATCTACGGCCACGGCTCGGCCACCGAGCTGGTGAACCCGGACTTCGTGGCCATGGCGGAATCCTTCGGGGCACTGGGCCTGCGGGCCACCTCCCCCTCCGAGCTGGGACCGGCGATCGAGCAGGCCATCCGCGCGAAGCGGCCCACGGTCATCGAGGTCCCCATGCCGCTGTCCCTGGAGCAGAGCCCCTGGAGGTTTCTCATGCCGGCCAGCCGCGCGCAGGCCGCGGAGCCGGAGCGCTCCTGACCCTGCCAAAGGTGAGGCGGAGGCGGGGCTCCCGAGCCTGGACCACGGTCTCCGGGCGCAGGGGCACCGCCTTTCTCCGCAGGGCGGGCCGGTGCGGTCTCAGCCCCGTGTGACGGTGACCTTCCCGGTGGCGCGGTGCCACGTGGCCACGTACCCGTTGGAGAACTTCTGCGCCAGTCCCCCGGCCACGGCGTACTCGTCCGTCACGGGGTACCCCCAGCCGTGCTCGTGCCCGGCCCTCTGCCACGCCGAGCCGATTCCCCCGCTCAGTTTGACCACGTGCGTTCCCGTGCGCGGGGAGTACATGGCGCGGAACCTGGCGCCCCCGTTCCGGAAGTCCTGGTAGGCCCCGCGCGGCAGTGCCCGCTCCGCCATCACGGGATAGCCCCACGCGCACTCCAGTCCCGCGGCACGGTAGGCGTTGCCGATGCCGCTGCCCCACTTCACGGGGTGGGCGCCGGTCTGCGGGCTCCAGTAGTAGGTCCAGTTCCGGGTGAAGCCCTGGTGCATCCCGCCGAGGTGGCCCGTGGACTTCTCCGGCGAGGTGGGCTGCCCGTAAACGGCGGCCCCGCCCGTGGCGAGGTAGTCGGTGCGGATGGCGCCGCGCAGCCAGGACGCGGGCGGCGTCGTCGGGGCGGCGGGCAGGGAGGCGAGGTCCTGGCGCAGCAGGCCCACGATGTCGTAGTCCTCGTGGTCCAGCCCCGGCAGCGTGGACAGGCGCGTGCGCGTGAACCCGTCCGCCGCGTAGTGCTTCTGACCCGTCCGGGCGGCCGTGAGCGCGGACCAGATGGGCGGATTGGTGCTGCCGGGGCCGTCCTTCGACCCCACGTGCCAGGTGAGCGGCAGGCCGCGCACCGCCGCGCCGGGGGCGCTCTGCATGCCGTACGAGCCACCCCCGCCGATGATCGTGGCACCACCGCCCCGGATCCAACTCTGCCGGTCCGCGAGCAGCTCGTACGTGATGAACTCGGCGCCGCCCGAGTAGCCGGCGAGCCACACGCGGGAGGTGTCCAGCCCGTGGCGGCTCGTGAGCGAGGCCTGGAGCGCTCGGAACCAGTCGCCGTTGCCGTCCGCGTCCTCCCACCAGGTGATGCCGTCGCCATACGCATCGTGGTCCGGGGACAGTGGGACCACCAGGACCATGTTCTTCTTCCGGGCCTCCGCGGCCATCGCGCGCAGCTCGGGCCCGTCGGGGCGGCCCGCCCAGGAGTCCTGGGGTTTCCTGTAGTCGCCGCCCAGGTAGTACACCACCCCCACCGCCTTCGAACGGTCGATGCCGTCCGCGTAGAGGTGGTACGTGGAGGTCTTCCCCGCCGCGCTGAACGTCTGGTGGAACGCGGTGGTGGGCGCGGTGGCACCCGCCACGGGCGTCGCCGGGGCCTGCACGGGAGGTCGGACCGGCGACGTCGTCGGCTGTGCTGCCGGTGGGGTCGGGGGCCCGGCTGCGGGGCCGCGACGGCGGCCGGCGAACCGGTCAGGAGGGTCAGCAGAACCGCCGTGCTCGTGGCGGCCGCGGGCACGGTGAAGGACCGGGGGAAGGGCATGGGGGTGCTCTTTCGGGGGTGGGGGGTGTGCAGTTGCGCCCCGCCCGGTCAGCTCCGCTCCGGACACGGCGAAATCCGGGCACCCCGGGGGAAGGGGCCGGCCTCGCCACGATCATCTCACTGGTTCCGCAGACCCCGCACCACCGAGGTGAGCCGCTCCGCCTCGCCCTCCGAGAGCGACACCCCCAGGTCGCGGACCCGGCCCACCACCTCGGAGGCGGTGAGGTCCTGCTGACTGGTGCGCTGCCCGGCCGCCCGTTCCGTCACGCCGCGCTCCGTGACCGTCACGTGCCCCTCGGGTGTGTGGCGCATGACCATGAGGTGGTGACGGAACACGGAGTCCTCCGCCGTGGAGGTCATGAGGTGGCCCATCCGCACGTCCGCCGGGTGCACCGTGGACTCGTCCAGGACGTGCTCCAGCGAGCCGTTGCGGGACAGGGACCACAGCGGCCAGCCCTCGTCCAGGACCCGGCCCACGGTGAAGGCCTGGCCCGTGTCCACGCGGCGAGCGCCGTCGTGCAGCGGGACGGGCCCGGTGATGCTGAACCCGAAGCCGGGATCGCACAGGTACCGCACGCCCACGAGCTCCACCAGGACGGTCATGTGGGTTCGCGCGCTCTGCAGGGACCGCACCCGGCCCAGGGCGCGACGCACCGTGAAGCCCAGTGCCTCCAGTGCGGCGGCGAAGAGCTGCGCGTGCTCGAAGCAGTACCCACCGCGACGGCGCGTCACGAGCTGGTCGAAGACCGCGGCCGGAGCCACCCCCGGGTGGTGGCCGAGCAGCACCTCCACGTTGCTGAAGGGGAACGTGAGAACGTGCGCGCGGTGCAGACGTTCCAGCAGGTCGAGGCTTGGTGCCTCCGCCTCGATGCCCAGGGCGGCGAGGTAGGCGGGGACGTCGATGTCCGCAATCCGCCATTCCGATGCGTCGCTGCCGTTCACGGTGTTCTCCCGACCGTCCGCTGGCCGTTCGCCGCGCACCGTGCGCGCGCCTCCCCCGACGTCACGGCCCCTCGACCAGCAACACCACCTGCAGGGCCGTCGGCACCGCAACGATCCCGAGCAGCCCCACGCACACCGCCAGGGCCGGGCGCCCGGCCTTGGCACCGGCCAGTCCTCCGAGCACTCCCACGAGGGCAGGAAGGAAGAACATCACGAACGGCCGCGGTGTCCCTGTGCCGTCCCAGTCGAGCAGCGCGAGGGTCAGCAGCACGACCAGCGGGATCGACGCGTAGGAGGCGAGCAGCCATCCGCGCGATCCACTGCGCTGGTTGTCGTTCACGGCATCCTCCTTCGTCTGCGGGTTTCGACGCCCGCCTCGCAGATCAGCCCTTGTCCGGGCTCGTCGCTGCGGTGGATCCGCCACCTTCTGCGTGGTGTTCGGCGTTCGGTGTCGCGCCTGCCGTCGGCCCCGTGCCCTCGGCCCCGGCGGGCGCGGTCTTGCCTCCGGGCTCGACGCCGCTCCCGCCCTCGGCTGCCTCGCCCTCGTGCTTCTTCCCGAAGGGCAGCACGTGGACGATGCCCACGATCACTGCGCCCCACGCGAGACCCAGCACGAACGAGAAGAACGTCTCCACGAGCCAGGCCAGAGCGGCGCCCACGGCCGGAACGTGGTGGACGCCCTCGCTGAGGTGGTGCACCCACTCGTAGGGCAGGCCGAAGCCCAGGTTCGCCATGCCGGTGAGGATGATGTGCCCACCCACCCAGAGCATGGCGATGACCCCCACCACGGAGATCACGGCGAGCACCTTGGGCATGGCCTTCACCAGCCCCAGGCCGAACTTCTGGGCGCCCGCGGAGTCCTTGCGGGCCATGGCCACCCCGATGTCGTCCATCTTCACGATGAGACCCACCACGCCGTACACGCCGATGGTGATGAGGATGGCCACCGCGATGAGGATGATCGTGCGGGCCAGCAACGGCTCGTGGGACACCTCGTTGAGCGAGATCACCATGATCTCCGCGCTCAGGATGAGGTCCGTGCGCACGGCACCCGAGACGATCTTCTTCTCCGCCTCCGGGCCGCGGTCCGGAGCAGGCTTGTCCTCCCCGTGCTCCCCTGGCGAGAAGTGCTCGATGATCTTCTCCGCCCCCTCGAAGCACAGGTAGGTGCCGCCCAGCATGAGCAGGGGGGTGAGGGCCCAGGGTGCGAACTGGCTCAGCAGCAGAGCCACCGGCAGGATGATGACGATCTTGTTGATCAGCGACCCGATGGTGATCTTCTTGATGATCGGCAGCTCGCGGTTGGGCGTGACCCCCTCCACGAACCGGGGGGCGACGGCGGCGTCGTCCACCACCACGCCCGCAGCCTTGGCGCTCGCGCGCCCGGCGGCCCCAGCGACGTCGTCCACGCTCGCGGCCGTGAGCTTGGCCAGCGCGGCGATGTCGTCCAGCAGTGCGGCAAGTCCAGCGGACATGCGAGTACCTCTTTACGCTTGGTCTTATGGATCTGTGAAGTCAAGGGTAGAGGCTCCACCGCCCAGCCTCAGCGCGCTTCCTGCCATCATCTCCATGCAACGCCATGCACCGCGCAACTACCTGATTGGCAGTCCTGGCCCAGGTCCACCCACCACAGCAAACTGTCGTCCGAAGCGCGGATGTTGCGGCGTGCGCGGCGGGTCATGCCGCGACATGCATTCACCTCTGTAAAGTGGCTTCGATTGCACACGATCCAGCAGCTGGAGAGGCACGGCGCCCTTGCGCGATTCTGCCTCAGCTCCCGAGGAGAAAACATGGAATTCACAGAACGCTTGGCCGCATTGGCCAGCAAGGTCACGCACCAGAAAGCCTCCATCGAGACCGAAGAGGCCACCAAGAACGCGTTCGTCATGCCCTTCATCTCGACGATCCTCGGGTACGACGTCTTCGATCCCGCCGAGGTCGTCCCAGAGTTCACGGCCGACGTAGGCGTGAAAAAGGGTGAGAAGATCGACTACGCGATTGTCCAGGACGGGCAGATCCAGATGCTCATCGAGTGCAAGCACATCGGGGCACCCCTGTCCCTGGAACATGCCTCGCAGCTGTACCGGTACTTCGCTGTGACCAACGCCCGCATTGCCATCCTCACCAACGGTGAGAAGTACCATTTCTACACGGACCTCGATGCGCCGAACCGGATGGACGCCAAGCCGTTCCTGGTGCTCGACCTTACGGACATCGACGCGACTCTCATCCCCGAACTTCTCAAGCTCAGCAAGAACGAGTTCGACCTGGACTCGATTATCAGCGCCGCTGGCGAGCTCAAGTACGTGGGGCAGATCAAGCGAGCCATCGCAGCGGAGTTCAAGGAGCCTTCGGACGACTGGGTCCGGTTCTTCACCAACCGGGTCTACGAAGGTGCTTTCACGCAGAAGGTGCGGGAACAGTTCACGCCCCTGGTCAACAAGGCCTCTCAGCAGTTCCTCAACGAACAGGTCAACAACCGGTTGACGACCGCCCTCGGGGCGAGCTCCGTACCCCCGTCCCTGCCCCCTGCAGATGATGCCGCGGACGGCATCAGCAGTCGGGAGGAAGCGGAGCGCGACCTCATCGAGGCGCAGGATGACATCGTGACCACGGCAGAGGAACTGACAGCGTTCAACATTGTTCGCGCCATTGTCTGCAACCAGGTGGACATGTCCAGGGTTTCCTACCGAGACGCGAAGTCGTACTGCGCGATCCTCCTGGACAACAACAACCGGAAAACCATTGCTCGTCTGCACTTCAACCGCAGCCAGAAGTATGTGGGGATCCTGGATGAGAACAAGGCCGAGACCAGGAATCCCATTGCTGCGCTGGAAGAGATCTACGGTCTGAGCGACCAGTTGCGGGCCGCCGTGGAGCGCGTCACCTCATAATGCAGAGGGCGAGGGCCAAGGAGTGGGTCGTCCAGGCGAGCTGGTCTCATGACCCAGCACCGCCACCAGGAAGTCACTGCCCTCATGCCACAGCCGCAGGTCCCAGCCCGCCAGGGTGAGCTGGGGTGTGAGACCCGCCGCGGCGGCGTCGGCGAGGAAGTCCTCGACGGGATAGCCGCGGCCCGTGCCGAAGCCCACCACCGCGCGACCGTCCGGGGCCAGGTGCGCGCGGAACCCGCACAGCACGTCCCGGCGGGTGCTCTCCGCGAGGAACGTGACCACGTTCCCGGCGCAGAGGATCACGTCGAACGGCGCGCCCAGCTCGAGCTCCGGCAGGGTGGCCAGGTCGGCGGTGCGGTAGTCGGGGCCGGGATGGTCCTCGCGGGCGGCCCGAACGAGCGCGGGGTCCACGTCCACGCCCACCACGCGGTGCCCGGCGGAGTGCAGGTACCCGGAGAGCCGCCCGGCACCGCACCCGGCGTCCAGGATCCGGGCGCCGCGCGGCACCATGGCGTCCACCAGGCGGGCCTCGCCCACCACGTCCTCGCCCCGTTCCGCCATGGTCCTGAACCTGTCGATGTACCACTGCGAGTGCCCGGGATTGCGCTCCACCTGGGCCATCCACTTGCTCTGCTCCACCATGCCCCCAGGCTACGGGGCCCGGGATCTGGCACCATGAACGCAGCCCCATCCTCGTCCGTCCCGCAGGCACCGGTGCGCCCGGCGCCGAGGGTAAGGCCCTGGTGGGCGGGTACAAGACACCCGCACCACATTTCCCACTGCGCATCCACGAGGAGCACCCGTGACCGTCCTGCTGCTGGCACTGACCGCGGTCCTCGTGGGCGCCGTGCTGCAACGGGTGTCCGGAACGGGGGTGGGCCTGGTGGTCGCGCCGGTGCTGTCCCTGCTCATGGGACCCGGCGCGGGCGTCCTCGCCACCAACGCGGCCACCACGTGCTCGGGCTTCCTCATCACCCTGTCCGTGCGGAAGCTCGTGGAGTGGCGCCACGCCGCCGTCCTCGTGGCCGCCGCGGTGCCCGGCATCGTGGCGGGTGCCTTCGTGGTGCGGGTGGTGCCCGCCGGGTGGCTGCAGGTGGCCGTGGGCCTGGTGGTGCTCGCCGGGCTCGCGATCACGAAGTTCTCCCCCGCCACCCCGTACGCCTCCCGCCGGGCCACGGCGGTTCCCGCCGGGGTGGTCGGCGGCTTCTTCAACGCCACCGCCGGTGTGGCGGCACCGGCCATGGTGATCTACTCGCGCGTGACCCGGTGGGACCAGGTGCGCTTCGTCGCCACCATGCAGCCCGTGTTCATGGGCATGGGTGCCCTCTCCACGGCCTCCAAGCTCGCCGCCGGGGTGCACTTCTCCCTCCCGGTCCCCGCCGTGGTGGCGCTGGCCGCCCTGGTGGCCACGGTCCTGGCCGGCATCGCGGTGGGGACGTGGCTTTCCCACCACCTGAGCAAGGCAACCGCGCAGAGACTGGCCATGGGGCTCGCGGCCGCGGGCGGCGTCGTCGTGGTGGTCTGCGGGGCGCTCACGCTGCTGGCGGGCTGAGGGGACGACGCCACTCCCCGCGCACGCGGGTCGGGCGCCCCGGGCCGCCTGCGAACCACCGCGTCGGGCGCAACGCGCCGACCCATCATGCCCGCCTGTGAGTAGCATGGACGTCTCTCCCGCGGTTCCTGCGGGATCCGCGGACCCCGGGCCCGGCCGACCCGGCGCTCCGGGCCGCACCACTCGCTCACGACCCCGAGAGGTGTCCTGCATGTTCTCCCCGTCATCCACTCCCCCCCCCGCACCGGAGGCAGCCCCCGCCGGACGTCCCGGCCGGGGCCTGCGCTGGCTCGCGGCACCCGCCGCGGCGCCGCGCCTGCCCGAGGCCGAGATCGGCCGCCGCTATCCGCGGCTGCAGGTGTTCATCGGCATCTTCCTGGGCTACGCGGGCTTCTACCTGATCCGCAACAACATCTCGCTCATCGCCCCGCTGCTGCTGGACGAGGGCACCATCACCACCGTGGGCATCGGCATCATCGGCAACGCCGTGCTGCTGGCCTACGGGTTCTCCAAGTTCTTCTCCGCCACCATCTCGGACCGCTCCAACGCCCGGTACTTCCTGCCGGTGGGTCTGGCGCTGTCCGCCGTCGCAAACCTGGTGGTCGCGTTCGTCCCCGCGGTGTCCGCATCGGTCGCGCTGTTCGCCACGGTGATGTTCCTCAACGGCTGGGTGCAGGGCATGGGCTGGCCGCCGTGCGGGCGAGTGCTCGTGCACTGGTTCTCCACGAACGAGCGCGGCTGGAAGACCGCCATCTGGAACACGGCGCACAACGTGGGCGGCATGGGCGTGGGAGCGCTCGCCGCGCTCGGTCTCGCGATCACCGGCGACTCGTGGCAGTCCGCGTTCTGGGTTCCCGCCCTTGGAGCCCTGGTGGTGGCCGTGATCGCGTTCGTGCTGGTCCGGGACCGCCCCGAGGCCGTGGGACTGCCCCCGATCGAGGAGTACCGCAACGATCCCCCCAAGGTGGAGACGGACCTCGGTGAGCTGCAGGAGAGCTCCTACTGGCGGATCATCGTCAAACACGTGCTTCTGAACCCCACCATGGTGTTCCTGGCGCTGGCCAACGTGTTCATCTACTCCCTGCGCTACGGCGTGCTCTCCTGGGCCCCCACCTACCTGGCGGACCACCACGGCATGTCCCTCGCGCAGGGCATCGCGGGCTTCTCCCTGTTCGAGCTCGCCGGGATCTTCGGCACGCTCGCGTGCGGCTGGGTCTCGGACAGGGTCTTCCACGGCAACCGTAGCTGGACCGGAATCACCTTCATGGTGGGCGTGGGCGTGTTCCTGGTGGCCTACTGGCTGGCCCCGGTGGGCACCCCGTACTGGCTGCTCATGGTGTTCCTGTTCTTCATCGGCGCGTTCATCTACGGGCCCGTGATGCTCATCGGCCTGCAGGCCCTGGACATGTCCGCGCGCCACGTGGCGGGCACCGCGGCGGGCTTCACCGGTCTGTTCGGCTACGTCTTCGGTGCCACGCTCGCCTCCACGGGCGTGGGCTGGGTGGTGCACGAGTTCGGCTGGGGCGCCACCTACGGGCTGCTCACCATCTCCGTGGTGCTCACCATCGTGCTGCTGCTGTGCGTCCTGCCGCGCGAGAAGCGGCTCATGGCGCACCACCGCTCGCTGAGCGCCGAGAGGTCGGAGGAGCCCCGCGTCTGAGGCGCGCCACTCCCCGGGCGACGACGCCGCACGCCGCCTCGCGAGGGCCCGGCCCCACCCGCACACCGGGGGGGCAGGCCCTCGTCGCACCGTGCGACAGTGGCCGACACCGCGGGCAGGGACGCGCGCAGCGGCGGGGAGGTCAGGACCGGGCGGCGTCGTGGGCTTCCAGCAGGTCCAGGTCCCGGACCTCGTGGCGGCGGCCGTAGACCATGATCCCCAGGCACACCGTGGCGATTACCGCGCCCGAGACGAAGAGCCACGGGTACGTGGTGAACTCTGCGACCAGCGCGAGCACCATGGGCACGAAGAAGCCGATGTAGGTCAGCGAGTAGAACACGGCGGTGAGCCCGGCGAGATCGTCCGGGCGCGCGATCCGCTGCACCTCCTGCAGCCCCGAGACCATCACCAGGCCGTAGCCGCAGCCGAGCACCGCGGAGGCCAGCAGAACCAGCGGCAGGCTGAGGGTCGCAGAGGCGAGCACCGCGGCGAGCATGCCGAGGATCACGGCACACATCCCCACCGCGAGGGAACGGATGGAGCCGTCCCGGTCCAGGCGCTTGCCCAGGGGCTGGATCACGAACCCGAAGCCCAGGCCCACCAGGCACATGAGCCCGGAGAACGCGATGCCGTAGCGGGGCCCCACCACATCCGCCATGAGCGCGGGCAGGATCGCGTACGCGGACGCCGCGCACCCGAACACCCACGGCGCGGAGGGGGCCACCACGAACCAGAAGCGGTGCTGGCGGGTGGCCGGGATCTTGAGGTCCGAGAGCAGGGAGGTCCGCGGCGCACCGGCCCGGCGGGTCTCTGGAGTCCCGGCCACCAGGAACACCGCGGGCAGGCAGATGAGCAGGTTGATCATGTACGGCAGAACGGTCTGCAGCGGCGCGAACTGCGCCAGAGCTGCTGCGAACGCGGCGCCCAGCGCGAAGCCCGCCGTCAGGGAGAGAGACGCCCGGCGGGCACCGGAGACCCGCTCCGGGTGCTCCTCGTACGGCCGCTCGGAGAGCTCCTTGATCCAGGACGTGCCCACGGCCATGCCCAGGCCCAGGGCGAGCCCGGAGAACACGCGGCCCACGAACAGCATGAACAGGCTCTCCGCGCCCACGGCCAGCAGGATGCTCCCCACCATGGCCAGCACCGGCGCGGGAATCATCAGCGTTCGCCGCCCGTGGCGGTCCGAGAGCGGCCCACCGATCAGCAGCGCCGGGACGATGCCCAGCACGTATGCCGCCAGGAGCATGTCCACGGCCACCTGCTGGTAGCCCTCCACCGTGCGGTACATGACCAGCAACGGGGTGAACTCGTTGCCTCCCCAGGCCACCGCGAGCAGTGCGGAACTGACCCTCATCCAGGGTTTCAACCTCATGACGTCATTCCCTCGCTGTTGCCCTCGGGGATCGCGCGGAGCCGGTGCATGCGGCCCCGCTCGTACTCGTTGCATGCTAGGGCAGGGTGCGGTGCGTCACAAAACTCACCGGTAACCGTCCGACGCGGCCCCGTCGGTACCCGTGCAGGCGCGCGCGACGGCGGCCCGGGCATGCCCTCTAGAGCTCCGCCTCGTAGATCCGCCGCGCCCGCACGCGCGCCTCGTGGTGCACCGCCGCGTCGGGGCGCACCAGCCGGAAGCTCGCGAACCCCACGAGCGCGGCCACGCAGTGGCCCACGGTGGCCCAGTCCAGGTCCACGGCGACGGCTGCCGCGAGCAGCACCACGATCCCCCCGGCCCACAGCAGCCGACGCCGCAGGGAACCCTGGTACGTGGCCAGTGCCGCGAGCGCGGAGAAACCGTAGCTGGCCCCCACGTCGATCAGCACACGAGAGGGGTTCGGGTGGTTCTGCGCCCGGATCGCCCACACCTGCAGCCACGCCACGGCCACGGTGGCCAGCACGTGCCCCACTGAGAATCCCACCAGCACGCGCTGCCACCCGAAGCGGTGCTCCAGGGGCGCCACCACCAGGCTGAACCCCACCCACCAGACCACCAGCTCCCCGGGGGACACGTACATGGCGCTGCGCAGCAGGACGGTCACCGGGTTGGTGCTCAGCTCGTGCAGGTTGGTGGACTGCTCGGCCAGGAACGCCTTGCGCAGCGGCTCGCTCGTGTTCGCGAGCAGCCACGTGGTGAACGTGATCACCGTGAGGTACACGTACGTGAGCGGTGCTCGCCGCACCCAGCACCTCACCGGTTCGCCGCGGCGCACCCACCACGCGCCGATGCGGTGGAATCCCGGCCAGGAGTGCTCCACGGCGTAGACGAATCCCACGACGAGCAGCAGGAGCACGAGAGTGAACACCCGCACAGTATGCGCCCCCGCGGGACACGCGCGGGCGCCGTCGTCCCCCCGCACCGCAAGGGCTGCCTCCCGGACCCGGAGCCGGGCGGAACGGGGCACCCGGTACGACGGCGCCTGAGCCGGCCCGGCACCGGCCCCCAGCGCGGGGTCGGACACTCGTGGCATCGTTCTCCACGGACCCACAGGTCAGTTTTCCGGAGAGGACCACCATGAACCACGTCGACGACGACGCCCGCGCGGGCCGTTCCCGCACCGCACCGGTGCTCGCGGGACACCCCCGCGGCCGCACCAGCACCACCCCTGCGCACCGCGCGGCACCGGCGGAGGGCACGGAATGAGCGGGGCGGCACGCCCCGAGCTGCCGCCGCTCGTGGTGGTCATGGGGGTCTCGGGCTCCGGCAAGACCACCATCGGCACGCTCGTGGCGCACGAGCTGGGGGTGGAGTTCACCGACGGGGACAGCCTGCACCCCCTCGAGAACGTGGAGAAGATGGCCGCAGGGACCCCGCTGGAGGACGGGGACCGCTGGCCCTGGCTCGAGATCGTGGGGCGCACCCTGCACGAGTACGGCGAGCGCCGCGAAGGCCTCGTGGTGGCGTGCTCGGCCCTGAAGCGCAGCTACCGGGAGCGCATCCGCTCCCAGGCACCCTCGGCCCTGTTCCTGCACCTGGACGGCACCCTGAAGGTGCTGACGCGGCGCATCGAGGGCCGCAGCGGGCACTTCATGCCGGCCACGCTGCTGCAGTCGCAGATCGAGACCCTGGAACCGCTCACCCAGGAGGAGGGCGGCTACGTGCTGGACATCGACCAGCCCGTGCCGGACATGGTCCGGGAGGCCGTCACCCGGCTGCGCGCGCTCTCCGCCGCGCAGTCCTGAGCCCCACTGGCCCGTGCTGCTCGGCCCGGGCCGCACGGGCCCGGCACGCGGGTGTCACCGGCGCCGCAGCAGCACCGCCACCTCGTAGTGCCCGGTGTGGGGGAACATGTCCAGCAGCCGGGCTTCCACGGGCTCCAGGGACGGCATCCGGGCGAGGTCCCGGGCCAGGGTCTTCGCGTTGCAGGAGGAGTAGACCACGTGGCCCACGCCGGAGCCCTCCAGCCACGCGCACAGGCTCGCGTCCAGGCCCCGGCGCGGCGGGTTCACCACGGCGAGGTCCGGGGTGCCGGGCAGGTCCGCAGGGGTCGCGGCGGCGTCGGCCACCAGGAAGCGCACGGAACCGGGCCCGCGCTGCGGCAGGCCCATGGCGCGGGCCGTGTCCCGGGCGGAGGCCACGGCCTCGGCGGAGATCTCCGTGCCCACCACCTCCCGGTCCGGGCACGCCACGTGCAGCGCGAATCCGCCCACACCGCAGTACAGGTCCCACACGGTGGTGGGGTCCACGGCGTCCACCCAGTCCCGCACCTGGCGGTAGAGCTGGGCCGTGACCCCCGTGTTGGTCTGGAAGAACGAGCGGGGCCGCACGCGCAGGTCGATCCCGTTGACCGGCATGGACAGCTCTCCCTGCTCGCTCAGCAGGATCTCCTCGGGGCCCTCCAGCACGGCCTTGTGCTCGGGCTGCAGGTTCACGGAGACCACGTCCGCCGCGGGCACCAGGCGCCGCAGCTCGGCCAGGTTCTCCTGGATCTTGGGCAGCTGCCGCGTGCTGCGCAGCACGAAGCGCACCATGAGCCGCCCGGCCGGGTTCGCCGTGACGACCACGTGCTTGAGCTCGCCGCGCGCCTTCGCCACGTCGTACGGCAGCAGCCGGGTCCGCGCAGTGAACTCCGCGAGCCCGTGCAGCGCCCGGGTGATGGGCTCGGGGTACAGCGGGCAGTCCTGCAGGTCCACGCCGCGCGTGCCGTCCAGGATGCCCAGGGTGGGCTCCCCCACGCGCCCGGCCACCACCATCTTGGCCTTGTTGCGGAACCCCGCCTGCGCGGACGCCACCGGGGGCAGCCAGCGCGGCTCCCCGTGCGCACCGACCAGCTCGCGGACGAGCTCCTGCTTGCGCGCCAGCTGCTGCTCGTAGGGCACCTCGATGACCGTGCAGGACCGGCACAGGTCCCGGTCGTAGTATCCGCATTCCACCCGTCCGAGTGTACGGCGGCGTGGCCCCCGGGCCCTTTCCTCCGGGGCACGACGACGCCGCACGGCCGACTCCGCGCCCCGTCCCTCCGGGGCACCACCGCGCCGCACGGCTCTGCGCCCCGTCCTGTGCCACCTCACCCTTTTCTGCGCCGTCCCTTTCCGTCCCGCCCCGCCCGGTCCGCGTGTGGCGCGGCCCCGGGGATCGTGGCACCGTGACAGGGACAGCCGCCGACCACCTTCGAGGACACCAGCCATGAGCACCCCGCGCCCCACCCCCGCCGTGATGCGGGGCCGCCAGAACCCCGCCCGGGGGGTGCATCCCGTGGACTACACATCGTGGCGCCCCTCCCCCGGTGCTCGGGACGGTGCCAGCGCGTCCGAGGGCGGGGGCCCCGCGGCCCGACAGCAGGACGGCAGCCCGGCACTCTCCGCCACCGGGTCACCGGTTCCCGGCCCCCGAGCACTGCGCGGCGCAGCCTCCGCCGGGGGCGCGCCGCGGTCAGCTGGTGGGCGGACGGCGCCGGGCGAGGCAGCGGCGTCGTCCGCGCGGCCCGGCCCTGCGGCCCACGTGGCCCCCGGCGGGGTTCCGAAACCCGGTCCGGGGCCCCGCGGCACGGCCGCCCCGCACAGCGCCCGGCAGGCCACGGCCCGCAAGCTCACCGTGGACCCGCAACTGCTCGAGTTCGTGGAACGGCTGCGTGCCGGGGTGACCCCCGTTACCGCCACACCGCAGAACGCGTTCTACACGGTGGACTCCGCCGGGCGGGACGGCGCCCACGAGCTGGAGGTTCCCGCGGACGGGGTGCACGTGCAGGGCGTGTGGAACGTGACCGAGGACGCGCTGCGGGCGGTCGTGGCCCAGCCCGAGGACACCTGGACGGCGGACCTCGGGCGCACGGACTACTACGTGCGCGGGCGACTGTGCGTGCAGGTGTCCCGCGCGGAGCACCGCGTGGTGGGCATCTACCGCAGCGGGTGGGCCGTGGCGCGCCGCCCGGACGAGACCTGGGCGGACACCCCCGACTCCCTGGAGCGCACGGGCGCGAAGCCCGGTGGCGGCGGCACCCGCTACCCCACCAACCGCCGTGAGCTGCTGTCGCGGCTGCGCGCCGCGGGGTTCGAGGTGACCACCTCCGGACCCACGCACGGGAAGATCACCCACCCGGACGTCCCCGGCCGGTTCCTGCCGTTCTCCTCCACGCCCTCCTCCCAGCGCTACGGACGCCACGTGGTCACGGCGGTCAAGCGGGTCTTCGGCATCGACGTGAGATGAGGAAAGCCCGGGTGGACCTCCTGGTCCACCCGGGCTCCTCCCGGTGGTGCGTGTGACGCTCGGGGCGTCAGGACACCGTGGGCAGCTCGTCCACCCCGGTGCCGCGGCGGCCCCACGCCTGCAACGCGTCGAGGTAGACCCGACGGGCCTTCTTGACGCTCTTCTTCAGGGCGCGTCCGCCGCGCTTGCGGGCCTCCTTGAGACCCTGCTTGCGCTGCCTGCGGGTGCCGGCGGCGCTCGTGACCGCGGGGTCCGCCAGGTCCACGGCGACGCCGCGCGCCTGCGGGGACTGCCGCAGCTCACCGTCCGCGCGGGACAGGAACTCCCGCTCCTGACGCCACGCGAGGCGCGCCACCAGGATGAAGCACGTGAGGGCCACCAGAATCTTCACGAGCATGAGAACGGCGGCCGCCGCCTGGGGCGAGGGGGAGTTCCACCAGAAGTGCAGGCCCCATCCGAGCGCGAAGAATCCCACGAATCCCGCAATGCGCTGGACCAGGGAGAGACGCTGCACGGTGCGGCCGAGCAGGAAAGCCACACCCACCCCCACGATCGCGGAATACAGCCAGTGCGAGGAAATGCCGATCGCACTGCGCAGCAGGGTCACACCGAAGGCACCGGTGAGGTCGTCGTTGGCATTGGACGGCGCACTGTTCGCGGCATAGGACACGTTCTCGAAGATCTGAAAACCCAGACCCACGAAAGCGCCGACCAGCAGGCCGTGCATGGGGCGGCGCAGCGTGTGCGAGGCGATCAGCATGATCATCACCACGCCCAGCATCTTGCCGAACTCCTCGCTCGTGGGACCGGACACGGCCGCGCCCCAGTCCGCACCCATGCCGCTGGGCAGCAGCTTGGCGGTGATCGAGCCCAGGTGCCCGTTCGCGTGGATGCCGAGCCACGTGGGAACCGTGATCCCGAAGACGGTGGCCACCACCAGGATCCAGCCGCGGCGAGCGCGGTAGGGGTCCGCCCACAGCACGATCACGGCGAACAGCGCCAGGGTGATCAGGAAAATCGGTGCAATGGTCAGCAGCGAGTCCTTCGCCGCGGTGAAGGACTGGGCCACCGCCAGGGTGACACCGGGTGCGCCCAGGGCCACGAGGACGCAGAACACCCACCACACCGCCGAGCGCGGCTGAAAGAACTCACGGCCGTACGCCGGGTAGCCGGGCGTGGTCCGCGCCGGTACCGGAGCGCTCGCCGCGGGAGCGGGGGCGGTCGGGGACGACGTGCTCACTGAACTCATGCTCCGCTCTCTCCGTCCGTCTGGTTCTCGTCACTCGTGACCACGCGGAAGCTGTCCACGAGGGGCTGCAGGTCAGGCGCCTGGTCCTTGCCGGAGCTCGTGGCGGTCACGGCCACCACGAGGTCGTCCTTGTGGACCACGGCACAGTTGCCGGTGGCCTGGTCGTTCGGCTTGATGGCCACGCAGCTCTTGCCGGTGAACCCGCCGGCGGAGCTGACCGTGCCGCCGTCGAACGCGGCGGAGGTGCCCTCGAGGGCCTGCTGGCGCAGCACGCGGTCCGCGGTGGTGTCGAAGTTCTTGCTCTGGTCGATCACGGAGATCGTCAGCTCCTGGTCGTCCTGGGGCTTGGTGTAGGTCACCGAGGCGCGGTTCTGGGTGGGCATGGTGGACCAGCCCTCGGGGGCATGGAACTCCAGGACGGAGCCGCCCGTTGCCTCCAGCGTGGCCTTCTCCGCGGCCGTGGTGACCGACTGCGGTTCCGGCACCACCTTGTCGACCGCGGCGGGAACCGCCCACGTGGCGGCGGCCAGCACGGCCAGCGCCGCCGCGGGCAGTTTGTGGCTCAACTGCATTCTTCGCTTTCCTTTCCTTTTGTCAGGAGGGGACAAGAAATGCTAGCACGCGGGTAATTCGGCAGAGGGTGGAATATGTCCGGACTCACACAAGGTAAAAGATGGACCGTGCAATTTGTTTCACTCGCTACATTTCCTGCGAATTGACGGCGGTTGAATTACCGCGCAGGCGTGCTCGAGTGCGCGCCCTCGCCTGGTGCCGGTGAGGGCCCGGGCCCTGGCGCGGGGGCGGCGCCGTTCCCGGCGGGTTCCGCCGCGCGCCTGCCACCGCGGCGGGAGAGGCGCCGGGCAATCAGCGGTGCGGAGATCCCGTGCACCACCGCGGACAGCACCACGGTCACGCTCATCACCTGGACCAGCAGCACCGAGTCCTCCCCACCCAGGTGCTGGATGGCCAGCAGCGCGAACACCATGGAGGCGATCCCGCGGGGACCGAGCCAGCCGATCAGCAACCGGTCCCGCCAGCGCACCGTGGAGCCGAGCAGCACCAAGAGCACCGGCAGCACCCGCACCACCGTCACGGCGGCCACCGCCAGCACCAGGACCCGGGGATCCAGCCCCTCCCGGACGGAGAACTCCAGCAGCTGCCCGAACACGAACCACATCACGATCTGCGCGAACGCGGCCACGTCCTCCGAGAGCCCCAGGGTCTCGTGGGCCTCGGGCCCGGACACCGCCCGGTGTGCCAGACCGGCCACGAACGCCGCCACGAAACCGTTGCCGTCCACCGCGATGGTGAGGGTGTAGGCGAGCAGCGGGGTGGCGAGGATCCCGAGGGAGCGCCAGCGCGCCGTCGTCCACCCGTGGCGCTGCGAGAGGCGCGAGAGGTACGCGGCCCCCGCGCCCACGACCCCGCCGATGCCCACGGCCCACAGGGCCGCCGGGAGCATGTCCACCAGGGCCTCCGCGCCCTTCTCCGGGCCGTCCACACCGCCGGCCAGGAAGGCGACCCCCACCAGGAAGAAGGGGGCCACCACGCCGTCGTTGTAGCCGCTCTCCGTGTTGAGGACATCCCGGAGCCGCCGGGGCAGTCGCCGGTCCTTGACCACCGAGGCCGCGGGAGCCATGTCCGTGGGGACGAGCACGCAGGCCAGGATGAAGCACAGGGCCACCCGCATCTCCGGGTACAGCCAGCCCGTGAGCACTGCGGCCGTGAACAGGGACAGCGGAACCCCCACCAGCACCAGGCGCACCAGCACGCCCACGTCCCACCGGTGGATCGCGCGGACCTCCGTGGCGTCCAGGAACAGCAGCAGGGCGAGCAGCACCTCCACCGAGCGCTCCAGCCGCGGGTCACTGAGGTGCTCGAAGATCGCAGAGGAACTCTCCCATCCCACCAGCACCCCTGCGGCAATCAGGGCAACCGGGAGGGTGATGAACATCGATTCCACCCGCTTGGCCACCACGGACCAGACGATCACCACGAGGAGGACCACGGAGAACGCCACAATCATGAAGCGCCCTCCCCGCGGGCGCGCTCCGCTCCGCCGCGCGTCCACGCGCGAGCCGAGAGACTTGTCAGGGCGTAGACCGTGAGCAGGTCCAGGGACGAGGAGAGCAGGGCACCGGCGCTCGGTCGCCCGCCCTGGAAGAACGCCGCCATCTGCACCACCTGGGAGAGCGTGACCATGGCGATCAGGATCAGCCGCGAGCGCTGGCTGCCCTGGAACGTGCGCCATGCCAGGAACAGGATGGCCAGCAGCATCACGACCACCACCCCCATGGCCAGGGTCGTCACGACCGTGGTGGATCCCTCGGGCAGCCCGTCCAGGTCCATCTCGCCCGTGATGTCGGTGGGGTGCAGGAACAGGTCCGCCACGAATGCGAGCGCGGAGACGAGCATGAGCGCCCACGCCGCGACGATCGAGAACGGGCGGCGCGCCACGTCCTTGAGCACGTCCTCCGCGGAGCTGGGGTGCGCGGACGCGGCCCCTGCCGTGTCCGACGCCGCGGGAACGGACTGGGTCACGGGCACCGCCTCGAGCTGCAGCACGGGCAAGTCGCCGTCCGTGCGCACGGCGTCCCCGCCGCCGTTGCGGCTGTGGTAGCCCGTGGAGAAGTCCTCGATCACGGCCACCTCCGCCTCCGGGACCGCGTGCAGGACGGAGTCCACCACGTAGTCGCGCTCCACGTCGATGTCCGCGTCGATCTTGTGGGTCACCTGCAGCGTGAACAGGGACAGCCCCACCGCGCGGTCGTAGGTTCCCGCGGCCAGCCACTGGACGCGGTGCCCGCCGCCGGGCAGGGGCCAGCCCTCGGGGCAGCGCCAGAAGCGGATGTGGTGGCGCTGCGCGGCGTTGCCGTCCACCTCCTGCTGGTACGCGAACTCCTGGATCCTCCCGAAGAGCAGCAGCGGGCTCACGGGCGCTTCGGGGTAGCTCTTGCGGGTCACCGAGGACTTCACGATCCCCCAGCTCGAACCCAGCGTGACGGGATCCGCGAGGGTCCACCCCGCAGCCTTCATGGCCGTGTGGATCTGCTCCGCAGACCCGTTGACGGCGAGGTTCACGGGATCCCCCAGCAGCCCGTCCGGGGTGACGGTGCGGCCGATGAAGTACGAGGGCACGTAGATGGAGGTCAGCGTGCGGTGCAGCCGCGGAAGCGCCAGGTACGCCATGAGGGCCCAGAACACGAGGCTGTAGCCGATCAGGCTCCACGCACTGCCCGCGCTGCGCAGGATCACCACGGCGAAGACGAAGATGAGGACCATCACCACCCCGAAGAAGATGTTCTCCACCACGTCCATGCCGAGACCCGAGCGGCGGCCCTGGACCTTCTCGGGCGGGCGCCGGTACTGCGCGGGCTGCCGCGGTGATTCGCTGTGCTTCATGGTGTGACCGTCCCCGGTGAGTCCGTCGTGGTGTGCGCCGGCCCGCGGGCCGGGACCGCCCGCGCGCCCGCCCCGCGGAGGGGCTGGCGCCGTCGCGGCGGCCATGGGCCGATCCTAGGGGACGGGCCCCTCACCGTCACCACAGGCACCCGCCGACGCCGCCCACGGCACCCCCACGGCGTCGTCACCTCCCCCTGTCCTCGCCCCCGGGTGTGGGCCCCTCACCCCCAAAGTGGGGGCGACGATCCGTTCCTCGCGCCTGGAACCAGACGGTTAGGGTGGGAAAGTACATGTGTCCGAACACGCGCCACCGCCGCCCGGGGAGAGAACGGCGGCGGTCCACGCGGCACGGGCACGGACACGGGGGACAGAACGTCCATGGGGGAGAATTCATTGCGCACCTTGTCACGTCCGAACCGCTCGCCGCGGTCATCCCGTGGGGCCGGGAGGACCACCGGCGCGAGCGCCCACGCCACCGTGGTCCACGGGTGGATCCCCGCGGCGGACCGCTGGATCGCCGTGGACGTCCACGAACCCTCCGAACCCTCCCGCGGGGCCGCCGTGGTGCTGGCCGCCCCTCCCGGCCGGGAGCGGGTCACGATGACCCGCACCGTGGTGCACACCGCCCGCGCGCTCGCCGCTGCCGGTTGGCGTGTGGTGCGCTTCGACTGGTCCGGGACCGGGCAGAGCCCCTCGCTCGAGGACACGTGCGACGCCCGGCTGTGGGCCGAGGACCTGCGCGTGGTGCGCGACTGGGCCGGTGCGGACCAGCCCGTGCGCGGCGTCGCCTTCAGCGTGGCGGGGGCGTACATGGCCGCCGACGAGGACTCCGGGTGGAGCGAGCGCCTCCTGCTCGCGCCCGTGTCCGGCAAGCAGTGGCTGCGCCACCAGAGCGCCCTGCGGCGGATGGCCGGCAAGGACCTGCCGCCCCGGGTCACGGAGGGCACCGAGCTGATGGACCTGCAGCTCTCGGCGGAGGGCGCCGCGGCGGTCAAGGCCGTTCCGGGCCCCGAGCAGGACGCCGCGCGCTGCATCCGTGTGCTCACGGAGGATGCCACCGGGCCCCTGCCCCTGGACGTCCACCCCCGGGTGGCCACCGTGCCGAGCGGCCTCACGGACACCGTCGTCGCGGCCCTCGGGGAGCACGCACCCACGCGCGGCGCCCAGGCCCACGACGCCGCCACGCCCCGTCCCGCGCGGACCATCACCCTGGACGTCCGGGGAACGGACGTGCGGCTCACGCGCACCACGTGCGGCGTGGCCGAGCGCCCCGCCATCATCACCGAACCCGTGGAACGGAGCCCGGAGGCCCCCGGCCTCGCGCTGGTGTCCCCCGGTTCGGACGTCATGGAGGCCGCCGGGGGGCTGTGGCTGCGCACCGCGCTGCTGGCCTCGAGCCGCGGGGCGGTCTGCCTGCTGGCGGAGCGCACGGACACCGGTGAGCTGGTGGACGCGTCCCTCACCCGGGACTCGAACCCCTACGCCCGGCACACGGTGGCCGAGAGCCGGGAGATCGTCACGCAGCTGGCCGCCCTCACGGACGGCCCCCTCACCGCGGCGGGCATCTGCCTGGGTGCGTGGGGTCTCGTGGCCGCCGCACCCGAGCTCCCCGCAGAGGTGACGCGACGGCTCACCCTGCAGGTGGTCAACAACGTGGCGTGGCAGCGCGAACCGTGGCGGTACTGGCGCCAGGGCCTGCGCAGCGGGCCCCTCGCACCCCGGCTGCCGGGCGAGGACTCCCCCACCCCCGTGCCGCAGGACGCGCAGGGCGGCTCCACGCCGACCTCCCGCTCCCTGGCACGCACGCTCGTCTCGCGGGTGGGAACCGTGGGCCGCACCGTGGTGCGGGGCACGCGCGCCAGGGCCCATGACGCCTCACCGCGCGTGAACTCCCTGGCGGCCACCGTGGGCATCATCGACGTTCCCCGGCCCGCGCTGCGTCGGCTCGCACGCATTCCCGGGCTCACCGTCAAGGCGGTGTTCGGTCCCGCCGACGCCGCCCACTGCGGTGTCACGGCCGCCCACCAGGACGCGCGCTCAGCCCTGGTCCTGTTGGAACCGCTCGACCACTCGGTGTTCGCCACCGCCTCCCGGGACACCCTGTGCCGGTACGTGGTGGACGAGGTCTCCACACCGGTGCCCGCGGGACGCTGACCCGAACACGGCCGGGCCCGCGGCCCCGCTCACGGGGTGTCGGGTCCGCCTCCGGTCCGCGCGGGAGGTCAGCGGCCCACCACCACGGGTTCGGTGTCCAGGGCCCGCACGCGGGTTGCCCGCCGCACCGCCTCCGTGACCGCGCCACTCACGGGCAGGTGCACCGTCTCGCCGGGCAGGACGTGCACGTAGCCGTCCTCGGCCGCGGCTGCCCCCTCCCCGCAGGGCCCGTTGACGGGCAGGTCCAGCGCCACGAACCGCGCGAGACCCGCGGCGGTGACCGCGACGCTCCAGGCGTCACCCTCCGTGCACTCCCACCGGGCGGCGAGACCGGGATCCCCGAGACTGTTGCGCCGGGGTCCGCCGCTGAGGTGGGCGTCCCGGGCGAGCACACGGCCGGAGGCATCGAGCAGGACGGCCGAGGCGGCGTCGTACTCCCGCTCCCCGAAGCCGTAGGCGTGGTCGAGGTCCCGGAACGTGCCGTCCGCCAGGTCCGCGCGCAGCCTGAGTTCGCCGTGCGCGGGGACCTCCACCGGAAGGTCGAGCGGCGGCTGGCTGCTGCCGCGGACCGTGGCCACGGTGAGCCGAACGCTCCCGTGCAGCGGCTGCGGGGCGTCGTTGAACACGTGCAGGGCCAGCCCGTCCCCGCCCGCGGGCAGGAAGGACAGGGCCACGGGCGCACACGCCCGGCGCATCCCGTACCAGGCCGCGGTGGGACGCCCGGTCACGTCCAGCACACCCCACCCCGCCCCCGGCGCGGTGGACGCGGCCGAGAGCACGAGCGCACCCCGGCACGCGGAGGACGAGGCACGCCACTGGGTGAAGGTCCGCTGGAACACGTGGGAGAGTGCCGCGCGCTCGTGCTCCAGCAGCCGCTCGTGGTCCCCCAGGACGTCCTGCGGGGCCGGTCGCGCCGGGTGGGCCAGTCCGGCGTCGGGGTCGGAGTCCCGGTCCAGGAAGAGCCGGTGCACGTAGGTCACCGTGGTCTCCTCGAACGTCCACGCCGCCCCGGGGTCGTGGGCCAGACCGCGGCGCCACGCCCCGGCGGACTCCGCCGCGTCCAGCGGTCCCCCGGTGCCGAACTGCGCGCGCACCACGGCGGGCTCGGGCGGCACCGCGAACGCCAGGCACTCGGCGGCGAAGCGCACACCGCGCGTCACCGCGTCCTCCAGCGGGCGGCCGTACGCGCCCACCCCGAAGTAGTGGCACACCCCGTCCGCGGCGTCCACGGGAGAGCGGTCCGGAATCCCCTTCGACGACGCCGCACTGGCCTCCTCCGTGCCTGCGGCGCCGTCCGGGCAAACTCCGTTGTCCGGCTCCACGTCCCCCTCGTGCACCCGGCGCCGGGCGGCGTCGTGGGCGGCGTGGGCGGTGTCCAGGTGCGCGTCCGAGCACGGCGAGGACGGGACCACCACCACGTCCGCGTCCGCCTCTCCCACGGCGGTGGGGACGTCGTGCAGGACCGCAGCCGGAGCCCACTGCTCGGTGGGGCGCCCCGCGAGCACGGGCGCCTGGATGACCTCGGTGCCGCCCGAGACCACCGCCGTGGAGGGGTGCACGGCGAGCCGGGAGGCCAGCGCGCGCACCTCGTCCCGCAGCCCGGCACGCCAGCCCGGCTCGTCCGGCGGGTCCAGGGGGCCGAGGGCCACGTCCTGCCACACCAGGAGTCCCAGCTCGTCGCAGGCCCGGTGGAAGTCCTCGGTCTCGTAGCAGCCGGTGCCCGGGATCCGCACCATCGTGGCGCCGCCGTCCCGCAGGCGCGTGAGGACCGCGCGGAGACGGTCCGCGGGCGCGGCGACCTCGAACGGGTCCGCACCGGTCCACACGGCACCGCGTACGAACAACGGAACACGGTTGATCTCCAGGCCGAGCCCATGGTGCCCGGCATCCCGAGATGCGGCCTCGAGGGTACGGAACCCCACGGTCGCGGTGTGCTCCACTCCTGCCGCCCGCACGCGCACCCGGTACAGGGGCTGTTCCCCCATGCCGTGGGGCCACCACAGCGCGGGGCGCGGCACGGTGAGTTCGAAGGTGACGGTCCCGGAGCCGTCCACGTCCGCCGGGGAGACGGTGTGCTCGCACGAGACGCCGGCCTCGTCAGCAGCCTGGTCCCCGGACGCGGCGCTCGGCTCGCGGGATCGGGGGTCTGAGAGTGCCCCGGTGACGCCGCCGCTCCCTGTTCTCGTGACGTCGATCTGCACCCGGACCGACGACCCACCGGGGTCCACCGCACCGACGGCACCCGAGGCGTCGTCAGGCCGCTCCGGTGTCTCTGGTGTCGCCGGTGCCGCCGGTGCTTCCGGTGCTTCCGGTGCTTCCGGTGCCGAAGTCTCACGCAGGGCGGCGTCCCGGTTCTTCGAGGATGTCCTGCCCGGGAAAAGGCGCGCCCCGGCGCACCGCACGGTGACCACGCCGTCACCGTTCTCGGCCACGCGGGTGCGCACCGCGACGGGTTCCGCGTGCCGGGAACCGGATGCGGCGGCGTCGTCCGACGCGGCCTCCTGCCATGGCGGCGCCGCGGGGTGGTGGGGCGCGGGCTCAGGGTGCGCGCTCAGCCCGCCCCAGGGACCGAGGACCGGACGGGCGCCGGGCCAGTCGATGGCACCCACGAGCGGCGTGCGGCGCCAGCGCAACGAGCGGTCGGGCACGAGTGGCGAGAGCCAGCGGGCCCGCGGTGTGCGCGGCACGGGCACCGAGGCGAGCGGCAGCAGCCGCAGGACGATCTCGCAGGGACCGGGCGGCAGCTCCACCGTGACGTCCCACGGCAGGAACGCGGTGTCGCAGGCGTGGACCTCGTGACCTGTCACGAGCAGGCGGGCCACGGTGGCCACCCCTGTGGAGGTGAACCGGTGGGGACCGCCCGCGGTGCTCACGCGGGTGCGGTACTCCCACACGGCGTCGGGGCCGGCGGCCTGCAGAACACGGTCCACGGCCTGCTCGCCGAGGGCGTCGCGCAGGGCCCCGGTCACGGTGCCCGGCACGCGGGCGGTGATGCCCTCGGCGAGCGCGGCACCCCAGGTCGCCGTCGGGCGCTCGCTCGTGGCAGCCCGTCCACCGGCTGGAGCCTGCTCCCCGGGACGAGGACCACCGTGGTGGCATGCGTCGCGCCCCGGGGACGTCGCCTCGCGGGGCGCCTCCGCCCCGGAGGCTGCGGCGTCGAGCGCCACCCCGTCACCCCAGCCGCCCCCGGCAGCGGCACCCACGAGGTGCAGCCGCCACGACGCGCGGGCCAGGACGTCCTGCGCCACGGGAGTCACTCCCCCATGCCCACCGCGTCGCGGACGCACTGCATCCCCGTGTCGTAGCCGGTGACGAACGCCTCCGCGGAGGCGGCCACCCGCGGGGTCCGCCCGCGGGCCGCACGCGCCAGCTGGAACTGCAGGGTCTTCGCCGCGGCGGCGGCGGCGTCCAGGGACTCGGCCGCGGCCAGCAGCTGCATCGCGTCGAGATCGCTCGGCCAGCGCTCCGCGCCCTCGGCGAGGTAGCGGCACGCGTGGGCCGCAAGACCCGCCGTGAGACCGGCCTGGCGCGTGGTGGCGAACGAGTACACGTGGAAGTAGTCCATGCCGCGCTCCGCGAGCGCGGGCAGCTCGGCGCGGATCGCCGCCACCAGCCGCTGCGCGGGACTCGTGGCCGGAGCCCTGCGGACGTGCGCCCGCACCAGCCCCGTGGCGCACTGCCACAGCTCGCGCGGCTCGAGCCGCTTCACGTCCTGCGTGCGCACGAGCTCCACGTATGGGAACGGCACCAGGCCGGAGCGGGCCCCCGGGCCCAACGTGTTCTCCAGGTCCTCCCCGGAGAGGACGTGCACGCCGTCGTTGTGCAGGTAGACCAGCTCCCGTGCCACCGGGTCCAGGCGCAGCGGCACGATGGAGGTCTTGGTGTGGCTCGTGCGGTAGGACACGCCCGCGGTGTCCGGGAGGTGGAACGCGTCCACCTCCACCACCAGCGCGTCCCCCCGGGACATGGCGCACTGCAGGTGTTCGCCCAGGGGCCGCCACGTGTCGTACTCGCCCAGCGTCAGCCCGTAGAGCACCTCGATGTCCTCCTGGCGAGGCTTCAGGAACTCCCACTGGTCCCCCAGGAAGTCCGCGCTGAACGCGGCCCCCAGCATGGGGACCGGGTCCAGGCCGAGGACCGTGGTGAGCCCGATCCACACGTCCATGTAGCAGTTGGTGGGTGACCACGGTTCCGCCGGATCGTGCAGCACGGAGCGGGGTGCGTCCACCGCGGTGAGCGACTCGCACCCCCGCACGGCCAGGACCTCGGTGCCGAACGGTGCGTCGGCGAGCTCCTGTCCCGCCGCGCCACCGCGGTTCTCGGTGAGCGTGGTCATGACAGACCCAGCTCCTGGCGCACGGCGGCCGGCCACGCGGCGACGTCGAACCCGTGCTGCGCGGCGAGCGCCAGGGCCACGCGCTCCAGGCCGAAGCCGAAGCACGCGGAGTGGGCCACGGCGCCGTCGGCGGTGTGCATGTGGAAGGCCTCGCCGAAGTGGTCCTCGTGCAGGTTCGCGGAGGCGATGGCCGTGGGGTGGCCCGGGTAGACCTCCGTGAGGATCTCGAACTTCAGCTGCGCCTCGCGCTGCCCGGCGCTGAGCAGCTTGCCCGCGCGGCCGAAGAACGGGTCGTTCGCGGTGTCCGCCTCGACCGTGAGACCCAGCGCGCGCAGCAGGTCGGTGCCCGCCGCGAGCCACGTCTCGCGGTGCTCCCGGGCCTCGGCCGGGGTGCCCAGGCGCACGGCCTCGAACATCCGGAACGTCACGAAGCGCATGGGGTCCGGGCTGGGCTCGTGGCGGTAGCACTCGCCCGTGAGCTCGAAGACGGTGCCGTCCACCTGCGAGCCCTCGAGGTACGCGTACAGCGGGTGGCACACCGCCGGGACCAGGGCGTGGCCCGCCGGGGCGAGCTCGCCCGACCAGTCGCCGCCGTCCTCGAACATGGCGAGCAGCTTGCGGTGCGCCGTGTTGTCCCCCTCGAACGCGGAGATGGTGCCCAGCAGCTGCGGGAAGGAGGCCACGTAGTCGGTGCGCTCCAGCAGCCGCGTGCCGTTGACCGGTGGGAAGCGCAGTCGGCGGGTCCCCACCTCGGGGGAGAGCTCCGCGGCGATCCGCCGTGCAGCGGAGGCGATGCCCTGCACCACGTCCTCGGCCTGCGGGCCGAGCCCCGTCACACCGTCGCCCAGGGTGGGCAGCAGCCAGTCGTTGGCCTCGAGCCCGGCACGGAACGTGTCCTGCTGGGTGGCGAGGTCCTGGTGGGTGTCCATGATGGTCATCGTTGTCCCCTCGAGACGAGTTGCATGGTGGCGGTGTGCTGCAGGATGCGGTCGTTGTTGACCATGAGCGAGGGCCCGATGCTGTCCCGGTACAGCCGGGCCAGGCTCACGGGCGAGCGGTTCGCGAACCCGGTGATCCCCACGATCACCAGGGCGTCCCCCACGATCCGCCGCACGGCCTCCGCCCCGGAGACCTTCAGCGTGTTCATGGCGATCGCGAACTGCATGGACTCGCACGCGGCGGGATCGTCGTACGCGGCCTCGTAGCGGGCCACGGAGGAGCGCACCACGTCCGTCATGGCCTGCAGCTGGACCTCCAGCTCGGCCAGGCGCAGGGCCGACGGCGGTGTGGTCCCCGGGGTCTTGCGCGCGGCCTTCTGCACCACGGAACGGGCGGTCAGCCCGGCCTGGGTGGCCATGCCGAGCCACGCGGAGGCCCACAGGCAGTGGGCGCCCGGCAGCATGGTCTGCGCGGAGATGGTCTCGAACAGGGTCTCGAACATGGCGTCCGCACGCGTGGTGGCGTCCAGTTCGAAGGACTCGGAGCACGTGCCCCGCATGCCCAGGGCGTCCCAGCCCCGTTGGCGCTCCAGCTCCAGGTGGGCGGCCTCCACCACCAGAAGCACCTGGTCGCTCGACGCCGCGTCCTCGCTCGCGCGCGCCGTCACCAGGATCGCGTCCGCGTACGCGCCGTAGGAGATCACGGGGCAGGTCTTGTGCAGGTGCACGCGGCCATCCCCGATGGGGCGCACCGCGCACGTGGAGGTGCGGGTGTCGCCGCCGATGTTCACCTCGGTGGTGGCCGAGGCCAGCAGCAGCCCCTCGGTGGCCACCCGTCGTGTGAACTCGCGCAGGTACTCGGTGTCCGCGTGCCGGGTCAGGCACAGCGTCTGGGAATGGTGCATGGCCAGGATCATCGCGGTGGACGTGCACTCGCGGCCCACGCGCTCCAGCATGCGGCACAGCTCGGTGATGCTGTAGCCCAGCCCGCCGTCCGCCTCGCTCACGGGAGCGGCCAGCAGGCCCTGGGCGCGGGCCTCGTCGATCGCCTCCCGCGGGAAGCGGCCCTCCTCGTCCACGGACTCGGCGTGCTCGCGGGCCACACGGGCCACTGCCTCCGCGCGGGCGGCATTGCGCTCGACGCGGTCCTCGGGCGTGTCCTGTGCACGGGGTGCCTCTGTCAGCACGGTGGACTCAGTCATTCCGGATCGCCTCCACGGCCTCGGTGATGGACTGGACGGACGTGAAAGTGGCCTTGGTCAGGCGCTCCTCGGGGAACTCGATGTCGAACTCGTCCTCGAGGCCGAGCATCACGTTCACGGACGCGTGGGAGGTCATGCCCGCGCGGTACAGGTCCGCGTCCACGGCAATGCTGTGGGCGTCGTCGGAGAGCTTCCCCTGGTCCGCCAGAACGGAACGGACGGTGGTCTCGACAGCGGTGGAATCCATGGTGTGAACCTCTTTCGGTTGATCTGGTGGTCTTCTGGTGTCGTGTGTTTTCTCGGGTGGAGCACGCCGGTGGCCTGTCCAGCAGGTCTAGGGGTTGCCCGCCGCTCCCGCCCCGCACGAGAGCTCGGTGTCGGTCGACGCCCCGGCATCCGTGTCGTCGCCGGGGGACTCGGTGGCCACGGCCACTGCCATGGCGAAGGGGCCGTCGTGCGAGATGCTCACGCTCCACCCCTCGAGCCCCGCCTGCCGGGCCAGCCGCTGCGCGGTTCCCCGCAGCTGCACCCTGGGTTCGCCCCCCGGTCCCGAGCGGATCAGGATGTGGGGCCACGGCACGGCGTCGTCCGGCTCCGGACGGAGGACCTTCAGGACGGCCTCCTTGGCCGCGAACCTGCCCGCCACGGACTCCGGGGCCGGCATCCCGGCGCCCCCGCCGGTGAGGTCCTGGACCTCCTCAGGTGCACAGACCGCCCGGAGGTACCGCCGCCCCCGGTGCGCGAGGGCCTGTGCCACGGGTGCCACGGCCTGCAGGTCGCACCCCACCCGGGCCGTCATGACGAGGACCCGGACGTCACATCCTTGAACTCCGGGGCCACGGAGGGGCGGGCGGACGTGGGCTTGATGCCCGTCCGCTGGGCCCAGCGGCCGAGGGCCACGACGGCGGCCGGGCTCCAGCACTCGAAGATGTGGCCGCCGTCGCAGTCACCCACCCTGCCGTATTCCGTGTACTGGCGGGGGATCCCCTGCGAGTCGAGTTCTCGGGCGAACGTGGCCGTCGTGTCGCGCAGCGCGGGTTCGATGTCTCCCTCCTGGCCGTTGCCCCGGCCCGCGAACAACTGCACGTGGACGTCCTTGAGCCTGGGACTCTGCGTGAGAGGGTCGTGCGCCTGCCACTGCTCCTGGGTGGTGGTCCGACCGTCCCCGAACACCGCGTCCGGCTCGCCCGTGGCCTGCCGTGAGGCCTCCACCAGGTTGTTCTTCGCCGCGTCCGAGGAGAGGTCCAGGAGGCCGGAGAGGCTGATGGCCTCCCCGAAGAGGTCAGGACGCTCCTCGGCATAGCGGATCGCCCCGTAGCCGCCCATCGAATTGCCCAGGATCACCCGGTGGTCCCTGTCCGCGGCGGTGGGCAGGTGCGAGTCGACCCACGGCAGCATCTCCTTCACGTGGAACGACTCCCAATTCTGGGTCACTGCATCCTGCGTGGCCCAGTCCGTGTACCAGCCCTGCTGCCCGCCGCTCATGATCACCGTGATCACCGGCAGGCCCTGGGTCACCTGTTCGGCCTTTCCCGTCTCGTACCACTGCAGCGCCGAGGCATCCGGCGAGCTGCTTCCGGGCAGCATGTAGACCACCGGGTACTTCTTCGACGGATCGAAGTTCTCGGGAGCGATGACGACCACGGACTTGCGGCCACCCAGTGCATCCGGGGACACGGCGTCCGTCTCGACCGTCAGGTCCACGGCCCGCTCGGACAGGCTCCACGCGCCGGTCACGGTGATGCCGTGGTCCTCCTGGCGCAAGGCCTCCGGGTCCGCGAATCCGGCGTTCTTCACTGCCTGGCTGTCGAACGTCGCTCCGGATCCGGAGCCGCCCCCGTTCGAACCGCCCCCCATGCCGCACCCGGTGACCAGGCTCACGACCAGGAGCCCCGTGGCGAGCCCGCGCAGGGTCGCAGCCCGGGGCCCCGCGGACCCGCCGGCATACTCTCTCATGCGGCGCACTGCGCCACCTCCTCTGCCGGGTACTGGCTCAGTCCGAGCGCGGCGTCGACGATCTGCAGCGCGGTCAGCCGCGAGGCGTATGCCTGCAGGGAGTGGTCCAGGGCCGGGACGTGGGCCACCTTGATGCGGCGCCCCTGCCGCCACAGCCGGGCGAGACCCTCATCCCCGCGCTCCTGCTGGAAGAGCAGCCCGTCCTCCGGGCCGAAGTAGAAGGCCACCTCGGCACCCCGAGAGGCGTACTCCATGACCACCTCGGGCACGTTGGGGATGTTCCGCCGGCCGAGGACGAGCCACAGGAGGTACGGCATGCGGCGGCGCACCTTGTCCTTCGCGCGGGTGCGCCAGCCTGCGTTGACCTCCACGTCGCTCATGGTCCGCAGCTGCTCCAGCACGGCGTCCACGTCCCAGTTGCGGTAGAGCTTGTCGTAGTACCCCTCGCCCGCGCGCCAGGCCACGTTGTTGAGCACCACCCGGCTGGTCATGGCGCTCGTGGGCGGAGCCATGGCCACGAGCCAGCCCCCCACGCAGAGTCCCGCGCCCGTGACGTTCTCCCCCGTGCGCTCACGGAGCCAGGTGGCCCCGAGGTCCAGGTCCGCCACGCCCACGCCGGTGTAGGGGTTGATGTCCTTGACCTCGTCCAGTCCGGCCCCGTCACCGCAGTGGTGGCGCTCGATGCGCATCGCGGGGACGCCTCGGGCGGCGAGCCGGCGGGCCTGGACCGCCCACAGGCCGGTGGGACCGTCCTTCGGATCAGCCGAGGGCGGGGCGAGCAGAGCAGCTCCCGCGCCCGTGCCGTGACGCCCCACGGGGTGGGTGTAGGACGCGGGCATGCGGTCCGGGCCCAGCTCCAGCAGCTCCTCCTCCACGTCCACGCCGAACTCGGCCACGTGGAAGCGGGCCGAGGTGACGGGCTCCCAGCTGCTGACGTCCACCCACTCGCCACGCTGGGCCGTGGTGGGTGCGCTGTTCTCGAGCCGTCCGACGAGCGCGGCTATGGCGGGCGGCGAGGCCTTGGCGTAGATGGCGGCCACACCGTAGAGCTTCTTCGCCACGGAACGGTCCTCCTCGCGGACCGGCACCAGTCCCGGCGTCGTGAGCTTGCGGGGATCCGGAAGCGCGCGGATGGCGGCCGCCTCGGCATCCGAGAAGTGTGCCCCGCCGATCTCCACGCCGTCCTCCGCCACGGGAGGCAGGTCCAGGCCGCTCGCGCGGCGCAGCCCCGTGTACTGGCGCATGTAGACGGCGCCGGAGACCGGCTCCCACAGCACCCGCCGGTCGAACCGTAGCTCCGAGGTGGCCAGCACAGCCGCACCGATCCGCAGCCCGATCCCGTGAACGGGGAGCTCGGGGCCCACCAGGTCCCGCGCCGTGCGGTGTGCCAGGGCGAGGTCCCGGTGCCACACGGCCACGGGGTCGCTGCCGGCGGGCCGTTCACCGGACTCGGACGTCCCGCTCCAGGCGAGCCGGATCACCAGCCACCCCCGTTCGGCAGCACGCGCGGCCACGAGCCGCATGCTGCGGTGGCTCACCACCTCCTCGCGCGCCAGTGCGGGGGCAATGACCACCGCACCACGAACTCGATTGTCCGGGGGACCGTGGAGCCACGCATGAATGGTGTGGTCGTCCCCCGTCAGAAAACTTGCCTGCCCGGCACTACGCATGAATTCTCCCCAGTCCCACTCAGGGGGCACCTCAGCCGTGCCCCATCGCCTCGTTCCCACCTCTCGGCGAGCTCTCCCCCGCGTGCACGTTGCTCGTCACCGCCCACGGCGACGTGCCTCCAGACCCCGCGTTCCCCCGCGGAAGTCGTGCGGCTTTGCACTCACAAATCATAGCCCGACGCATCGAAAAGTCACCCGTGCCGCACGTCCCCCAATGTGTGGTTTTACATTTGTGCGACTGTTTTTCCGGCTCCGACGTGCGCTTTCGCCTGCTTGTACCTATATGGGCCCACACAGATTTGTCATCATTCTTGCGACACACCGGATGCGGCGTGATTATGATGGCAAACGTCGCACGGCGCGGGAGAGAAGTCGGCGGCACGTTCTGCATTCCCGATGAATCACGGGGAATGACCGCGGGTCTGGGGAGGCCCGTGGCAACTGGGGGAAGCCGGGGCACAGCCCCGCTTTCATGGGGGAGGAGACAGCGTGGCACCACGCATCCTGATCGTCGGGCTCAACTACTCGCCGGAGCACACGGGCATCGCCCCGTACACGGCCGGCATGGCACGCGCGCTGCGCGAGGTCGGCTGGGACACGGAGGTCATCACGGGCCTGCCGCACTATCCGCAGTGGCAGGTGCGCGAGGGCTACGAGCACAGTGGCGGCCGCCGGGAGGCGATCGACGGCGTTCCCGTCCTGCGCGTCGGCCACCCCGTGCCGCACGATGCCGGGCAGATCCGTCGGCTGGGCATGGAGATCGTCTTCGGGCTGCGCACGGTCACCGCACCGTGGGGCAAGCCCGACGTCGTGGTGGTCATCACGCCGGCCCTCTTCGCCTCTGCCATCGTCAGGGTGCGGGCGGCACTGACACGCACCCCCGTGATCGCGTGGGTCCACGACATCTACACCGCGGGCCTGTCCGAGACGGGCGCGGCCAAGGGCCCCGTGACCCGCGTGATGCGCGCCGTGGAGGGGACCTTCCTGCGCTCCTGCGAAGGCGTCGTCGTGATCCACGACCGGTTCTCCGACTACCTGCGCCGTCACATGGGCGTGGCGGGCGAGCGCATCACCACGGTGCGCAACTGGACCCACATCGCCGAGTCGCCCGCTGTGGACACGGACGCGCTGCGCCGCCGCTTCGGGTGGGCTCCCGAGGACGTGGTGGTGCTGCACACCGGCAACATGGGGGCCAAGCAGGACCTCGCGAACGTCGCCGCCGCCGCGCGGGTGGCCGAGCGCGACGGCGCCCCGCTGCGCTTCGTGCTCGTGGGCGGCGGGCACCAGCGCCCCCAGCTCCAGGAGCTCGCCTCCCGCACCCCGCGGTTCGAGGTGCTGCCCAGCGTGGACGACGACACCTACGCGGGCCTGCTGCGCGCCGCGGACATCCTGCTGGTCAACGAGCGTCCCGGTCTGACCGAGATGTGCGTGCCCAGCAAACTCACCAGCTACTTCACGGCGGACCGCCCGGTCCTGGCGGCCGTGGAGGCGCAGAGCCCCTCCGCGGCGGAGCTCACGGCCGCGGACGCCGGGATCCGCGTGGAACCGGGGGACCCCGAGGCCCTGGTGGCCGGGGCCGTGTCCCTCCACGAGGAGTGGATCACCACTGGGGGAGCCACTCACCGCGGCGGTCGTCGCTACGTGCGGGAGGTGCTCAGCCGTGGCGCAGCCGTGCGCTCGTTCGTCTCCGCGCTGCACAAGCTGCGGCCCGTCGCCGCCGAACGGCGCGAACCCGCGGCCGCCCATTCCTGACACACCGATTCACCAGGGGAGAGAACACCATGACCAAGAAGGCACTCATCACGGGCATCACCGGCCAGGACGGCTCCTATCTCGCGGAGCTGCTGCTGTCCAAGGGCTACGAGGTCCACGGTCTGATCCGCCGTGCGTCCACGTTCAACACCACGCGGATCGACCACCTCTACCAGGACCCGCACAATCCGGACGCACAGATGTTCCTGCACTACGGGGACCTCTCGGACGCCGCGCGTCTGGTCACGCTGCTGGGTGAGATCGACCCGGACGAGGTCTACAACCTGGCGGCGCAGTCCCACGTGCGCGTGTCCTTCGACGAGCCCGAGCACACCGGCAACACCACCGGGCTGGGCACGGTGCGTCTGCTGGAGGCCGTGCGCCGCGCGGGCGTGAAGTGCCGCTTCTACCAGGCCTCCACGTCCGAGCTGTTCGGTGCCACTCCGCCGCCGCAGAACGAGGACACCCCGTTCTACCCGCGGTCCCCGTACGGCGCGGCCAAGATCTACTCCTACTGGATCACCAAGAACTACCGCGAGGCCTACGACATGTTCGCGGTGAACGGCATCCTCTTCAACCACGAGTCCCCGCGCCGCGGCGAGACGTTCGTGACCCGCAAGATCACCCGCGCCGTCGCGGCGATCGCGGCGGGCAAGCAGGAGCACCTGTACATGGGCAACCTGGACGCGATCCGCGACTGGGGCTACGCCGCGGAGTACGTGGAGGGCATGTGGCGCATGCTGCAGGTGGACGAGCCGGAGGACTTCGTGCTCGCCACCGGGTGCCCCAGCACCGTGCGGGAGTTCCTCGAGACCGCCTTCGAGCACGCCGGGCTGGACTGGGAGAAGCACGTGCGCTTCGACGAGCGCTACCTGCGCCCCACCGAGGTGGACGCCCTGATCGGCGATCCCTCCAAGGCCGAGGAGAAGCTCGGCTGGAAGGCCACCGTGCACGCACCCGAGCTCGCGCGCATCATGGTGGACGCGGACCGCGCCGCGCTCGAGTGCGCCGGCACCCCGTGGATCGACACCGTCTCCCAGCACATCTGGGCCCCGGAGCACGCCGCATGAGGAGCGAGATGCACACCGACGAGCACCTGGGCGCCCCTGCTCCCAACGCCCGGTGGCCGCGCACCGTGAGCGACCCGGCCGACGCTCGCACCACGGACGGGGTGGTCTACTCGCCCGCGGAGCTGGACCGCGCCGCCCCGTTCTACGTGGCAGGGCACCGCGGGCTCGTGGGCTCCGCCGTCTGGCGGCACCTGGAGTCCCAGGGGTTCGAGAACCTGGTCGGGGCCACGTCCAAGGAGCTGGACCTGCGGGACCGCGAGGCCGTGGAGGCCTTCATGGCCGAGCACCGGCCCCGCTACATGGTGCTCGCTGCGGCGAAGGTCGGAGGCATCGGGGCCAACAGCACCCGCCCGGTGGACTTCCTCTCGGACAACCTGCGCATCCAGCTCAACCTCCTGGACGCCGCCCGCGCGGTGGAGGTGGAACGTTCCCTGTTCCTGGGCTCGTCCTGCATCTACCCCAAGCTCGCGGAGCAGCCGCTGCGGGAGGACGCCCTGCTCACCGGCTATCTGGAGCCCACGAACGACGCGTACGCGATCGCCAAGATCGCCGGCATCCTGCACGTCCAGTCGGTGCGCCGCCAGTACGGGCTGCCCTGGATCTCGGCCATGCCCACCAACCTGTACGGCCCCGGGGACAACTTCTCCCCCACCGGCTCGCACGTGCTGCCGGCCATGATCCGCCGCTACGACGAGGCCGTGCGCAACGGTGACGAGGAGATCGTGAACTGGGGCTCCGGCTCACCGCGCCGCGAGTTCCTGCACGTGGACGACCTCGCGGCAGCCTGCCTGTTCCTCATGGAGCACTACGACGGGCCGCAGCAGGTGAACGTGGGCACGGGAGAGGACCTGACCATCAGGGAACTCGCCGATCTCGTGGCCACGGCCACCGGGTACCAGGGGGTCACCCGGTGGGACGCCTCCAAGCCTGACGGCACCCCGCGCAAACTCATGGACGTCTCCCACCTGAGCTCTCTCGGGTGGTCCGCGTCCATCGACCTCCCCACGGGTCTCGACGACGCCGTGGCCTGGTACCGCGCGCACCGCGAGTCCGCGCGGGGTTGACCCTCCGGACGCCTGTGGCGGACGCACCCACGCACGACGACGGCGGGTGGCCTCGAAACGAGGTCACCCGCCGTCGTCGTGCCGTTCCCGCCGGGGCGAGGACCGTGAGCCGTCGGAGGCGGGGGCCGCGGGACGTGGCTGGCCGCACAGCACTCCTCCGTCCGTTCGGGCGGACAACGAAGACATGGACGACTGCGGCGGATGCCGTGATCGAGGTGACCCCCCTCCTCCGAATCCCCGTCAGAGAACCACGAGCCAGCACGCCGCGAGGCCCACGGCGGAGAGCCCGGACGCCAGCCAGAAGGAGCGCCAGGGCGCCGCCCTGCCGATGAACAGGTACGCCACCAGTACCACGGTGAACTCGCGCAGCACCAGGACGGTGGCCGCGAGGTGGAGGTCGAAGGAGGCAACCCAGGCGATCACGGCACCGAAGGCAATGCCGATCACCGGGCCCACGAACGTCTTCCACGCGGACCCGGTGCGCACGAGCAGCACCGACGCAGCCCAGGACAGCACGCCGGGGAAGGAGACCATGGCGATGAACGGCACCATGGACATGGCCAGCGTCCACTTCTCTCCCAGCAGCGGAACCAGAACGATCGAGGCCACCTGCGCCACCACCACGCCGACCACAGCGATCAGCAGGGCCCCGAAGAGGTAGCGCTCGCTGGTCTCGCGGATCTCGCGCGCCGTCTGTTTGTCGGCGATGCCCACGCGCACCATGTTGGCGGTCGACGCCGCCAGGGCGTCCCCCGGAGCGCGGCCCACAGCGCTGCCCGCCGTGTACGTCCCCAGCACGGCGGTGCCCGCGAAGAAGGTCATGAACAGCCGCTCCGCCTGACCCTGGAACCAGGCCATGAGCGCGTACCCGGACATGGCGCCCATGTCCGAGAGGATGGACTGCTCCCCCGGCTCCGCGTGGGGGATGGGATGCGTGTTGCGGCGGGCCCGCCACCAGCACAGCAGAGCGAAGACACCCTCCGTGACAGCCAGCTGCAGGGACGGGCCGAGCAGCGAGTGGGTGAGGACCAGGACGGTGCCGCCCACCAGCAGGCCTGCGAGGGAGGCGCGCAGCTGGAGGCGCGCCAGCAGACCCCACTGACTGGTTGCCTGCAGGGTGCCCACGTAGAGCAGTCCCAGTGCACCGAACCCGGGCGCGAAGGCCACAGGCAGCACCTGGAAGAACTCGTGCCAGTTCTCCAGGGTGCCCCGCCACCTCATGATCAGCATGAGTCCCACGAGCAGCACGAACGCCAGCAGCGGCATGATGGCCCGGTACCGGTTCATGATCTTCATACCGCCGGGCTCCGTGAGCACGCGCATGACGGCGAACCGGGCACCAGAGTCGATCGTGACCTGGATGGCCGTGTAGAGCAGCGTCACCACGTTGTAGATGCCCACGTAGTGCGGGTTGGTGAACGCGGCGAGCGTGAGGATCACCAGGGCCGAGGACACCCGCGGCAGGGCACGCTCGATGAGCGACTTGATCTGGTTCAGCACGCCGGCGCCGCCATCACGCCCGCGGCAGCCGCAATGTTGCGCCGCGCGTACCGGCGGGTCCCGGGGCGCACCCCTGCCACGACCGCGTCGAGCTGCCCGGGGGTGCCCTGGGGCGACCCCGGCCGCCCGCCGTTGTCCACGAGCCACGGCAGACCTCCGGCCAGGGCCCACTCGCGCCAGGCCCTGTTGACCTCGGGATCCGCGGCGATCCGGTCGTGGTAGTCCGGTGCCCCAGAGAGCTGGGTGGCGCTGAGCCGGTAGCCGATCACCGGCGTCGCCAGCTTCACGATGCGCGAGCCCGTGCGCAGCGCGTCGAGCCACAGCACGTAGTCCTCCGCGGCGTTGGGGACCGCGTAGGCGTCGGCGGCCTCGAGGGACGCCCTCGTGGCCACCATGCTCGAGTGGAACAGCGGGTTGACGAACGGCAGCAGGAGGCCGAGCTCCGTGCTCGTGAGACCTCGGGGGTAGGACGGACGCGGCAGCCTCCCCTGCCCGAAGCGGATCCCCCCGGCGCACACGACCTCCGCCTCCCGCAGTGCCGGCAGGGTCACGCGGAAGCGCCAGGGCAGCGAGATGTCGTCGGCGTCGGTGCGCGCCACCAGCTCGCTGTCCGTGGTGTCGAGCGCGGCGCGCATGCACGCCACCGTCCCCAGGTTGCGGCTGTTCGCGCGCACGACGACGCGCGGGTCGGTGACGCGGCGCGCGGCGGCCTCCGTCTCGGCGTCCGGCCCGTCCACGGACACCACGAGCTCGGCGTCGCGCGGCATGGCCAGCAGCGTGGAGCGCACCGCGGTCTCCACGGTGGCGCCCGCGCGGTAGGCGGGCATGATGACGGTCAGTTTCGGCATGGTGGCACTCTCCCCTGATAACCACGAATCACCCCACCGTCGTCGGCTCCCCGGGGTGAACATCTGCGGACAAATTCTTTGTCATAGAAACGCAGAACGATATTCAGGTTATCATGGGGAAAGCGGGACAGGGGTGCCGATCATGGCGGCAGCGGCTATTCCCCGGAATCTCGGGGCTGAGCGGCCAAACCGTTGCACAGCCGCCAGGACGGCGCGGGGGCGCACGGAATACCCGGGGTGCCGTCGTCAGAAATATGGCCCTGTCCCCCAATAGGGGGTAATGGTAAAGAAGTTTGTCCCCATTTACAGCTACGCGAACATTGGGGTTTCCCGTCGGGCTGACGGGAACACAGGAGAAAATTGGGGGGATCACGTGTCACCACGTGTCAAGAACGTCATTGTCAGATTCCTGGGGATCGTCCTGGGCGCCACCGTCCTGGGAGCGGCACTTGGAGCGGGCGTGGCCGCCCTTCGGCCCGAGAGCTACACGTCCACCACCACGGTGATGGTGACACCGACGAAGAGTCTGCCGAGCACCCAGACGGAGACCGTCTCGCAGTACATCCTCAGCAACATGCCCACCTACAACAACCTCGCGATGACCTCGAGCGTTCTGCAGGAGGCTGCGGACCACGGCAAGGGCACGGACGAGATCTCCAAGGACCTGACCGTGGAGGTCCCCACCGGCTCGAGCCTCATCAAGCTCGCCTACACGGACGCGGACAAGGAGCGCAGCGCCGCCATCGCGGACGACCTCGCGGCAGGGCTCCGTGACTCCATCCGTCAGTTCTCACCCCAGAGCGACGGAGCACCCCAGGTGGACGTCTCCATCGTCCAGAAGGGCAGCTCCGCCACGACGAGCGACAAGCCCAGTGTGAGCCAGTGGGCCCTCATCGGGGGGACCCTGGGTGCCGTCCTGGGCCTTGCCGCAGCTCAGGCGGCCACTCGCCGACGCGCGGCACCCCGCCACCACACGTCGTCGGCCACCGCTGGACAGAACGACGCACTGTGGTCATGAAGTGGCGCGATGCGATCACGATGGACCGCGTCCCGGTGCTCACCCTGATCGTTTTCCTGCTGGTCAGCTGGGCCTCCACGGTCTACTTCCTGGACCACTCGGTGATCACCGTTCCCAGTCCGTTCACGCCGGTCTGGGCCGCGTACAACCACCCCGATGCGGCGCGCCTGGTCTCATGGGCGATCTGCGGGCTGCTGCTCGCACTCCTCGTTCCGCTGCCGGGCCGCCCACCGTCCTGGACGGTGCTGATCTCGACGATCGGCAAACAGGTGCGACCGCTCTCGTGGTTGTGGATCCTCATCACGTTCGGCGCCATGGCCGCGCTGGTGGCGACGAAGGGACGGTACCTGCTGGAGGCGCCGCAGTACCTGATCTTCACGGCCCCGCCGGCTCTCGTCTCCGCCTCGAGCGTGGCACAGCCGATGGCGGTGCTCGCGGCCGGGTTCCTGTCCGTCCGGCACCCGTTGCTGGGCAGAATCGCCATGGTCCTGTGGCTCGTGCTGCTCTTCGCATGCGCCACGCGCGTGTTCGCCGGCGTGGTCGTGCTCTACATGGTGGGCAGGTTTCTCGCGGGTGGCCGGGTCTCGTGGCTGGGGTGGTTGTTCACGGTCCTCGTCACGGTGGTGCTTCTGCCCATCCCGCTCTACTGCCGCGACCTGACCGAGCACGGTCTGATCCCTTACGCCCGCGCGATCTCCGAGGTGATCCTCGAGCCGTCCTTCATCAAGGAGTCCCTGCTCACCACCACCAGCAGCTTCGGGTTCAGCGTGCCGCTGCTGGTCTTCACGAGCCACGAGTACGGCATCACACAGCAGGACATGCTGATCTCTCTCAACCCGGGGCCGGGCCGTCTCGTGGGGTGGGACGACATCCTGTTCTCGATGCGTGTCCACGAGTTCATCCCCTACTCCGCCCTGGGCGAGTGGGCGAGCTTCGGCGGCTTTGCCCTCATGCTGTTCACCCTCGTGTGGGGGCTGGTGGTCCGGGGGTGCCTCCGCAGCGTGGGCTCCAACCCCCACCCCACCATGGTGCTCTTCCTCTCCGCCCTGCTGGGGATGGCCATGCTCACGGTGGTGATGATCACCCAGTACAACACCCGTGCGGTGAGCCGCATCATCTCCATGATGATTGCCGTCGCCCTGCTCGAACGCGTGCTGCGGCCCGCCACTGCCGCGTTCCTGCGCCGCTGGTCGTTGCGCAGGGCGCGCACCGGGGAGTCCGCCGCGAGAGGCCCAGTTGCCGATGCACTGGCGTGACGAGCACTCCTCCGCGGCCAGGGGCAGGACGAGCAGACGCGCTTTCCTGACCCTGGCCGGGGCTGCTGTGGTGGGCACTACCGCGTCCTGCTCGGACGCGGGGGGCCCCGCGCCGAAGATCCCTGCTCCGAGTGCGCTCGAACGCCGTGAGGTGTGGGCCCACGCGGTGCCCCAGGGCCTGCCCCTGGCTGACGGCGACGACGTCGCCTACGGCAGCGAGCGCCCGCTGTCCTTCGCCCCTCGGGACACCCCTTACGACACCCTCGTCGCGGACCAGGTGGACCAAGCGCGTGCGGCCGGTCTCACCGGCATGCAGATCCTCCTGCTGGAGGGGGTCAACTCCGGGGGTGACTTCGTGGGTGACTGGATGACGGCCGCGGACCGCACGTGGGAGGGCCCGCAGCCTCGGGGGTTCTCGGTGGCTCCGTGCCTCCTCGTCTCCTCGCCCAGGAGCGCCAGGGAGCTGGTGGAGCAGTACGCGGAGGCCGCCGCCCGGCACCCCTCTGCAGCCCGCTCCGGCAGTGCGCTGGTGGTCTGGATCTACAACGCCCGTTCCCTCACCCCCGAACAGTGGGACTCGGTGCGCACCGGCCTCCGCGAGGGAGGCACCGAGGTGTTCCTGGTCGCCGAGCTGACCACCCAGGCGAGCCAGCACGGTGACCGGCTCGACACGTCCGTCGTCGACCCCTACGCCCGCTGCTTCGACGCGGTGTGGCTGTTCGAGGACAAGGAGACGCAGGTCCTGGAGGACTTCACCGCCTGGGCCGCTGACAAAGGGGTCCCCTTCGCGGGAGGGTCGCTGCCCGGGTACGACCGGGAGACGTCCCACGGAGGCTACGTGGACGCCCGCGGCACCGAGCTGTGGCGCGCTCATCTCGAGAAGCAGCTGGCGGCGAACCCGACGTGGCTGACCGCGGTCACGTGGAACGACGCCGTGGAGCACACCTCGGTGCAGCCGACCTCCGACTGGGGCACCACCAGAGCAGACCTGCTGGCCCACTACTCCGCGGTGTTCCGGGGCGTTGGCCAGGCGGACGGCGATTCACGCGCGTACGTGACCACGCCGCAGTACCTGGTCGCGGGCCAGGAACTCCTGGCGGAAGGCCTGGCGATCAACCACGGGAGCACACCCGTGACGGTGCACCTCCGGGTCACCTCCGCGGGAGGACGTGTGCTCGCCGAGTCCACCTCTCGTCCCGCCGGGCCCGGCAGCGTGACGACGGCAGCCGTGGAAGAAGCGCTCCCGCTGAAGGGAGGAGATCACGCCTTCGCCGTGGTGGAGCTGCTGGACGAGTCCGGCAGACACCTCAGCAGCACCCGCAGCGCCCCCGTGGTCGTCCTCGACGCAGGGGACCCGGCAGTGCCGACGCCCGACCGGCGTCGCTACTACTCCGTGAGCTCTCACGGAGCAGCGGACTTCGCCGCGCTCGCGGAGCTCCAGCACGGCGGGGGCCCGAACCCCTCCGGGACGAGGGTGAAGAGCAAGGACTCGGTCCGTTGCCTGGAGCTGCTCCACAACACCTGGCCTGCAGGTCTGGCCCTCGACGCCGCTGAGGTGGCGTACACGAATCCGCCCGCCAAGATCGTGGGAGACCAGCAGGTCACCACCGTTCGGAGCGGATTCACCGTGGCCCGGCTGGTGACCCACGAGGGGAAGATCGCCTACTCGCCACCGGTTCACCACCCCGCATCCGCCAGGTAGCCCCGGGAGCCTCGATGACGGCCCACCACCGGGCCGTCACCCGACTGCACGACCGTTCGATCATTCAACCGTTCGACCAACACAGGGGAGAGAACATGACACACCAGAGACGCCGCCTCGCCACCTTCACGGGGCGCGGCTACGACAAGGGCCGCAGCACCCTGCAGTGCGCGGCCTGGGCACTCGTCGTGGAGCCGCTGCAGCGCTCCGTGCTGTGCCCCCCGCGCGTGCGCGCGCGCATCCTGCGGGCGTTCGGGGCGCAGATCGGCGAGGGCACACTGATCCGCCACGACGTGCGGATCCACTGGCCCTGGAAGCTGAGCGTGGGCGAGAACTCGTGGATCGGCGTCGGCGCGTGGCTGCTGAACCTGGAGCCCATCACGATCGGATCGGACGTGTGCATCTCGCAGGGCGCCATGCTCTGCACGGGCAGCCACCGCGCTGACGACCCCGCCTTCGAGTTCGACAACGCTCCCGTCACGGTGGCCGACGGCGCGTGGATCGCCCTGCGCGCCACGGTCCTGCGCGGCGTGACCGTGGGCGAGGGTGCGGTGGTGGGCGCCACCGCACTGGTCACCCGGGACGTCCCGGCCGGCGCGCGCGTGCTGGCCCCGGCCGCGGCGGGGGTGTGAGCGGCATGCGGATCCTCCAGGTCGTCGCCCTCGTCTCGGGCACCAACGCGTACGGCGGCCCCACCACCGTCGCCTTCAACCAGTGCCGTGCGCTGGCCGACGCCGGTCACGACGTCGTCCTCGCCGCCACCGGCTCCGAGCTGGGCACCCCGCTGCCCACGGAGCGCGACGGCGTGCGCACGGCCCTGTTCCCGCCGCACTACGTCCTGCCGGGGGCAGGCTTCGCGGGCCTCACCTCACCGGCCATGCTCGCGTGGGTGCGCCGGGTCTCGGCGAGCGCGGACGTGGTGCACGTCCACACCGCCCGTGACCTGCTGACGCTGCCGGCCGCGTGGCTCGCGCAGCGCGCGGGCACCCGGACGGTGCTGCAGACCCACGGGATGATCGACCCCTCGGACAACCCGCTCGCGGGACCCCTGGACGCCGTCCTGACCCGCCGGGTGCTGCGCGACGCCCACCGCGTCTTCCACCTCACCCCCCGGGAGGAGCAGGAAGTGGCCCGGGTGGCGCGCGGTCCGGTGAACCTCATGGAGCTGCGCAACGGCATGCCGGTCAGCCCCGAGCCCCGCCCCGTGCGGGAGGGGGACGCGTGCCGCGTGCTGTTCCTCGCCCGGCTGCAGGAGCGCAAGCGCCCACTCGCGTTCGTCGCCGCGGCCCGCACCCTCGCGCACCGGTACCCCAGCGCCACGTTCACCCTGGTGGGCCCGGACGAGGGCCAGGGGGACGCCGTGCGCCGGGCCGTCGCCGAGTCCGGCCTCGGGGACCGTCTCACGTGGGCGGGTCCCGTGGACTCTGCGGGGGCCGCCCAGTGGATGCGGGACTCGGAGCTCTACGTCCTGCCGTCCGTGGACGAGCCGTACCCCATGTCCGTCCTGGAGGCCATGTCCAGCGGACTGCCCGTGGTGGTCACGGACACGTGCGGTTTGGCGGACACCGTGCGCCGCACTGGGTCCGGCGCGGTGGTGGACGACACCCAGCAGGCCCTCGAGGACGCGCTCGACGAGCTGCTGGGGAACCCTGTCCTGCGGGAACGCGCTGGACGGGCCGCACGGGAGACCATTGCCCGCGAGTACGGCATGGACGCCGTCGTGCAGCGGCTGCTGAGCGCGTACCGGGACTGAAGCCCGCTGCGGTTCCGGGCGCCGCACTTCACCCGCGCTGGAGCGGGGACACCGCGCTGGCCGATCGGCCAGCGCTCCCCTGGCCGGTGGTCCATGCAAGGTCTGGCCGCTGGGCGGTGTTGCCCGGGCAGGGCGGCTCCGTAGCGTGGTGTCCACCGGGTCGGAGCAGGACCGCCGCAGGATCTGCTCGGGGGTGACCCGGTGACCTTCACTGAACGATCAACAGCAAAGGACACTCATCGTGGACATCTTCACCTCGATCATCCAGAGCCTCGGCACCATCGCGGGCATCGTGCTCGACTTCCTCAAGGCCTTCGGCGTCACCGGCTGATCCAGCCCGCACCCCCGGGCGGCGGCACGCGCCGGGCGCCCGGAGCCCACGGCCCCCACCGCACGGTGGGGGCCGTGGATCTTTCCACGCCCGGGGACCGGTGCCGCCTCCCCGCCCCGCTTTTCGCGGCCGTGAGGCCACCCCGTAGGATGAACGCGTGAAGGCCTTACTGCTGGAAAACATTCATGCTGACGCCGTCGACGCCCTGCGCAGCCGCGGCTTCGAGGTGGAGACCCGCAAGGGGGCCCTGGATCCGGCGGAGCTGGTGGATGCCCTGGAGGGTGTGTCCCTGCTGGGGATCCGCTCCAAGACGCAGGTGACCCGCGAGGTCTTCGAGGCCCATCCCCAGCTGATGGCCGTGGGCGCGTTCTGCATCGGGACCAACCAGATCGACCTCACCGCGGCCACGGACACCGCCACGGCCGTCTTCAACGCCCCCTTCTCCAACACCCGCTCCGTGGTGGAACTGGCACTCGGGGAGATCATCGCCCTGGCCCGTCACCTCACGGACAAGAACGCCGCAATGCACCAGGGCGTGTGGAACAAGTCCGCGGAGGGCTCCCACGAGGTCCGCGGCCGCACCCTGGGGATCGTGGGCTACGGCAACATCGGCAAGCAGCTCTCGGTGGTGGCCGAGGCCTTCGGCATGGACGTCTACTACTACGACATCGTGGACCGCCTGGCCATGGGCAACGCCACCCGGTGCGACTCCCTGGAGCAGCTGCTGAACACGGTGGAGACGGTCACCCTGCACGTGGACGGGCGCGAGTCCAACACCAACATGTTCGGCCGCGAGCAGTTCCGCCAGATGCGCCCGCGCTCCATCTTCCTCAACCTCTCCCGCGGTCACGTGGTGGACCTCGAGGCGCTGCGGGAGGCCCTCGTCTCCGGGCACCTGGCCGGCGCCGGACTCGACGTCTACCCCTCCGAGCCCAAGGCCGCCGGGGAGCCCTTCGTCTCCGACCTGCAGGGACTGCCCAACCTCATCCTCACCCCGCACGTGGGGGGCTCCACCGCGGAGGCGCAGGAGAACATCGGCGGCTTCGTCTCCGGCAAGCTGGTCGACTACTGCCGCTACGGCACCACGAGCCTCTCGGTGAACTTCCCCGAGGTGCAGCTGGACCCCTCGATCCACGGCACCCGCCTGCTGCACATCCACAGCAACGTCCCGGGCGTGCTGGCGCGTGTCAATTCGGTGCTGGGCGAGCACGGGATCAACGTGGACCGCCAGCAGCTCGTGACCAAGGCCCAGATGGGCTACCTGGTCACGGACTGCGGAAACGGGGTCACCGAGGACGTCGTCGCGGCCATCAAGGCCCTGCCGGAGACCATCCGGGTGGCCACCCTCTCCTGACCCGGCGCCGGCGTCCCGGCACCTGGCTGCCGGGGCGCCCGAGCCGGAGTCCCCGGTGCACGGCATCCTTGGTGTGCCGGAGTCCCTGCGCACACGAGCCCCGGGACCGTGGCGGACGACGCCGCCCGCCACGGTCCCGGGGCTCGTGCACTGCGCGGGGTGGCCGCTACTTCTTCCTGCTCGCCTTCGCGGGGGACGTGGCCGTCCTCCCGGAGGACTTCGTCGCCTTCGGGGAGGACTTCACGGCTTTGGCGGCGCCCTTCTCCGTGCGCGCCCCCGCGTGCTCCAGGACACCGCTGCCGGACTCGATGTGCGAGCGCATGAACCACTGGAACAGCTCGAGACCGCGGACCTGCCCGATCAGCATGTCCTCGGTGATGGGGTCCACGTCGCTCACACGGGCCAGGGCCTCGCGGTGGTCGCTGATCACGCCGTCGTAGACGAGGTCCAGTGCCGCCAGGTGCTCCACACCGGGGGCGCGGTGCACGCTGTAGTCGTCCCACGTGCGCTCGGCCACGATGGCGCCGGGCAACCCGCTCGGGGAGACACCCATGGTGGCCATGCGCTCGGCGAGCTCGTCCACGTAGCCGCGGACCTCGTCGATCTGCGGGTCCAGCATCTCGTGCACCGCGATGAAGTTGGGGCCCACCACGTTCCAGTGGGCGTGCTTGAGGGTCAGCTGCAGGTCGTTGAGCGCGTGCAGGCGCTGCTGCAGGATGTCTGCCACCGCGTGGCCCTGCTCGGTGGTGAGACCGGGGACGGTGAACGCGGCGTTCCGCGTGGACTTCTTGGCCATGAGAACCTCCTGAGAGGGCCCGGGACCCCGGGTCGGGACCCCACTGAACCCACTTATTGTGATGTATTCACAATAGTGCGGCGGACAGCGGCGCGCCAGGGTCCGCGGCACCGGCAGCACCGGGCGGGCCAGGAGCTCCGGGACCACCGGGACCACCGGATTGGTGATCCACCTCACGGGCCCTAGTGTGGGGAGAAATACCTGAGACCTGGAGTATCGGATGAGCGCCTATCCCCACCTTCTGTCCCCGCTGCGCGTGGGGTCCACCACCCTGCCGCACCGCGTGATCATGGGGTCCATGCACACCGGTCTGGAGGAGACCCCGGGCGGCGAGCACGAGCTCGCCCGGTTCTACGTGGAGCGGGTGCGCGGCGGCGCGGGGCTGATCGTCACGGGCGGGATCTCCCCCAACCGGGAGGGCGCGGCCCGGCAGGACGGCGCGCACCTGAGCGATCCGGCGCAGCTTCCCCCGCACCGCACGGTCACGGACGCCGTGCACGCGGAGGGCGGGCTGATCGCCCTGCAGCTGATGCACAGCGGCCGGTACGCCATGCACGCGGATGCCGTGGCGCCCTCCCCCATTCGCGCGCCCATCAACAAGGTCACCCCGCGCGAGCTGAGCACGGAGGACGTGCGGCGCACCGTGGAGGACTTCGCACGGGCCGCGCAGCTCGCCCAGCAGGCCGGCTACGACGGCGTGGAGATCATGGGCTCCGAGGGCTACCTCATCAACGAGTTCCTGGTGGAGCACACCAACCGGCGCACGGACCGCTACGGCGGCTCGGACGCCGCGCGCCGCCGCTTTCCCGTGGAGATCGTCCAGCGCGTGCGGGAGGCCACGGGCCCGGACTTCCTCATCATGTACCGCCTGTCCGCGCTGGACCTGGTGCCGGACGCGCAGGAGTTCGAGCAGGTGCTCGCCCTCGGCCGCGAGGTCGAGGCGGCGGGCGCCTCGCTCATCAACACGGGCATCGGCTGGCACGAGGCGCGGATCCCCACGATCGCCACGAGTGTCCCGCCCGCCGCGTTCACGTGGGTGAGCCGCGCCCTGCGGGAGCAGCTGAGCGTTCCCGTCGCGGCGGTGAACCGCATGAACACCCCGGAGATCGGCGAGGCCGTGATCGAGCGCGGGGACGCGGACCTCGTGTGCCTCGCCCGCCCGTTCCTCGCGGACCCCGAGTTCGTGGCGAAGGCCCGCGAGGGGCGCTCCGCCCAGATCAACACCTGCATCGCGTGCAACCAGGCGTGCCTGGACCACACGTTCTCCGGCAAGCGGATGTCCTGCCTGGTCAACCCGCGTGCCATGCGCGAGGACGAGCTGGTGCTGGGCCCCACCCGCACAGCGGAGCGGATCGCCGTGGTGGGCGCGGGCCCCGCGGGTCTGGCGTTCGCGGAGGCCGCCGCGCAGCGCGGCCACCGGGTCACCCTGTTCGAGGAGCACCACGAGATCGGCGGGCAGTTCCAGCTGGCGCGGCGCATCCCGGGCAAGGAGGACTACGCCCACACCATCCGCTACTTCCGCACCCGCCTGGCCGAGCTGGGCGTCTCCGTGCGCACCGGACGCACCGCCACCGCCGCGGACCTGGAGTTCGCGGACCGGGTGGTCGTGGCCACGGGCGTCACCCCCCGCGTGCCCGGGATCCCCGGCGAGGACGGGCCCACCGTGCTCGGCTACAAGGAGGTGCTCGCGGGAGCCCCCGTGGGCGAGCGCGTGGCGGTCATCGGCGGCGGCGGCATCGGCTTCGACGTCGCCCACTTCCTCACCCACGACCCCGCGGCGGACTTCTACCGCGAGTGGGGCGTGGACCGCTCCCTGCAGGCCCGCGGCGGCCTGCTGCGCCCTCATCCCGCTCCCCCGCGGCGTCGTGTGACGGTCCTGCAGCGCACGCCCGGCAAGCCCGGTGCGCGCCTGGGCACCACCACGGGCTGGATCCACCGCGCGGAGCTGCGCATGGCGGACGTGCAGTTCGTCACGGGCGTGCAGTACCAGCGCATCGACGAGCAGGGCGTGCACGTGCTGGTGCCCCAGAAGGACGACGCCGCGGGGCGGGCCCCCGGGCCCGCGGCCGCCACGACGCCGCGCCCCACCGGCGGTCCCGGCGCCCAGGACGCCCCCGCGGGCGGGTCGCGGGCCGCCGCCGTGGCCGAGGCGCCCGCGCTCCAGGAGCTGCTGGTCCCGGCCGACACCGTGGTGCTGTGCGCGGGGCAGGAGTCCCGGGCGGACCTCGTGCCCGAGCTGGGCGCGCAGCGCCCCGTGCACGTGGTGGGCGGTGCGCACGTGGCCGCGGAGCTGGACGCGAAGCGGGCCATCAAGGAGGCCGTGGAGCTCGCCGCGTCCCTGCCCTGAGCCCGCACCCGGTGGCGTCGGGTGCAGGGCGGGTGCCACCCCTCCGACGCGCCGGTGCTCCGTGCCACGTCCGCCGTGGCACGACCGCGGAGGAGCGCGCCACGGCGGGGCGCGGGGCCCGCGCGGGGCCGAGCTGTCACCACTCACCCAGCCCGGCCGGATACTATTCTGGGAACTGTCCACGACCGTGTGCCCCCTCCGCCCCCGGCGGTCGCACGGGACGCACCGCCACTGGCTGGCCGAGAAAGGAGGCGGGATGGGTTTCTGGACCGGACTGGAGAACGGGATCGAGAAGGCGGTCCGCACCGCCTTCACCGCGGGCTCGCGCAGGCGCGTGGAGGCCGTGGAGATCGCGAGCGCCCTGCGCCGCGAGCTGGACCAGGAGTCCTTCACCGTCTCGGGCGGGCGCACCATGGCCCCCAACGTCTTCACGGTCCAGTTCTCGGACGACGACTTCCCACGGGCCCAGGAGTGGGGCGTCCAGCTCGCGGAGGAGCTGTGCGACGTGGTCATCCGCCACGCGCGCTCCCAGGCCTACACGTTGCAGGGCGCGGTGCGTGTGAGCTTCACGCGCGAGTCCGAGCTGGAGGTCGGCGAGTTCGAGATCGTGTCCTCGTTCGAGCGCACCAGCACCCCCCAGGCCCCCGCGGACGCCGGCACCTCCGCCCGCGCGCCCCAGCCCCCGGCCCCCGCGCCGCACGCGCAGCCCCGGGGATCCCGCGGCGTGAACCCCTCCTACGACGACGCCCCCACCGTCGCCCACGAACCCGTCGCCTCCGCATCCCCCCAGCGGGTGCCCGTGATCGAGGTGGGGTCCGAGCGCTTCTCCCTCAACGCCCCGAGCGTGAGCGTGGGCCGCTCCGCGGAGGCGGACATCACCGTGGAGGACACCGGGGTCTCCCGCAAGCACCTGGAGATCCGCCGCCAGGGACAGAACTTCCTGGCCGTGGACCTGGGCTCCACCAACGGCTCCTACGTGGACGGCCAGAAGGTCCAGGGGCGGGCCCAGCTCGTGGACGGCTCCGTGATCACCATGGGGCGCACCCGGCTGGTCTTCCGGCTGCTGGTCCCGAAGGAGAGACGCTGACGTGTCCGAACTGACCGTGACCCTGCTGCGCTTCGGCTTCCTGGCGCTGCTGTGGATCTTCATCGCCGCCGTGGTGGTCTCCCAGGCGCGTGACCTGACCGTGAGCGGCAGGGCCCGCTCCGCGTCCCGGGAACGCACCCGGGCGGCGGTGGCCGCGGACGAGCCCGAGCGGCGTCGTCCCGCGCCCACGCCGCAGCCCCGGCAGGCCGCACCCACGACCGGGGGAGCGCGCCACCGACCGCAGCAGCTCGTGGTCCTGGAGGGCCCGCTGGCCGGCAGCAGCTACCAGCTGGGCGCGGCTCCCGTGATGCTGGGCCGCTCCACCGAGGCCACCGTGCCGCTCAAGGACGACTACGCCTCGGGCCGCCACGCCCGCCTGTTCCCGCAGGGCTCCCGCTGGTTCCTGGAGGATCTCGGCTCCACCAACGGCACGTTCGTGGAGGGTCAGAAGCTCTCACGCGCCGCCGCGGTGGAACCGGGCGTCCGCTTCCGTGTGGGCCGCACCGTGATGGAACTGAGGCAGTAAGCGCATGCCCATAGCCTTCCGCTACGCCGCGCGGTCCGACGTGGGCCGCGTGCGCTCCAAGAACGACGACTCCGCGTACGCCGGGCGCTACCTGGCCGTGGTGGCCGACGGCATGGGCGGGCACGTGGGCGGGGACGTGGCCTCCGCCTCCGCCGTCATCGACCTCACCCACCTGGACCACGCGGGCCACGACGGCGACGCCGAGACCGTGCTCGCCGACGAGATCCAGAACGCCAACCAGAACCTCGCGAAGCTCGTCCAGTCCAACCCGCGGCTGGGGGGCATGGGCACCACCGTGACCTCCCTGCTGATCGACGGGGACGAGATCTCGGTGGCGCACATCGGGGACTCCCGCGCGTACCGGCTCTCCGAGGCCGAGGGCTTCCAGCAGATCACCACCGACCACACGTTCGTGCAGCGATTGATCGACGAGGGCCGGCTGCAGCCGGAGGAGGCCGAGAGCCACCCCCACAAGAACGTGCTGATGCGCGTGCTCGGCGACGTGGACGCCTCCCCCGAGCTGGAGGTCCGCACCGTCCGCCCCGCCGTGGGCGAGCGCTGGCTGCTGTGCTCCGACGGGCTCAACGCCGTGGTGAACGCGCAGACCATCGAGAACGTGATGCGCTCCACGGGTGACCTCAACCAGATCGTGAACTCCCTCGTGGAGCTCACCCTGGACCGCGGCGCCCCGGACAACGTGACCGTGGTGGTCGTGCAGGTGGACGAGATCCCCCGCGGGGACGAGGCCCACCCCATGACCGGTGAGAGCCAGGGCGCCGTCCCGGACGAGTCACGCACCTCGGACGAGCAGCTGCGCGCGGACACCTTCGAGGACCACTGGAACGGGCCCATGGACTCCCCCGTGGCCGGCGGCGGTCACGACTACCGCGAGCCCGGGCGCCAGGAGGACACCGCCACCCCGGAGCGGTCCTCGGCCTCCGTGCTGCGCCAGGACCTCTCCGAACGGCCGCACCTGCTCGTGGGTGCCGCCGCGAACGCCACGCAGACGGGGCGCATCCCCACGGTCTCCGACTCCGCGATGCAGCGCCGCGCCACCATGCTCTCCACGTCCACCCTGGACATCACCACGGACCCCGCGGAAGTGCGCAGCCTGCTGCGCCGCAAGGGCGAGGAGCCCGCTCCCGGGACCAGGCGGCGTCGTGCCCTGTGGGCGACGGGCATCGCGGTGCTCGCCGTGGCCCTGCTGCTGGGCGGCTGGGGAGCCCGCGCGTGGACCTCGTCCCAGTACTACGTGGGGGAGGACAACGGCAAGGTGGCCGTGTACCAGGGCGTCTCGCAGTCCCTGGGCCCCCTCTCCCTGAGCGAGCTGGACTCCACCACGGACATCCCCGTGGACTCGCTCTCGCAGTACGCGCAGGAGCGCGTGCGCGCCACGATCCCCGCGGACGACCGCGCCGAGGCGGAGAAGATCGTGGCCGAGCTGAAGACCTCCTCGGGGGCGTCCCCGCACCCCACCGGCAGGGTCACCGTCACCACCCCCACACCGGACCCCTCGGGTGCCACCGGCTCCCCGAGTGCGAGCCCCAGTCGTTCGGGAGGTGGGAACAGATGAGCTCCACCGCACCCGCCGCGGCTCACGACGCCGCCGCGCGCCCCAGGCCGCGCCGCCTCACCGAGCTGCTGCTCCTGCTGCTCGCCCTGGGCATCGGCGTGGGCGCCAACATCCTGGTGGACCCCGAGCAGCTGGACAAGGACGCCTCGCACATCGTGGTGAGCGGCTCCGTGCTGGGCCTCGGCGCACTGCTCGTGCACGTGGTGCTGTGGGCCCGCGCGCGGTACGCGGACCCGTACCTGCTGCCCCTCGCCGTGGCGCTGAACGGCCTGGGGCTGGCCATGATCCACCGCATCGACCTCTCCACCGGTCAGACCGCCGCGAACACCCAGGTGGTGTGGACCGGGGTGGCCATGGCGGTGTGCTGCGTGGTGCTGTGGCTGCTCAAGGACCACCGACGGCTGCGCAACGTCACCTACATCATGCTGCTGCTCTCCGCCGTGCTCCTGGTGCTGCCCATGGTCCCGGGGCTCGGCGTGGAGATCAACGGCGCGCGGCTGTGGATCTCCGTGGCCGGGCGCACGTTCCAGCCCGGTGAGATCGCCAAGATCACCCTCGCCGTCTTCTTCGCGGGCTACCTCTCCACCAACCGGGACCTGATCCTGCTCGCGGGACGGAAGATCGGTCCCGTGCGGCTGCCCCGCTTCCGGGACGTCGCCCCCATGCTCGCGGCCTGGGCCATCGCCATCGGCGTGCTCGTGCTGCAGAAGGACATGGGCACGGCCATCATGTTCTTCGGCCTGTTCCTGGCCATGATCTACCTGGCCACCGGTCGACTGGGCTGGATCGTGCTGGGCGTGGTGCTCATGCTCGTGGGCGGGTTCGCCGCGAGCCGGTTCTTCACCCACGTGAGCCTGCGCCTCGACGCCTGGCTGGACGCGTTCAACCCCGAGGTCTACAACCGCTCCCCCGGCGGCTCCGCGCAGATCGTGCAGGGGCTCTTCGGCCTGGCCTCCGGCGGGCTGTTCGGACAGGGCCTCGGCCAGGGCCGCCCGGACCTGGTGTCCTACTCCAACTCGGACATGATCATCACCGCGTTCGGCGAGGAGCTCGGGCTGATCGGGCTGGGCGCCATCCTCATCATGTTCCTGCTGTTCGCCACGCGTGGTCTGCGTGCGGCGCTCGGCACCCGGGACGCGTTCGGCAAGCTGCTCGCCGCGGGCCTCTCGGCACTGATGGTCCTCCAGCTGTTCATCGTGATCGGCGGGGTCACCCGGCTGCTGCCGCTGACCGGATTGACCACGCCGTTCATGTCCGCGGGCGGTTCGTCGCTGCTGTCCAACTGGATCATCGTGGCCATCCTGCTCGCCATCTCCCACAGCGCGCGCCGCCCCGTGGTCACGGGCCCTGCCTCGGACGAGGACCTCGCCACCATCGAGGCACGACGCCGCGCCCGCGCCGAGCAGCGCACGCAGGGTTCCGACGCCGCGGACCGCGAGCCCGCCACCGAGCCCACGCGCTCAGCGGCTCTGAGCTCCTCCGCCGCGGCCCCGCACCACGCCGGCGATTCGTTCGACGCCCCGGACACCGGTTCCGCCACCGAGGCGATGTCCCGCATCTCGGACCGCTCGGACGGGCCCGCCGCCGGTGAGCGCGCCGCGTCCCGTGACACGGACGACGCCGCTGCCGCCACCACCACGGGTGGCGACGCCGCGCGCGGGGGCACCCGGGCGGCGTCGTCCGGGGGCCCCGAGCAGAAGAACGAGCCCGCCCAGGGCGAAGCCGAGCAGGAAGGAGGGACTCCGTGAACAAGGCGATCCGCAGGATGTGGCTGATGGTCGCGGCCATCGTGATGGTGCTGCTGCTCACCCTGACCTACGTGCAGTTCTTCGCGGCGAACGCCCTCCAGGCCAACCCCTGGAACAACCGCACGCTCTACGAGCAGTTCGGACAGGACCGCGGCTCGATCCTGGTGGGTGGCAAGGAGATCGCCAAGTCCGTTCCCGCGAACGACGACTTCGAGCACCAGCGCGTCTACACGGACTCGCCGCTGTACTCCGGCCTGACCGGCTACTTCTCCCTGGTCTACGGGGCCACCGGCCTGGAGTCCACCATGGGGGACGAGCTCTCCGGCGCGTCCGACGACCAGTTCTACGACCGCGTGATGTCCCTGTTCTCCGGGGACCAGCCCAAGGGCGCCTCCGTGGAGCTGACCCTGGACCCCAAGCTGCAGCAGGTGGCCTACGACTCCCTGGAGGGACACAACGGCTCGATCGTGGCCGTGGACCCGAAGACCGGTGAGATCAAGGCGATGGTCTCCCGCAAGAGCTACGACGCGAACGCCATGTCCTCGCACGACACCGACAAGGTGGTGGCCGCCTCGGACCAGCTCAACGCGGACCCGGACAAGCCCCTGGTGAACCGGGCGATCGGCGGGGACCTCTACTCCCCCGGTTCCACGTTCAAGCTCGTGGACACCGTGGCGGCCCTGGAGTCCGGGAAGTACACCACCGGCTCCACGCTGCAGAACCCGTCCGAGCTGCCGCTGCCGGACACCACCGTGACCCTGCCGAACTACCGGCAGGGAGGTTGTGCCGCGCGCACCGAGGTGAACCTGCAGTTCGCGCTGGAGCAGTCCTGCAACACGCCGTTCGCGCAGATCGCCATGGACCTGGGGCAGGACAAGATCCGGCAGACCGCCGAGAACTTCGGCTACGGCCAGGACCTCAGCATCCCGCTGGACGTCACCCCCTCGGTGTTCCCGAGGGACATGAACCAGGCGCAGCTCGCGCTGTCCTCGATCGGACAGTACGACGTCCGCACCACCCCGCTGCAGGTGGCCATGACGTCCGCGGCGCTGGCCAACGACGGCGTGATGATGAAGCCCAGCCTGGTGAAGAACGTCCGGTCCTCGGACCTCTCGGTCATCGACGAGTTCAAGGCGGAGCAGCTGCGCCGCTCCACGGACGCGGAGACCGCGAACACGGTCACGGACCTGATGACCTCCGTGGTGGACAACGGCATTGCCCGCGGCGCCGCCGTCCCCGGCGTGAAGGTGGCCGGCAAGACCGGCACGGCGGAGATCGGCAAGGACGGATTGAACGATTCGTGGTTCACTGGATTCGCGCCCGCCGATGACCCCCAGTTGGCAGTGGCAGTGGTCGTCGAGGACGTGGACGTCACCACAGGGTCCTCCGTGACCAGCCCCAGCGCACGGCAACTCTTCGAGGCGGTGTTGAACAAGTGAGACCATCGTCGAGCACCATTCTGGGCGGTCGCTACGCGCTCACGGAACGAATTGCCATCGGCGGCATGGGCGAGGTGTGGAAGGCCAAGGACCAGGTCCTGGGCCGCATCGTGGCCGTGAAGATCCTCAAGGACGAGTACAACGGGGATCCCACGTTCCTGCAGCGTTTCCGCGCCGAGGCGCGCCACACCGCACTGCTGAACCACCCCGGCGTGGCCAACGTCTTCGACTACGGCGAGGACGAGGGCTCCGCGTTCCTGGTCATGGAGCTGGTTCCGGGCGAGCCGCTGTCCAACATCATCGACCGGCAGAAGTCGCTGGACCCGGACACGGTGCTCAACTACATCGGCCAGACCGCGCGCGCCCTCGCCGCCGCCCACGCCCAGGGTCTCGTGCACCGGGACGTGAAGCCCGGGAACCTCATCATCACCCCGGACAACCGGGTGAAGGTCACGGACTTCGGCATCGCCCGCCTCGCGGACCAGGTGCCGCTGACGGCCACGGGCCAGGTCATGGGCACCGCCCAGTACCTCGCCCCCGAGCAGGCCACCGGCCAGACCGCCACGGGCGCCTCGGACATCTACTCCCTGGGCATCATCGGCTACGAGCTGCTCGCGGGCCGCCGTCCGTTCACCGGGGAGTCGCAGATCGCGATCGCCCTGGCACAGGTCAACGACAACCCGCCGCCGCTGCCGGACTCCGTGCCGGAACCCGTGCGGGCACTCATCATGTCGATGCTCGCGAAGGACCCGGAGGACCGCCCGGAGAACGCCGGCAAGCTGGCCAACGCCGTGGACGCCCTGCGACGCGGTGACATGGCCTCGGCCGTGGCCATGGTTCCGGGCATGTCCCGGTTCCTCTCCACGGGCGTCGCCGACGACGACCAGCCCACCGAGGCCATGGCCCCGGTGTCCGGACCGGCCACCCGCGCCATGCCGGGAACCGCCATGGGAGCACCCGTGGGCACGGGCTCGGCGGCCGCCGCGAACCGGCCTGATCCCCGCTACAGCGCGCACCCCTCCACGGCACAGTTCGACGCCGTGGACCAGGGCAGGACCGGCTCCACGCCGCAGCAGAAGCCCAGGCGTTCCGTGTGGGCCTGGCTGCTGCCCCTTCTGGCGCTGCTTCTGGTGCTCGTGCTGGCCGGGGTGTGGTTCTTCTCCACCCGCGGCTCCGAGGACTCCCCCTCTCCGGGCACCGTGACGTCCTCCACCGTGTCCCCCACGGAGTCCGGCACCGTCACCCTGCCCCAGCAGATGGTGGGCCGCAATGCCGAGCAGGTCTCGAACGAGATCGTGGCCCTGGGCGTGAACGTGGACAAGCGGCTGCAGCAGGGCACCGGCAAGGCCGAGAACACCGTGGTCTCCACCGAACCGGGGGCCGGGGCCTCCGTGAAGGTGGGATCCACCGTGGTGGTGTACGTGGCCTGGACGCCGCCGGCCGACTCCGGGCAGGGTTCCGGCACCGGCGGCGCCACCGGCCAGCCCGGTGCCACCCCGCAGCCGGGCGGGGGCGGCGCCTCTGCTCCGGCGCCCACGGGGGCACCGGTGAACCCGAGCACCGGCGCCGGCAACGGTGGCGCGGACGGGGGCAACCAGGGCGACGGCAACGGCGCCACGAACGGCGCGGGCCGGGGCGGCGACACCTCCCAGGACACGGGTGACCAGGGTGCCCGGGCGGACGGGGCCACCGGTGGCACCGTGGCGGGCCAGGACGCCGCCGTGGCCGCTCCCGGCGCATCCGGCGGTGCGAGCAACGGCACGGACGGGTAGCGCACATGGGGACGCCGTCGATCCCGGATCGGATCAACGACCGCTACGAGGTCGGTGAGGTCATCGGCCGCGGTGGCATGGCCACCGTCCACGTGGGCCAGGACGTCCGCCTGGGACGCCGGGTGGCCATCAAGATCCTGCGCCCGGAGCTGGCCGCGGACGAGACGTTCCACGAGCGCTTCCAGCGGGAGGCCCACGCGGTGGCCTCCCTGAACCACCACTCCATCGTGGCCATCTACGACACGGGGGAAATCCGGCCGCAGGGCCCTGACGGCGTCATGCGCCCGTACATCGTCATGGAGTACGTCCCCGGGCAGACGCTGCGGGAACTCATCCACGGGCCGGGGGTCACCCCCCAGCAAGCCGTGGAGTACATGCTCGGCATCCTGGACGCGCTGTCGTTCAGCCACCGTGCGGGGATCGTGCACCGGGACATCAAGCCCGCGAACGTGAAGGTCACCCCGGACGGCGGCGTGAAGGTCATGGACTTCGGGATCGCGCGCGCCGTGGAGGACACCCAGGCGGCACTCACGCAGTCCCAGGCGGTGCTCGGCACCGCGCAGTACCTCTCCCCCGAGCAGGCTCGCGGCATCGCCGTGGACCCGCGCTCCGACCTCTACTCGGCGGCATGCGTGCTCTTCGAGATGCTCACGGGCCGGGCACCCTTCGTGGGGGAGTCCTCCGTGGCGATCGCGGCGCAGCACGTGCGGGACGCGCCCCCGGCGCCGTCGGCCCTGAATCCCCGGTTGCCCCCGGCGGTGGACCGTTTCATGGAGCGCGCCCTGGCCAAGAGCCCCCAGGACCGTTTCGCGGACGCGGGCGAGATGCGCCGCGCGCTGCGCGAGCTCGCGGGGCACCTGCCCGGCGACCTGGGCGCCACCCAGCCCATGGCGGCCACCGCGGAGACCGGCGACGGCCACACCAAGACCCTGCCCGCCGTGGGCGCGGGCGCGCCCGCCGCCGCAGTGGTGGCCGCCGGGCGCAGCGAGGACACCGAGCCCTCCCGCGTCGACGACGCCCCCACGCAGGCCCACGCCCACCCCTTCGATCCCGACGCCGACGACGCCGAGGCACCCGCCGCGGCCGCGCGCCCTCAGCCGGGGACCCGTAAGCCACGGCGCGGATGGGTCGTGGCGCTCGTCATCCTCCTCGTCCTCGCGCTGCTCGGCGCGGGCACGGTCCTGGGAGTGCAGTGGTGGCAGGGCCAGCAGGTGGAGCAGGTGGCCCGCGTGAGCGTTCCGCAGGTCGCCGGCATGGACAGCACCACCGCGGAGAACACGCTGCGGGACGCGGGACTCGACCCCACGTTCACCCGCGAGCACAACGACACCGTGGCGGACAAGCACGTGATCGACGTGAACCCGGCCGCCGGAACCGAGGTGGACAGCGGCTCCAAGGTCACCGTGCGGGTGTCCGAGGGACCCGAGAGCGTGAAGGTCCCCGAGGACATCGTGGGACAGTCCCTGGAGTACGCCCGCGAGTCCATCCAGCACGCGGGGCTCACCGTGGGCCCGGTGAGCACGGTCAACAGCGCCACGGTGCCCGCGAACGCGGTGATCTCCTCGGACCCCGCGCCGGGCAGCTCCGTGGCCAAGGACAGCGCGGTCAAGCTGCAGGTGTCCTCGGGAAAGGTCACGGTCCCTGACGTGGTGGGCCGCAGCCGCGCCGAGGCGGAGAAGATGCTGCAGGCGGACGACGTCCGGCTGAACGCGAACGTGGAGATCCGCGAGACGGAGGACGCCGAGACCGGCACGGTACTGGAGCAGTCCGCCCCCGCTGGCTCCTCCGTGAGTCAGGGCTCCACCATCACTCTCACGGTGGCACGCAGGACAACCCCCACCCCCACGCCGTCCGCGAGCGAGACACCGGAGGAGACGGCCGAGCCCACGCAGGCACCGACCCGGTCCACGGCTCCTCCGAGCAGGCCCACCTCCGCTCCCAGCGCCACGCGCGCGACGGAGCGCTGAGCAGGAACACGACGACCCGCGGTCCCTCGTGAGGGGCCGCGGGTCGTCGCCTGGAACCGGTCGGGTCCGCCTCAGGCGGTCATGAGCGGTGAGAGCCCCGCGGCAGCCGCGGCCGCACCGTGCTGGCCCACTTCCTCCAGCCAGTTGCCCAGCATGAGGTAACCGCCCTCGGTGAGCACGGACTCCGGGTGGAACTGCACCCCGTGCAGGGGCGCGGTGCGGTGCCTGAGCCCCATGACCACCTGGCCGTCGTCGGTGGTGGCGGTGACCTCCAGGCAGTCCGGGACGGTGTCCGCGGCCACGGCCAGGGAGTGGTAGCGGGTGGCGGTGAACGGCGAGGGCACGGAGGCGAAGACGCTCTCCCCCTGGTGCACCAGCCGGGACGTCTTCCCGTGCATGAGCTGCTGCGCGTGGCCCACGCGGGCTCCGTAGACCTCACCGAGGGCCTGGTGGCCCAGGCACACGCCGAGCAGCGGGGTGCGGGTCCGTTCCGCCCAGCGGATCAGGTCCGCGCAGACCCCGGCGTCCGCGGGTGCGCCCGGCCCCGGGGAGAGCAGGACGCCCTGGTGCTCACCTGCCAGGGCGGTGGCGGCAGGGACGTCGAGGTCGTCGTTGCGGACCACGGTGGTCTGGGCACCCAGCTGCTGGAGATAGCCCACCAGCGTGTAGACAAAGCTGTCGTAGTTGTCCACGACGAGAATCTTCACAGACACTCAAGAACTCCTGCGCGTTCACCGGTTGAAAGAACTCGCGCAAGTCTACGCCCGCGCGGGCGATAGACTGAACGCCGATCTCGCACCCGGAACGGCCCCGGACCACCCGGTGGGCCACCCCGCCCCCGCCCGGACGGACCCGGTGCGCACCGGGTCCCGCGCCCACGCAGCAGGAGGAATGGTCAGCAGTGTCTCAGCCCAGGAAGCGCTTCGGCAGGCCCCGTGACGCGCAGGAGGACGCTCAGCAGTTCACCCTCACGGAGCGGGACCGCGAACTCGCGGCACTGGCCGCAGAGATCCTCCCCCGCAACAGCGCGGCCGCCTCTTTCGAGCGCGCCGCGGCGCGCAACGCGGGGTCCTCCTCCGTGGCCGCCCGCGATGCCGTGACCGACACCGAGCTCGTCGGCGGTGATTCTGCCACCGCCACAGGGGCCCATGGCTCCCGCGTCGAGGACGCCACGGTCGAGGACACCACGGAGGGCGCCACCACCGCGGCCAGCGGCACGCACCAGGCCGTCGGCCGCCGCGCCAAGGGCCGCGCCCCGCGAGGAGCCGCGGGAGCAGGAGCCGCTGCGGCGTCGTCGACGACAGGGACCACGGCGGGCACCGCTCGCAGCGCGGCGCACGCCGGGGACACCACGGCGTCGGACAGCCCGGAGTCCGAGCCGACCCCCATGGAGCTCAAGCAGCAGCGCAAGCGCGAACGCCAGGCGCGGCGCAGGGCCGAGCGGGCCGCCAAGGCGGAGGAGCGCGAGCGCCGCGCCACGGACTACCAGCCCACCCCGCTGTGGTACAAGATCGTGATGATCGGGCTCATGATCGTGGGCCTGCTGTGGATCATCACGTTCTACCTGTTCCAGGGCGTGGTCCCCATCCCGGGGATCGGCCAGTGGAACCTGTTCATCGGGCTGGGCTTCATGCTCGCCGGGCTCATCATGACCACGCGATGGCGTTGAGCCTCCTTCCCGGCCCCGCCCGCTCCCGTCAGGAGACCCCGTGAGCACTCCGCAGGGCGAACCGCGCCCGGACCCGTCCACCCCACCCGGTTCCGCGGCAGCGGACGACGCCGCCCGCGGCGTTGCGCGCCGAACGGACCGCTCCGAGGGCGCGGACCGTCCTCTGGGTGCCGACGGCTCGTGCGCGACCGCCCCGTCCGCACCGGGCCCCGTGGCGGACGACGCCGCACGCCGCCCCGCGGCGGACACCCCGGACGGGAAGCACCACATCAATCCCGCGCGCCTGGAGGTGCGCGTGCGAAGGCTCGCCCTGCTGGGGCTCGTGCTGGTGCCGGTGGTCTACTTCATCGCCCAGTCGCTGCGCTGACGCACACGGAGGCCCCCGCCGTGCGGCGGGGGCCTTCGTGTGCGCGGCAGGGGCTCAGTGCTGGGAACCGGGAGCGGTGAACTCCACGTCCAGGTCGATGCGCACCTTGTCCGAGACCATCACGCCGCCGGCCGCGAGCGCGGCGTTCCAGGTGATGCCGAACTCCTTGCGGGAGATGGTGGTGGCGGCGGTGAACCCGGCACGGGTGGTGCCGAAGGCGTCCACGGCCACCCCGTTGAACTCGGTGTCCAGCGTGACCTCGCGGGAGACCCCGCGCAGGGTGAGCGTGCCGGACACCGTGCCCTCCCCGTCCGTGAGGTCCAGGCCCGTGATCTGGTAGGTCATCTCGGGGTGGTTCTCCACGTCGAAGAACTCCGCGGAGCGCACGTGGTTGTCACGGCCCTCGTTCTTGGTGTCCACGGAGGCCACGTCGATGCTCACCAGACCCGTGGAGCGGGAGGCGTCCTCGGTCACCGTGAGCTCACCGGACACGGTGCCGAACACCCCGCGCACCTTGGAGATGCCGGCGTGGCGGACGGAGAACCCGACCTCGGTGTGGGCGGGATCCAGGGTCCAGGTGCCGGTGGTCATTCCGTCGAGAGTGCTCATGATCTGCTCCTCAGCTTGGTGGTGGGGGGCGGCTCCGCACCGCCCAGGTGCTTGCTTCGGAAACTAATATACGGCCATTAGCGTGACGCGTCAACATGTTCTTCGGAAACTTTTACTGCCTACCCGGGCCGCCTGCTCCCCCTCGACGTGGAGACCGGCCCGCAACCGTGTCCCCGCCGCTCCCGACCCCAGCTCCAGGCCCGCTCCCCCGAGAGCTCAGCCGTTACTCAGAGCGGGAGGTCCAGCACCGAGTTGTGGCTCAGACCGTGGAACTGGCGCTGGTGGTAGACCAGAGGACTGCCGGAGCCCCCCTCCCCCAGGACGTCCACCACAGCGGCGTTGAACACCAGCGCGGGTCCGGCCTTGATGCGTGCGAGGGGAACGGCTCGGAGCACCCGACGCACCCCCAGAAGCCGCGGTTCACCCGTGGGCAGGGTGTCCCAGTCCATGTCCGCGCCGAAGCGGGGTGCGCCGGAGATGGCAAAAGAGCGGGCGAGCTCCACGTTGTCGGAGTCCAGGAAGTGCACCACGAAGGAGTCCGCGGTGGCCACGACGGCGGCCGAGCCGCGCTTGGCCTGCAGCGAGAAGCCCAGGATGGGCGGATCCGCGGAGATGGAGGAAACGGAGGACGCCGTGAGCCCCACCGGCCCCTCCGGGCCGGCCACGGTGATGATGGCGATGCCCGCCGGGTGCTGCCCGAAGGCCGACTTGAAGCCCTCCGTGAGCCGGGGGTCGCTGTGGAGCGCTTCCGTGGGGGCCACCAGGTCCACGGCCTGCGCGGCCACCCGCTCCGCCTCCCCACCCGTCTCCGGCACGCCCTCCGCGAGCGCGCCCCGCTCAACGGTCACGGCGTTGTGGCGGGTCTCGCTACTGGCACGGTGCGGCATCATCTGGTCCTCTCCCACGGCTGCTGCTCCGGGGTCCACGGCCCGGTCCTCGCTCTCCCACTACGCTTCGATCCTGCCAGGAATCGCCCGAGCGGGGCACGGTTCCGAGGTCCACATTCTGGTCCACACGGGGCAAACGGACGTCACAGTGGGGGACAGATTCGCACCTGCAACTCCACCGTTGAGCCCACAGATACCCCGCAACTGGGGCTGCGGGGAGCCGCGCGCCACTCACAACCACCCGGCAGACCGGATACCCAGCCGCTCCCGGCGCCGCACCGGGGCTCGGTCGATTCCATGTCATCCGATGCTCTTGTACTCCCTCGCGTAGTGGACGAGCGGACGAGAGGTGGCGGCCGTGCCCTCGCCCCTTCCCATGGCGGTGACCCTCCCGACCACCACCAGGTGCGTGGCGGCCGTGTGGGTGGACACGGTGTCCAGCTCGAACCAGCTCAGGCACCCGTCGAGCACCGGCGTCCCGGAGCGCTCGGTGCGGTGGAACGGCACGGAGTCCAGCAGCCCGTCCACGGGGTTGCCGGGACTCGCGAGCCAGTTGGCCACCGAACGCTGCCCCGCGCTCAGCAGCGAGAGCGTCCAGGACCCGGAGGCCGCCACGGCCTCGCACATCCGCCCCATGTCGTACAGGCACACGAGCATGGTGGGCGGGTCGTAGGAGACGTCCGCGAACGCCGTCACGGTGATCGCGTGGTCCTTGCCGCGGTAGCGCGAGCAGACCACACCCACTCCCGAGGCGTGCTCGGCGGCCAGGCGTCGGTAGCGCTCCACCTGCGTCTCGCTGGGATGGCTGTCCACGGGCTCGATCTCCATGGCCCCAGTGTTCCACCGACCCACCCCGTGCGCAGGGCCGGCGGTTCCCCGGGGTGTGCCCCGCCTGCGGGCGCAGCGGCGCTGCAGTTCACGTGGGCACACGGGGACAGCGAGCCCGCACCGCCACCGGGCACGCACCGCCGCCGAACACCGTCACCGAGCCCCGGCGCCGCGTCCGCCCGTCATCCGCAGCGTGATGTTGAGCCGCCCGCCCTGGCGCAGCCCGAGCCTGCGGCCCCCGGTGCCAGGAAGCACCCTTGGTACGCCGTGGAACGCATAGCGCGAGGGCCCCCCGAACACGAACAGGTCCCCCGAGCGCAGCTCCACGTCCTGGTACGGCGCCGTGCGGGTCTCGGTGTTGCCCAGGCGGAACACGCACGTGTCCCCGAGGGACAGCGAGACGATGGGCGCGGCGGAGAACTCGTCCCGGTCCTGGTGCATGCCCATGTGCGCCGCGTCGTCGTAGAAGTTGACCAGCGCGGAGTCGGGGCGGTGCTCCTGCGCCACCCGGCGAGCACCGTCGAACCCCGGGTCCACTGCCGCGGGGGCGTCCTCCGTGCCGTACGCGTCCGCGACCGCCCGGCGGCCGAGCTCCACGAGCCAGTCCGGCAGCTCCAGCAGCCGCCGCCCCGCGGACGCACCGTAGCGGTAGTCCACGCCGCCCGCGCCGAGCATGACCGACTGCACGGACATCCGCCCACCGCCGGGCATCACGTGGTGCGTCATGGGCGCGGCCCGCACCCAGGCACGGCACTGCGTGACCAGCTCCTGCTGGCGGGCAGGGTCCAGCCAGTCCGGGACGTGCACGGCCCCGGGCGCGAGCACGGCGGGCCCGCGCGGCACGGTGAACAGTTCGTCGAGCTCGTACTCGGCCATGGGGCGAGCCTAGAGTCCCCGTCCGACACCAGGGGACGACGCCGCACCCCGCCTCCCCGGCCCGGACACCCTGGCGGCCGTCCCCCACGGGGCCCCTCCCGCGGACGCCGTCACTGCCGCACCCGTCATCGGCACGGAAGGGGCCGCCCCACCGCGCGGGCCCCGGCCCTGGAATACCGCGGCCGCCCGCCACGTTATTTCCACAGCAAGTTTTCGTCTGGAAAGGTTCCGTCATGGCCCTGCCCCTGTCCGTCATCGACTTCGCCACCGTGCGGGAGAACCAGTCGGTGGGTGAGAGCTTCGCGGACTCCGTGACGCTCGCGCAGCACGCCGAGAAGCTGGGCTACTCCCGCGTCTGGTACGCCGAGCACCACAACATGCCCACCATCGCGTCCTCCGCCCCGGCCGTGCTGATCGCGCACGTGGCGGCCCACACCGAACGGATCCGGCTGGGCTCGGGTGGCGTGATGCTGCCCAACCACTCCCCGCTGACCGTGGCGGAGCAGTTCGGCACCCTCGCGGAGCTGCATCCCGGGCGCATCGACCTGGGGCTGGGCCGCGCCCCCGGAACGGACCCGCGCACCCTGCAGGCGCTGCGCCGCTCCCCCGAGGCCGCGGAGCACTTCCCGCAGGACGTCAAGGAGCTGCAGGGCTACCTGCGGGACCAGTCGATCGTCCCCGGCGTGCGGGCGGTGCCGGGTGCGGGCACGAACGTGCCGCTCACCATCCTCGGCTCGTCACTCTTCGGAGCGCAGCTCGCCGCGGCCTACGGTCTGCCCTACGCGTTCGCCTCGCACTTCGCCCCGGACGCCCTGGTGGATGCGGTGGCCGCGTACCGCTCCCAGTTCCAGCCTTCCGAGCAGCTCGCGGAGCCGTACGTGATCGCCGCGGTGAACGTGATCGTCTCCGAGGACGCGCAGGATGCGGCCCGCCAGCTCGAGGCCACCCAGCGGGCACGCGTGAAGGCCATGGTGGGGCGCGGGCGCGAGTTCACGGACGAGGAGATGGACATGGTCATGGCCTCCCCCGCCGCGTCCCAGATCCTGCACATGCTCAGCTACATGGGCGCCGGCACCCCGGACACCGTGGTGGACTACCTGCGCCGGTTCGCGGACCACGCGGACGCGGACGAACTCATGATCTCGCCGCTGTCCACCCGCCAGCCGGACGTCCTGCAGTCCATGGAGCTGCTCGCGAACCACTGGTCCTGAGCCCCGGCTCGGCGCGGGTGCGGCCCACAGCGCGCCGGGCAGGCACCCACGCCGTCGTCCTCGCCCGCCACCACCGGCATGCGCTGGTTCCGCAGCGGCGTGACGGCGACGCCGCCCCCTGCCCACACCGCGTGAGCGCACGGCAACGGTCGCGGCCCGGGGGAGCCGACGCCGCGGCGTCAGCCCCCCCGGGCGTCAGTTCGGGCCACGCCCGCGGACGGCATCCCGCACCACCTCCGAGGAGATCAGGCACATGGGCACGCCGATCCCGGGGCGCACCGAGGATCCCGCGTAGAACAGCCCCTCGATCCCGGGATCGCTCACGCCCGGGCGGAACACGGCGGACTGGCGCAGGGTGTGCCCGGGCCCGAGCATGGATCCGCGCCACGCGTTGACGTCCGCGGCGAAGTCCCCGGGACCGTAGGTGCGCCGCACCACGATCCGCTCGGCGAGGTCCGGGATCCGCGCCCACCGTGCGAGCTGGGCGATCGCGGCGTCCGCCACCTGCTCCACCCGGGGCGATCCCGGCTCGCGCACCTCTGGCGTGCTCACCCCACCGCGACCCCACTCGGGGACCGCCGGGGAGGGCACCAGGATGAACAGGTTCTCGTCCCCCGCGGGCGCGGTGCCCGGATCGGTGGCCGAGGTCTTGGACACGTAGATCGACGTCTCCTGAGCGAGCGGCGAGCCGTCCGCGATCCGCCCGAAGTTGTCGTCCCAGTCCGCGGTGAACAGCAGGTTGTGGTGCACCAGCTGCGGCAGCCTCCCGCGCACACCCAGGCACACGAGCACCCCGGAGGGCCCGGGGTCGCGGTGGTTCCAGCGGGACTCCGGCGCGCGGAACGGGTCCGGCAGCAGCTGCGTCTGCAGGTGGTGCAGGTCGGTCGCGCCGATCACCACGTCCGCGGGGACCGTCACCTCCGCGGTGCCCTTGCCCCCGGGGCCGACGACGCCCGCGCCCGCCGCGCGGTAGGTGATCCCCGTGACGGAGCCGGCCGAGCGGCGTCGTGCGCGGGCGGCCGAAAGGCGCGAGCGCAGCGAGGCGGGGGCGGGGTCCACGCGCAGGCCCGTGACCGTGGCGCCGGTGACGACCTGCACCCCGGCCTCGCGGACCAGCCCGGTCATCGCGTCCACGAGTGCGGCGAACCCGCCCACGGGGTACTGCACGCCGTCGGTGAGGTCCAGGTGGGACATCAGGTGGTACATCGCGGGCGCGGTGTCCGGGGAGGCCCCCAGGAACACGGCGGGGTAGCCCAGGATCTGGCGCTCGCGGGGGTCCCGGAAGCGGGAGGCCACGTAGCGCTTCATGGAGGTGCTCAGCAGCCCGGCCAACCGGGGCAGGTTCTTGAGGACCTCGGGGCGGAGCAGGTCCGCGGGGTGCGCGAAGTCCGTGTAGAGGAAGTGCTCCTTGGCGAGCTCGTAGACCTCCGCGCCGGAGTCCAGGTACTCCCGCAGCGCGTGCGAGGACCCGGGATCGAGCCGCTCGAAGAGCTCCTCCGCCTCCCCGCTGACCACGTCCGTGGGGGGCTCGTACAGGTGCTCCTCGAAGAACGTGCGGTAGCCGGGGCTCAGCCGGCGCAGGTCCAGCTGCTCGTCCGCGCTGGAGCCCATGAGCCGGAACCAGCGGTCGATGACCTCCGGCATGAGGTACCAGCTGGGGCCGGTGTCGAACGTGAAGCCCTCCGCGGACCACCGCCCGGAGCGCCCTCCGAGCGTGTCCTGCTGCTCCAGGAGCGTCACCTCGTGGCCGTCCCGGGCGAGCAGACCCGCCGTGGCCAGTCCCGCGAACCCGCCGCCGATCACCACCGTGCGTGTCATGCCACCACCGATCCCTTCAGAGAGCGGGCCGCGATGCGCAGCTTCACCGCGGGGGGCACGCTCACGCGCCGCCGGGTGAGCTCCTGCGCGGGCACCTGCGCGATCCGCCGCGCGAGCTCCTGGAAGAGACCGTGCGCAATGGCCACCGCGCGGCGGGCCCGGCGGTCCAGCGCGCGGATGCCGGGGACGGCGGCGTCGAGGTCCGCCGTGAGGTCCGCGAGCAGGGCGTGCTTCTGCTCCTCCGTGAGGTGCTCCGGGTCCGCGCCGGGGAAGTAGGTGCGGCCCAGCTGGTCGTGGTCCGCGCCGAGGTCCCGCAGGAAGTTGACCTTCTGGAAGGCCGCCCCCAGCCGGCGCGCGGCGGCCCGCAGCTGCTCCCGCTGCTCCGGGGTCCCCGCGCGGGTGCCGGGCATGCCCATGAAGACCTCCAGGCACATCAGGCCCACCACCTCGGCGGAACCGTAGATGTAGGACTCCAGGGAGGCGCCGTCGTGCTCCGCGACCTGAAGGTCCGCGCGCATGGAATCGAAGAACGGTGCGGTCAGCTCCGCACCGAAGCCGTGACGACGCGCGACGTCCGCGAAACCGTGGACCACGAGGTCCGTGGAGAACCCCGTGGCCAGTGCCTGTTCCACCGCGGCCTCGTACCCGTCCAGCGCGGCACGCACCTGCCCGGGGTCCAGCCCTGCGGCCCCGGCCGTGCCGTCCACCACCTCGTCCGCGACCCGCACGAGCGCGTAGATCCCGGCGATGTCCCGACGCACGTCCGCGGGCAGGGTGCGGCACGCGAGGGAGAAGGACGTGGAGTACTCGCCGATCACACGCCCGGAGGCGGCCAGCGCGGTGGCCGTGTACAGGCGCAGCGACGCGGTGGGCGGCGCGTCCGGGTGGGTCATGGAAGTCCTCACTACGAGTGTCTGTTCAGGACGTGGTGGCACAGCTCGTGCAGCTGCTCGCGCTGGGTCGGCGGCAGCGGGAGCCCGTCCAGGATGCCGCGGGCCCGGTCCACGAGATCGGTGGCGAGCGCCACCCCCGCCTCCCGCGCGCCCGACGCCGTCAGGGCCGCCCGCGCGGCCGCCACCGTGGTGGTTCCCGCCGCGAGGTCCTCGAGCACCCGGCGGACGTCAGGGGTCTGCATCCCGTGGGCGGTCAGCACGGTGGCCTTGCCCGAGCGGAGGTCCGCGTCCACGGACTTGCCCGTCACCTCGGGGTCCCCGAAGGTTCCCAGGACGTCGTCCACCACCTGGTAGCCCACCCCGAGCAGCGCTCCCGCGCGGGCCAGGCGCTCGGCCTGCTCCGCGGGCGCCCCGGCGAGCAGCGCACCCGCGCGCAGCGGCGCCTCGAACGAATACGTGGCGGTCTTCAGCCGCTCCATGTCCAGGATGTCCTGCACCCCGGGGTGCTCCGCCCCGAACCGGTGCAGGGACAGCAGCAGGTCGTCCAGCTCCCCGGCTGCGGACGCGGACACCGCCTCGAAGACCACGTCCGCCACGGCACGCGAACGCTCCGGGTGGGTGGTGCACGTGGTCGCCAGCCGCAGCGCGCCCGCGAGCAGCAGGTCCCCGGCGAGGATCGCCGCGGACTCCCCCGCGTGCTCGGCCTCGTGCTCAGGTGCCCCCGCTGCGGCGGCGTCCCGGCGGAACAGCTCCCCCACCGTGGGCCGGCCGCGTCGCCGCCAGTCGCGGTCCACCACGTCGTCGTGCACCAGCAGGGCGGCGTGCAGCATCTCGAACGACGCCGCCAGCCGCACGCACTGCGGGTCCGGCAGCTCGTGCGCGGGGGACCCTTCGGGGCCGGCCGCTGGTGCCCCCGGAGGAACAGAGGCGGGTGCTCCCGCGGGAACGGAGGCGGGTGCTCCGGACGGGCCGGGCGCCGGTGTGCCGGCGCGGCCAGGTGCGGCTGCTCCGGCGGAACCGGCGGCGGCGAACGCGGACCAGGCAATGTGCGTGAGGCGGGGCCGGATGAGCTTGCCGCCGGCCAGCTGCCCGCGCACCCGTTCCCACAGCACGGGGAACCCCGGGCTGGCGGGAACACGGTTGCCCGGGGCGGCGAAGAACTCGTCCAGCTCGTGCTGGACGGCGGTGCGGAACCGGACCCAGGCGGCGTCGTCCACCGGCAGGGAGGCCGCGGGGGACGTGTCCCGCACCCGGGACGGGCGGGGAGCGGCGAGGATCGCGGAGGGGTCCGGTCCGGGCGCGCTCACGGGCTCCCCCCGGTGCCACCGAGCCGCCCGCCCGGCCTGGGCGCCGCCGTGTCCATGGCACCGGCGGGCCCAGCTGCGGGGGTCTCAGCGGGCTTCTCCGCCGGGCGCTCCCGCAGCTCGTCCAGGTGGGCCTCCATGCGCGCCGCGGTCCCCGTGAGGAACTGCAGGACGGCCTGCCTGCCGGACTCGTCCAGGGCTGCGAGCTGCTCCTCGACCATCGCCACCATGGGGGCCACGTGGGCGGCCACCTCCGCCCTGGAACGGTCCACGGCACGCACCGTCATGCGGCGGCGGTCCTCCTCGTGCGGCTCGCGGACCACGTGCCCGGCGCGGACCAGCCGGTCCACCATGGCAGTGGCGGAGGCCGTGGTGATGTGCAGCGCGCGGGCCAGCTCCGTGGGGCCCATGGGGCGGCGCAGCAGCAGGGCCATGGCCGTGTAGTCGGTGTCCCGCAGCCCCATGGTGCGGCGCACCTGGAAACCGATCTCCTGGTTCAGGGTGATCACCCGCCGCAGCGCACGCGAGTGGGGCCCGGCGTTGACGAGCTCCGCGCCGCTGCTGTCCATGCCGCACCTCGAGTCCACGATGGTTAGATCATCTAGTAAGCATCATGCGGTACACGGGCGAACGCTGTCCAACCCCGTGCACCCAGTCCGGCGTGCCACCTCCGGCGGCGCACCCGCGCATGTCCGGAGGGTGGCCCCACCGGTTTCCACGGCACGTCCGGCACCTGACGGCCGGGGCGCCTGCGCCGTCGCCGCCGCTCAGCCCAGCCGGCGCAGCGCCCTCATCACGGAGCCGCCGTAGCCCCCGCCGAAGCGGATGGCGTGGATCAGCAGCGGCGGCAGCTGGTACCACGGCACACGCTGGTGCCAGCCGTCGGCGAGGGGGTAGGTCTCGTCGTAGGCGGCAAAGCAGTCCCGCCCGAAGCCGCCGAAGAGCTGCATCATGGCGAGGTCGTACTCCCGGTGGCCGTAGAACGCCGAGGGGTCGATGAGCCAGTTCGCGCCCGCGCGGTCCACCACCCGGTTCCCGGCCCAGAGGTCTCCGTGCACCAGGCTCGGGGGCTCGGGCGGCCCCGCGAGCTCGGCGGCCCGCGGAGCGAGGCTCGCCAGCAGGCCCGACGCCGCGGGGTCCAGGTTCCCGGCATCGACCGCCTCGCGCAGCAGCGGCTCGATGCGGCGCCGCAGCAGGAAGTCCGCCCAGTCGTCGGTGGGGGTGAGGTCCACGGGCGCCGATCCAATGCGCTCGGGGAGGTCCGGGGAGAGCCACCCCACGTGCGGCGCGCGGGCCCGGTGGATCAGGGCCAGCCCGGTGCCGAAGCTGCGTTCCGTGGCGGCGTCACGGCCGCCCGAGGCCTCGTCGATCCACTCCAGCACGAGCGCGTCCTCGCTCACGTGGCGCACGCGCGGGACCCGCACCTCCTCGGGGCACACCGCGCGCAGCGCCTCCAGCCCCGCGGCCTCGACCGGCAGGACCCCCTCGGCGGCGTGCGGCATGGTCTTGGCGAACAGAGGACCCGCCGGGGTCTCCAGGCGGAAGGCGTTGGCACTGTCCCCGCCGCTGAGCGGGTGGGCGGCGCGGACGTGAAGATCGCTCACGAGCTCCCGGGGGAGCTGGTCCAGGTGTGACATGACTCCTGTCTAGCACCGCGCTCCGACAGGCGCACGGGCCGGCGGAGGTCTCGGAGAGCCGTCGCGGTGGGGCGCGTCGCAGCGTCCCGCCCCCCGTCAACGGCATGCGTGTGCATGGACAACGGTGCCGCACCGCCGCGTCGTGACCCCCGCCTCACCAGGCACGATGCGCCGCGTTGCTAGCATGTCGTCATCACTGCCCCACGCCATTGCACGACGGCGCCCGCGCACCCGGACGCGTCGGCGCACGTTCGTGACACCCGTTCCGCGCTGACCCGCTGCGAGGACATCATGGCCCCCTTCCTGCACCGTCACCGCCCCGAAACCTTCCTCTACGCCCTGGCCGCCGTTCTCGGTGTCCTGGGCGCGGTGGGCTACGCCGGCTCCTACTTCTCCAGCGACTGGGCCGTGAGGTACCCGGTCCTGCCCTTCTTCCTGGTGCTGCTGGCGGGTTCCCTCACCCTGACCGCCGTGACGCTGTCCCTGGTGCGGCTCTTCCACCAGGACCGCTACCCGGAGGACCCGCTCGATCCGGAGGCCCCCTCGGCCGCACCAGCCGCCGAGGACGCCCCGCGCAGCGGCAGCTCGGCGGCGCATCCGCCCCGCTGAGGCCGAAGGCGCTCCGCCGCCCGGACTTTTGACAGACCAGCGGCCCGTGCTACCGTCGCTCGCACATCAAGGATCATGAGTTCCGGCGCAAAGCTCTGGCTGGCCGGACGGCAACCCTCCTGCTGTAGTGGGGTGCCCCAGATGACGATCCGGCCGTCGCGCAACCGCGTGATCGGCAAGTACGGCGCTCGGATCTCACACCTCCGGCGTCCTACCGCCGGAGGTTTTCTCGTATGCCCGCACCGTTGGCAGCAGCCCGCACCGCCCCCGTCCACCCGGTGGAGCCTCCCACGGGCACGTCCTGGCTCGTGCGCCGGCCCCGCCGCTCCACGCTCGTCTCGTTCGAGGTGTTCCCGCCACGTCCCACCGCGGACCCGAACACCGTGTGGCGCAGCATCGACGCCATGGCCCAGGCCGGCCCGGACTTCTTCTCCGTCACGCACGGCCACTCGGGTGCCCCCGGCGTCACCCGTGAGGCGCTGCGGCACCTGCGCCGCACCACGAACACCCCGGTCATGGCCCACTTCACGTGCGGCGGCACCGATCGCGCGGGCCTGGAGAGCGCCGTGGAGCAGCTGCTGGACGACGGCGTCCGCGACCTCCTCGCCCTGCGCGGGGACCCGCCGCTGGGCGGCGCCGAGTGGGTGACCCCTCCGGGCGGATTGAACCGCGCCTCGGACCTCGTGCGGCTCGTGCGGGACGTGGAGCGGCGTCGTTTCGGGGACGGGTTCCGCCCCGGGACCCGGCCGCTGTCCGTGTCCGTGGCCTGCTACCCCTCACCCGCGCGGGGGCGTGACTTCGAGGCGGACCTCGCGTCCCTGTGGGACAAGCAGGAGGCCGGCGCGGACTACGGGATCACCCAGGTGCTCTACGAGCCCGAGGACTACGCCCGGTTCCTGGAGCGGGCCCGCTCCGAGGGCATCCACATCCCCGTGGTGGCCGGGCTGATGCCCCTCACGGACCCCCGGCGGCTGCGGCGGATGACCGAGATCACCGGCGTCTCCGTGCCGCGGCGCCTCACGGACTTCCTCGCCGCGGACTCCCCCGAGGACATGCGCCACCGCGGCATCGCGGCCACGCTCTCGCTCATCGACGACCTCCTGGACCTGGGCTGCGCCGGGTTCCACCTCTACACGTTCAACCGGCCCGAGGCAGCACTCACCATCCTGGAGCACCTGCGCGTCCGGGACGCCGCCCGGGAGTACCGCGGCCGCAGTCCCGCGGTGTAGCCCGCGGCGTAGCCCCGGCGGCAGCCAACCGGGGACCCGCGCGCCGCGCCCCCAGGCCCCCAGGCCCCCAGGCACTCGGACATTCAGACACCCCACCACCCGTTTCGCGAGCGCACCCGCCCGCGAGCGCGGTTCCGCACACCCTCTTCCACCCCAGACAACCCCTGACACCCCTGACGAAGGAGTTCCCATGACCACCCAGCACACCCCCGCGTTCCCCACCGCCACCGTCCTGGGCTATCCCCGGATCGGCCCGGACCGCGATCTCAAACGGGCCCTGGAGGCCTACTGGAAGGACCCGCGGGAGCACCCCGCGAGCACCGTCCTGGACACCCTCGCGCAGCTGCGGGAGCGCACGACGACGCGGCTCACCCAGCTCGGTCTGACCGACGACGCCGCCGTGCCCGGCGAGGGCTTCGCCGTGGACCACGTGCTGGACACCGCCCTCGCCCTGGGTGCGGTGCCGGCCCGCTTCGCCGCGGACGGCTTCCGTGCCGCCGCCCCGGACACCGCGCGCGGCATCGAGCTGGTGACCACCCTGTCCCGGGGCACGGACCACCTGGAGCCGCTGGAGATGACCAAGTGGTTCGACACGAACTACCACTACTACGTTCCCGAGATCGGGCCGGACACACCCCTCAGCGCGCACCCCGAGAGCCTCGTGTCCCGCTACCGGGACACCCTGCGCCGTACCGGGACCAGGACCCGCCCCGTGCTCGTGGGCCCGGTGACGCTGCTGCTGCTGTCCCGCCCCGAGACCACCGACGACGCCCCGGCCGACCCGCTGGCCCGGCTCGACGACGTGGTGGGCCACTACCTCACGATCCTCTCGGAGCTCGCGGCTGCTGGCGTGCAGTGGGTGCAGCTGGACGAGCCCGCGCTCGCCGCGGACGGCTGGGCCGTGGACCGCGCGGAGATCGTCACGGCCCTTGAAGCCGCCTACGCCCGGCTCACCCACCCCGTGCACCGGCCCGCGGTGCTCGTGACCGTGGGCTACGGGGAGGCCGGGGAGGACGCGCTGCTCGCCCTCGCCCGGACGGACGCGGACGCCCTGGCCGTGGACCTCGACCGCGGGGACGTGCCCTCGGCCGCCGCGCTCGAGGCGTGGGGCGGACGTGCGGTGGTGGGCGGCGTCGTGGGCGGGCGCACCGTGTGGCGCACGGACCTGGCCCGCGCCGTGGACACCCTGGACCGGTTGCGCGCCGCGGCGCACGGGCCGGTGGCTGTGGGCACGGCGACGCCGCTGCTGCACGTCCCGCACGACGCCGCCCGCGAGACCGGGCTGGACCCCGAGGTGCGCCGCTGGGTGGCGTTCGCGGACCAGAAGGTCACCGAGGTGGCGGACCTGGCCCGCGGCGTGGCCCACGGGTGGGACGCGATCGCGGAGCCCCTGGCCGAGGACGCCGAGATCCGCGCCGCCCGTGCCGCGCACCCGGCCACCCACCGGGCGGAGGTCCGCGAGCGCACGGCTGCGGTGCGGCCCGAGGACCGGGTGCGGGCGGCGTCGGAGGAGCGCCGGGCGGCCCAGCACGCGCGGCTGGACCTGCCCCCGCTGCCCACCACGACCATCGGCTCCTTCCCACAGACGGCCGAGATCCGCGCAACCCGCGCCGCCCACCGAGCGGGGCGCCTGGACGAGGGCGCCTACACGGAGGCGATCCGCGAGGAGATCGCCCGGACCGTGCGCGCCCAGGAGGAGCTGGGCCTGGACGTGCTCGTGCACGGTGAGCCCGAGCGCAACGACATGGTGCAGTACTTCGCGGAGGCCCTGGACGGCTTCGCCACCACGCAGCACGGCTGGGTGCAGTCCTACGGTTCGCGGTGCACGCGCCCGTCCATCCTGTTCGGGGACGTCTCCCGGCCGGCATCCATCACGGTGGACTGGACGCGGTATGCGGCGTCGCTCACGGAACGGCCCGTCAAAGGCATGCTCACGGGTCCGGTCACGATCCTCGCGTGGTCCTTCGTGCGGGACGACGTCCCCGCGGCCGAGGTCGCGGACCAGGTGGCGCTGGCCCTGCGGGACGAGATCGCGGACCTGGAGGCCGCCGGGACCGCCGTGATCCAGGTGGACGAGCCCGCCCTGCGCGAGCTGCTGCCGCTGCGCGAGGCGGACCGCCCCGCGTACCTGGACTGGTCCGTGGGCTCCTTCCGGCTCGCCACGGGCGCCGCCGGGACCGCCACCCAGATCCACACGCACCTGTGCTACTCGGAGTTCGAGACCGTGCTGGACGCCATCGAGGGCCTGGACGCGGACGTCACCACCCTGGAGGCCTCCCGCTCGGGCTCGGGCATCGTGGCCGGTCTCGCGGCCGCGGACTTCCCGCGGGACGTGGGCCCCGGCGTGTGGGACATCCACTCCCCGCGCGTTCCCACCTTCGAGGAGGTCGCCCAGCGCGTGCGGCACGCGGCGCACGCCATCGGCGCGGGGCGCGTGTGGGTCAACCCGGACTGCGGGCTCAAGACCCGCGCGTGGCCCGAGACGGAGGCCGCCCTCGACCGGCTGGTCGCCGCGGCCGTCACGGTGCGCGCGGAGCTCGCGCGGGACGACGCCGCCGCGCAGCCCCGTGACGCCCGGCCCGCCCTCGCCGCGGAGCGCTGAGCACCGCACCCCACGGCGTTGCACCCCCACGGCACCGACGGCCCGCACGGCCCGAGCGGGCCGCGATCCAGAGCACACGGCGTGGCCGTGCCGCTGCCTCCACCGGGCGGCACGGCCACCGAGGAACGGAGAATCTCATGAGCACCACCACGGCTCCCCCACCGCTGGGGACACCGATCGTCCAGCCCATCCACCACAGCGCGGCGTACGCGTTCGAGACCCTCGCGGACGCCCGCGCGGTGTTCGCCCAGCGGGCCGGCGGGTTCACGTACGCACGGACGGGCAACCCGAACGTGGCGGCGCTGGAGGCGGAGATCGCCCGGCGGGAGCGCGGGGTGGGTGCCGTGGCGGCGTCGTCGGGCCAGGCGGCCGTGGCGCTCGCGCTACTGACGCTCACGGGACCGGCGCGGGACGCGCACGCCGTGGTGTCCTCGCGGATCTACGGCGGGACCGTGGACCTGCTCACGGACAGCCTCGCGGACACGGGTCTGGAGGTGACGTTCGCGGACCCGCGCGTTCCCCAGCAGTGGGAGGACGCGGTGCGGGACGGCACCCGCGTGTTCTTCCTGGAGACGATCGCGAACCCACTCACCGAGCTGCCCGAGCTGGAGGCCATTGCGCGGATCGCCCACCGCCACGGTGCGGTGGTGCTCGTGGACAACACCGTGGCCACCCCGCAGCTGTGCACGCCCGGGGAGCACGGCGCGGACTTCGTGGTGCACTCGGCCACCAAGTACCTCGCCGGGCACGGCGGCCCCCTGGGCGGGCTGCTCGTGGCCACGGGCCGTTTCGACCCCGCGGACGACGCCGCCCGCTGGCCCTGGCTCACCGAGGCCCACCACCGCTGGGGCGGGCGGTCCCCGGTGGAGGTCTTCGGCGCGCAGAAGGCCGTGCTGGGCGTGGCCCGCTGCAAGTACCTCAACGACCTGGGCCCGTGCCTGGGAGCCACCGCCGCCCACGAGATCCTGCAGGGCACGGCCACCCTGGACGTGCGGGTGCTGCGCCAGTCCGCCACCGCCGCAGCACTCGCGGCCGTTCTTGTGGACCACCCCGCGGTGGAGCGTGTGCACCACCCGTCCCTCGCCGAGGGGCGACAGCACGAGCTGTACGCGGAGGGCGGCTACCGCGGGGGCGGCGGGCTGCTGTCCTTCGAGGTCCGCGGCACCGCGGCGGACGCGGAGACCGTGGTGAACGGGCTGCAGCTCATCCGGCTCGCGGCCAACATCGGGGACGTCCGCACTCTGGTGGCCCACCCGGCCGGCATGACCCACTGCCGGCTCACCCCCGAGCAGTTCCGGGCGAGCGGGATCACCGAACGGACCCTGCGGCTCTCCGTGGGGCTCGAGGACCCGGCGGAGCTCACGGCGGACCTGCTGCGGGCGCTCGCGCGGCTCGCCCCCGCCGCGGCGGTTCCCTCCGCTGAGGCCCCGGCCACGCAAGCCCCCGCACGCCCACGAGAACCTGTGACCGCCGCGGCCGGCTGAGTGCCGGCCGCTGAGCGCGACCCGCAGAACGCCGTCCTCAGAGCTGCGTCTCCTGCGCACCCACCATCGGGTGTGCCCCGCGGCCCGCACTGTCCGCCGCCGGAACGCAGCACCGCCCGCAGTGCCCACCACCGTTCAGACGAGGAGCCCCACCATGACCCGCCCCACCGACGCCCTGCCGGGACTTGCCACCCGCGCCGTCCACGACGGCCAGCAGCCGGACCCCGTGACCGGCGCCGTGGTCCCGCCCATCTACCAGACCTCCACGTTCGTGCAGGACGGGGTCAACGAGTTCCGCACCGGCGGCCACGAGTACAGCCGGGGTTCCAACCCCACGCGCAACGGCTTCGAGGAGCAGCTCGCGTCCCTGGAGCGCGGCACGCGCGCCTTCGCGTTCGCCTCCGGGATGGCCGCGGAGGACGCCCTGCTCCGCGCGGTCCTCGCTCCCGGGGACCACGTGGTGCTCGCGTCGGACGTCTACGGCGGCACGTTCCGCCTGGTGGACCAGGTCCTCTCCTCGTGGGGCATCGAGCACAGTGTCGTCCCCTCCGCCTCCGCCGACGACGCCGCGGCCACCGTCCGCCCGGGCGTCACCCGGGTGCTGTGGCTGGAGACGCCCTCCAACCCGCTGCTCAGAGTGGCGGACGTTGCCGCGTGGGCGGTGGTGGCCCGCGACGCCGGTGCCCTGCTCGTCGTGGACAACACCTTCGCCACACCCGCCCTCCAGAATCCCCTGACCCTGGGGGCCCACGCGGTGGTGCACTCCACCACCAAGTACATCGGGGGCCACTCGGACGTCCTCGGCGGTGCGGTGGTGGTGGGCGACGCCCCGTGGCGGGGTGAGCCACTCGCCGAACTGATGGCGTTCCAGCAGTTCGCGTGCGGTGCGGTGGCCGGCCCGTTCGACGCGTTCCTGGCCGCGCGCGGTCTCAAGACCCTGCCGCTGCGCGTGGAGCGGCACTGCGTCAACGCGCTGGAGGTCGCCCGGTTCCTGCGGTCCCGGGAGGACGTGGCCGAGGTGAACTACCCCGGCCTGGAGGAGCACCCGCAGCACGAGCTGGCCTCACGGACCCTCAACGGCGGTTTCGGGGGCATCGTCTCGTTCCGCCCGGCCGGAGGTGTGGCCGCGGCCCACGAGTTCGTGCGCGCGTCCCGGCTCTACAGCCTGTCGGTGAGCCTGGGCGGTGTGGAGTCCCTGGCGTGCGTGCCGCAAAGCATGACCCACGCCTCCCGGGTGGGCACCCCGTACGAGGTGCCGGAGGACCTGGTGCGGCTGTCCGTGGGGATCGAGGACCTCGCGGACCACCTGGCGGACCTGGAGCAGGCGCTGGACGCCGCCGCTGGGGCGGCCAGCGGGGACAGCAGGGGTAGCAGGGACACCAGCAGCGTGGCACGCGCCGCGTGAGCGGGTGGGAGTGTGGGGCGCCGGAGGACGGGAGCGCCGGAAAACGGGCCGTGCACCCGCCGGACCTCAGGAGCCCACCGGACCCGGCGGCGGCGTCGTCGTCCGAGCGACCACCCAGCCAGCCCCGCAACCTGGCGGCGTCGTCCGAACGTCACGCGCGCCGCCCGCACCACCCGGCGGCGGCGTCCGAACAGCCACCCCCGCCACCCACTACCATGGGGGCACAAGCCACCGGACCGCCGTTCCCCCAGATCCTCACCGGATGGGGCCGGCCGCCCGGGGCACGGAGTGGGACGGACGAGGAGCGCATCGGGTGGAGGTCGCTGTATCCGCGATCGGCAGCCGCGGGGACGTCGTCCCGTTCGCCCACCTCGCCTCCCGGCTCAGCGCGGCGGGCCACCGCGTCACCCTCGTGACCCACGACTCCGCCGTGGACTCCCTGCCTCCCGATCTGCGCGTGCTCCCCGTCCCGAGCGACCCGCGAGCGCTGATGGCCGGTCCCGCCGGACGCGCCGCCCTGCGCTGGAACCCCCGGGACCTGAACCGCTCACGGGATCTGTTCGCGGACTTCCTGCACTCCGGCTACGCGCCCGCACGGGAGGCGCTGCGGCACGCGGATGTGCTCGTGGCCTCCACGTTCTCGATTGCCGCGGTCCACGCCGCCCTGCAGCGTCACGTCCCGGTGGTGCGCGCCCACATGTGGCCCGAGTACCCGGGGCTCGCCGGGCCCATGCCCCTGCTGCCCTACTCGTGGCGTGCCCCCGCCCCCGCACGACGTGCGGCCCGGCGCGCCCTGCGCCGCGCCGAACCGTACCTGGGCGGCGTGGCCGGGACCTGGCGCCGGGGCCGCCTCCACCTCTCGGCGCGCCACCCGGTGGGCCTCACCACGGCCACCGCCGGAACGCTCTACGCCTTCAGCCCCCAGCTGCTGCCCGCCCTCCCGCCGCGGGGAGTGGTCACCGGCTGGTGGTCCGCCTCCGACGACGCCGCCCTGTCCCGTCCCGTGGCGGAGCTGCTGTCCCGCGGGGACTGGGTCTACGTCGGGTTCGGTTCCAACCAGCGCGGGGACCCCTCTGCCGTGCTGGAGCACGTGGGGGATGCCTGCGAGCGCGCAGGCGTCCGCGCCGTCGCCCAGCTCGGGAAGCTGCGCGGGCAGGTGCACCCGAACGTGGTCTGCGTGGGAGAGCAGCCCCACGAGGCCCTGTTCCGCCGCGTGCGCGCGGTGGTCCACCACGGGGGCGCGGGCACCACTGCCGCAGCGGTGCGCGCGGGAACGCCGTCCGTGGTGGTTCCCCACGTGGCGGACCAGTTCTACTGGGGCAGCCGGCTGCACGCCCTGGGCGTGGCTCCCCGCCCGCTGCCGCGGCGCACGCTCACCGGGCCCGGCCTCGCCCGGGCCCTGGAGGAGGCGCTGGACCCGGTCACCGCCGCGCGCGCCGAGCTGCTCGCCGAACGGGTGCGCGGGGAGGACGGCTGCGGCCGGGCGGTGCAGCAGATCGAGGACTGGCTGAGCCCGGCGGCGGCCCGGTGAGCGTGGCGCACGCCGTTCGGGGAGCGGGCTCCACCGCGGTGCCCACGGCCCTGTCCCCCCTGCGGATCGCGGCGGTCCCCATGCTCGCCGTCGCGGTGGTGCTGCTCCTCACCGCGGGGCGCTACGGACCGCACTGGGACGAGCTGTACTTCCGGGCCCTGCCGCTGGACTGGTGGTACGTGGACCAGCCGCCGCTCACGGTGTGGCTCACGTGGCTCGCGGCGCGGGTCAGCGACGACCTCTGGGTGCAGCGGCTGCCCGCGATCGCCGCGGCCGCGGCGGGTGCCCTCGTGGCGAGTCTCTTCCCCCGTGCCCTCGGCGCCGGCCCGTGGACGCAGCGCCTCGCGGCCTGGGCCCACGCGTTCACCGTCTACCCCCTGCTGATGGGCCACATCTTCACCACCAGCGCCATCGACCTGCTCGCGTGGGAGCTCACCCTCCTGCTGGTGCTGCGCGCCGCGCAGGGCAGACCGCGACTGCTGATATGGGCGGGCGTGGTGGCGGGTGCGGCCTGCTGGAACAAGCTGCTCGTCGTGGTGCTGCTCGCCGCGGTGTTCGTCTCCCTGTGCATGACGTGCCGGTGGCTGCTGGCCCGGGCCGAGACCTGGATCGGTGCGGGCCTGTTCCTGGTGATCGCGGCACCCCAACTGTGGGCGCAGCTGAGCCACGGGATGCCCATGTCCCAGGTCTCCGCCGGGCTGGTGGAGCAGCACGGCACCACCGTGCGGCTGCTGCTCCTGCCCGCGCTCGTGCTGTTCGTGGGACCGCCCTTCGTGCGCGTGGCGCTGGACGGCCTGCTGGACCCCTGGCGGGGCGGTGAGCGTGCCGCGCGCTTCCTGCTGCCCACCGTCCTGCTCGTGGTGGCCTTCACGCTCGTCTCCCCCTCCCAGCCGCACTACCCCGCGGGTGCGCTGCTGCCTGCCCTCTCCCTGGGGTGGACGAGCCCGCGGGTGCGGCGACGGTGGAGCCGGCCCAGGAGGTGCACCGTGGTCGCGGCCAACGCCGCCGTGGCCTGTCTCATCTGCCTCCCGGTCCTGCCCGCCACCCAGCCCTGGGTGGGCGTGCAGGCCACCGTGAACCCCACCGCGCGGGACCAGCTCGGGTGGCCGGCGCTGGCGGGCGAGGTGAGCCGCGCCCGGGGAGCCGGGGAGGACGTCGTCGTCGACAGCTACGCGCTGGCCGGTGCCGTGGACCGGTACGGGAGCGCCGCGGACCGGGAGGCACTGCACTCCGGGCACAACGGCCTGTGGGAGCTCGGCCCGCCGCGCTCCCAGCGGGTGGTGCTGGTGGGGGATCACGCCACCGCGCAGCGCGACGCCTTCGCCACCTGCACACCGGGGCCCTCGCCGCGCACCGGGCCCGTGGTGCACCCGGATCTCGTGGACGTTCCCGTGCTGCACTGCGAGGGGCCCGAGGCGGACTGGCAGACACTGTGGCCCCGGTTCCGTCGGCTCAGCGGCTGACCTCCTGCGCGCGGGGCTCCCGGAGGAGCAGGCACCCCGCCTCGAGGAGCAGCGCAAGCAGCATGGCGCCCACGATCACGAGCTCTCCGGCACCGGCCGGCACCACACCGCCCGGCAGCCGGCTCACGGCGGCGAACAGCAGGGCGGTGCTGGCCAGCACCACGCGGGCACCCCGGCGGCGGCGCAGCCACGGGGTGCCCGGGCGGATCCCCGAGGCCAGGAACCCCAGGGCCGGGACCACGAGCGCCAGCACCACGGCCGCGAGGTGCAGGCCCGCCCTGTTCCCCGCGGGAAAGACGCCGGTGGCCACCAGACCCGCGCCCATGACGACGACGCCGCCCGCCAGCACCCTGCCCCACCGGCCCCACAGACAGGCACCCGCTGCCAGGAGCAGCACCCCGGCGAGCGCGATCCCGGTGTTGAACACCCGGTGGCCGGGGGAGCAGATCCACCGGCCCCCGCGCACCCGGCACTCGCCGTCCCCGAGGTCGCTGATCATGTTCTCGTACCAGACGTAGGCGGTGCCCGGCGTGGACAGCGTCAGCACGGCGGTGAGGGCGACCACCAGGACCGCCGCCACCACGAGCAGCGCCCCGAGCCGGGCGCCGTCCCACGCCGCCTCCGGCTCCGGGCCGTCGAGGGGCGCACGGCGTCTCACCGCGACTGCCCCGCGCGCCGCCGGGGTGCGCGCCCGGTCACCTCGGGCACGAGTCCTCCGTGTTCTCCGTGTCAGCCGCGCCCGCCGCCGGGAACCGGAGGCGCATCCCACGCAGGATGTACCCCTCGATGAGGTTGTCCCACTCCAGCGTGGGCGCCTGCACCAGCACGGGCCCGTGGCCCAGCAGACGCAGCAGGAAGCGGTCCGTCTCCGTGATGGCCAGCGGCCGGCCCGGGCACTTGTGGGCCCCGTCGCTGAAGGCCATGCCCGTGGCGTCCGCGCCGGGCGGCATCGTCCGCCCGGGACACACCTCGGCCGGGTGCTCCCCCACGGCCTGCGGATCGGTGTTGGTCTGGCGCACGCAGATGTCCACGAGGTCCCCCGCCGGCACGGTCCAGCTGCTGCCACCGTCCGTGATCTCCACGGGTTCCTGCACGCGGCGGTAGAGGTGGCCCACCACCGGCTCCAGCCGCAGCAGCTCGTGCAGGATGGCGAAGCGCTCCTTCTCACCGGCCACGAGGTAGCGGGCGCGCAGCTCGTCGTTCTCCAGCAGGTGCCACGCGGCCATCACGATGAACTCGCGGGTGGTCACCATCCCCGCGGTGCCGTAGGTGACGCACTCCACCAGGATGTCCGCCGTGGAGTATCCCTCTGCCAGGAGGTGGCTGACCACGTCGTCCCCCGGGTTCCTGCGCCGGGCCCGGATGGCGGGGCGCACGTCCGCCAGGTAGAAGCGGGCAATGGGCACCAGGGCGTTGAACGCCGCACGGGCCCACTGCGCGCGGGTGCGCCCGTAGTCCGGCTTGGTCACGTCCAGCGGGGGCTGGTTGAAGAAGCTCACCAGGCGGCGGCACATCCCGTCCAGCGAGGAGTTGTCGATGCCCACGATCCCCCGCGTCACCTCCACGGTGAAGCGCAGGGCCAGCTCGTCCAGCAGGCACGTCCCACCCGCGCGGGCGGCGTCGGCGGCGAAGGCCGCGGCGCGGGACTCGATGTCCGGCAGGTGGCGGCGCGCCACCACGGCGGGGGCGAAGAACCGGGCGACCTCCTTGCGCTGCTCGTCGTGCAGCGGGCCGTCCGAGACCAGGATGGGGTGGTGGCGGAAGAACCCCTGGGGGATCGCCTCCGCGGTGAAGCCGGCCTGGGTGGTCGCGTGGCGCGCCTGCAGCACCTGCCGAGCCGCCGTGAGACCCCGGATCCGCCACACGGACCCCGTGTGCTCCACCCGGGGGTTCTCGGCCTCCCCGGCCTTTCGGGACCGGCGGACATCCGACTCGTCGACCACGTTGTGCCTCCCTCTCCTGCGCTGCACGGCAGTCTACGGCCCCGCTGGACGACGCCGCGGGGCCCGGTCCGCGGGCCGCTTCAGGGCCCGTCCGGGAGCCAGCCGGGGCCAGTCCGCGTGGCAGGTGCTCGGGTAGGGTGGGGGCAGTCGGAGCGCCCCGGCACGGGAAGGACAGCAATGGATCACGGCCAGTACCTCGTGCTGATGGGGCTGTGCGTGGCGATCACCCTGCCACTCGAGTTCATCGTGGGGGTCCGCGTCTACCGCCGCCCCCGGCGTCTGCTCAAGGTCATGCTGCCGGTGGTCGTCCTGTTCGTGGCGCGGGACCTGTGGGGCATCTACCGTGACCACTGGACCTACAACCCGGAGTTCATCACCGGCATCCACCTGGGCGCCCTGCCGCTCGAGGAGCTCGTGTTCTTCATCGTGATCCCCATCTGCGGTCTGCTCACCCACGAGGCCGTCGGCAAGATCCTCCGGCTCGTGCGGGGGACCGGGCCCCTGCGGTTCCGGTGGCCGGACGGCCTGGTCCGTGAGTCGCAGGAGGCGAGCCGCGCCGATGCCTGAGTACACACTTCTCACCATCCTCGGCGTCATCGCCGTGGTGCTCCTGGAGCTGCTGTGGGCCCGCACCGGGATCTTCCGCACCGCCACCTACTGGCTGGCCATGCTGATCGTCGAGTCCTTCCAGATCCCCGTGGACGGCTGGCTCACCAAGCTGTCCGACCCCATCGTGCTCTACAACCCCGAGGCCTCCTCGGGCATCCGCTTCCCGTGGGACATCCCGATCGAGGACTTCGGCTTCGGGTTCGCCATGGTGACCCTGACCATGATGCTCTGGCACCGGGCGGAGCGCCGCGAATCCCCAGAAGCAGCGGAGTGAGCTCCGCGGGCCGCCCGGCGAGCGGGACGCACGACACGCGCCCGCACCCCCGACGACGCCGCCGCGCTCCAGCCCCGCCTGGGGACCCGCACCGGCAGCGCCGCCGACGACGCGCCCACCCCCGCACCGTCCCCGCCCACCACGAGAAAGCCGCACCCTGATGAGCACTTCTGAACAGAACCACCCCGGACGAGACCGCCGCGCCGTGCGGCACCCGGGGCCCACCGGCGCGGAGCGGATCCAGGGTGAGCGCAGCGTCGTCGTGGTCGGAGGCGGGATCGCTGGCATCGCGGCCGCCACGGTGCTGGCCGAACGCGGCGTGCGCGTGACCCTGCTGGAGTCCACGGACCGCTTGGGTGGCCGGGTGGCCGCGTGGCCGCTGGACGACGGCCGCACCATGAGCCGCGGCTTCCACGCGTTCTTCCGGCAGTACTACAACCTGCGCTCGCTCCTGCGCCGCACGGATCCCACGCTGGAACGGCTGACCCCCGTGACCGACTACCCGCTGCTGCGCCAGGGCCGGCACGGGGACTCCTTCGCGCACATCCCCAGAACCCCGCCGTGGAACGTCCTGGGCTTCGTGCTGCGCAGCCCGGCGTTCACGCCCCGCACCCTGGCCAAGGTCAACGCCAGGGCCGCCCTGGAGATGATGCAGGTGCGCTTCCCCGAGACCTTCTCCGCCTACGACGGGGAGTCCGCGGCCATGTTCCTCGACCGGCTGCGCTTCCCCGAGGGCGCTCGGGACCTCGCGCTCGAGGTCTTCGCCCGCTCGTTCTTTGCGTCCCCCCACGACTTCGCGGCCGGGGAACTCGTGGCCATGTTCCACGCCTACTTCATCGGCTCCGCGGAGGGCCTCATCTTCGACGTCCCCACCGACGACTACGACGCCGCCATCTGGGCTCCCCTCGCACGACACCTCGCGGACCTGGGAGTCACCGTCCGGTGCGGTGCCACGGTGGAGGCAGTGGAGGTCGCAGACGACCACGCCACCGTCCAGGTGGGGCAGGACGCGCTCACCTCCGACGCCGTGGTCCTGGCCACGGATCCCCGGTCCGCACGAGAGCTCATCGGCGGTCTGCAGGCGCACACCCAGTCACCGGACGTCGCGCGGTGGCGCGACGCCGTGGGCGAGACCCGCAACGCTCCCCCGTTCGCCGTGCTCCGGCTCTGGTACGACGGCCTCGTGGATGCCGAACGGCCCGCCTTCGTGGGAACCAGCGGATTCGGCCCCGTGGACAACGTCTCCGTCCTGGAACGCTTCGAGTCCGGGGCCGCAGAGTGGTCCGCCAAGCACCACGGGTCCGTGGTGGAGGTGCACGCCTATGCCTGTGAGGACGGGGTGCAGCCCGGCACCCCCGAGGCCGCAGAACTCGAGAGGCGCCTCGAGGAGGAGCTGCACCGCGTCTTCCCGGAGTGCGCCGATCTCGGCGTGCACCACCGGGAGTTCCTCCTCCGGGAGGACTGCGCCCTGATCACGCCGGAGAACTGGGCCGGGCGTCCGGGCGTGGAGACGCCCATGGACCGTCTCGTGCTGGCCGGCGACTGGGTACGGTGCGACTACCCGGTGGCCTTGATGGAACGTGCGACGACGACGGGGTTCTTGGCGGGCAACGCGTTGTTGTCCCGGTGGGGTGTCGCGGGTGAGGACGTGTGGACCGTGCCGATGCGGGGCCTGCTCGCCCGCAGGGGTTGAACCGCCCCGCAGGGAGAACACCCGGGGCCGCGGCCGGGCCGGCAGTGCCCCGTCCGGCCGGCAGTGCCCGGTCGGGCCGGGCTGGGCCGGCTGGGTCGGGCTGGGCTGGGGGGGGTGTGCCTGGGTGGGCCGGGCCCCCGCGTCGACCAAGAACCCTGCTGTTAAATGTGGGGAGGCCCCACACCATTACTGGTGTGGGGCCTCGACCCTCTTTTCTGACGTGTATTCCGGCGGTGACTTACTCTCCCACACCCTACCGAGTGCAG
>NZ_RDEX01000002.1:0-365657 GCF_003687175.1 Kocuria tytonicola | reverse complement strand
ATCAACCAAAAACAATCAAAATCTTTGGTATCAACAAACTAGACACACTATTGAGTTGACAAACAACACACCACATCGAGGTTCCCCACCACAGGGCCACCACGATCGGTTGTCGGACCACGCCGTCTCGGCGGATCTCGTTGTGATCGTCACTTTCGGGCTTGCCATCTCGGCCCTGCCCTGAAGCGACTCGTCGATCTTAGTTCTTCTCGGTTCGGCGTGTCAACTTGACTTCTCACGCTGACTCCCGCTCCCGATCAGGAACTTGGTAACCATAGCATGAACAAGGTCCGAACTCTCGGGCTGATCTTTGCTGGTCACCCCGCGGCGACGGTTCTTTCCGGTACCCTCGCCACGGCGACTCGGAAAACAATACACAGGAGCCGGTACCCGCGCAAAGCGCAGATCCCGGCTCCTGGGGTGTCGATGGATGGACCGCTGTGTCGGTGGCCGCCGGCCACACACCGGCGGACAGGTCCACCGTCCGCCGCGCGAGAGGCGTCAGGGGGCGACGGTCACGGCCGCGAGGTTCTTCTTTCCGCGGCGCAGCAGCGCGAACCGGCCGTGCAGCAGGTCCTGGGCGGAGATCACCGCGTCCTCCCCGGCCACCTTGTGGTTGTTGACGGACACGCCACCCTCCTTGAGAGTGCGCCGGGCCGCGGACTTGGAGTCCGAGAGTCCCGTGGCAACGAGCATGTCCACCACGCTGAGATCCGTCCCCGTGGCGACCGTGGTTCCCGGGAGCGCGTCGGCGACCGCGGTGAGGGTGGCGGCGTCGAGGTCCTCGAACGATCCGCGACCGAAGACCGCCGCCGAGGCCTCGATGGCCTGGCGTGTTGCCTCGCCCCCGTGGACCAGCGTGTTCACGTCCGAGGCCAGGACCCGCTGGGCCTCCCGGCGGTGGGGCTCAGCCTCGGTGAGCCGGCCCAGCTCCTCGATCTCCTCGCGGGTGCGGAAGGTGAACACCTTGAGCCGGTCCACCGCATCGGCGTCCGCGGTGTTGAGCCAGAACTGGTAGAACGCGTACGGCGAGGTGAGCTCCGGGTTGAGCCAGATGGCGTTGCCCTCGGACTTGCCGAACTTGGTGCCGTCCGAGTTGGTGATCAGCGGCGTGCCGATCGCGTGGACGGTGGCACCCTCGGTCTTGCGGACGAGGTCCGTGCCCGAGGTCAGGTTCCCCCACTGGTCCGACCCGCCGGTCTGCAGGACGCAGCCGTACTGCCGGTACAGGTTCAGGAAGTCCAGTCCCTGCAGGATCTGGTAGCTGAACTCGGTGTAGGAGATGCCCTCCTCCGAGTTCAGGCGCTTGGCCACGATGTCCTTCTTGATCATGGTGCCCACGCGGAAGTTCTTGCCGATGTCCCGCAGGAAGTCGATGGCGGACAGCTGCGACGTCCAGTCCAGGTTGTTGACCATGCGAGCGGGGTTCTCACCCTCGAAGGAGAGGAACCGCTGCACCTGCTCGCGCAGCAGGTCCACCCACTCGGCCACGGTCTCCCGGGAGTTCAGGACGCGCTCGGAGGTCTGGCGGGGATCACCGATCAGGCCCGTGGACCCGCCCACGAGACCAATGGGATGGTGCCCGGCGAGCTGCAGCCGGCGCAGCAGCAGCAGCTGGACCAGGTGTCCGAGGTGCAGGGAGGACGCCGTGGGATCGAACCCGCAGTAGTACGTGATGGGCTCACCGTCCAGGGCCGCGCGGAGAGCATCCGGGTCCGTGGAAACCTGGATGAGACCGCGCCAGTTCAGCTCCTCCCAGAGAGAGGTGAAGGACGGGTCGTTGTGCTGCGCGCTGAGATCGGTGGTTGACACGACCACCAATTTATCAGGCGTCGGGGGCGCTCTCCCCGGGTTCCGTGCCGAGTCCTCGCGGTATCCCGTGCGCCGCGACGAGGTGAAGCCGCTGGGTGGGGCGGGTCATCGCCACGTAGAGGTTTCCGGCACCACCGGCGGGGTCCGAGCAGATCTCCCCCGGTTCCACGACCACCACGGAGTCGAACTCCAGACCCTTGGCGTCCCACGGGGTCAGGAGCATGATCCGCCGGTCCAGGCTGCGCATGCCCGCGGCCACCTGGCCGGGGAACGCCCTGTCCAGGGCGGTGCCCACCGCGCCGATTCGGCGCCCGGGGCACACCACGCCCACGAGTCCCCCCGACAACCGCTCCAGCTCGTCACCCACGCGGGCGACCACGGCCGCGACGGCCTCGGCGTCCGACGCCACCTCGACGACGGCAGGAGGTTCGCCGTCCCGCACGGCCGTGGGATCGGAGACGCTCAGGCCGGCGTCGCGCGCCACGCGGGCCGCGGCGTCGGCAATGGGCTGCGGGGTGCGGTAGTTCACGGTGAGCTCCGCCACCGTGAAGCGGTCCCCCACGAACGGCTCGAGGGCCTCTCCCCACGTGCGGGAGGCTCCCGCGCTGCCCGCCTGGGCGATGTCCCCCACCGCGGTGAAGGACTTCAGGGGGCACCGGCGCATCAGGACGCGCCACTGCATGGCGGAGAGCTCCTGCGCCTCGTCCACCACCACGTGCCCGTACGCCCACGTGCGGTCCGACGACGCCGCCTCGGCCGCCGTCATGCGGTGCGGCGCCTCGGCGTTGAACGCGGTGAGCTGCTCCACCGTGACCACGCCCTGCGCGCCGATGTCCTCGAAGCCCTCGGCCATGGCCTCGAGCGCCTTCTGCGCGGACTCCTGGGCCTTGCGCTCCTCCAGGGAGCGGTCCCCGCGCACCTTGATCCCGGCGGACTCGAAGTCGCCGAGCAGCTCGGCGGCCTCGTCCAGCAGCGGGACGTCCGCCACGGTGAGCGGGGCGTCCGCCGGGCGCAGCAGCCGGGCCACCTGGGCGTCGTCCAGCTCCGGGGCGGCCGAGCGCAGGTAGTGCTCCTTGGCGAAGAGCTGCGAGACGAGCTGCTGGGGTGTCAGGGGCAGCCAGAGCAGGTTGAGCGCCACCCGGACCTCGCGGGACTGCCGCAGGTCCTCCTTAAGGTAGGAGCGGTCCATCGTGGAGCCGGCCTTCTCGTTGAGCTCCTGCCCCAGGTTCTGCGCGAGCTCCTTGATGACCACCTTGACGAACGTCTCACGGGCCTCGTTGTGGGGCTTGCCGGTGGCGCGCGCGCGTTCGCGGGCCCGCCGCACGAGCGAGCGGGAGAGCTTGATGCGGTGCCCGTCCACGGTGAGCCACTGCGAGCGCTGCGGCACCTTCTGCCGGTCCGCGACGGCGCGGGCCACCACATCCACCATGTGCAGCCCGGACTTCCAGCGGGTGACCCAGGGATCGGTCTCCACGGCACCGTGGACGCCCGGGTAGAGGTCCGCGAGCGAGGACATCACCACGCCGGTCTCGCCCAGGGCGGGCAGAACGCGCTCGATGTACCAGAGGAAGGAGGAGGAGGGTCCGACGATGAGCACGCCGGACTTGGCCAGCCGCTCGCGGTGCTCGTAGAGCAGGAACGCGGCACGGTGCAGCGCCACGGCGGTCTTGCCGGTGCCCGGTCCGCCCTGCACTACGCGCACCCCGGACAGCGGCGCGCGGATGATGCGGTCCTGCTCGGCCTGGATGGTGGCCACGATGTCCGTCATGCGCCCGGTGCGCTCGGAGTTCAGGGCCGCGATCAGGGCGCCCTCACCGTGGACGACCTCGTTCTCGGGCACGGCGTCCGCGTGGAGGACGTCGTCCTCGAGCGCGGTGACCTCCCGCCCGTCCATGATGAGGTGGCGGCGGCGCACGACCTCCATGGGGGTGGCGGCCGTGGCCTGGTAGAAGGCGGCGGCCTCGCGGGCGCGCCAGTCCAGGACGAGGCGCCGGTGGTCCTCCGTGGCGAGTCCGAGCCGCCCCACGTAGTGGCGTTCGCCGTTGCCGGTGTCCAGCCGGCCGAAGACGAGCCGCTCGTCCACGGCGTTGAGCTGGGCGAGACGGTCCTCGTAGTGGGTGGCGAACGCGTCACGCTCCGAGCGCGCCTGGTGCCCGCCGCCGAACTGGGTGGTGCGCACGCGGCGCAGTTCGTCCTCGCTGAGCCGCCGCAGCTCGTCCAGCCGGGCGTAGGCCCCGGCCACGTAGCGGCGCTCCAGCTCGAGCTGACCGGACTCTCCCACGGATGCGGATCCCTCCACGCACTTCACCTCACGCACACTGCCGACGGTGCCGGCGGCTCAACCGGCGATCGCCCATCCTACCGCCCGCACGGGACGAGGACGCGGCTCAGACCCGCAGCAGGGCGCGCACGCGGTGTCCCCCGAGCTGGGCGCGCCCGCGCAGGGCGGTGAGCTCCATGATGACGCCGAACCCGGCGACGTTGTACCCGCCGCGGGTGAGCAGGGAGGCCGCCGCACCGAGCGTGCCGCCCGTGGCCAGGACGTCGTCCAGCACGAGCACGCGGGAGCCGCGCGGTGCGTCGTCGGTGTGGATCTCCAGGGTCCCGGTGCCGTACTCGAGGTCGTAGCCCTGGGAGATGGTCTCGCGCGGCAGCTTGCCCGCCTTGCGCACGGGGATGATCCCCGCGCCGGAGGCGTAGGCGACGGCCGCGGCGATCATGAACCCACGGGCCTCCACCCCGGCCACGCAGTCGTACTGCCCGGCGAAGGCGTCCACGAGGGCGTCCACCGTGCGGTGGAAACCGGGCCCGTCCGCGAACAGCGGGGTGAGGTCACGGAACAGCACCCCCGGTTCGGGGTGGTCCGGGATCTTGGCGCACAACCGGTCGATCATCTGCTCCACGGATTCAGTCACCCGCCCATGGTATCCGCGGCGCCGCCTCCCGCGTGCGTCCTACCGCGTCCGGCGCCGCTTCACGGCGGCCTTGCGGTACGGGGAGACCGTGGGGTCCCCGCGCAGCGCGAAGCGCCACGGGAACGCGTCCGTCCCGCCCTCCCCGGAGACACCCGTGCGTGCGGTCACGACGACGTCGCCCGCGGCCTCCTCGGGCAGCACGAGTCCTGTCCAGGGCAGCTGCGTCCGGGAGTCGACCTCCTCACGGGCCCGCGCCACCGGATCCCGTGCCGCACCGAGGTCCAGGAGGGTGGCGCCGTCGTCCTCCCGGTCCAGACCGAGGGCCTGGGCCGCGTTGCCCGGGCCGCGTGCGAGCCCCGCGAAGGGCGGCACCGTGCTGCGGGTGGTGAGCCGACGCCGCGTGGCGGTCTCCTCCCCCAGGACCACCTCCCCGGCGCGGATGAGGATTCCGCCCCCGGTGCCCTCGGGGCGGCACACGAAGTTCACGGCGTGGTGCAACCCGTACGTGAAGTAGACGTAGACGTGGCCGGGAGGGCCGAACATGGACGCGTTGCGGGCGGTGCGTCCCCGGTAGGTGTGGGCCCCGGGGTCCGGCAGGTCCGAGTCGTGCTGTCCCCCGTACGCCTCCAGCTCCGTGAGCCGCAGCGCCACCGTCCCGCCCTCCCGCGCGCAGACCAGCACGGCGTCGAGCAGGCGGGGAGCGACGTCGGGCGCCGGGGCGAGCAGCAGGTCGTGGAGCGGGACCGTCACGAGACCACGGGCTCACGGTGCGCGAACTGCGCCACCTCGGCGAGCTGGCGCTCGAGCTCGGCCAGCTGTCGCTGGACGGCCTCGGGAGCCGTCCCACCCTGCGAGCCTCGGGAGGCCAACGAACCGGCCACCGTGAGCACCTCGCGCACGCCCGGGGTGAGGTGCGGGGAGATGGCCGCGAACTGCTCGTCCGTGAGGTCCCACAGCTCCACGCCCTGCTCCTCGCAGACCCGCACGGCCGCACCGGAGATCTCGTGGGCCTCGCGGAACGGGACGCCCTGGCGCACGAGCCACTCGGCCACGTCCGTGGCGAGCGCGAAGCCCTGGGGTGCGAGCTCGGCGAGCCGCTCGGTGTGGAACTGGAGCGTGCCCATCATCCCGGCCACGGCCGGCAGCAGCACCTCGAGCTGGTCGATCGCGTCGAAGACCGGCTCCTTGTCCTCCTGCAGGTCCCGGTTGTACGCGAGCGGCAGCCCCTTGAGCGTGGCGAGCAGCCCCGTGAGGTCCCCGATGAGCCGCCCCGCCTTGCCCCGGGCGAGCTCCGCGACGTCCGGGTTCTTCTTCTGGGGCATGATCGACGAGCCCGTGGAGTAGGCGTCGTCCAGGGTGACGAACGAGAACTCCTTGGTGGCCCACGTGGTGACCTCCTCGCTCATGCGGGAGACGTCCACCGCGGCCATGGCGCACACCCACGCGAACTCGGCGTAGACGTCGCGGGAGGCGGTGCCGTCGATCGAGTTGTGGACGGCGGAGTCGAAGCGCAGCTCCGCGGCGACGGCGTTCGGGTCCAGTCCGAGCGAGGAGCCTGCGAGCGCCCCGGAGCCGTAGGGGGAGACGGCCGCGCGCCGGTCCCAGTCCACGAGCCGCTGGACATCGCGCAGCACGGCCCACGCGTGCGCGAGCAGGTGGTGGGACAGCAGGACGGGCTGTGCGTGCTGCAGGTGCGTGCGCCCGGGCATGGGGGCGTTCGGGTGCCGGCGCGCCTGCTCCACGAGCGCAGTCACGACGTCCAGCAGGTTGCGGGCGATGACCGCGGCGTGGTCCCGCAGGTACATCCGTCCGAGGGTGGCGATCTGGTCGTTGCGGGAGCGGCCCGCGCGCAGCTTGCCGCCCAGCTGCGGTCCGGCCCGCTCGATGAGCCCCCGCTCGAGGCAGCCGTGGACGTCCTCGTCCGAGGGTGCGGGCGCGTAGGCCCCGCTGCGCACGTCCGCCTCGAGCCGGTCCAGGGCCTGGAGCATTCCCGCCAGCTCGGCCTCGTCCAGCAGGCCCGCGGTGTGCAGGACCCGGGCGTGGGCGCGGGAACCGGCGATGTCGTACGGCGCGAGCCGCCAGTCGAACTGGGTGGAGCGGCTCAGCTCCGCGAGCGCATCCGCCGGTCCCCCGGCGAAGCGACCGCCCCACAGGGCGCCCTCGTTGGTTCCGTGCTGCTCGTGCTGGGCCATGGTGCTCCTCGCTGACGTGTGCTGGGTGGTGCGTGCGGCCGGGGACGACGGCGCCCGGCGCAGTGAACGGCCGGGCCCCAGTCTAGGAGCCCGGCCGTCGTGGACCGCCGTGGTGGCGGGTGGCCGCGGTGCCGCGCGGCCGGAGGCGATCAGTTCCCGGCGAGTCCCTGCTCGCGGCGGGAGGCGACCTTGGAGGACATGCCGAACAGCTCGATGAAGCCGCGGGCGTTGGACTGGTCGAACGAGTCGCCCTCGTCGTAGGTGGCCAGGTTGAAGTCGTACAGCCCCGTCTCCGAGCGCCGCCCGGTCACGGTGGCGCGGCCCGCGTGCAGCTCCATGCGGATGTCGCCGTTGACGTAGGTCTGGGTGTCCTCGATGAACACGTCCAGGGACTTCTTCAGCGGGGAGAACCACTGGCCGTCGTACACGAGCTCGGTCCAGCGCTGGCCCACGGTCTTCTTGAAGCGGGCCTGCTCGCGCTCGACCGTCACGTTCTCCAGCTCCCGGTGCGCGGCGATCAGGGCCATGGCACCCGGGGCCTCGTAGATCTCACGGGACTTGATGCCCACGAGACGGTCCTCCACGATGTCGATGCGTCCGACGCCCTGGGCACCGGCACGGCGGTTCATCTCCTGGATGGCCTGCAGCGGGGTCACGGGCTTGCCGTCGAGGGCCACGGGGACACCCTTCTCGAAGGTGATGACCACCTCGTCCGCGGCGGGCGGGAACGTGGGGTCGTCCGTGTAGTCGTACACGTCCTTGGTGGGCCCGTTCCAGATGTCCTCCAGGAAGCCCGTCTCCACGGCACGACCCCACACGTTCTGGTCGATCGAGAACGGGTTCTTCTTGGTGGTGGCAATCGGGAGGCTGTTCTTCTCCGCGTAGGAGATGGCCTTCTCACGGGTCAGCGCGAGGTCCCGCACCGGGGCGATGCACTTGAGGTCCGGGCCGAGCGTCTGGATGCCCACCTCGAAGCGGACCTGGTCGTTGCCCTTGCCCGTGCAGCCGTGGGCCACCGTGGTGGCGCCGAACTGCTGCGCCGCCTGCACGAGGTGCTTGACGATCACCGGGCGGGAGACCGCCGAGACGAGCGGGTACGAGTCCATGTACAGGCCGTTGGCCTTCAGGGCGGGCATGCAGTACTCGGTGGCGAACTCGTCCCGGGCGTCCGCCACGTAGGCCTCCACGGCACCGCAGTCCAGCGCCCGCTGGCGGATGGTCTCCAGGTCCTCGCCGCCCTGGCCGACGTCCACGGCCACGGCGATCACCTCGGCCCCGGTGGCCTCACCGATCCACCCGATGGCCACGGACGTGTCCAGTCCACCCGAATAGGCCAGTACAACCCGATCGCTCACGGCGCTCTCCCAACTGCTCTACGACACTGACTGCACGGGTCGTGCCCGCGCTTCATGCATGACTATACACAACTGTCATTATTTATGCATCGAGCGTCAGTTCGCGCTTGAGGATCTTGCCCGTGGGGCCCTTGGGCAGCTCGTCCGTGAGGCGGTAGATGCGGGGGTACTTGTACTTGGCCACCCGTTCCTGCACGAACGCGTCCAGCTCCCGGGTCAGCTCCTCGCGGTCCCTGGAGTCGAGCACGCCGGACTCGAAGACCACGACGGCGCCCACCTCCTCGCCGTGCTTCTCGCTGGGGACGCCCACCACGGCCGCCTCCACCACGCCCGGGAACTGGTAGATGACCTCCTCCACCTCCCGCGGGTACACGTTGTAGCCGCCCCGCAGGATCATGTCCTTCTTGCGGTCCACGATGAAGAACGCGCCGTCCTCGTCCTGGCGCGCCATGTCACCGGTGTGGAACCAGCCGCCGCGCATGGCCTCCTCCGTGGCCTCCGGCTTGTGCCAGTAGCCCTTCATGACGTACTGCCCGCGCACCACGAGCTCGCCCACCTCGTTGGTGGGGACCACGTGGTCGTCACCGTCGACCACGCGCAGCTCGGCACCGCGCACGGCGGTGCCGATGGAGCCGGGCTTGCGCACGTCGCCCGGCTGGTTGAAGCAGACCACCGGCGAGGTCTCGGACAGGCCGTAGCCCTCGAACACGGTGGTGTCGAAGACCTTCTCGAACTTGGCCATGACCTCCACGGGCATGGGGGACCCGCCGGAGACTCCCGCGCGCAGGTCAATGCCCTCGACCGCCTGCGAGTCCTGGCCCGCCTGGTGCAGCAGTGCCACGTACATGGTGGGGACGCCCGCGAAGATGGTGACCGCGTCACGGCGCAGGATCTCCAGCGCCTTGGCCGGGTGGAACCGGGGCAGCAGGGTGACGGCGGCGCCGCTGCAGATCACCCCGTTGAGCGCCACGGTCTGGCCGAACACGTGGAAGAAGGGCAGTCCTCCGAACATCACGTCCCCGTGGTGCAGGTCGAACAGCTCCCCCGAGACCTCCGCGTTCGTGCGCAGGTTGTGGTGGGTCAGCTCCGCACCCTTGGGACGCCCCGTGGTGCCCGAGGTGTAGAGCAGCACGGCGGTGTCGGAGTCCTCGCGCGCCACCACCTCCGTGACCGGCTCCACGGACTGCAGGTGCCCCACGGTGCCGCGGGCACTGATGGGCAGGACGCTGAGCCCCTCGACCTCCTCGGCGGCCTTCTGGCTCGCCTCGGCCATGTCCTCCCAGGCCAGGACGAACGTGGCCCCGGAGTCCTGGAAGTGGTAGGTCAGCTCCCGCGGGGTGAGCAGCGGGTTCAGCGGCACCACGACACCGCCGGCGCGCAGGATCGCGTAGTACAGCACCGCCATGTGCGGAACGTTGGGCAGCACCAGAGCCACCCGGTCCCCCGGCCGGATGCCGTTGGCCTTGAGCAGCGCCGCACCGCGCGCGGAGAGGTCGTCGAGCTGCCCGTAGGTCAGGTGCAGCTCGTCCAGGATGACCGCCGGCTCGGAGGCGTACTGGGCGGCCGACGTGGTGAGCAGGGTGGCCAGGTTGGTCATGGATCCTCCAGGAAGATGTGTGAGTTCTACCACGTGATACTGCCCGTATCGGGTATCCGAGTCAAACCTCCGGGGCCCCGCCCCCGGCCAGGAGAAGGCCTACTCGCGGGTCCCGTGGGAGACTGGACGGCACCGGCCCGGCCGGGCCCGGACTCTGCGTGCCAGCGGTCCCCGGACCGGCACGAGATCAGCCGTCACGCGGGCCACCCCGCCGCGACCCCAGCCCGAAAGGACGTTTCCGTGACCACCCCGCACCACGAACCCACGGCCCCCCGGTTCACCGACGAGGAGCTCGCGTACGTGGCCTCGCTCTTCGACGCCGCCCGCAACGGTGACACCGCTCTGCTGAGCTCGGCGATCGACGCCGGCGTCCCCGTGAACCTCACCAACGACAAGGGCGACACGCTGCTCAACCTCGCCGCGTACCTCGAGCGGGAGGAGACGGTGGCCATGCTGCTCGCGCGGGGTGCGGACACCGAGCGGGTGAGTGACATGGGCTTCACCGCCCTGGTGTGCGCGGTGTTCCGTGGCAACGAGCCGATCGCTCGGGCGCTGCTGGAGGCCGGCGCCGGTCAGGGCACGGGCCACCAGCACGCCCAGGACGTGGCGAAGGTCTTCGGGCAGGAGCACCTGCTGCCGCTGCTCGAGAGCTACGAGACCCGTCAGGCCTGACGCAGGCGCCGCCGCGGTGCCGGGAACCCGGCCCGGCGGCGTCGTGAGGGCCGTGCTCAGCGCGCGAGGTCCAGGAACCGCTGGGCCAGCGCGGCGCCACCCTGCGGGTCGCGGCTGACCACCATGATGGTGTCGTCGCCCGCGATGGTGCCCAGGATCTCCGGGTCCACGGAGTGGTCGATCGCCGAGGCGAAGTACTGTGCGGCCCCCGGCGGGGTCCGCAGGATCACGAGGTTCGCGCTGCCCTCCGCGGTCACGAGCAGCTCGCGGCACAGCGCGGCGAGCTTGGCCTCCGTGCTCTCCCGCGTGATGCCGCTCGCGGGCGAGCGGTCCGCCCCCGCGCGCGGCACCGCGTAGACCATTCCCCCGCGCTCGGAGCGCACGCGCACCGCCTCGAGCTCCACGAGGTCCCGTGAGAGGGTGGCCTGCGTGACCTGGATGCCGTCCGCCGCGAGCAGCTCCGCGAGCTCCGCCTGCGAGTGCACGTCTCCCCCGGTCACGAGCTCCAGGATCCGGGCCTGGCGCGCGGTCTTGGTGGTGGGGATGCCGCTCATCGCGTCCCCTCGCGTCGGAGGGCCGCGGGCAGGTCCGCCGAGAGCCCCGAGGAGTCCAGGAGGAACGTGAGCAGCGCCTTCTGCGCGTGCAGCCGGTTCTCCGCCTCGTCCCACACGAGCGAGGCCGGGCCGTCGATGACCTCCGCGGCCACCTCCAGGCCCCGGTAGGCGGGCAGGCAGTGCAGGAACACGGCGTCCTGGGCCGCGAGCGCCATCGCCTCGGCGGTCACGGAGTAGGCCGCGAAGATCTCGGTGCGTTCCGCCTTCTCGCTCTCCTGCCCCATGGACACCCACGTGTCCGTCACGACGGCGTCCGCGCCCGCGAGCGCCTCCCGCGCGTCCGTGGTGACGAGCACCGAGCCGCCCGTGGCCCCGGCACGCTCCCGGGCTGCGGCCACGACGTCCTCGCGCGGCAGGTACCCCTCCGGTCCGGCCACGCGCACGTGCATCCCGGCGGTGGCGCAGCCCAGGAGGTAGGAGTTGGCCATGTTGTTCGCGGCGTCCCCCACGTACGCCAGCGTGCGGCCCGCGAGGTCCCCGAAGTGCTCCCGGAGCGTGAGCAGGTCCGCGAGGATCTGGCACGGGTGGTAGTCGTCGGACAGGCCGTTGACCACCGGCACCGTGCTGTGCTCGGCCATCTCCTCCAGCCCCGCCTGCTCGTAGGTGCGCCACACCACGGCGGCGAGCATGCGGGAGAACACGCGGGCGCTGTCCGCAATGCTCTCCTTGTGCCCCAGCTGCGTCTCCCCCGGGTTGATGATCAGGGGGCTGCCCCCGAGGTCGCTGACCCCGGTGGCGAAGGACACGCGGGTGCGCGTGGAGGTCTTGTCGAAGACCACACCCACGGTCTGGGGCCCGGCCAGCGGGCGGCGGGAGAAACGGTCCGCCTTGAGGGATGCGGCGAGGTCCAGGACGCTCGCCTGCTCGTCGGGGGTGAGGTCGGTGTCGACCAGGAAGTGACGCGTCACGCCGGGTTCTCCTTCGGTTGCCGGCCCGGTGAGGGCCGGGGTCGCTCGTACGGTGAGGGGGATGCGTTCACGCGGACCGGCACTGCTCCAGCAGCCCGGGCAGCGCATCGGCGAACGTGTCCACCTCCGCGGTGGTGATGATCAGCGGCGGCGCGAGCCGCACGGTGGCCGGACCCGTGGCGTTGACGATGAACCCCGCGGACCGGGCGGCCGCCACGAGACGCGGGGCCACGGCGTCGTCGGCGTGCTGCTGCGCGAGGTCCACGCCCAGCAGCAGGCCGTGCTGACGCACCTCGACGACGCCGGGCACCGCCCGCAGCCGCGCGGCGAGGTGCTCCCCCACGGTGCGCGCGCCGGCGAGCAGCCCCTCGGCCTCGATGGTCTCGAGCGTGGCGAGACCCGCGGCCGCGGCCAGGGGGTTGCCGCCGAACGTGGTGCCGTGCTGGCCCGCCGTGAGCAGCTGCGAGACCTCGGGGCCCGCGGTCAGCAGGGCACCCACGGGGAAGCCGCCGCCGAGACCCTTGGCAAGGGTCACCGCGTCCGGGAACTCTCCCGCGGGCAGCTGGGCCGTGGCGGCGAGCCACGCGCCGGTGCGGCCCATCCCCGACTGCACCTCGTCCACCACCAGCAGGACGCCCCGCTCTCGCGTGAGCTCCCGGGCGCGGGCGATGAAGCCCTCCGGCAGGCCGCGGACGCCGGCCTCGCCCTGGACGGGTTCCACGAAGACCGCGGCCACGGTGTCGTCGAGCGCGGCGTCGAGGGCCTCCGCCGTGGCGGGCACGTGGGTGACGCCACCCGGCAGGGGTTCGAACGGTGCGCGGTAGGCCTCCTTGGCCGTGAGCGCGAGGGAGCCCATGGTGCGGCCGTGGAACGCGTGCTCGAGGGCGATCACGCGTTCCCGGGGCCGGCCGTGCGCGTCCGGGTGGGCTCGGCCGTGACTGCGGGCCAGCTTGAACGCGGCCTCGTTCGCCTCCGAGCCGGAGTTCGCGAAGAACACGTGGGAGCCCTCCGGTGCCCCCGTGACCTCGGTGAGGCGGCGGGCCAGCTCGATGCTGCCCGGGGACGTGAACAGGTTGGAGATGTGCGCGAGGCGCCCCGCCTGCTCCGACACGGCGCGCACCCACGCGGGGTGCGCGTGGCCCAGCGCGTTCACGGCGATGCCCGCGAGCAGGTCCAGGTAGCGGGTGCCGTTCGCGTCCGTGACGTGGCAGCCCTCCCCCGAGACGAGCACGAGCGAGGGATCCCCGAACACCCCCAGGAGGTTGTCCCGGTACTGCTCCAGCAGATCGTCCTGGTGACTCATGCGCGGTCCTCCCCGTCCGGTGCGACTTCCGTTCCGATCCCCGTGTCCGTGAAGATCTCCAGCAGGGACGAGTGCGGCGAGCGCCCGTCCACGATGCTCGCGCGCGGCACCCCGCCCTCCACGGCGCGCAGGGCCGCACGCATCTTGGGGATCATCCCCGCCTCGAGCGCGGGCAGCATCTCCCGCAGCTCCCCCGCGGTCAGGGAGGAGATCAGCGACGAGCGGTCCGGCCAGTTCGCGTAGAGGCCCTCCACGTCCGTGAGCGCCACGAACTTCTCCGCCCCCAGGGCCACGGCGACCTCCGCGGCGGCGGTGTCCGCGTTGACGTTGAGCACCTGGCCCGTGAGCGCGCCGAGGCCCGCCGCGGCGTCGTCGTCCGTCTCCGCGAGCTCGGGGGCGACCGAGGCGATCACCGGGATCTTGCCGATGTCCAGCAGCTGCTCGACCGCGGCCGTGTTGACCCGCGTGACGGTGCCCACGAGACCGAGGTCCAGCGGGGCGCCGTCGGAGCCCGTGCGCACGCGCCGCGCCTGCAGCAGTCCGGCGTCCTCGCCCGACATGCCCACCGCGTAGGGGCCGTGGGCGTTGATCAGGCCCACGAGCTCCCGGCCCACCTGGCCGGTGAGCACCATGCGGATCACGCTCATGGCCGCCTCGGAGGTCACCCGCAGCCCGTCGCGGAACTCGGAGTGGATGCCCAGGGAGTCGAGCATCGTGCTGATCTGCGGGCCGCCGCCGTGGACCACGACCGGGCGGATGCCCACGTGGCGCAGGAAGACGATGTCCTGCGCGAACGCGCGGCGCAGATCGTCGTTGACCATGGCGTTGCCGCCGTACTTGAAGACCATGGTGGAGCCGGCGTAGCGCTGGATCCACGGCAGGGCCTCCATGAGGGTCTCGGCCTTGGTGCGGGCCGTCTCGTACCTGGTGCTGTCGCTGAGTCGTGACATGGTGTGGCGCGCTAGCTGGAGTAGGCGCTGTTCTCCTCGACGTAGTCGTGGGTGAGGTCGTTGGTCCACACGGTGGCCCGTGCGTCCCCGGTCTTGAGGTCGATCTCGACGTCCACCGCGCGCGACGCCGCGAGGTCCACGCCCTCGCGCGGGTCCCCGATGGCGCCGTTGCGGCACACGGTCACGCCGTTGATCGTGACGTCCAGGCGGTCCGGGTCGAACTGCGCCTGCGTGGTGCCCACCGCGGAGAGCACCCGGCCCCAGTTCGGGTCGTTGCCGAAGACCGCGGTCTTGAACAGGTTGGAGCGGGCGACGGCGCGGGAGACGTCCTCCGCCTCGGTCTCGGTGGCCGCGCCCACCGTGGTGACGGCGATGTCGTGCGCGGCTCCCTCGGCATCCGTGATGAGCTGCTGGGCCAGGCTGTGGCACACGGCGGTCAGCGCGCGGGTGAACTCCTCCTGCTCGGGCACCCGCCCGGACGCCCCGGAGGCCATGAGCACCACGGTGTCGTTGGTGGACATGCAGCCGTCCGAGTCCGTGCGGTTGAACGTCACCCGGCACGCCTGGCCCAGGGCCGCGGACAGGGAGTCGGCGGGCAGCAGTGCGTCCGTGGTGAGCACCACCAGCATGGTGGCCAGCCCCGGCGCGAGCATCCCCGCACCCTTGGCCATGCCACCGACGGTCCAGCCGGAGCCGCCCGCGCAGGCCTGCTTGGGGACCGTGTCCGTGGTCATGATCGCCGTGGCTGCGGACAGCCCTGCCTGCTGTCCTGCGGCGAGCGCGGCCACCGCCTCCGGGACGCCGCGGCGCACGACGTCCATGGGCAGCTGCTCCCCGATCAGGCCCGTGGAGCACACGAGCACGTCCCCGGCGCCGATCCCCAGTCCCTGCGCCACGAGCTCCGCGGTGGTGTGGGCGTTCTGGAACCCCTCCGGGCCCGTGCACGCGTTCGCCCCCCCGGAGTTGAGCACCACGGCGCGGGCGTTGCCCTGCCGGGCCACTTCGCGGGACCAGTGCACGGGCGCGGCCGCCACGCGGTTGGAAGTGAACTGCGCGGCGACGGCGTGCTCCGGGCCGTTGTTCACCACGAGGGCGAGGTCCGTGCCGCCGGACTTCTTGAACCCCGCCTCAACACCGGCCGCGGTGAATCCCGCGGCGGCGCACACGCCGGCCTCGGTGGACACCGGCACCGTGTGGACGGGGCCGCGGTCGCCGGGTCCTGCGGCGGCGGAGGGAATCTCTGTCATGTCTGCTCCTGTTCGGGACGACGGGACGGGGTGGTGGACGCCGGTCACGGGGCGATCCCCTGGCCCGTGAGACCCGTGGTCTCCGGCAGCCCGAGAGCCAGGTTGAGGGACTGCACCGCAGCACCCGCCGTCCCCTTGGTGAGGTTGTCGAGGACCGTGCTCACCACGAGCCGCCCGGCGTGGTGGTCCACCGCGAGCTGCAGGGCCACGTGGTTGGACGCCTGGACCGACTTGGTGGTGGGCCATTGCCCCTCCGGCAGGACGTGCACGAACGGCTCGTCCCCGTAGGCGGCGTCGTAGACCTCGCGCACGCGGGCGTCGTCGATGCCGAGGCGCAGGACGGCCGTGGCCGTGGTGAGGATGCCGCGCGGCATGGGGGCCAGGGTGGGGGTGAAGGACAGGGTCACGTCCTGTCCGCCCGCCGCGGCGAGCCCCTGCTCGATCTCGGGGGTGTGACGGTGCCCGCCACCCACACCGTACGGGGACATGCCGCCCATGGTCTCCGCCCCCAGCAGGTGCGGCTTGGCCGCCTTGCCAGCGCCCGAGGTCCCGGAGGCGGAGACGACCACGAGGTCCTGCGGGGCCACGAGGCCCGCGGCGAGCGCCGGGGCGAGGGCGAGCAGGGACCCTGTGGGGTAGCAGCCGGGCACGGCGATCCGTGTGGCACCGCGCAGGGCCTCCCGCTGCTTGCCGCCCCGGGGGTCCGTGACGAGCTCGGGCAGCCCGTAGGGCCACGTGCCCGCGTGCTCGGTGCCGTAGAACTTCTCCCACGCGCTCGCGGACGTGAGCCTGTGGTCCGCCCCGGCGTCCACGACCACGGTGCCCTCGGGCAGCGCGGCCGCCACCGCCGCGGACTGGCCGTGCGGCAGCGCGAGGAACACGACGTCGTGGCCCGCGAGGTTCTCCGCCGTGGTGTCCACGACGGTGCGGTCCGCGAGAGCGTGCAGGTGGGGCTGGAGCTCACCGAGACGGCGACCGGCCGAGGAGTGCGCGGCCACGGTGGTGATCTCGATGTCGGGGTGCCCGCACAGCAGGCGGAGCACCTCGCCCCCGGCGTATCCGGTGGCCCCTGAGACGGCTGCGGTGTAGGTCATGGCTCCACCATAGCGTATTTCTATGCATGCCACCCGATATTTATTCATTGCCCAGTTGGACGCGCCGGCACCAGTCAACCGTGCGGCGCATCCCGGCGCCTCCGCTTGGCCCGAGCGACCGCGCGGAGCGACACTGGTCGGGTCACACCACCCCGCCCACCGGAGGAGCGCACCCATGAACGAGACCATGCAGGTCATCTCGGCGGAACGGGCCGGAGGACCGGACGTGCTGCGCGTCGGCACGCAGGACGTCCCCGAGCCGGGCCCGCGGCAGGTGCTCGTGCGCACGGAGGCCACGGGCGTGAACTTCATCGAGACCTACCAGCGGGCGGGCGTCTACCCGGTCTCCTACCCGTTCGTCCCCGGAACCGAGGGCTGCGGCGAGGTGGTGGCCGTGGGCGCGGACGTCACGGAGGTGGCCGTGGGCCAGCGCATTGCCACGGCCGAGGCCTCGCGCACCTATGCGGAGCACTTCCTGGTGGACGCGGACAGGACACTGCCCGTGCCCGCGGACATGGACCCCCGCGTGGCGGCCGCCCTGCCCCTGCAGGGACTCACGGCCCACTACCTGGTGCGCTCCACGTTCCCCGTGGGTCCCGGGCACACGGCGGTGATCACGGCGGCCTCCGGCGGTGTGGGCGGCCTGGCCATCCAGCTCATGAAGCCGGTGGGGGCCACGGTGATCGCGCTCACGTCCACCCCGGAGAAGGCGGAGACGGCCCGCGGGCTCGGGGCGGACCACGTGCTGCCCTACGAGGACTTCGCCTCCGGCGTGCGTGAGCTGACCGACGGCGCGGGGGCGGACGTGGTCTACGACTCCGTGGGCCGTGCCACCTTCGACGCGTCCCTGAAGGCCACACGGGTGCGGGGCACCACGGTGCTCTTCGGCGGCGCCTCCGGGCAGGTGCCACCGTTCGACCTGCAGCGCCTCAACAGCGAGGGCGGGCTGTACGTCACCCGCCCGTCGCTCGCGCACTACACGCGCGACGCCGAGGAGCGGCAGTGGCGCTGGCGCGACCTCGTGGACGCGGTGGGCGACGGCGCCCTGACCGTCCGCGTGGGCGGCACCTATCCCCTGGCCGACGCCGCCGCGGCCCACCGCGACCTGGAGTCCCGGGCCACGCAGGGCAAGCTGCTGCTGATCCCGTGACCCCCGCTGGGCTCAGACGTCCGCGCGGACCGAGTGGTGCACGCGCCGCACGCCCCACACCGTGAGGCCTGCACAGAGCAGCGCCGCGACCGCCCACGCACCGGCCTTGACCCGCTGGCCCGTGACCGTGGAGTCCGTGACCCCGTCCGTGCCGTAGCTGCCGGGCTCGTCCGTCTCCACCACCGTGAGCTTCCCGTGCCGGACGGCGAGCAGGGCGTGCACCTCCCGGGGGAAGTCGGAGTCCTGCACACCGGTCTGGGTGCCCCGGAACGTGATCTGGTCCCCCTCGGCCTTCTTCACCGGGTCGTTGAGCCGGTTGTCGAAGGGGTACTTCTCCACCAGGTCGTTCCGGGGCATCACGCCCGAGTAGATCCCGTTGTAGTCCCGGGTGTCCAGGTCCTTGGTGAGGGTCTGGTACGTCCCGGAGACCACCATGGACTCCCCCGCCCAGTCCTCGAGGTGGGAGGCCTTCTCGAAGGACAGGGCGGACAGCAGCCCCAGCACCAGACTCACCACGGCACCCACCAGGACGACGAGCACGATCGTCCACCCCCGGGACGCGGGAGCACGTTCGTCCTGCTGCTCGTGGAAGTCGATGAGTTCGGGGGAATCGTGGGGCACGGTGCTCCTCGTGGTGGGGGAAGGGGATCAGGAGCGGATCTCGGCGCCGTGCTCCCGGCGTGCAGCGGCCACCGCGGCCTCGCGCGCCTCGGAGGCCTCGTCCGCAGTGAGCGTGCGGTCCGGGGCGCGGAAGCGCAGGGCGATGGCCACGGACTTGTCGCCCTCCGGGATGCCCTTGCCCGCGTACACGTCGAAGATCTCCGCGGACTCCAGCAGCTCACCCGCGCCGCGGCGCACGGTGTCCAGCAGGTCCGCGGCGGCAACCTCGGAGGGCACCACGAGTGCCACGTCCTGGGTGGCCGCGGGGTAGCCGGAGATCGGCTGCGCCGCGACGGCCGAGGGCTCCCGGTCTAGCAGGGCGGACAGGTCCAGCTCCACCGCACACGTCCGCTCGGGGAGACCCTGCGAGGCCACGAGCTGGGGATGCAGCTCGCCGGCCACGCCGATCACCGCGCCGTCGGCCGTGCTCAGCCGCGCGGTGCGTCCGGGGTGGAACGCCGCGTGCTGGCCCTGCGTGACCCGCAGCTCCACGCCCACGCTGCGCGCCGCCAGCGCGGCAACGTCCAGGGCGTCCTGCCAGTCCAGGGCCCGCGGAGCGACCCACGGACCGGCCGCGGTGTCGTGGCCGGTGAGCACGGCCGCGAGCTTGCGCGGCTGCGCGGGCACGGCGGCATGGAGCCGTGAGAGCTCCTCGTCCCCGGGACGCACGCCCAGCGGCGGGACGGGTTGCGTGTCCGCCGTGTGGGAATCCGCCAGGAACACGTGGCCGATCTCGTACAGCGCGAGGTCGCGGAAGCCGCGCGCGTGGTTGCGCTTGAGCACCTCCACGAGCCCGGGCAGCACGCTCGTGCGCAGCAGGGGCCGGGCCTCGCTGATGGGGTTGGCCAGCTTGACGGACGGCACGTGGGAGCCGTCAGCGCTGCTCCAGAGGTCGTTCTCCGCCTGGGAGACGAACGGGTAGCTGAGCACCTCGGTCAGACCGGCCGCCACGAGGGTGTTGGCCACGCGGCGTCGCGCGGTCTGCGAGCGCGTGAACCCGCGGCCCGGTGGGGCAACGGGCAGCCGGTCCGGGATCCGGTCGTAGCCGTCGAGGCGGGCGATCTCCTCGACCAGGTCCTCCTTCTCCGTGAGGTCGGGGCGCCAGGACGGCGGGGTCACGGTCCAGCCGTCGGCGGTCTCCGTGACGTCCGCACCGATGGCTGTGAGCGTGCGCTCGACGACCTCCGGCGAGTAGTCCACGCCCACGCGCGCGGTGGGGTATCCCGCGGGGAGCTCGATCGGCGCGGGGGCGTCAGTGTGGTCCACGTCCGTGACCCGACCGGTGTCGGTGCCGCCGGCCAGCTCCACGAGCAGGTCCACCACGCGCTGCGCGGCCACCGGTGCGAGCTGCGGGTCCACCCCGCGCTCGTAGCGCTTGGAGGCCTCCGAGGGCAGCTTGTGGCGGCGCGCGGTGCGCGCGACCGAGACCTCGTCGAAGCGTGCGGCCTCCACCAGGATGCGGGTGGTGGACTCCCCCACCTCGGTGGCGGCGCCTCCCATGACGCCCGCGAGCCCGATGGCGCCGGAGTCGTCCGCGATCACGAGGTCCTCGGCGTCCAGCGCGCGGTCCCTGCCGTCCAGCGTGGTGAGATTCTCACCCGCGGCGGCCCGGCGCACGGTGATCCCGCCCTGCACGCTGTCCGCGTCGTAGGTGTGGATGGGCTGGCCGTACTCGAGCATCACGTAGTTGGAGATGTCCACGGGCAGGCTCACGGAGCGGATGCCGGCGAGCCGCAGCCGGGAGGCCAGCCAGGGCGGGGTGGGCCGGGACGGGTCCACGCCCTCCACGGTGCGCGTCGCGAACCGGTTGCACCCGGCGCGCCCGCGCACGGGGGCGGCGTCGTCGACCGTGACCGGGAAGCCGTCCTGGGTGGGTGCGGGGACCGTGGGGGCGAGCTGTTCGACCGGGTCCGTGAAGGGCGCGCGCACCGCGTTGCAGTACTCGCGGGCAATGCCGCGCAGGGAGAACGCGTAGCCGCGGTCCGGGGTCACGTTGACCTCGGCGGCGGAGTCGTAGAGACCCAGCAGCTCCATGGCGTCGGAGCCCACCTCGGGGTCCAGGCCGAGGCGCGAGAGCACCAGGATGCCGTCGTGGTCCTCCCCGATGCCGAGCTCGCGCACGGAGGCGATCATGCCCGCGGAGGTGTGGCCGTAGGTCTTGCGCGCAGAGATCCGGAAGTCACCGGGCAGCACCGCGCCGGGCAGGGTGACGACGACCTTGTCCCCGACCGAGAAGTTGTGGGCACCACAGATGATGCCCTGCACACCGGAGGGGTCGATGCCCTTGCCCGTGAGCGTCTGCTCCTGCCCCTCGGGAACCACGCGCACGGAGCACCAGTTCACGGTCTTGCCGTTGGAGTGGGTCTCGGGCTCCATGGTGAGCACCTGGCCCACGACGATGGGCCCGGACAGGGAGTCGGTGGGACGGTGGACGTCCTCCTCCTCCAGCCCGACCTTGACCAGGGTGGCCAGCACGTCCTCGGCGGTCGCGTCCTCGGGGACGGGCGCGTACTCGCGCAGCCATGACAAAGGAATACGCATTGCTCTAGATCTCCATCCCGAAGTGCTCGCTGAAGCGGACGTCGCCCTCGACCATGTCGTGCATGTCCGGGACGTTGTTGCGGAACATCAGGGTCCGCTCGATGCCCATGCCGAACGCGAAGCCGGAGTAGCGCTCGGGGTCGATGCCCGCGGCCCGCAGGACGTTCGGGTGCATCATGCCGCAGCCGCCCCACTCGATCCAGCGGGGGCCGCCCTTGGCCGTGGGGTGCCACACGTCCAGCTCCGCGGACGGCTCCGTGAACGGGAAGTAGTTGGGGCGCAGCCGGATGGCGGCCTCCGGGCCGAACATGGTGCGCGCGAAGTGCGTGAGCGTGCCCTTGAGATCCGCCATGGACAGTCCCTCGTCCACGGCGATGCCCTCCACCTGGTGGAACACGGGCGTGTGCGTGGCGTCCAGCTCGTCCGTGCGGTAGGTCTTGCCGGGGCACACCACGTACACGGGAAGCTCGCGCTCCAGCAGCGAGCGCATCTGCACGGGCGAGGTGTGGGTGCGCAGCACCAGGTGCGAGGACGGCGGGTCCACGAAGAACGTGTCCTGCAGCTGGCGCGCCGGGTGGTCCGGCTGGAAGTTCAGGGCGTCGAAGTTGAACCACTCGTGCTCGAGCTCCGGGCCCTCCGCGACCTCCCAACCCATGCCCACGAAGATGTCCCCGATGTGCTCCATGAGGGTGTTCAGCGGCTGCCGCCCGCCCAGCCGACGACGCCGCGTGGCCGCCGTGACGTCCACGGCCTCCTCCACGAGGATGCGGGCGTCCCGCTCCTCCTCGAGCTCCGCGGTGCGCGCGGCGATCGCCTTGTTCACGCGCCCGCGGGCCTGGCCCACGAGCTTGCCCGCCGTGGCCTTGGCGGCCTTGTCCAGCCCGCCGATGGCACGGTTGGCCAGCGCCAGAGGGGACTTCTCCCCGGTGTGGTTCAGACGGACGGTCTTCAGCTCCGCGAGATCGGCGGCGGCCTGGATCTCGCGCAGCGCCTGCTCGACGGCGGCGGTGACCCCGGCCTCGTCGGTGGGGTCCACCGCGGCGGACGGTGTGCTCTCGGACATGGTTTCTCGCGTTCCTGCTCGCGGACGGGTGTCACGGATCCCGACGGCTCGGTGGCGCGGGTCACGTGTGGGGCCCTCGGCCGGGGGCCGGGCGGGCACGGTCAGTCTAGTGGATGCCGGTGGCCGCGACGCCGCGGTGGGACCCGCTCACTCCGTGCCCGTGGTGGCCGGTGCCGGAGCCGCCGAGCGCCCGGAGCCGGGTGGCCGGAAGAACGCCGTGGCCACCGCCCCGAGCAGGAGCACCACCACCGGGAGCATGAGGGAGTGCGTCATGGCCAGGGCGAAGCCCGGGCGCAGCTCCTCCGGGAGTCGGCCCGCTGCCCCGAGCTCCGCAGAGCCCGCGCCCGCCGGGAGTTTCGCGGCCAGCTGGGCCTGCATGAGCACGGCCATCATGGCACTGCCGACCGCAGCGGCCACCTGCCGCGTGGCGTTGAAGACACCCGACCCCGCACCCACCACGTCCGGTGCGAGGTCCGTGGTGGCGGTCAGGGACACGGGGGACCAGATCATCGCGCTGCCCAGACCGATCACGAGTGTGAGTGCCGCGAGCAGCCACACGGGTGTGCCGGGGCGCAGGCTCCACGCGTGGGCCGCGAGCCCGGCCGCCATGACCAGCATGCCGGGCAGGGCCAGCGAGCGCGGGGACACTCGGGCCAGGGCACGGCCCACCACCGGGGCCAGCACGGCGGAGAGCAGGGACATGGGCGCGTAGCTCAGGGCTGCCGCGGTGGGGTCCAGCCCGCGGACCACCTGCAGGTACAGCATCGCGGGAATGATCATCGAGTTCACGGTGAGGCTCACCGCCGCCGTGGCCGCATTGGCCAGGGTGAAGTTGCGCTGCCGGAGCAGGCTGAGCGGCAGCAGGGGTTCCGCGGGTGTCACCCGCTGCCACACCAGGAACGCGGCGAAGACCACGGCACCCGCCCCGATCACCATCGGGATGGTGACGGGCCCCCACACGGTGGACCAGTGGTAGGTCTGGCCCTCCTGGATCCCGAAGACCATTAGGAACAGGCCCAGCCCGGACAGCAGCACGCCCAGGACGTCGAACGAGTGGCTGCGGGACGGCAGCCGCGGGAGGTGGACCGCCGCCCGCCACAGCGCGAAGATCCCCACGGGAACGTTGGCCCAGAAGATCCACCGCCAGCCTGCGAGGTCCACGAGCAGACCGCCCAGCAGCGGCCCCACCAGGGTGGCGACCCCGGCGGTGGCACCCCAGATGCCGAGCGCGGAGCCGCGCGTGCGGGCCGGGAACATCCGCGTGATCACGGTCATGGTCTGCGGCGACATCAACGCCGCCCCCAGCCCCTGGACCACGCGCGCGGCCACGAGGCCGGTGACGTCCTGCGCGAGGCCGCACCACAGGGACGCCCCAGTAAAGACCGCGAGCCCCCACAGGTACACGGTGCGCGGGCCGAAGCGGTCACCCAGCCTGCCCGTGACCAGCAGCGGCACGGCGTACGCGAGCAGGTAGCCGCTGGTCACCCACAGCACCCCGGAGATGTCGGTGTGCAGACCCGAGGTGATGGCGGGGATCGCGGTGGAGACGATCGTCGCGTCCACCAGGATCATGAAGAAGCCGATCACCAGTGCCCACAGGGCGTGCCACGCCCGCGGGTCGGTCCCGGTACCCGGCGGTTCCGTGCGGCTCCGGGTCACGGGGTCACGCGCGGTCGCAGCAGCTCCAGCAGGGCGGCCACGATGGGCAGGTCCGCGGGGATCCACGGCAGGGACAGGACGGCGGCGGGGTCCGCGAGCGGGAGCCACCGCACGGCCAGGTGGTCCTCGCCCGCGCTGAGACCGGTGTCCGCCCCGTGGGTCGGAACGGCCGTGAACACGCGCATCACCGCCGAGCCCGCGAGCGGCCACCCCTGCGGCTGCGGCGCTCGCACCTCCTCCAGCAGCTCCAGCTCCACATGCAGCTCCTCGCGGCACTCGCGGAGCAGCGCGTCACGCGCGGACTCCCCCGGTTCCTGCTTGCCGCCCGGGAACTCCCACAGCCCGCGCAGGGACTCGGGGTATGACCGCTGGGCGGCCAGCACACGGGTGGGTTCGGTGGCGGAGTCGAGCACCGCGGCGCCCACCACGCGGGTCACGTGCTCCGCGGCGGCGGTCACCGGGGCTCCCCGGCCCCGGGGACGACGCCGCCGGGGCCGGCGGGTGCGTCCGCACCGGCCGGCGTCTCGGTTCCCACGGGGGCGTGGCTCCCGTCCTGCGCGGGTGCTCCGCCGAGCGCGTCGGTGCCGCCGTGCCGAGGGCTTCCGGCCGCGTCCCGCGCGACCGCTGTCGAGATGGACGGTTGAGTGCGCCGCTGCTGCGCCCGGGCGGACGAGTAGAGGCACACGGTGGCTGCGGTGCCCACGTTGAGGGACTCGGCGCGGCCGTGCAGCGGGACGGCCACGGCGAGGTCGGCGAGCTCCCGCTCGGTGGCGCTCAGGCCCTGGGCCTCGTTGCCGAACAGCCAGGCCGTGGGCCGCTCCAGGGCGACCGTGGCGCGTCCGGAGTGCGGGGCGGCGTCGTCGTGCGTCCCGCCGATGACATCCGCCTGGGCACCGGGGCGGGCACCCACGTGGCGCAGCAGGGCGGCGTCGGCGAGCTCGTCCACGGTCACGCACGCGTGGCCGTCCGCGGCGAGCAGCTGCAGCCCGCGTTCGTGCGCGGATCGCGAGAAGTCGGTGAGGTCCACCCCGGTGAGCACCGGGAGGTGGAAGAGGGAGCCGGCGCTGGAGCGCACGGCCTTCGGGTTGAACGGGTCCACGCTGCCCGCGGTGAACACCACGGCCCCGGCGCCCGCGGCATCCGCGGCGCGCACCACCGTCCCGGCGTTGCCCGGGTCCTGCACGCGCACGAGCACGCACACCAGGTCCGCGGTGGCGGCCGCCCGCTCTGCATCCGGGCGCGGGGTGCGGCACACCGCGAGCATGCCCTGCGGTGTCACGGCGTCCGTCATGGCCGCGAGCACCTCGGTGGACACCGCCCGCACGAAGACGTCGCGACGTGCCTCCAGGACCTCGAGGTCCGCGGCGATCTCCGGGTGCCGTTCCAGCTCCGGGCCGGTGACGTACACGGCGTCGAGGACCGGCAGCTCGGCAGGGTCCTGGCCCGCGGGGGATGCGAGCGCGAGGCGGAGCGCCTCCCGCACGTTCTGGGGCCCCTCGGCGCGGAACAGACCCCGTTTGGAACGCGTCGAGCGCCTGGTCAACGCGGCCACGTCCCTCACCCGATCGGCTCGGGGGTTGGACAGCAACCGGTCTTCCAGGCGCTCGACGAACGTCACAGCTGCACTCAGGCGGCGGCGCGGGGCGCGGAGGTGTCCTCCGGCAGCGCGTCCTTGGCCACCTGGACCAGGGCCGCGAACGCGTTCTCGTCGTTGACGGCCAGCTCGGCCAGCATGCGACGGTCCACCTCGACCTCAGCGGCCTTCAGGCCCTGGATGAAGCGGTTGTAGGTCAGGCCGTTGGCGCGGGACGCGGCGTTGATGCGCTGGATCCACAGCCGACGGAAGTCGCCCTTCTTCTTCCGGCGGTCGTTGTACGAGTAGGTGTACGAGTGGAGCATCTGCTCCTTGGCCTTGCGGTACAGGCGCGAACGCTGACCGCGGTAGCCCGACGCCTTCTCCAGGACTTCCCGACGCTTCTTGTGGGCGTTGACTGCCCGCTTCACACGTGCCACGTGTGTACTCCTCACGATCTGGTCCCGGTGCTCCCGGGAGATGACTGCCGCCGCTCACCGAGCGACGTGGTGCTGACTGGTCTGGCAGGAAGGGCTTACTTGCCCAGCATCCGCTTGATGGCCTTGGCCTCGCCCGGGGTGGAGACGATCTGGTCGCTCGCCAGACGGCGGGTCAGGCGGGAGGACTTGTGCTCCAGGTAGTGGCGGCGGTTGGCCTGCTGGCGCTTGACCTTGCCCGAGCCGGTGAGCTTGAAGCGCTTCTTGGCTCCGCTGTGGGTCTTCATCTTCGGCATGGTGGCCGTCTCCTTCTCCGTCGACCGGTGTGGGGCACACCGGTGGGTCGCGGCACTCGGCCACGACCACGCTGGTGCCGGGCGGTCACACGCCCGGCGCTGTCAATTCTCGGTTCGCGCTACTTCTTGGCGGGCCCGGGCTTGGGCGCCCCGGGCTTCGGCGCGGACGCCGCCGGCTTGGCCGGGGCAGGCTTGCTCGCGGCGGGCTTCGCCGCCGGCTTGCTCGCGGCAGGCTTGTCGGCAACGGGCGTAGCCGACGACGTCGCCGCCGGTGCCTCCTGCTCGGCGGGCGCCTTCTCCGCGACGGCCTCGGACGCCTCCACCGGCTCGGGCTGCCCGGCGTCCTGCGTCCCCTCGCTCGCGGGAGCGACCGTGGCCTTGACCTCGTCCTCGGCGGCCAGCGGAGCGCTCTCCACCGGCGCCTCGGTCGCGGGGGCCTCCGCCTCGGGTGCCGACGCCGCCCGGCGCAGCTCCTCCGGGAACGCGTCCCCGATGGACTGGGTCACGGACTCGGCGGACGAGGTGTCCACCCGCTGCTTGCGCGCGCTGTCCGCCTGGGACTTCTCGCGCTGCGCCTGCTTGCGTGCTTCCGCACGCGCCTCGGCCTTGTTCTTCAGAGGGCCGATGACCATGACCATGTTGCGGCCGTCCACGCGGGGGGTGGTCTCCACGGCACCGACCTCGGCGACGTCGTTCGCGAGCCGCTCGAGCAGACGGACGCCCATCTCGGGGCGCTGCTGCTCACGACCGCGGAACTGGATCATGGCCTTGACCTTGTCCCCCGCGGAGAGGAAGCGCTTGGCGTGGCCCACCTTGGTCTCGTAGTCGTGCGTGTCGATCTTCAGCCGGAAACGCACTTCCTTGAGGACCGTGTTGGCCTGGTTCTTGCGGGACTCACGTGCCTTGACCGCGGCCTCGTACTTGTACTTGCCGAAGTCCATGAGCTTGGCCACCGGGGGCTTGGCGTTCGGTGCGACCTCGACCAGATCGAGATCCGATTCACGGGCCAGCCGCAGCGCGTCCTGGACGCGCACGATGCCGACCTGCTCGCCGCCAGGTCCGACCAGGCGGACTTCCGGGACGCGGATTCTGTCATTGATGCGTGGCTCGCTAATGCCGATCTCCTGATGTTCGTGGGTTTCCCCGTGGTTCGGACGGGACCGCAACGAAAAAACCTCCGCTGCGGCACGCGCGAGCGGAGGCTGGAAACCACACTGGGACCGATGACTCGATCTGCCCCGGCAACCCGGCACGACCGTTCGGCCTCTGACCCGAGCACCTGGTGTCCTCGGAACTGGTCCGGAACGGGCGGTGACGGGTGGGAGTCTCCTCCGCTTGCACACTGCCAGCCATGGTAGCGCATCCCCGCACCGTGGCGCCACCGGGCGCCGCCCGGACTGCTCTGTGGCCTCGGCTCCCCTGTTCTACAGTGGGAGCATGTCCGATCAGCCGCGCTCCGAGCGCTTCGAGTTCCCCTCCGCCCCCTCCACCCGGGACGCCCACGGTGGGCCGTCGGCCACCGCGCCCGAGGACCTGCCCGACGAGACGGTCGAGGTGGTCAGCGCCCAGATGCGCGACATCGCCGAGGTGCCGGCGGTGGAGGTCATCACCACCGCGGCGGTGCACCTCATGAGCGCCGCCGCCGTGAAGTGCGGGCTCGCGGCCGGTGAGGACGCGGAGGAGCTGAAGGACCTGGACGAGGCCCGCAAGCTCATCACCGCTCTGGCCGGATTCGTCACGGCCGCCGCCCCGGAGATCGGGTCCCAGCACGCCGGCCCGCTGCGCGACGGCCTGAAGTCCCTCCAGCTCGCGTTCCGCGAGGCCTCCCCGTTCCCGGACGCCCCCGGTGCGGGACCGGGCGAGAAGTTCACCGGCCCCGTCTACGGCTGAGGCGGCAGCTCCGCGGCCGGTCGCTCCCGCCCGGGAACGCGACCGAGGTGTGCGCTGGTTCTACGACACGGTCGTGGCCGCCCGTGCCTGCACGGGGGTGCGGGTGTGGCGCTCAGCTGGACAGCCGCACCCGGATCGAGTCCACGTTCTCGGCCATGATCGGCTGCGCCGCGAGGGCCTGCTGGAACTGCCGCACGGACGCGGCCACGTCCTCCTGGGCCAGCCCGGGGCGCAGCTGCAGGGAGACGACGAGCTCGGGCCCCTCCCCTCCCCCCGTCAGGACCGTGCCGTCGTGGCGCACGGCGTGCACACCGCTGCCCGGCGCGGCGAGTGCGGAGACGACCCCGGGCAGGCCCAGCGCCGCCCGGGTCACGGCGTCGTCCACCGTGAAGTCCCGGTACGACGGCGTCCACGCCCGTCCCTGCGCCACGGCCCACAGCGCGGGCCGCCGCACCACGAACGCGGGATCCGCACCGGGGTCCAGGACCAGCAGGGAGGAGCCGTCCTGCACGGCCGAGAGCGCGGCGCGCCGGATGTCCGCGGCCACCGGACGGGCCTGTGCGTTCCACGCCCGCAGGGTCTCCGTGGAGGTGAACACGGGCAGGGCCTTGCGCCCGTCCGAGGCCTGGAGGCTCACCAGGGCCATGTCCGCCTCCTTGTCGGAGACCAACCCGTCCTCGGTGATGTGCGAGCGGGAGACCTGGGCGATGATCGGCACGAACACGCGCACCCCGGACAGTGCGGCCACCACCTCGTCCTCCGGGGCGTGCCCCTCGCGCCACGCGGTGAGCGCGCGGCCGAGAGCGGGGGCCGCGGCGCCGTCGTCCTCCGGGAACTGGTGCGTGTGGCTCGTGCCCTCCCCCAGGTTGCGCCCCTCCCAGGCCTGGCCGCCCGTGTCCGCGGGGCCGCCCGCGGAGCGCAGCTGCGCCGCGATGTGCGGCGGGAGGGCCCGAGCGGCGTCGTGGTCGGAGCTGTCCTGCTCAGGCACCCGGGCGCCCCGCGACGTCCAGCGCCTCGGCGAGCGTGAACCTGCCCGCGTAGAGCGCCTTGCCCACGATGGCTCCCTCCACACCCGCGGGGACGAGCTCGCGCAGGGCCGCGATGTCCTCGAGGGACGAGATGCCGCCCGAGGCCACCACGGGCTGGTCCGTGCGGCGCGCCACCTCGGCGAGCAGCTCGGTGTTGGGCCCGCGCAGAGTACCGTCCTTGGTGACGTCCGTGACCACGTAGCGGGCGCAGCCGTCCGCCTCGAGACGGTCCAGGACCTCCCAGAGGTCCCCGCCGTCACGCGTCCAGCCGCGCGCCGCGAGCGTGGTGCCCCGCACGTCCAGGCCCACGGCGATCAGGTCGCCGTGCTCGGCGATCACGCGGTGGGTCCACTCGGGGTTCTCCAGCGCCGCCGTGCCGAGGTTGATCCGTGCGGGGCGCAGGGACAGCACCCGTTCGAGGGACTCGTCGTCCCTGATGCCCCCGGACATCTCGATCTTCAGGTCGAGGTTCTCGGCGACGCCGCGCAGGACCTCGATGTTGTCCCCGCGCCCGAACGCGGCATCCAGGTCCACGAGGTGCAGCCACTGCGCGCCGGCATCCTGCCAGGCGCGCGCGGCCTCGAGCGGGTCTCCGTAGCCGGTCTCCGAACCCGCCTCGCCCTGGACCAGTCGGACGGCCTGTCCGCCCTGGACGTCCACGGCGGGAAGCAGCTCGAGCCGGCGGCCGGTGGTGTCGTTCATGTGTCTCCTCCTGTGCGCGCTGCGCGCGCGACGATGGTCGGGTGGGCCGGGCACGGCCCACCGGGGTCCGTCAGACGCTCACGAACCACGAGTACGCGCCGTAGCCGATCAGTGCCGCGGCGAGCACGCCCAGCAGCACCACGGACCACAGCGGCTTGCGCTGCTGGGCGAACGAGATGGCACCGCCCACGAAGAAGGCTCCGGCCACGAGGACCAGGACGGATGCGGTCATGAGGTGCTCTCCTGCGCGGGGTCTGCGAAGCGGTGGTCCAGGCGACCCGTGCGGGGCAGGGTGGCGATCCAGTTGCGGAGCAGGGCGATGCCCGCGTGCGAGGACTTCTCGGGATGGAACTGGGTGGCGCTGAGCGGGCCGTTCTCCACCGCGGCCACGAAGGGTGCGCCGTGCTCGGCCCACGTGACGGCCGGCGGCGCCATGTGCTGGATGCTCTGGTCGAACGCCCATTCCTGCACCCCGTAGGAGTGCACGAAGTAGAAGCGCTCGTCCTCGATGCCCCGGAACAGCACGGAACCCTCGGGAGGGCGGACCGTGTTCCACCCCATGTGCGGGACCACGGGCGCGGCCAGCCGCTCCACGGTGCCGGGCCACTGGCCCAGGCCCTCGGACTCACGGCCGTGCTCCACACCGGAGTCGAACATCACCTGCAGTCCCACGCAGATCCCCAGGACGGGGCGCCCGCCGCTGAGCCTTCGGTCGATCAGCCGGGGGGCGTCCACCCCACGCAGCCCCTCCATCACGGCCTCGAACGCGCCCACGCCGGGCACCACGAGACCGTCGGCCTCCAGGACGTCGCGGGGCTCCGCACTCAGCAGCACGTTCGCGCCCGCCGCCTCCAGTGCCCGCACGGCGGAGCGGACGTTGCCCGCACCGTAGTCCAGCACGACGACGCTCGGCACCGTTGCCGCCGCGGGGCGTCCCGGCATCACAGTGCGCCCTTGGTGGACGGGATGACCCCCGCCGCACGGGGATCGGGCTCCACGGCCTCGCGCAGCGCGCGGGCCAGGGCCTTGAACTGGGCCTCGACGATGTGGTGCGGATCGCGCCCCCGGATCAGCTCCACGTGCAGGCACAGCTGGGCGTGGTGGGCCAGGGACTCCAGGACGTGGCGGGTCATGGACCCTGTGAAGTGACCGCCGATCAGGTGGTACTGCTGCCCCTCCGGCTCACCGGTGTGGACCACGTACGGCCGCCCGGAGACGTCCACCACGGCCGAGGCGAGGGCCTCGTCCAGGGGCACGGTGGCCTGCCCGAACCGACGGATGCCCCGCTTGTCCCCCAGGGCGCGGGCGAGCGCCTCTCCGATCACGATCGCGGTGTCCTCGACCGTGTGGTGCACGTCCACGTGCGTGTCACCACTCGCCTCGACGTCCAGATCGATCATCGAGTGCCTCGACAGGGCGGTGAGCATGTGGTCGAAGAACGGCACCGTGGTACGGATGCGGGATCTACCCGTGCCGTCCAGGTCCAGGCTCACGCGCACGGTGGACTCGCTCGTGGCGCGCTCCACCGTGGCGGTGCGGGCTTTCTCGTTCGCGCTCATGTGTGGCGGTCTCTCCTCGGGGTGCCTTCGCGCCGTCGTTGCGGCGGGATGTCCAGTCTAGGTGCGCTCACGCCCGACCCAGGCCGGCACGCAGGGCCGCACCTTGCGGCTCCCGCGGCCTGTTGCGGTCATTCGCGGTGGAGACACGCCCGCACCGCCGTGAGGAACGCCGTGGTCTCCGCCTCGGTGCCCGCCGTGACGCGCAGGTGACCGGGAATGCCCACGTCACGCACGAGAACGCCCTCGTCCAGCAGACCCTGCCACAGGGTGGGGGCATCCTGGCCGCAGGCGAAGAACACGAAGTTGGAGTCGGAGGTGGCGGGTGTGAGCCCCAGGGCGGCCAGCTCGGCGACGATCCGGTCGCGCTGCGTCTTGATCTCCTCGACGGTGGCGAGCAGCGACTCGTGGTGCTCCAGCGCCGCCAGAGCGGTGGCCTGCGTGACCGACGACAGGTGGTACGGCAGGCGGACCAGACGCATGGCGTCCGCCACGGGGGCGGCTGCCGCGAAGTACCCCAGCCGTGCTCCGGCGAGGGCGAACGCCTTGCTCATGGTGCGTGACACGACGAGCCTCGGACGGCCCTCCAGCAGCGTCAAGGCAGAGGGTGTCCCCGAACGGGAGAACTCCGCGTACGCCTCGTCCACCACGACCACGGTGCTGTGGGCCTCGCCAGCCTCGTACACCGCGTCCACCACGTCCAGGTCCAGCGCGGTCCCGGTGGGGTTGTTGGGTGAGCACAGGAACACGACGGCGGGCGCGTGCTCGGCGACCTGCCGAGCGGCGGACTCCGCGCCCAGGGAGAAGTCGGGCTCACGACGACCGGCAATGAACTCCGTGCCCGTCCCGAGTGCCAGCAACGGGTACATGGAGTAGGTGGGGACGAAGCTCAGGACAGACCGCCCGGGTCCGCCGAACGCCTGCAGGATCTGCTGCAGGATCTCGTTGGAGCCGTTGGCGGCCCAGATGTTCTGCTCGGTGAGCCCGTGCCCCAGGTAGTTCGCCAGTGCGCGGCGCAGCTCCGTGAAGTCACGGTCCGGGTACCGGTTGAGCTGGGCCGCCACGCTGCGGACGCGCTCCCCGATGGCGTCCACCACGTCCGCGGGCACCGGGTGGGTGTTCTCGTTGGTGTTCAGCGCCACCTCCACCTGCAGCTGGGGAGCACCGTACGGGGACATGCCCCGCAGGTCGTCGCGCAGCGGGAGGGTGGCCAGGGGATCGGCAGGTGAGTTCACCGATCCAGTCTAACGACCCCTGCCGCCCAGCGTCCGTGCGGACCTAGCGAGCGGGGACCTCGAGGACCTGGCCCGAGGTGAGGGCCGGCGAGGTCAGGCCGTTGAGCTCGGCGATGTCGTTCACGACCTCACGGGTGTCACGCTCCGGGTCCGCCTCACGGGCGATGTCCCACAGGGTCTGCCGCGGCTGCACGGTGACGGTCTGGGTCACGGGGGCACCCACGGCGCCCGTGGAGGCCTTGACCGTGGACGGGAACAGGAACACGGCGGCGACCACGAGCAGGGCGGCTGCACCGGTGACCACCGGCAGACCGACCAGGAAGAAGCGACCGCGTCGCGTCAGGTGCAGACCGCCCCTCCGGGCGGCTCCGACTGCGCGGTCCGTCCGGGCAGTGCGGTCCGCCCGTTCGGTGGAGAGCGTCACTCGGCGAACGGACCTCGGCATGATGAGTGCGGTCATGGCTACCTCCTGGGATCGGACCGGAACCGCCCCTCCGGGCGGCGGTGTTCGAACAACTCAGCGTTTAGAACACATCTTCGAATCTTTGGACTCAGTTCTAGCACGGATGTACGAATGCTGTCGAGGTCCACTTCGAACACATATTTGAGCGGGTGAGCCCCGCCGGGTTAAGCTCGAGGTCACACAGGTGATAGTCGACCCCACGTCTCCGACACGCATAAGCGGACGCTCCGTCCGCTGCTCGCCCCGCGAGCCAGCGATGTGCGGCACGGTGAAAGGACCCCGCACGTGAGCACCACTTCCCCGCAGCAGCACACCCCCGGCACCCGCGTTCGAACACTCAGTGCGCGGCAGGCCAAGATCCTGGGGGCCGTCCAGCGCTCGATCGCCACCCGCGGCTACCCGCCCTCCATGCGCGAGATCGGTGACATCGTGGGCCTGGCGTCACTGTCCAGCGTCACGCACCAGCTGGGCCAGCTCGAGAAGTGGGGATACCTCAGGAGGGACCCCCGCCGCCCCCGGGCCATGGAGGTCCTGAAGCCCCTCAGCCAGGACGAGCTCGAACGTCACCTCGGTGTCGACGAGAACCAGGCAGCGGAGGCGGCGTCGTCGGCCGAACCGTCCGTGAGGGCCCTGCACACCACCTCCGACGAGGACGCCATGGTGCCCGTGCCGCTCGTGGGGCGCATTGCCGCCGGCGGGCCGATCACCGCGGAGCAGTCCGTGGAGGAGGTCTACTCGCTGCCCCGGCAGTTCGTGGGCCACGGCCAGCTGTTCATGCTGCGCGTCTCGGGCGACTCCATGATCGACGCCGCCATCTGCGACGGCGACTGGGTGGTGGTGCGACAGCAGAACTCCGCCGAGAACGGGGACGTCGTGGCCGCGCTCCTGGACGACGAGGCCACCGTGAAGACCTTCCGGCAGCGCGACGGGCACACGTGGCTGCTGCCCCAGAACACCCGCTACGAGCCGATCCTCGGCGACCACGCCACGGTCATGGGCAAGGTGGTCTCCGTGTTCCGCGCACTCTGAGCGGACCCCGCCGCGCGCAGCCCCTGCGGCCCGCGGGTTCCGGTCCGGTTCCGCCTCAGGCTCCGCTCAGCCGCTCCAGCGCGCCGAGCACGGTCTTCTTGTCGGTGGTGGGCCACAGCGGCGGCAGTGACCGCGCGAGGAAGGATCCGTAGCGGGCGGTGGCCAGGCGGGAGTCCAGCACCGCCACCACTCCCCTGTCCCCGCTCGCGCGAATCAGCCGCCCGGCACCCTGCGCGAGTCGCACGGCCGCGTGGGAGGCGGAGACCGTCATGAACCCGTTGCCCCCGGCCCGCTCGGCGGCACGGGTGCGCGCGGTACCGAGGGGATCGTCGGGGCGCGGGAACGGGATCCTGTCGATGACCACCAGGCGGCACGAGTGCCCCGGGACGTCCACGCCCTGCCACAGGCTCATGGTGCCGAACAGGCTCGCGGCGGGATCGTCCGTGAAGTCCTTGACGAGCGAGGGCAGGGAGGCATCCCCCTGGCACAGGATGGGCAGGTTCGTGCGCCCGCGCAGGGCCTCGGCGGCATCCTCCGCCGCGCGGCGCGACGAGAACAGGCCCAGCGCTCCGCCGCCCGAGGCCTCCAGCAGCTCCAGCAGCTCGTCGAGCTGCTCCGGTGAGACGCCCCTGCCCGGCTTGGCGAGGCGCTTGGCCACGTAGAGGATGCCCTGCCGGCGGTAGTCGAACGGGCTCCCCACGTCCACGCCACGCCAGGACGGTGATCCCGGGCCCTGCAGGCCGAGTGAGCCGGCCACGCTGGCGAACGAGGATCCCACGGCGAGCGTGGCGGAGGTCAGCACCACGGTGCGACCGTCGAACAGCCCCTCCCGCAGCGGGCCCGCCACGCTCAGCGGGGCGATGTTGAGGGTTGCCGGTTCCCCCGCCGACGCCCCCACGTACCCCTCCGTGGGACTCCACCGGCCCACCCGGGAGATCCACAGGACGTCGTGGGCGGTGTCCGCAGAGAGCATCCGCTCCGCCGTGTCCAGCAGCTCGGACAGCCGTGAGCGCGCGGCGTGCCTGCCCGCGTCCTCATTCTTGGACTCGCCCTTCGTCTCGCTGAGGCCGGTGCGCGCCGCATCCTGCACCCCGCGCACCGCATAGACCTGCTCCTCGGTGAACCCGCGGGCCAGCAGGCCGGACTCGTCGTCGTCGAAGGCCTTGTCGAAGGCCTGCGCCGCGCGCTCCAGCTCGTCGCTCGACGCCGCGGTGTGCTTGCGCACGGCCGTGGCGGCGGCCCGCACCGCGGCGGCGGACAGGGAGGCCGTGACGGCTCCCGTCACGCGGTCCCGCAGCTCGTGCGCCTCGTCGACGACGACGACGTCGTGCTCGGGCAGCACGGCCAGCCCCTCGAAGGCGTTGATGGCGAGCAGCGCGTGGTTGGTGATGACCACGTCGGCCTCGCCCGCCTGCGAGCGCGCACGTTCCGCGAAGCACTGCTCCACGAGCGGACACTTGCGCCCCAGGCACTCCTTGGCGGTCACCGAGACCTGCCGCCACGCCGCGTCCGAGACACCGGGCTGGATGTCGTCCCGGTCCCCGGACTCGGTGGTCTCCACCCACTCCCGCAGCCGCAGCACCTGCTGGGCGAGTCCGCCCAGGGGTGCCTCGGTGCCACTTCCTCCCCCGACGGGAGCGGAGAACAGGGCGTCGTCGTCCTCGGGGTAGCCGCCCTCCACCTTGTGGAGGCACGCGTAGTTCGACCGCCCCTTGAGCAGGGCCACGTCCGGGCGCTCGTCGAGCTCGTCCTCGAGGGCGTCCAGCAGGCGGGGGACGTCCCGGCCCGTGATCTGGTTCTGCAGGGCCAGGGTGGCCGTGGCCACGACCACCGGTTTCTCCGAGGACCGGGCGTGCAGGAGCGCCGGAATGAGATAGGCCAGGGACTTCCCGGTCCCCGTGCCCGCCTGCACGAGCAGGTGCCGACGGGTCTCGAGGGCTTCGGCGACCTTGGCGGCCATGAACCGCTGGCCGTCGCGGCGCTGACCGCCCAGGGCGGAGACCGCCGCATCCAGCAGCTCCAGAGCGTCCGCACCCCCGGGCAGGGACTCCGGACGGATGTCGGAGATGTCACGACCCGACTCGTCGATGAACCCGCCGCTCATGCGCTGGGGTGGTCCTCCGCCGCGGCGGCTCCGCCCGGAGCGCGGTCGGTGCGGTACTGCTCCAGGTCCCCCACGAGATCCTCCCGCACGCGCACGTGCAACCGGGTGCCCTCGGGGGTGTGCTCCGTGCTGAGGATCTCGGCATCCTGCGCGTGCAGCCGTGAGACCACCTCGCCGTGCACGTAGGGCACCAGCAGGTCGAGGTCGTGGTCGGGACGCGGGATCGCGGCGGCGATCAGGCGCTGCAACTCGGCCACGCCCTCACCCGTGCGGGCCGAGACGGCCACGGAGGGGTGCTCGTGGTTGCGCAGCCGGGCGAGGACCACCGGGTCCGCGATGTCCGCCTTGTTCAGGGCCACGATCTCCGGTATGTCGTTGGCACCCACGTCCGTGAGGACGTCCCGCACGGCCTTCAGCTGCCCCTCCGGATCCGGGTGGGAGGCGTCCACCACGTGCACGATGACGTCCGCGTCCGCCACCTCCTCCAGCGTGGAGCGGAACGCCTCCACCAGCTGCGTGGGCAGGGACCGCACGAAGCCCACGGTGTCCGCCAGCGTGTATCCGATGCCGTCCGGGGTCTGCGCCTTGCGCACCGTGGGGTCCAGCGTGGCGAACAGGGCGTTCTCCACGAGCACGCCGGCGTCCGTGAGCCGGTTCAGCAGCGAGGACTTGCCCGCGTTCGTGTAGCCGGCAATCGCGACGGAGGGCACGGCGTTGCGCTTGCGGTTCAGGCGCTTGGTCTCGCGCGCAGGCTTCATCGCGGCGATCTCACGCCGCAGCTTGGCCATGCGCTGCCGGATCCGGCGCCGGTCCAGCTCGATCTTCGTCTCACCGGGACCGCGGCTGCCGATGCCCTCACCGGAGGCCGCGCGCCCGCCCGCCTGCCGGGACAGGGACTCGCCCCAGCCTCGCAGTCGCGGAAGCATGTACTCGAGCTGCGCGAGCTCCACCTGGGCCTTGCCCTCCTTGGACTTGGCGTGCTGCGCGAAGATGTCCAGGATCAGTCCCGTGCGGTCGATCACCTTGACCTTCACCACGTCCTCCAGGGCACGGCGCTGGGAGGGCGCGAGCTCGGCGTCCACGATGACGGTGTCCGCCCCCGTGGCGGCCACGACGTCCTTGAGCTCCAGTGCCTTGCCGGAACCGAGGTAGGTGCCCGGGTCCGGGTTCACGCGACGCTGCAGCATGCCGTCCATGACCTCGGACCCTGCGGTCTCCGCGAGCGCCGCGAGCTCCCGCAGGGAGTTCTCCGCGTCCGCGGGGGTTCCGCTGGAGTACAGCCCGGCGAGCACCACGCGCTCCAGCCGCAGCTGGCGGTACTCGACCTCGGTGACATCCTCGAGCTCCGTGGACAGTCCCGCGACGCGACGCAGGGCGTGGCGCTCCGCGAGGTCCTGCTGGTCCCCGTCCGACGGCACGTGGGCGTCGTCCTCCGGCGCGAGTTCCCGGGCACGCCCGAGACGCTCGTGGGCCGGGCGCGCCGACGCGGCGGCGTCGTCCGCGGGGACGTCGTCACCGGGGTGGGTGGGCGAGGCGGACTCGGACCGCGAGCGCGCGCGGGCGAGGACGCGTGAGACGACGTCCTCGAGTTCGGTCCCGGTCAGGTCACCGGTCTGCTGCGAGCTCTCGGACGCGGTCTGCCGGTGGGGGAAAGAGTCAGTCATGGTTCCTTGATCTGCGCTGTTCATGGGTCGACCCAGTCTAGCGCCGGGTCCCGACACGGCTCCGGCGGGCACTAGCATGTGGAGCCATGGCCCACGAACCTCCCGCGCAGCACTACTTCGTGTCCGACCCCTCCCTCCCGGAGAAGCCGAGACGGATCACGGTGGAGCTGCGGGGGCGCACGGTGACCGTGGGCACCGCCGCGGGCGTGTTCTCCCCCGGGGACCTGGACAGGGGCACGGCCGCGCTGCTGCGCAGCGTTGCGGATCCCCGCGGCTCGTCGTTGCTGGACATCGGCTGCGGCTGGGGTCCGCTCACCCTGGCGCTCGCGCTCGCGGCTCCCGACGCCGTCGTGACCGCCGTGGACGTCAACGACCGCAGCCTGCGGCTCACGGCGGAGAACGCCCGTGAACTGGGCCTCTCCGGGGTGCAGACCCTGCGACCCGAGGACGTGCCCGAGGACCGCACCTTCGACACCATCTGGTCCAACCCGCCGATCCGCGTGGGCAAGGACGCCCTGCACGAGATCCTCAGCGCCTGGCTCCCACGGCTCTCCCCCGGCGGGACGGCCTGGCTCGTCGTCCAGAAGAACCTGGGCGGGGACAGCCTCCAGCGCTGGCTCGCGGACACGCTCGGCGAGGGGTTCACCGTGGCGCGCGCGGCCACGGACAAGGGCTTCCGGATCATCACCGTGCGGCGCGACTGAACCGTGGGAGCGAACTGAGCGGCACACCTCCGCGACGACGCCGCCAGGCGCCCCTCGGCGCAGGGCCGGGCAGGAGATGACCTCAGACGAGCTCGGCGTGCGCCACCACTCGCGCGGGCCCGGCAAGCACCACGTGCTCGGTGCCGTCCGGTGCGGGCACGAACGTGACGGAGAGGACCCCGCCGGGAACCTGCACGAACCAGCGGTCCGGGGACTCGGGCCCACCCCAGAACCGCGTGGCAGCGGCGGCGGCGCACGCACCGGTGCCGCAGGAGAAGGTCTCCCCCACCCCCCGCTCGTGCACACGCATCTCGAGCCGCCCCACGTCGGAGTCGTCGTGGTCCAGGGGCACCACGAACTCCACGTTGGTGCCCTCCGCGGGGACCGGCTCCACCACGGGCGCGGTGTGCAGGTCCAGCCCGTCGAGCTTCTCGCCCTCGGACAGCGCCACCACCGCGTGGGGGTTGCCCATGTCGATCGAGATCCCGGGCCGCGGGACGGTGAGGCCCGCCGCCGTGACCACGCAGTCCGCGCCGCGCTCACGAGCGGTCTCCCCGTCCGTGAAGCTCCAGGGGCCCATGTCCACGGCGTAGCCGTCCGAGGTGCGTGCCACCGTGCGCACACCCGCCCGCGTGCCGATCCGCACGCGGGCGCCGCGCGGGAGGCGGACCAGCCCCTCACGCACGAGGTGGTCCACGAAGACCCGTACACCGTTGCCGCACATCTGTGCCACGGAGCCGTCCCCGTTGCGGTAGTCCATGAACCACTCGGCGTCCGGATGCGTCCGCAGCAGGGCGCGCCCCTCGGGCACGTGCTCGGAGCGGACGGCGCGGATCATGCCGTCCCCGCCCAGCCCCGTGTGCCGGTCGCACACGGCCGCCACGGTCTGCGGGCCCACGTCCCGGGTGCCGTCACCGTCCGTGAAGACCACGAAGTCGTTGCCCGTGCCGTGCGCCTTGCTCACCCGCACACCCGTCAGCTCGTGGCCGCCCACAGCTCGCACCGTCCCCTCGGTCGTTTCAGTCATGCGCGCCATCATACTGAGCACGAACGAGACCCACGGCGCGCTCCACCACGGACTCCCAGCCCCCGGGGTCGAGGGCATCCAGCCAGGTGATGCGCGGGTCCGCGCGGAACCAGGTGCGCTGGCGCTTGGTGAACCTCCGCGTGGCGGCCACGGTCTCGTCACGGGCCTGCGGCAGGGACAGCGAGCCGTCCAGGACGGCCAGCAGCTGCGGATACCCCAGGGCCTTCCCCGCGGTGGGGCTCTGCCGCAGGCCCACGGCCTCCAGGCCGCGGACCTCGTCCAGCCACCCGCGTTCCAGCATGATGTCCACACGGCGTGCCAACCGCTCGTTCAGCGGCTCCCGGCTCATGCCCAGACCGATCTGCACCGTGGGCGCCACGTACCGCCGCTGCGGCATGAAGGACGTGAACGGGCGTCCCGTGAGGTCGTGCACCTCGAGGGCACGCACCAGGCGCCGGTCGTCCTTGACCCGCGACGCCGACTCCGGGTCGACCTCCGCGAGCTCCCGGAGCAGGGCCACCCTGCCACGTGTCCGCAGCTGCTCCTCGCGGGCGGCACGCACCTCGGGATCCGTGCCCGGGAACTCGATGGCGTCCACCACCGCCCGCACGTAGAGCCCCGATCCGCCCACCAGGACGGGAACCTTCCCCCGGCCCGCGATCTCACGGACGACCCGCCGGGCGTCGCGCTGGAACGCCGCCACGGAGGCCTCCTCGGCGATCTCCAGCACGTCCAGCAGGTGGTGCGGGATGCCACCCCGTTCCTCCGGGCCGAGCTTTGCCGTGCCGATGTCGAGCCCCCGGTACAGCTGCAGCGCATCCGCGTTGACCACCTCGCCCCCGAGGCGCTGCGCGACTGCGATCCCGAGGTCGGACTTGCCGGTTCCCGTGGGCCCCACGACCGCCACGAGCGGGGGGACCGAGGCGTCCCGTGCTGGGACCTCCCCCGCCTCAGGCGACGAGCCCGAGGGGTGCGGGGGAACGCGGGCGGTGCCGTGCGGCGTCGCCATGGCTCAGGAAGTGCGCAGGGTGGGCATTCCCAGCCCCACGGCCCCGGGAGTCCCGCCGGACGACGGCGCACCACAGGACTCGGCCTGCGCCGCCTCCCAGGCATCCCCGCCACGCGAGCGGCGCAGCGTGTACTCGGAGGAATCCCGGGGGTCGGCCAGCAGGTGGTACGACGCCGCGCCCGTGACGGGCACCGTGACCAGGTCACCCGGCCGGGGAGCGGGCGACCCCTCGGGGACACTGAAGTGGACGAGGCGCTGGTCGCGGGCCCGCCCCGAGAGCCGGTGGGTGCTCTCCGCCTTGCGTCCGGACTGGGCGCTGACCAGCACCTCCGCGCGCGTGCCCACGAGTTCCCGGTTGAGCCGGGCACTGATGGAGTCCTGCAGAGCGGTGAGGCGCTCGAAGCGCTCCTGCACCACGGCCGCGGGCACCTGGTCCGCCATCTCGCCGGCGGGCGTGCCCGGGCGGACGGAGTACTGGAACGTGAAGGCGGAGGAGAACTCGGAGGCCGCCACCACGTCCAGGGTGTCCTGGAAGTCCTGCTCGGTCTCACCGGGGAAGCCCACGATGATGTCGGTGGTGATGGCCGCGTGCGGGATGCGCTCGCGGACCCGCTCCAGGATGCCCAGGAACTTCTTCGAACGGTAGGAGCGGCGCATCTCCTTCAGGACCCGGTCCGAGCCCGACTGCAGGGGCATGTGCAGCTGGGGCATCACGTTGGGCGTCTCGGCCATCGCGTCGATCACGTCGTCCGTGAAGGCGGCCGGGTGAGGGCTCGTGAAACGGACGCGCTCCAGCCCCTTGATGTCGCCGCACGCCCGCAGCAGCTTGGCGAACGCACCGCGGTCTCCGAACTCCACACCGTAGGAGTTCACGTTCTGGCCCAGGAGGGTCACCTCCACGGCGCCCGAGTCCACGAGGGCCTGCACCTCTGCCAGGATGTCCCCGGGACGACGGTCCTTCTCCTTCCCGCGCAGCTGCGGGACGATGCAGAACGTGCACGTGTTGTTGCACCCCACGGAGATGGACACCCATCCCGCGTAGGCCTGCTCGCGCTTGGTGGGCAGCGCGGACGGGAAGGTCTCGAGCGCCTCCAGGATCTCCACCTGGGCGCTCTCGTTGTGCCGTGCGCGCTCCAGCAGAACGGGCAGCGAACCGATGTTGTGGGTGCCGAACACCACGTCCACCCACGGGGCCCTCTCCACGATGGTGGAGCGGTCCTTCTGGGCCAGGCAGCCGCCCACGGCGATCTGCAGCCGCTCGTTGCGCCGCTTGACCGGGGCCAGCTGACCCAACTGGCCGTAGAGCTTGTTGTCCGCGTTCTCCCGGACCGCGCACGTGTTGAACACCACGAGGTCGGGATCCTGGTCCACGGCCGGAACGTAGCCCGCGCTCTCGAGCAGACCCGTGATGCGCTCGGAGTCGTGCGCGTTCATCTGGCAGCCGAGGGTGCGGACCTCGTAGGCCGGCGGATTCTGCACGGAGACGGAGGTCGCTGGGGGCTGCACGGCGTGGGGCATCTGAGTCACCTCATCATCTTAGGGAGGGGGTCAAATCTCTCGCGGCCGCTCTGCCCGGGACACTCTGCCCCCGCGAACCACCCGGGCCGCCCAGTGACTGGGCTCCGTTCTCCGGCGGCTCCCGCGCGGTGTCCGGGTGGGTCTCGCGGGCGATGTGCCCTGGCCCCGCCGGGGGCGCACTGCTGCTCCTGGGAAGTCAGGGCGTGTCCCACACCTCGGCTCCCATGGTGTCTGCGGCCGCGCCGTCCGTGTCCGTCACGGACCCCGGTGCGCTGAGCTCTGCCTTGACCACTGCGAACGCAGTGCCCGGCGGATAGCCCTTGCGTCCGAGCATGCTCACGAGCCTGCGCGTGAGCTTCTCGTACTCCTTGCGGTCCCCCGGGTCCACCTGCGCGGGGAGTTTCTTGCGGACGAGCTCGTGGGCGTCACGGGCCTCGTCCTCGTCGCTGCGCTGCGCCAGCGCCTCCTCCGCGAGATCCCCCGTGATGCCGCGCTGGGAGAGTTCGCGCCGCAGCGCGCTCCGGGACAGTCTCCGCGTCTCGGCACGGGACCGCACGAACATCGCGGCGAACGCACGGTCGTCCACGAGGTTGACCTCTTCGAACCGGTCCAGGACCTCATGGGCCACCCCCGCGGGGATGTCCCGGGCCGCGAGTTTTTCCTCCAGCTGCCGCCGCGACTTCGCGGACGCCGCGAGCTGCCGCAGGACAATGGCCCGTGCCGCCTCGTGCTGGTCCGCATCCGACGCCGCGGATGGCTCTCCCCCCGCGAGGGAATCTCGTGAGGAGAGTCCCGCGCGGTGGGGAGCCGAGGAACGGCGGCGGCGGCCACCGTGGGGAGCGGAACCGGTCACGACGGATCAGCCCCTAGAAGGCGGGCAGCCCGGTGTCGTCGGTCTCCGGGGCGAAGGCGGCGTCCGGATCCAGCTCACCGGTCTCCGCGTTCAGACCGGCGGAGTCCTGGGATGCTTCGTCCGGATCCTCGGAGATGCCGAGCTTCACCAGGATCTTGCGCTCGATCTCCTGCGCGAGCTCCGGATTGTCCTTGAGGAAGCGGCGGGAATTCTCCTTACCCTGCCCCAGCTGGTCCCCCTCGTAGGTGAACCACGCTCCGGACTTCTTGACGATCCCGTGCTCCACGCCCATGTCGATCAGGCCGCCCTCGATGGAGATGCCCTGGCCGTAGAGGATGTCGAACTCGGCCTGCTTGAAGGGCGGGGCCATCTTGTTCTTGACGATCTTCGCCCGGGTGCGGTTGCCCACCGGATTCGCACCGTCCTTGAGGGTCTCGATGCGGCGGACGTCCACGCGCACGGAGGCGTAGAACTTCAGGGCCTTGCCACCCGTGGTGGTCTCCGGTGAACCGAAGAACACACCGATCTTCTCGCGCAGCTGGTTGATGAAGATGGCCGTGGTGTTGGTGTGGGACAGCCGCCCGGTGATCTTGCGCAGTGCCTGCGACATCAGGCGTGCCTGCAGTCCCACGTGGCTGTCCCCCATCTCGCCCTCGATCTCGGCCTTGGGGACCAGCGCGGCCACGGAGTCGATCACGATGATGTCGATCGAGCCGGAACCCACGAGCATGTCCATGATCTCGAGCGCCTGCTCGCCGGTGTCCGGCTGGGAGACCAGGAGGTTGTCGGTGTCCACTCCCAGCTTCTCGGCGTAGGCGGGATCCAGGGCGTGCTCGGCGTCGATGAACGCGGCGATCCCGCCGGCCTTCTGGACGCTCGCCACGGCGTGCAGCGCCACGGTGGTCTTGCCCGAGGACTCCGGGCCGTAGATCTCCACCACGCGGCCGCGGGGGAACCCGCCGATGCCCAGGGCGACATCCAGTGCGATGGACCCGGTGGGGATGGTCTCGATCTTGGTGGCGGGACGGTCCCCCAGCCGCATGACCGAGCCCTTGCCGTAGTTCTTGTCGATCTGGGAGAGCACCGTGTCGAGCGCCTTCTGCCGATCGGAGCCTGCCACCTGAGAAGGAGCGGGAGTGGATGCGCCCTTGGACTTGGCTGCCATGATTCACCTCGGATCTCGGGGGCCGATCTGTGGGCCCGGTCTTTGTCGTCGCGCTCCACGGTATCCAGGGGCTCAGACACCCATAAGGGCCCGGCCGCACTGTGGAGAGCGCGTGACGCCCTTCGAATATACCTTCGAATGCGCCGCCTCGCATCCCGAGGGCGCGCCCGCGAGGGAGGCGCTCAGCGCCGCGGTGGCTGGTCCGGACCCCACCAGCGGGACTCCGGCACCTCTTGGGCCCGGCACACCGCGAACCACACAACCTTGGGATCCACACCGGCGTCGAGTGCCTCCAGTGCCGTGCGGTCCCCCACCTCGGTGAGCACGAGGTCTCCCGCCAGGACCCGGCAGTAGCCGGCCCCGAACTCGTGGGCCATCAGCTCCCAGAACGCGCTGACTCGCATGGCGAGGTACTCCTCGGGTGGTCGGTTCATCGGGACGAACGGTGGACGGGACAGCGCAACGGACCCGCCCGAGGGCGGGTCCGTTCACCGTACACGCCGTGCACACCGCACGGCCGTCGTTCTGGTGCCGCGGGAGCACGGGTGCCCCGCGACGTGGGCCGCCGGGCCGCGTGGCGGCGCCCGGGCGGCTGGTCGGGATCAGTGGGCGCCGGCGGCGGTGCCCCCGCGCAGCTGACGGACCTCGCGGGTGAACTCCTCGGTCATCTCCGAGGGCACGGTGTCCGGGATGAAGTTGCCCTCCGCGTAGGCGAGCCGGTCGGCCACCTCGCGCAGCATCTGGGACATGGGGATGTCCAGGGCCGTGCAGATGGAGGCGAGCAGCTCGGAGGAGGCCTCCTTCTGGCCGCGCTCCACCTCGCTGAGGTAGCCCAGCGACACGCGGGCGCTGTGGGACACCTCGCGCAGGGTGCGTCCCTGGCGCTGACGCACGCTGCGCAGCACCTCTCCGATCTCCTGGCGCAGAACGCCCACCTTGGTCTCGTGGGTCTCTGCAGTGACGTCGTCGGCCAGACCCACGTCCTTCCAACGGACGACACCATTGACGGACACGGGTTGCTTCGTCATGTGAATTGCCTACTCCTCGTATCAACGAACGGGGCTCGGCACGCTGTGGTCAGCGCGACGGTCTCGCAGTGCCTGAGCCGTTCCGGCTCACGCTCTGTGGGTCATAACGTGCTTGCAGGTTCAATTGTTCCCCCGTCGCGGGGCGAATTGCACTAGGCGTTGGCTGGTAATGAGATTTGAGTCGCCAGTGTGTCAATGGCCCGCTCCACGGTGGCCTCCCGGATCTGTGCGCGGTCCCCCAGCAGCTCCAGCCGCTCGGCACGGTCCCCGCGCGGGCCGCTGACCCCCAGGAACACCGTCCCCACGGCGTGTCCGTCGTGGGGCTCCGGTCCCGCGACTCCGGTGGTGGAGACGGCCCAGTCCACCCCGAGCGCCGCGCGGGCACCGCGGGCCATCGCGATCGCAACCTCCGCGTCCACCGCACCGCGTGCGGCCAGGAGGTCGTGGGGCACGCCCAGCACGCGCTCCTTGACCTCGTGCGAGTAGCTCACCACGGCGCCCTGGAAGCAGGCCGACGCCCCGGCCACCGTCACGACAGCGGACGCCACCGCTCCCCCGGTGAGGGATTCGGCGGTGCCGATCATGAGGCCCAGGTCCGTGGCGAGACGGACGAGCGCGGCGGCGTCGTACCCGGAGGACGGTGCCGTCACGCGGCCTCCCCGCGGACCGAGCGGTTGCGCAGCTGGACCGCCTTCACCACGTAGTCGACGCCCGTGACCACGGTGGCGAGCAGCGCCAGCGCCGTGAGCACCCACGCGAACCAGAGCCACCACTGCCCCACGAGCGGTGCGAGCGGGAGCAGCAGCGCGAGCAGCGCGGCGGTCTGCAGGACGGTCTTGGTCTTGCCGCCCTTGGACGCGGCCATCACGCCGTAGCGGATCACCACGAAGCGCATGACCGTGATGCCCCACTCGCGCACGAGGATCACGATGGTCACCCACCACCACAGCTCGCCCAGCAGGGACAGCACCACGAACGCAGCGCCCGTGAGCAGCTTGTCCGCAATGGGGTCCGCGATCTTGCCGAAGCTCGTGATGAGGTTGCGGGCGCGGGCGAGGTCCCCGTCCAGCTTGTCCGTGTACATGGCCAGGCCGAACGTGACCACCGCGGCCCAGCGCATCCCCATGGACTGCTCGCCGTGGGTGCCGCCGGCCACGAGGAACCAGATGAAGAACGGCACCATGACGATGCGCAGGGCCGTGAGCGCGTTCGGCAGGTTCCAGTTGGAGCTGTTCGGCGCGGGGTCCCCGTGCGGAACCGCGGTCTCGGATGAGCTCATCGTCCAGTCAACTCCCATGCGTCCTCGGATGTGTCGGAACCGTCGTGGTAGTCGTGGGCGACGTCCGCGAGGGACGCCTCCACGGGGTCCTCGCCGTAGTCCACGGAGCCGACGGCGCTCCCCGCGGGCTGCGCGTCCGGCGCGCGGGCGGGCGGTTCCTCGCCCCGGATCAGGGCGAGGGTGGCCGCGAGGTCGTCGGGCTTGACCAGGACGTCACGGGCCTTGGAGCCCTCGGACGGGCTGACCACTCCGCGGGACTCGAGCAGGTCCATGAGCCGCCCGGCCTTGGCGAAGCCCACGCGCAGCTTGCGCTGGAGCATGGACGTGGAGCCGAACTGCGTGGTGATGACGAGCTCCGCGGCCTGCAGCAGGACGTCGAGGTCGTCCCCGATGTCCTCGTCGATCGTCTTCTGCGGGGCCTCCTGGACCACGTCCTCCCGGTAGTGCACGGTCATCTGGGACTTCACGTGCTCCACGACCTTGTGGATCTCGGACTCCGAGACCCACGCGCCCTGCACGCGCATGGGCTTGGACGCGCCCATGGGCAGGAAGAGGGCGTCTCCCTGCCCGATCAGCTTCTCCGCCCCGGCCTGGTCCAGGACCACGCGGGAGTCCGTCACGGAGGACGTGGCGAAGGCCATGCGGGAGGGCACGTTGGCCTTGATCAGACCGGTGACCACGTCCACGGACGGGCGCTGCGTGGCGAGCACCAGGTGGATGCCCGCAGCTCGCGCCAGCTGCGTGATGCGCACGATCGCGTCCTCGACGTCCCGCGGTGCCACCATCATCAGGTCCGCGAGCTCGTCCACGATCACCAGCAGGTACGGGTAGGGGCGGATGGTGCGCTTCGACCCCGGCTCGGGCTGGACCTTGCCGTTGCGCACGGCCTTGTTGAAGTCGTCGATGTGCTTGTACCCGAAGTGGGAGAGGTCGTCGTAGCGGGCGTCCATCTCGCGCACCACCCACTGCAGCGCCTCCGCGGCCTTCTTGGGGTTCGTGATGATGGGCGTGATCAGGTGCGGGACGCCCTCGTACGCGGTGAGCTCCACACGCTTGGGGTCCACCATGACCAGGCGCACCTCGTCCGGGGTGGAGCGCATGAGGATCGAGACGATCATGGAGTTCACGAACGAGGACTTGCCCGCGCCGGTGGCTCCGGCCACGAGCATGTGCGGCATCTTCGCGAGGTTCGCGAGCACGAAGCCACCTTCAACGTCCTTGCCCACGCCCATGATCATGGGGTGCTCGGACGCGCGCGCCTTCTGCGAGCGCAGCACGTCCCCGAGGGCCACGGTCTCGCGGTCCGTGTTGGGGATCTCGATGCCGATGGCCGACTTTCCCGGGATGGGCGAGAGGATGCGCACGTCCGCGGAGGCCACCGCGTAGGCGATGTTCTTCGACAGCGCGGTGACCCGCTCCACCTTGGTGCCCGAGCCCAGCTCGATCTCGTAGCGGGTGACCGTGGGGCCACGGGAGAAGCCCGTGACCTCCGCGTCCACCTTGAACTGCTCGAGCACGCTCGTGAGCGCACTGACCACCTGGTCGTTGGCCTCGGAGCGCTCCTTGGCGGGCGGGCCCTGCACGAGGTCCGCCACGGGCGGGAGGCTGTAGGCGACGTCGCCCTGCAGCTTCAGCTGCTCCGACCGCGCCGGAATGGGGGTGTTGGGGGTGTGGGTGCGCGGCTCGTCGGCGTCCTCGGCGACGTCCAGTGCGGGAGCGTCCGACGCCGCCGCGGTGTCCGCCGCGGGGGTGATCCCCTGCTGCTCACGCAGCTTCTGCACGTCCCGCTGGGAGCGCGTGGGCCGCTTCTCCCCCGGCCGCGGCGCGGAGCCGACGGAAGGCGCGACCTCGGTCTCCTGCGCCTGCGCGGCGGTCGAACCCCCGGCACGTTGCGGGGCGACGACGCGGGAGTCCCCGGTGCCCGGTGTTTCGGACCTCTCGGCGGGCGCGGCCGCGGCCGAGCCGACGTCGAACACGCCCGTGGCGGTGGCACCGCGGGCCTCGCGGCGGTTGGCCTCGTCCACCACGGCGCGCTCGAAGGCCTCGTCGCCGTCGTAGCGGTCGAGGTCCTGTCGCTGCCGACGGCGTTCGGCGCGGGTGGCCTTCTTCCCCGAGGACGCGCGGACGGGCTCCAGGTAGGAGCGGTCGTGCTCGGGCGCGGAGACGTCCGGGGCGCGGCGCTCGGTCTGGCCCGTGAGACGGCGGTAGAGGTCCCGCAGCCGCGGGCCGATCTCCCCCACGGGAGTGGCCGTCATGACGAGCAGCGCGAGGAGGGCGAGGACCACCAGCACGGCCAGCGCACCCCAGCGGGTGACGAGGGAGGCCAGCGGGTCCGCGGCGAGGAAGCCGACGAAGCCGCCGGCGTGCCACACGGCCTCGAAGCCGTCCCCCAGGTCCGGGGCGCCGCCGGCGAGGTGGGCGATGCCGGAGCCCGCCACCGTGAGGGCCAGCAGCCCGATCGCAATCCGGTTGTTGGCCTGCGTGGGCTCGGGGTGGCGGAACACCCGGATGGCGAAGCAGAAGCAGAAGATGGGCAGAACGAGCGCCATGAACCCGAAAGTGCCGCCCACCACGGCGTGCACCCACGAGGCCGGGACGGCCACGGGTGCCAAACCTACGCCGCGCAGGTTCCACCACTCGACCGCGGCGGTCAGCACCGCGAGCACGAGCCACACGAGGGCACCGCCGTCCCGACGCTGCTCCGGGGCGATGTCGGTGCGCACGGTCCCCACACGCCGCACCGCGGCCCCCACCACGTGACCGGCGCCCGACCACGCCCGGACCAGGCCGTGAAGGGCCGTGGTGCCGGCGGAGGGCCCCGCCGGTGTGCTGCGTGCCGGGGTCTTCTTGCCGTTCTTGGGGGAACGCGCCGCGGTCTTGGACCGGGGTGCGGTCTTCGCCGAACGCGCGGGGGAAGTTCGTGACGCCATTGCTCCAGGGTACCCGGACGCGCAGCGGCCCGCCCGGAGTGGATCCGGGCGGGCCGCTCGTCACGATGGCGCCGTGGGGACCGTCAGGCCTCCACGACCACGGGGACGATCATGGGCTTGCGGCGCAGCTTGCGGGCGACCCACGAGCCCACCGTGCGGCGCACGATCTGCTGCAGCTGGTTGGCGGTGTGGTTCTTCCCGCTCTCGCCCAGCGCCTCCTCCAGCGCCGCGGCGATCTTCGGACGGATCTCGTTGAAGACCTTGTCCTCCTCCGCCACGCCGCGGGCGTGGATGTCCGGGCCGGACACGATCTTGCCGGTGTCCCGGTTGACCACCGTGACCACGGAGATGAAACCCTCCTCGCCGAGCGTCATGCGGTCCTTGAGGTCCGCGTCCGTGATCTCGCCCACCGACGAGCCGTCCACGTAGATGAAGCCGCACTCCACCTGGCCCGTGATCTTGACCTTGCCCGCGTGCATGTCCACCACGGTGCCGTTCTCCGCGAGGATCACGTGGTCGTCCGGCACACCGGTCTCCCGCGCGAGCTCGCCGTTGGCGATCAGGTGGCGCACCTCACCGTGGACCGGCATCACGTACTCCGGCTCCACGATGTTGTAGCAGTACAGCAGCTCACCGGCACCGGCGTGGCCCGAGACGTGGACCTTCGCGTTGCCCTTGTGCACCACGTGGGCGCCCAGACGCATGAGGCCGTTGATCACGCGGAACACGGAGTTCTCGTTGCCGGGGATCAGCGAGGACGCCAGCACCACGGTGTCCCCGGCGTTGACCTGGACCTTGTGGTCCCCGTTGGCCATGCGGGACAGCGCGGCCATCGGCTCGCCCTGGGAGCCGGTGCACATGATGACCAGCTTGTCGTCCGGGTAGTCCCCGACCTTCTTCTGGTCCACGAGCACGTTCGGCGGCACGTCCAGGTAGCCGAGCTTCTCAGCGATCGACATGTTGCGGATCATGGAGCGGCCCATGAGCACGACCTTGCGCCCGCTGGCCACCGCGGCGTCCAGCACCTGCTGCACGCGGTGCACGTGGGAGGAGAAGGAGGCCACGATCACGCGCTGCTTGGCGCGGGATACCACGTCCGTGAGCACGGGGCCGATGGCCTTCTCGGACGGGATGAATCCGGGGACCTCGGCGTTCGTGGAGTCCGTGAGGAACATGTCCACGCCCTCCTCGCCCAGGCGGGCGAAGTGGCGCAGGTCCGTGATGCGCCCGTCCAGGGGCAGCTGGTCCATCTTGAAGTCACCGGTGTGCAGCACCGTGCCGGCCTTGGTGCGCAGGAACACGGCCAGGGCGTCCGGGATGGAGTGGTTCACCGCGACGAACTCGCACTCGAACTCGCCGAGCTTCTCCACCTGGCCCTCGCGCACGGCCATGGTGAACGGCTTGATCCGGTGCTCCTGCAACTTGGCCTCGATCAGGGCCAGGGTCAGCTGCGAGCCGATCACGGGAATGTCCGGGCGGCGCTTGAGCAGGTACGGGACCGCCCCGATGTGGTCCTCGTGCCCGTGGGTGAGCACGATTGCCACGATGTCGTCCAGGCGGTCCCGGATGTTGTTGATGTCCGGCAGGATCAGGTCCACGCCGGGCTGCGTCTCCTCGGGGAACAGCACACCGCAGTCCACCACGAGCAGCTGCCCGTTGATCTCGAACACGGTCATGTTCCGGCCGACCTCACCGAGCCCACCCAGGGGCACCACGCGGAGGGTGTCCTTCGCGAGTGCGGGCGGCGTGGCCAGGTCTGTGGAGTTCCACTGGGTCATGAGACCCCTTTCGTCGTCAGTTGATCAGTGTGTCCGCAATGACCGATGTGCTCAGATCCGCTCGGATCTGCTCCAGCTCAGTCTGCGTGGGTGCCACGTGCGGCAGGCGCACCGTGTTGTTCGGCAGACGGTCCTGCCAGTGAAGAATGGTCTTCGCGGCCACGGCACCGGGCACGCGCATCATGGTGGCGCGCACCACGGGCAGCAGCTCCGCGTTGATCCTCCGGGCGGTCTCGAGGTCCGCGTCCAGGACGGCGTCCACGAGGCGGCGGTACCGCGGCGTGTCCACGTGCGTGGTCACACCCACGAGCCCGGCGGCACCGAGCGCCATCCACGGCAGGGTGAGGGCGTCGTCGCCGGAGTAGAACAGCAGGTCCGTCTCCGCCATGACCCGCGCGGCCGAGACGAAGTCCGCCTTGGCGTCCTTCACGGCCACGATGTTGGGGTGCGAGGCGAGGGAGATCATCGTCTCCGGCTCGATGGGGATCCCCGAGCGCCCGGGAATGTCGTACACCATCACGGGGGTGTCCACCGAGTCCGCGAGGGAACGGAAGTGCGCCTCCACGCCCGCCTGGGTGGGCTTGTTGTAGTACGGGGTGACCACGAGCAGCCCGTCCATCCCGATCTTCTGCGCCTCGAGGCACAGGTACCGGGAGTGCTCGGTGTCGTTGGACCCGGTGCCCGCGAGCAACGGGACCCGCCCGCCCACGGCGTCCTTGACGGCGCGGAAGACCGAGAGGTTCTCCTCGTCCGTCATGGTGGAGTACTCGCCCGTGGTGCCGCACACCACCAGACCGTCGCAGCCGTCGTCCACGAGCTCCTCGGCGAGGTGGCCCGTGGCCTCCAGGTCCACGGACCCGTCCTCGTGGAAGACCGTGACCATGGCGGTCAGCAGGGTCCCGAACAGCGGCGCGGGACGGTCCTTCTGCACTGGGGTGCTCTCGTGTGTCATACCCACAGGCTACCGTCCGGACCCGGCGAGCACGGTCTCGGGGCTGCCGCTGCGGTGCAGGGCGATCGCCGTGCGCATGGCGGCGCGGGCCCGCCGACCGTCCCCGCTGGCCGAGTAGGCGAGGCTCAGCCGGTACCAGCCGCCCCACTGCTCCGGGGCTGCCTCCACCTCACGGCGCACGACGTCGAACCGCTCGTCCGCGGCCGAGCGCACGTACCGCCCGGCCGGGGTCCGCGGCAGGTCGTCCGCGGGGAGCTCGCCGTTCGCGGCCAGCTCCCTGCCCAGCTGCTGGGTGCGGGCGCCGAAGACGATCTCCCGCACCATGGCCCACGCGCCCACGGCGGGGATCACGAGCATGGCCACACCGAGCACCCTGGGGATCCACCCGGGCGTTTCCAGCAGCAGCACGGCACGCTGGAGCGAGAGCCCCAGGTACAGCGTGAGCAGGGCGATCATCAGCGCCGCGAGCGCGCGACCTGCGGAGCCCACCTCCAGCACCGTGAACACCCCGGCGAAGACCAGGACCGCGACAATCCACGTCGTGGAGCCCACCGAGATGGGCAGCAGGAGCACGGTGAGCACGAGCAGCACGATCGCCGCGGTGGCCCACCACCGCAGACCGCCACGTCCTTGTCCCGCGGTCACAGGCCGAGGTCCATGTAGCCGTCCAGACCGTGGGTGAGTCCGGGGTGCTCGGCCACGGAGCGCACGCCGAGCAGCACGCCCGTCATGAACGACACGCGGTCGAACGAGTCGTGGCGCAGGCTCAGCTGCTCCCCCGCGTTGCCCAGCAGGGTCTCCTGGTGCGCCACGAGGCCCTGCAGCCGCACCGAGTGGACGTGCACACCGGACACGTCCGCGCCGCGCGCACCCCGGGGATCGGACTCCGTGGCGTCCGGCGAGGGCGCCACCCCCGCCGCCTCGCGGGCGGCCGCCACCAGCTCGGCGGTCCGGGCGGCAGTGCCCGACGGCGCGTCGAGCTTGCGGGGGTGGTGCAGCTCCACGATCTCCACGGAGTCGAAGAACGCCGCGGCCAGCTCCGAGAACTTCATGGCGAGCACGGCGCCCACCGCGAAGTTCGGGGCCACCAGCACGCCGGTGCCGGGAGATTCCGCCAGCTGGGCCGTGAGCTCCGCCAGGGCGGCGTCGTCCCAGCCCGTGGTGCCCACCACGGCGTGCATGCCGTGGGAGACGGCGAAGCGCACGTTCTCCCGGGTGGCGTCCGGGACCGTGAGGTCCACGACCACCTTGGCGCCCGCGCGCACGAGCTCCGAGAGGTCGTCCGTGCGTCCCAGTGCCGCCACGAGATCCATGTCCGGGGCGTCCGAGACCGCGCGCACCGCTTCCGAGCCCATGCGTCCGTTCCGCCCGAGGACGGCCACCCTGATCCGCTGCTCCATGCTCTCCTGCCTCATTCCTGCTCGTCCGCGGCCTGCGGCCCCACGACGGTGCGGACGGTGGCGTCCGCCGAGAGCCGGGCCGCCAGCTCCTGAACGTCCCCGGACGTGACCGCCCGGATCCTGCGCAGGGACTCGTCCACGTCCACGAAGGTGCCGGTCTTCAGCTCCGCGGAGCCGAGCCGCGACATGCGCGAGCCCGTGTCCTCGAGCGCGAGCACCGTGGCCCCGCTCAGCTGCCCCTCGACCTTCGCGAGTTCCGCACCGTCCATGCCGTCCTGGGCCAACCGGTCCAGCTCCGCCCGCATCAGCTCGCTCACCTGGTCCACGCGCCCCGGCGTGCACCCGGCGTACATGCCGAAGAACCCCGCGTCCGAGTACGAGCCGGAGAACGAGAAGGTGGAGTACGCCAAGCCCTTCTGCTCCCTGATCGTGTGGAACAGCCGGGAGGACATCCCGCCACCGAGTGCCGCGTTGAGCACCGTCATGGCGAACCGACGGTCGTCCCCGGACTGCAGACCGGGGCCGCCGAGCACCACGTTGGCCTGCTCCACGGGCCGGTCGAAGGACCGTGTGCCGGTGAGCGGGCTCAGCGGCGCGGGCGTGGTGGCACGGCGGGTGCCCACGGCCCCGGCCGCGTCCGGGTCCCAGCCCGCGCGCGCGAGCGACTCGCGGACCATCTCCACCACGGCCTCGTGCTCCAGGCCGCCCGCGGCCGTGACCACGAGGTTCTCGGGGCGGTAGGCCGCGCGGTAGTGCTCCCACACGGCGTCCCGCGCCACGCTGCGGATCTCCTCGGGCGTGCCCGCGATGGGACGTGCCAGGGCCGAGCCGTGGAACACCTGGGCCGTGAACTGCTCGAACGCGAAGTCCGTGGGGTCGTCCCGGTCCATGGCGATCTCCTCGAGGATCACACCGCGTTCCCGGTCGAACTCGCGGGGGTCCAGGACAGCTCCGGTGAACATGTCCGCGAGCACGTCCACCGCCATGGGAAGCGCCTCGGAGAGCACCCGTGCGTGGTAGCAGGTGTGCTCGTGCGAGGTGAACGCGTTGGACTCCCCTCCCACGCGGTCGAACGCCTCGGCGATCTCCAGCGCGCTGCGTCGGGCGGTTCCCTTGAAGAGCAGGTGCTCCAGGAAGTGTGTGGAGCCGAGCATGCCCGGCGCCTCGTCACGGGAGCCCAGGCTCACCCAGAAGCCCACGGACGCGGAGCGCTGCCCGGGCATCTTCTCGGTGAGCACGCGCGTGCCGCACGGCAGCACGGTGCGCATGACCACGGCACCGTCTGCGTCGTCGTGGACCACGTGGGTGAAGCCCCCGCGTGGTCCCTGGTCCGGATACGCCCGAAGGCGGGCGTCCGCGCCGGAGCCGTGCTCCGCGGGATCGCCCGCCCTCAGGGGAAGGTCGACAGCCGTCATCGAGTAGCGAAGACCTCTGCTCAGTTCTGGTCGTCGGACGCGGCGTCCGACCCGGCCGCCACCGGCGCGAGCGAGAGCTTGCCGCGGTCGTCCACCTTGGTGATCTCCACCTGGACCTTCTGGCCCACGGAGAGGACGTCGTCCACCTCGTTGACGCGCTTGTCGTCGTTGAGCTTGCGCATCTCGGAGATGTGCAGCAGACCGTCCTTGCCCGGGGTCAGCGAGATGAACGCCCCGAACGTGGTGGTCTTGACGACGGTGCCCAGGTAGCGCTCCCCGACCTCGGGGACCTGCGGGTTGGCGATCGCGTTGATCGCGGACCGCGCGGCCTCGGCGGAGGGGCCGTCGGTGGCGCCGATGTACACGGTGCCGTCGTCCTCGATGGAGATGTCCGTGCCGGTGTCCTCCTGGATCTGGTTGATCATCTTGCCCTTGGGGCCGATGACCTCGCCGATCTTGGAGACGGGGACGTTCACGGAGATCACGCGCGGGGCGAACTCGCTCATCTCGTCCGGGGCGTCGATCGCCGACGTCAGCACGTCCAGGATGTAGAGGCGGGCCTCACGGGCCTGGGTCAGCGCCGAGGCCAGCACGGACGCCGGGATGCCGTCCAGCTTGGTGTCCAGCTGGATGGCGGTCACGAACTCCGAGGTGCCGGCGACCTTGAAGTCCATGTCGCCCAGGGCGTCCTCCGCACCCAGGATGTCGGTCAGGGCCGCGTACTGGACCTCGCCGTCCACGGTGTCCGAGACCAGGCCCATGGCGATGCCCGCGACCGGCGCGCGCAGGGGCACACCGGCGTTGTACAGCGACAGGGTGGACGCGCACACCGAGCCCATGGAGGTGGAGCCGTTGGAACCCAGTGCCTCGGAGACCTGGCGGATCGCGTAGGGGAACTCCTCGCGCGTGGGCAGCACGGGGGTGATCGCACGCTCGGCGAGTGCGCCATGGCCGATCTCGCGGCGCTTGGGCGAGCCCACGCGGCCGGTCTCGCCCGTGGAGTACGGCGGGAAGTTGTAGTGGTGGATGTAGCGCTTGTTCTTCACCGGGGACAGCGAGTCGATCTGCTGCTCCAGCTTGAGCATGTTCAGCGTGGTGACGCCCATGATCTGGGTCTCGCCGCGCTCGAACAGGGCGGAGCCGTGCACGCGCGGGAGCACGTCCACCTCGGCGCTGAGCTGGCGGATGTCCGTCAGCCCGCGGCCGTCGATGCGCACCTTGTCCTTGAGGATGCGCTGGCGCACGGTCTGCTTGGTCAGGGCCTGGTAGGCGCCGTTGACCTCGTCCGCGCGGCCCTCGAAGGGCTTGCCCTCACCCGTGAGCTCGGCCAGCGTGGCCTGGTGCAGCTCGTCCGTGGCGGCCTCGCGCTTCTGCTTGCCGGCGATCGAGTAGACCTGGGCCATGCGCTCGCCCGCGAACTCCCGGACGGCCGCCGCGGCGTCGTCGCCGAAGCCGCCGAAGCGGGGCAGGTCGAGCTCGGGCTTCGCGTTGCGGGCCGCGAGGTCCGCCTGGGCGTCGCACAGGGCCTTGATGAAGGGCTTGGAGGCCTCGAGGCCCTCGGCCACGAGCTCCTCGGACGGGGCGACGGCACCCTGGCCCTTGATGAGCTCCCACGCGTTGTCGGTGGCCTCGGCCTCGACCATCATGATGGCGACGTCCTGGCCGCCGTCCTTGGTGGTCACCACGCGGCCGGCCACGGCCATGTCGAACACGGCGTTCTCGAGCTGGGAGTGCTTGGGGAACGCGATCCACTGGTGGCCGCCGTTCTCCTCGGCCATGAGCGCCATGCGCACGCCGCCCACGGGGCCCTGGAAGGGCAGCCCGGACAGGGTGGTGGACATGGACGCGGCGTTGATGGCCACGGTGTTGTAGATCTCGTCCGGCGCGATGGACATGACGGTGACGACCACCTGCACCTCGTTGCGCAGACCCTTGCCGAACGCGGGGCGCAGGGGGCGGTCGATCAGACGGCACGTGAGGATCGCGTCCGTGGACGGGCGGCCCTCGCGGCGGAAGAACGAGCCGGGGATGCGGCCCGCGGCGTACATGCGCTCCTCCACGTCCACCGTGAGGGGGAAGAAGTCGAAGCCCTCGCGGGGGTGCTTGCCCACGGCCGTGGCCGAGAGCATCGAGGTCTCCTCGTCGATGTACACCATGGCCGCACCTGCGGCCTGACGGGCAAGACGCCCGGTTTCGAAGCGCACGACGCGCTTTCCGTAGGAGCCGTTGTCGATGACGGCTTCTGCACTCTGGATCTCGGGACCCTCCACGGGTCACCTCCGTTTCTTCGTGGTGCGCAGCCCGCGCAACACACCGGTCTTCGATCGAAGCCCTCGCACCGCTCTCGCGTTGCGGAGGCCACTGTCGAGGACCGCGACATGCGGCGCGGCTGCACAGCTGCTGTGGTTCCTGGTACGTGGTGCCGCGGGGATCTGCCCGCGGGCGGCCCGCGTGGTGCGGGCCCGGACGGTGCTCGTCACGAGCAGCGCCGGGTGTGGAGATTCCCCGCCCTCCGGTGCGGAGCGCGGGGAATCGCCGGGACTCACATCACTTGCGCAGGCCGAGGCGCTCGATGAGCGCACGGTAGCGGGCGATGTCAGTGCGACGCAGGTAGTCAAGCATGCGACGACGGCGACCCACCAGGGCCATGAGGCCGCGACGGGTGTGGTGGTCGTGCTTGTGCATCTTCAGGTGCTCGGTCAGGTCGGAGATCCGACGGGACAGAACGGCGATCTGCACCTCGGGCGAACCGGTGTCGCCCTCGTGCGTCGCGTACTCGGTGATGATCTGGTTCTTGATCGTGGCATCCAGTGCCATGGGTAACTCCTCGAGTTAGTACCGTGACCGCCCGGTGCGTGAGATTCCCGCCCGGGGTCCGGGGCGTGCCCCGGGGCCCGACCGCCACGGACCGCAGTCAGACCGTTGACCATCCTAACCGATGCGGCCACCGGGCACCGCACGGCCGCTCCCGGTTATGCGTGTCCGCCCCTGCTGAGACAATGGGCCCATGCACAGCACCGACACGACCGACGACGCCGCCCTGTTCGCCGCCTGCGTGGGCGCACCCGCCGTGGTGGTCGCCATGCCCGAGGAGGCCGAGCCGTTCCTGCAGCTCGCCTCGCGCCGCTGCGAGCACCCGCAGCTCGTGGGCAACGCCTCGTTCCACGCCCTGGAGCTCGCGGGGCGGGCCGTGCTGCTCGTGCGCACGGGCATCGGCCTGGTCAACGCGGCCTCGGCGCTCACGGCGGCCGTCGAGCGGTTCGAGCCGGGCGTCGTCGTCTCCGCGGGGTCCTGCGGTGGTCTGCGCGCGGACGTGAACGTGGGGGACCTCGTGGTCGGCACGGAGTTCCGGTACGCGGACGCGGACGCCACCGCCTTCGGCTACGCACCCGGCCAGGTGCCCGGGATGCCCGAGGCCTATCCGGCCTCTGCCGACCTCGTGACGGCGGCAAGCCGGCTCGTGGCCGGCGGGAACGGAACCGTGTGGCGCGGCACCATGCTCTCAGGGGGCTCCTTCGTGACCGCCGAGAACGTGGGCGGGGCGCGCGGCACGTTCCCCGAGGCGCTGAGCACGGACATGGAGAGCACCGCCCTGGCGCAGGTGTGCCAGGCCCACGGGAGAAAGTTCCTGGCGGTGCGCAGCATCTCGGACCTGTGCGGACCGGCCGCGGACCAGCAGTTCCACCTGGAGCTGGACCTCGTGGCGCGCCTCAGCGCGGATGCCGTGGTCGAGCTGCTCAGCACTCTGCCCGCGCCCGCACACCAGGGCTGACCCGCCCCCACCGGGGATACTCTCCCCGGAAGCAACAGCACCCCGCCCGCACGTCGAGGAGAACGAGGAACCCATGAGCGACCACAAGAACAAGGCCCTCCAGGACGCCGTCCCGGACGTGGCCCACCACGTGCTGCGGGACGGGCACAAGATCCCGCAGCTCGGGTTCGGCACCTACCCCATGGACGACGCCGAGGCCGAGGCGCTGCTGCCCGAGGCCCTGTGGCGGGGCTACCGGCTCCTCGACACGGCGGTGAACTACGGCAACGAGCGCGGTGTGGGCCGGGGAATCCGCCACAGCGGCATTTCCCGGGACGACATCTTCCTGACGTCCAAGATCCCGGGGCGGGACCACGGCCGCGAGTCGGTGCGCCGTTCCTTGGAGGGCTCACTGCGGCGGCTCGGCACCGACTACCTGGATCTCTACCTGATCCACTGGCCCAATCCGGGAGTGGACCAGTACGTCCAGACGTGGCAGGCCATGCTCGAGGCCCGGGACGAGGGACTCATCCGCTCGGTGGGCGTCTCCAACTTCCTGCCCGAGCACCTGCTGCGTCTCGAGGCGGAGACCGGCGAGATGCCCGTGGTGAACCAGGTGGAGCTGCACCCCCAGTACCAGCAGGAGGCCCTGCGCGCTTTCCACCAGGAGCACCGGATCCTCACGCAGGCCTGGTCCCCGCTGGGGCGCAAGACGGACCTGCTGCAGAGTGACTGGCTCGCGGAGATCGGCCGGCGGCAGGGACGCACGCCCGCCCAGGTGGTGCTGCGCTGGCACGTGCAGTCGGGAATCGTGCCCATCCCCAAGTCCTCCAACCCCGAGCGGATGGCGGAGAACATCGACGTCTTCGAGTGGGATCTCACGGACGAGCAGATGGAGCGCCTGCGCATGATGCACACCGGCATCAGCGGCTCGGGGTTCGATCCGGCGGCGCACGAGGAGATGTGACACGGGCCGACCGCGGGGCACGGCGTTCCGCGGTCGGAGCCCGGCACGGCTCTGCCGCTCCCCTGCCCACCCGCCCAGCCCGGCACCCGCGCGGGCCGGGCGGTGGAAAAGGCTGCGGTCGGTGCTCAGTCCGCCGCGCGGGAGAGGGCGCGCAGGATGTCCCGGGTGCGGTTCACATCGTCCTTCATCTGCGCCACGAGCGCGTCGATGCCGCGGTAGGCCACCATGCCCCGCAGCCGTTCCACGAACTCCACCACCACGGTCTGGCCGTAGAGGTCGAAGTCCTCCACCGCCTCGTCCGGGCGGTCGATCACGTGCGCCTCGACCTGGCGGGTGACGCCGTCGAACGTGGGGTTGGAGCCCACCGAGATGGCCGTGGGCCACCGCGTGCCGTCCTGGTCCACGAGCCACCCGGCGTAGACGCCGTCCGCGGGGATGAACCCCGTGGCCTTCGGGGCCAGGTTGGCGGTGGGGAAACCGAGCTGCCGACCACGGGCGGCGCCGTGCACCACCTCGCCGCGCATCCGGTGGGGACGTCCCAGCAGCTGCGCGGCCCCCTCGATGTCCCCGGCCTCGAGGCACGAGCGCACCCACGTGGAGGAGCAGCGCCGTTCCTCACGGCGGGCTGCGGAACCGGACGGGGCGTCGTCGTCCGAGGCGGGGGTGCCGGGCACGTCCTCGACCACGACGACGTCGAAGCCGTACTCGTGGCCCAGATCCGTGATGGCGGCGAGGTCACCGGAGTTGTTGCGGCCCAGCCGCACGTCCGAGCCGAGGACGAGCGAGACCGCGCGCAGCGGGCGGACGAGGTAGTCCACCAGGAACTCCTCGGGAGTCAGCTCGGAGAACTCGAGGCTGTAGGGCAGCACGAGCGCGGCGTCCACGCCGGTCTCCTCGAGCGCGTCGAGCTTGTCCTCGAGACCCATGATGAGCCCGGGGTGGTACTCGGGGCGGTGCACCAGGGCGGGGTGGGGGTCGAACGTGACCACCACGGACTGCGCGTGACGCTCCCGGGCGGTGTCCAGCAGCCGCGTGAAGACCTCCTGGTGGCCGCGGTGGACACCGTCGAAGTTGCCGATGCTCACCACGGAGGGACCGAATCCCGGGGTGACCTCGTCCAGGCTTCTCCAGCGAATCACAGTGCTCCTCGAGGTGTCATGGGTGTGTGGCGCATCGTGTAGAGCCTACCGCCCGGCGTGGGAGGCCCGCGTCAGCCACAGCCACACGAGGCCCACCACGGGCAGCACCAGCGGGATGTAGCCGTAGCCCGCGCCGAGCTCCGACCACACGCTGGCCTTGGGGAAGAGATCGGGACGGAGCACGCTCAGCAGGCCCACCCCGAGCACGCCCACGAGCTCCGCGCCCACGGCGAGCGTGGCCACCCGGTGCCACCGCGGTCCGGTCTTGGACAGCGCCACGGTGGCCAGCACGTAGATGGCCGCCGAGAGGGTGGAGAGCAGGATGGCCAGGGGCGCCGCGGAGAACTCCGTGGCCAGCTGGTAGAGCGAGCGGACCCCCGCGGAGAGGGAGAAGACCCAGTACACGACGATCAGCAGCCGACCGAACCCCGTGCTCTTGCGGTCGGTGCGCCGGGAACCACCCGGGCGGCCGAAGCGCTGCTGGAGGGTGCTGTGGGAGGACTCGCGGTCCATCGTCGTCCTTTCGGGTGCGCGGAGCCGGGCGCTGCGGCGCGGCTCACTGGTAGTAGTAGATGAAGTTCATGCGGTAGACCATCACGATCACCACGGGCCCGGCGGCCGCGAGGATCAGCGTGGACCAGCGGGAGCGCTCCACGAGGGACCACACGAACGTTCCGGCCGGGATGAGCAGCGCGGTGAGCAGGTAGCCCCAGTACTCCAGCAGGCTCCCGGACGGTGAGGGTCCCAGGACGGGCAGCAGCACCGAGCCCACGCAGTACACGAGCAGGAACGCCTCCAGCACCAGCACGGAGCCCTGGGACCAGTCGTCCGGGGCGCGTCCGCGCAGCGCCTGCACCAGGCAGACGGCGAACGAGATCACCCCCAGGACCACTGCCGCCCAGAACCAGCCGTCATATCCCCACACCATGGCCTACGCGTCCGTTCCCGTGTCGATGTCGTTGTCGTCCTGGCGCTGCGGCGAGCCGTGGGCGTCGTCGCCCGATGCCACGTCCGGGCCGTCTGCCGCTCCGGCACCGTCCGACGCTCCTGCACCGGGGGTCTCCCCCGGACCCGGGGTGAACCTCGTGCCCACCGTGATGCCCAACACGGAGGTGGCGTAGCGGCGGGCCGGCGCCCCCCTCTCCTGCGCGAGCGCGACGAGTGTCCCGTCGGGGGCGAAGCACGCCACCACCGGGCCGTCCCCGGCCTCCGCACGGCCCCCGGTGGGTGCCGCCTCCGGGGAGGCGGAGATCCGTCGCCCGTGCGAGAGGTCGGTGGCCTCCTCGGCCCCCAGCTCACGGACCGGGAAGAGCAGCCGGGCGGCCCGTGCGATCTCCAGGGTCTCGACGGTGCCCCCGGACGCCACCTGCTCCGCGAGCTCGTCCAGGGTGTGCGCGTGCTCGAGGGTGAACGACCCCACACGGGTGCGCCGCAGCGCGGTGAGGTGGCCCCCCACCCCCAGGGCGGCCCCGAGATCCCGGGCCAGCGCCCGGACGTACGTGCCGGAGGAGCACGTCACGATTGCCTCGACGTCGACGAACGCCGGTTCACCGCAGACCCGCCGGATCTCGTGCACGTCGAACGCCGAGACCGTCACGGGCCGGGCGGCGAGCTGCACGTCCTCCCCGCTGCGCACGCGCGCGTAGGAGCGCTTGCCGTCCACCTTGATGGCGCTCACGGCGGAGGGCACCTGCTGGATCTCGCCGGTGAGCTCCCCCACCGCGGTCATGACCTGCTGGTCGGTGATCCCGGCCAGCCGCTCGGGTGACGCTGTCCGCGTGACCTCGCCCTCGGCGTCGTCGGTCACGGTGGCCGCACCCAGGCGGATGCTCGCCCGGTAGGTCTTGTCCGTGCCGGTCACGTAGGTGAGCAGCTTGGTGGCCTTCTCCACCCCGATCACCAGCACACCCGACGCCGCGGGGTCCAGTGTGCCTGCGTGACCCACCTTCCGGGTCCCGGCGAGCCGACGCATGCGGGAGACGACGTCGTGCGAGGTCCAGCCCAGCGGCTTGTCCACGACCACGAGCCCGGCCACCCTCGGGAGGGAGAGGTCCGGGCTCGGGACGTCCTGTCGCTGCGCCACCGGGCTCAGGCCTGGCTGGTGTTCTCGGTGCCGGCCGCGTCGTCGTCCTCGGACGTGCGGTAGGCGTCCTCCCCCGCGGCGTACTGGGCACCCTGGGCCTGTTCGGCCACCTGGGCGTCCTTCTCCCGGGCCGTGCGCAGCAGGGACTCGAGACGCGCGGCGTCCGCGGGGATCTCGTCCGCCACGAACGTGAGCGTGGGGGTCAGACGGGCCGTGATGTTCTTGCCCACCTCGGCGCGCAGGATGCCCTTGGCGGACTCCAGGGCGCGCGCGGTGTCCTTGCGCTGGGTCTCGTCCCCGTAGACCGTGTAGTAGAGCGTGGCGTGCTGGAGGTCGTTGGTCACGCGGGCGTCGGTGACCGTGACGAACCCGAGCCGGGGGTCCTTAATCCTGCGTTCGAGTGCCTGGGCCACGATCACCTTGATGCGATCGGCCAGGCGGGCGGCGCGTGCGGCGTCGGCCATGGTGGAGCTCCTCGTGTCGTGGCAGCGCGTGCGCGCTGCGAAGTCCTCGGGCGGGTGCCTCGGGCACCCGCCGTGGGTGGGCCGCAAGCGTGGCGGCCCGGTGCGGGGCAGGGTGCCCGGGACCCCTCACTGGGATCCCGGGCACCCGGTCACGCTGTGGTTCACTCCACCCGCCCCGGCCACGGGGCGCGGGACGGGCGGGGAGACCGGATCAGTCGCGCGGCTTCTCGCGCATCTCCCAGGTCTCGATGATGTCACCCTCATGGATGTCGTTGAAGGACCCGAGCCCGATGCCGCACTCGTAGCCCTCGCGGACCTCGGTGGCGTCGTCCTTGAAGCGGCGCAGCGAGTCGATGGTGAGGTTGTCCTGCACCACGTTGCCGTCGCGCACCAGGCGTGCCTTGCCGTTGCGACGGACGGTGCCCTTGGTGATGTAGGCACCGGCGATGTTGCCCCACTTGGAGGAGCGGAACACCTCGCGGATCTCGGCGGTGCCGAGCTCCACCTCCTCGTACTCCGGCTTGAGCATGCCCTTCAGGGCGCTCTCGACCTCGTCGATGGCGTTGTAGATGACCGAGTAGAACTTCATCTCCACGCCCTCGCGCTCGGCGAGCTCGGTGACGCGCTCCGCGGGGCGGACGTTGAAGCCGATGATCACGGCGTTGTCCACCGTGGCCAGGTTCACGTCGTTCTGCGTGATGGCGCCGACGCCGCGGTGGATCACGCGCAGCTGGACCTCCTCGCCCACGTCGATCTTGAGCAGCGAGTCCTCGAGCGCCTCCACGGCACCGGACACGTCGCCCTTGATGATGAGGTTGAGGGTGTCGATCTTGCCCTCGGCCACGGCCTCGTCGAAGGACTCCAGCGTGATGCGCTTGCGGCGCTTGGCCAGCTGGGCGTTGCGGTCCGCGGCCTCCCGCTTCTCCGCGATCTGACGCGCGGTGCGCTCCTCCTGGGTGGCCAGGAAGGTGTCACCGGCGCGCGGCACGGTGGACAGACCCAGCACCTGCACCGGGCGGGACGGCGTGGCCGCCTCGACGGTGCGGCCCATCTCGTCGAACATCGCGCGGACACGGCCGTACGCCGCACCGGCCACGATGGAGTCGCCCACCTTCAGCGTTCCGGACTGGACCAGCACGGTGCACACCGCGCCGCGGCCCTTGTCCAGGTTCGCCTCGATGGCCACGCCGCGGGCGTTCTTGTCCGGGTTGGCCTGAAGCTCCAGCGCGCCGTCCGCGGTCAGGACGATCGCGTCCAGCAGGTGGTCGATGTTCAGGTTCTCGCGGGCGGAGACGTCCACGAACATCGTGTCGCCGCCGTACTCCTCGGGCACCAGGCCGTACTCGGTGAGCTGGCCGCGGATCTTCTCGGGGTTCGCGTCCGGCTTGTCCACCTTGTTGACGGCGACGACGATCGGCACGTTCGCGGCCTGCGCGTGGTTCAGCGCCTCCACGGTCTGCGGCATGACGCCGTCGTCCGCGGCGACCACCAGCACGGCGATGTCCGTGACCTGGGCACCACGGGCACGCATGGCGGTGAACGCCTCGTGGCCCGGGGTGTCGATGAACGTGATCAGACGCTCCTGCTCGTCCACCTCGGTGGAGATCTGGTACGCACCGATGTGCTGGGTGATGCCGCCGGCCTCGCCCTCGATCACCTTGGTGTTCCGGATCGCGTCCAGCAGACGCGTCTTGCCGTGGTCCACGTGGCCCATGACGGTGACGACCGGCGGGCGCGGTGCGAGGACGTCCTCGCCCTCGGCCTCCAGCTCCGCCTCGAGGTCGATGTCGAAGGACTCGAGCAGCTCGCGCTCCTCGTCCTCCGGGGACACCACCTGGATCTGGTAGCCGAGCTCGGCACCGAGGAGCTGGAAGGTCTCCTCGTCCAGGGACTGGGTCTGCGTGGCCATCTCACCCAGGTGGATGAGCACGGTCACCAGCGAGGCCGGGTTCGCGTTGATCTTCTCCGCGAAGTCCATGAGGGACGCGCCGCGGCGCAGGCGCACCACGGTGCTGCCGTCGCCGTGCGGGACCGACACGCCGCCCACGGCGGGTGCGGACATCTGCTCGAGCTCCTGGCGCTTCGCCCGCTTCGACTTGCGGTGCTTGCCGCGGGCTCCGCCGCGACCGAACGCGCCCTGGGTGCCGCCGCGGCCACCGCGGCCGCGGAAACCACCGCCGCCGCCGGGTCCACCGCCGGGCCCGCCACCACCGCGGCGGGGACCGGAACCGGGAGCAGGACGGCTGCCGATGGGTGCCACACCAGTGGTGTGGCCCGGCATCATGTTCGGCGAGGGGCGCGGGCCACCGGGGCGGGGACCGCCCTGACCCTGGCCCTGGCGCGGGGCACCCGGGCGGGGTGCGCCCGGACGGGGGCCGCCCTGACCGGCCTGCGCGGGACGGGGCCCACCCGGGCGGGGACCGCCGGGACGGGGGCCGCCCTGGCCGGCGTTGCTCGTGCGCATGCCCTGCTGGGCCGCGAACGGGTTGTTGCCGGGACGCGGTGCGCCCGGCTTGCCGGAGCGCTGCTGGCCACCGGGACGGGGGCCGCCGCGCTGGGCGCCGCCCTCGGAGGAGCGTCCCATGCCCTGCTGGGAGGCGAACGGGTTGTTGCCGGGGCGGGGCGCGGACTGGCCGGGCTTGGCACCCGGGGCCGGGGCCTTGCGCGGACCCGGCGTGGCACCGCCGGGCTTGCGGGCTCCGGTCTCCGGGGCGGCCGGGCTCTGCTCGGACGCTCCCCCGGTCTGCTGGGACGGGGTGTCCTGGGCGGGGGTCCCGGTGCTCGCGGGCTTCGACTCGGCGGGGGCGCTCGGAGCGGCCGCGGGCTTCGCGGACTCCTTGGCGGCGGCCGGCTTGGCTCCGGGCTTGGGGCCCGACGCCGCAGGCTTCTTCGCGCTCTGGGAGGCGGGGGCCTTGGCGGCCGACGCGGGCTTGGACTGCGCCGGGGCGTCGCCGCCGGCGGGGAACGCGGTGCGCAGCTTCTTGGCTACGGGCGGCTCCACCGTGGACGAGGCGCCACGGACGAACTCACCGAGTTCCTGCAGTTTGGAAATTGCTTGTTTGGACGTGATTCCGAGCTCTTTCGCGAGCTCGTGGACACGGGGCTTGGCCACTGTTCTCCTGTCTCGGTCCGCACCGAAACAGGTACGAACCGTTTATCTTCCGTTGAAGTCGCCACCGGACACGGGCGTGGTGCACGCGTGTCCTGCGCGGCTGCGGGGTGAGTACGTGGAAGTACTCATCGGCCGGCACTCATCGGTTTTCCATGGTCTTCTGACTCGCTTTCCTTGTGGTCGTCCTCCTGCACGGGCAGGAGCACGCGGAGTTGCTCCGCGAGATCGTGCGCGCTGACCGCTGTGCGGAACGCCCTGTTGAACGCCTTCTTCCGCACCGCTGTGGTGACGCACTCTCGGGTGGCATGCACCCAGGCCCCACGGCCTCCCCTTCGGCGGTGGAGGTCGGCCACGACCCGCGGGCCGTGCTCCGTGTCCTCCATCGTCACTCGGACGAGTTGATCAGGGGACGCCGTGGCACGGCACCCCACGCAGGTGCGACGACTCGTGGTGCTCATCATCGCTCCTCGTGTGCCACTCCTGGTTCCGTGCACGCCGAACGCGCGCGGGAACCGGGGGTGGTTGACCTGATCGCACCCCACTCTAGCGCGCCGCGCGCCCTGAGCGGGAATCCCGGGGTTCTCAGCCCTGCGTTGCGCGGGACTCGGGCACGATGTCGATCTTCCACCCGGTCAGGCGCGCGGCGAGTCGGGCGTTCTGGCCCTCCTTGCCGATGGCCAGGGACAGCTGGGAGTCCGGCACCACCGCGCGGGCCGAACGGGCGGCCTCGTCGAGCACGGTGACCCGGGTGACGCGGGCGGGGGACAGCGCGTTGCCGATGAACTGTGCGGGGTCCTGCGAGAAGTCGATGATGTCGATCTTCTCCTCCCCGAGCTCGTTCATGACCGCGCGCACGCGGGAACCCATGTCGCCGATGCACGCGCCCTTGGCGTTCGCCCCGGGCCGGGTGGACTCCACGGCCATCTTGGTGCGGTGCCCGGCCTCGCGGGCCAGGGTGACGATCTCCACGGATCCGTCCGCGATCTCGGGGACCTCCATCTCGAACAGCCGGCGCACCAGGTCCGGGTGGGAGCGGGAGAGCGTGATGGACGGGCCCTTGAAGCCGCGCTTGGCCTCCACCACGAACGCACGGATGCGCTCTCCGTGGCGGTAGGTCTCCCCGGGGACCTGCTCGTGGGGCGGCAGCAGACCCTCCACGGTGCCCAGGTCCACCTGGACCATCTTGGGGTTGTGGCCCTGCTGGATCTGGCCCGAGACGAGCTCGCCCTCGCGGCCCTTGAAGTGGCCCAGGACGTTGTCGTCCTCCACGTCCCGCAGCTTCTGCAGGATCACCTGGCGCGCGGTGGCCGCCGCAATGCGGCCGAAGCCGGAGGGGGTGTCGTCGAACTCACCGATGCGCCGGTCCTCCTCGTCGAGCTCCGGTGCCCAGATGGTCACGTGGCCCGAGCGGCGCTCGACCTCCGCGCGGGCGCCGTCGATCGCTCCCGGCGAGCGCATGTAGGCGAGCAGCAGCGCCTGCTCGATCGTGGGGATCAGCACGTCCACCGGGATGTCGCGCTCGCGCTCCAGCAGTCGCAGGGTGCTCATGTCGATGTCCATGTGTCCGGCCTTCCGTCCCACCACCCCCGGTCGCCGCGGGCTGGGCCGGGAATCAAACAGCGCGCCGCACGAGGTGTGCGGAGCGCTGCTGCGGGGGTGTCTCGTCGTCTTGTCTCGTGGGCCATGGTACATCCCCGGGGGATGCGTCAGATCTCCACCTCGGACCGGGCGCCCCGCAGCTGCGCGTAGTCCACGCGCTCGGGGTCCAGGAACTTCACGGGCATCCCCTTCTTGGGCTGGTGCCAGCGCTGCACCACGGCGTGGTCGTCGTGGGCCTCGATCAGCCGCGCCGTGTAGCGCTCCCCCTCCAGGGGTCGGATCCGCACCAGGTGGCCCACGGTGCGCCGCCAGTGCCGCGGGGTCTCGAGCGCGCGGGTTGCGCCCGGGGAGGAGACCTCCAGCTCGTAGGGCGGGCCCGGGACGGGATCCTCACGGTCCAGGGCGTCCGAGACCTGCTGCGCCACGGCCGCCACACGGTCCAGGTCCAGGGCCTCCGTGCCGTCCGGCAGGTCCACGAGCACCTGCAGGGTGCGGGTGCCGCCCTGGCCCGTGAGCTCGCACTGCTCCAGGAACAGTCCGGCGGCCTCGACCACCGGTTCCACGGTGGCGCGGATGGGTGCGTTCTGGTCGGAAGTCATGGGTCCTCTCCACGGGGTGCTCGGCGGCGGTGCGCCTGTGCCGGTCGGTGCTCCTCCCTATCATGAAGGACACCCGTCCCCCGGAGGAATTCGTGAGCTCCCACCCGCCCGCCGACCGCGCCCGCGCCTGGCGCCTCGCGGCCCTCGGACTCGTGCTCGCGCTGCTCCTGGTCCTGGCCGCCGGAGCGTGGTCGCTCTGGCGCCCGCTGTCCGACGACGACGCCGCCCGCCTCGCCGCGCGCGGCCACCGGGTCCGTGCGCACCCAGCTCCATCCGAATCCGTGGCTGCTGCCCGAGGACGCCCTGACCCGCCAGCTCGATGCGTTCGGACCACCGGCCACCCCGGCGCAGCAGCGGCGACTGGAGGAGCGCGGTGCGGTGGCACCCGCTCCCCCGTCCCTCGAGGCCGCGGCCGACGATCTGGCGCGCCTGGCCCGGAGCACCGAGGACGAGCACCTCACGGCAGATCTCGCCGCGGTGGCGGCCTCCTGGTGGGCGGGCGCCGCGAGCGGCCGCGGGGCCGACGCTCTCAGCTCACAGGACGATGCACGGGAGACGGAGCAGGAGACGGGGGGTACTGGAGGGGCGGTCACCGATCGTGAGGACGCCTGCGGGAGCGGTCTCACCACCGCCGTCACCGCGGTGGACCGCTCCCTGTTCACGGCCGAGACCGCCGCGGCGCGCACGGGACCGGAGGCCGGCACCGCCGGTGGGCTGGTGGATGGCGCTGCGGAGCTGCACCGGGCCGCCCTGTCCGACCCCCGGGTGGCGCCGGTGCTGGAGTGCGAGCCTCCCCCCGTGGCGGGACACCACGAGCTGCCCCCCGGTGTGCAGGAGGACCCGGTCCGGGCTCTGGGGCGCGCTGAGCAGGAGGCGCGGGACACGCTGGTGCGGGCCGCGGCGTCGTCGTCCGGGGAGCAGCGCGCGTGGATACTGGAAGCACTGCGCACCGCGGCGCGCGCCGGCCAGGTCCTGGACCCGGAGCAGCCCGTGCCCGCCCTGCCGGGCCGGCCCTGACCCCCGCCCACGGGGATCCGCGGTGGGGTCCGTCACGGGAGCCGTCACCGGCCGGTCAGGACGTCCCAGCCCAGTTTCACGATCAGCACCGAGACGACCGCGAAGAACACCACGCGAATGAACGAGCTGCCCCGCGCCACTGCGGTGCGGGCGCCCAGGTAGCCGCCGACCATGTTGCTCAGTCCCAGCACCAGACCGAGCCCCCACAGGATGGAACCGTGCGCGGCGAAGACGGCCAGGGCCCCCAGGTTGGTGGCCAGGTTCACGATCTTCGCCTTGGCGCTCGCCTCCAGGAAGCTGTAGCCCAGCACCGAGACCAGCCCGATGATGAGGAACGAGCCCGTGCCCGGGCCCATGACCCCGTCGTAGAACCCGATGCCCGCGCCCAGTGCGGCGGCGAGCCCGTAGTGCCGCGCCCCGGTGTGCCGCAGGGCCGTGAGCCGGCCCATGGACGGCTTGAGGGCCGTGAACAGCAGCACGGCCACGAGCGCCAGGACGATCACCGGTTTGAACACGGACGCCGGAAGGGCCGCGGCCACCGCGGCGCCCAGGCCCGAGGCCACGAGGGCGACGGCCGCCATGGGAAGCGCCGTGCGCAGGTCGGGACGGACCCGCCGGAAGAACGTGAGCGCGGAGGTGGCGGTGCCGAACACCGAACCCATCTTGTTGGTGGCCAGCGCCTGCACCGGGGTGAGCCCGGGGATCATGAGCGTCACGGGCAGCTGCAGGAGGCCGCCGCCGCCCACCACGGCGTCGATGAAGCCCGCCGCCAGCCCCGTGGTCATGAGCAGAAGCAGGAGGCCGGGGCTCGCGGAGTCCAGGCCGGACCCCGCGAGCAGGGAGAGCTCCACGCGGTCAGAGGGTGTCCGCCGCGGGCCCGTCCGCACCGTGCAGCTCGGTGGTGACCTCTGCGACCACCTGCTCACGCTGGATCTCGCGGCTGCGTCCGGAACGGCGGTCCTTGAGCTCGAGCACGCCGTCCGCAAGACCGCGGCCGACGACCAGCACGGTGGGGACGCCCAGCAGCTCGGCGTCCCGGAACTTCACGCCCGGGGAGACCTTGGGGCGGTCGTCGAAGAGGACCGTGATGCCCGCGGCCTCCAGGTGGCCCACGATCTCCTCCGCGGCCTCGAGCACCTCGGTGCCCTTGCCCGTGGCGACCACGTGCACGTCCGCGGGGCTCAGGTCCCGCGGCCACAGCAGGCCCTGCTCGTCGTGGTAGAACTCGGCCACCGCGGCGAGCGCACGGGTCACGCCGATGCCGTACGAGCCCATGGTCACGGTCACGAGCTTGCCGTTGCTGTCCAGCACCTTGAGCCCCAGCGCCTCGGCGTACTTGCGGCCGAGCTGGAACACGTGGCCCATCTCCATGCCGCGGGCGATCTCCAGCGGCCCGGAGCCGTCCGGGGCGGGGTCGCCGTCCCGGACCGTGCAGGCCTCCAGGGTGGCGTCCCACGTGAAGTCGCGCTCGGCCACCAGGTGGTACACGTGGCTCTGCTCGGCGTTGGCGCCCGTGATCCAGGAGGTTCCGGGGACCACGCGGGGATCCACGAAGTACGGGATGCCCGTGCGGGACGTCGAACCGAGCAGGGCGTCGTCGCGGCTGAGCCCGGGGCCGATGTAGCCCTTCACGAGCTCGGGGACGGCGCGCAGCTCCTCCTCGGTGGCCGCGGCGACCTCGAGCTCACCGCCCACCTCCAGGGCCTGGCCGATCCCGGCCTCCACCCGCTTGAGGTCCACCTCGCGGTCACCGGGCACGCCGATGGCCACGAGCTGCTTCCCGCCCTCGGGCAGGGACACGGAGAGCACCACGTTCTTGAGGGTGTCCGCGGCCGTCCACGGCTGCCCCTCCCTGGGGTGCAGCTCGTTGGAGCGCGCCACCAGCGCCTCGATGGTGGGGCTGTCCGGGGTCTCGTGGACCTGCGCGGCCGGGGCGTTCGTGTAGTCCACGGGGTCCGGCACCACGGTGGTCACGGCCTCCACGTTCGCGGCGTAGCCACCGGCGGAGCGCACGAAGGTGTCCTCCCCCACGACGGAGGGGTGCATGAACTCCTCGGAGCGCGAGCCGCCCATGGCCCCTGAGGTGGCGGACACGGCAACCACGGGCAGCCCGAGCCGCTCGAAGATCCGCACGTAGGCCGCCCGGTGCTTGGCGTAGGAGTCCTCCAGGCCGGCGTCGTCCACGTCGAAGGAGTAGGAGTCCTTCATGACGAACTCGCGCCCGCGCAGCAGACCGGCGCGGGGGCGGGCCTCGTCCCGGTACTTGGTCTGGATCTGGTAGAGCATCACCGGCAGGTCCTTGTAGGACGAGTAGAGGTCCTTGACCAGGAGGGTGAACATCTCCTCGTGGGTGGGGGCCAGCAGGTAGTCCGCGCCCTTGCGGTCCTGCAGCCGGAAGAGGTTCTCGCCGTACTCGGTCCAGCGGTTGGTGGCCTCGTAGGGCTCGCGCGGCAGCAGCGCGGGGAAGTGCACCTCCTGGGCACCGATCGCGTCCATCTCCTCGCGGACGATGTTCTCGACCCTGCGCAGCACGGCCAGTCCCAGGGGCAGCCACGTGTAGATGCCGGGTGCCGCGCGCCGGATGTAGCCGGCGCGGACCAGCAGCTTGTGGCTGTCGACGTCGGCGTCCACCGGGTCTTCGCGCAGGGTGCGCAGGAACAGGGAACTCAGGCGAAGCGGCACGAAAAGGTCCTAACCGCCCGTGACCGGGCCGATCGAAACTGCGGATGTCCCCGCGAGTCTATCGCTGTGGTGCGCGCTGCCACGCCCGGGTGCTCACAGCAGCACCGTGGCGAAGTCCCCCCGGCGCTCGAAGCCCACGTGGCGGTAGGTGGCCAGCGCGGGGGCGTTGTACGAGTTCACGTAGAGACTCACCACGGGCGCCACCGTGCGGGCGAGTGCCACCGTGGCGGCCATGCACGGCACGGCCAGTCCCCGGCCGCGCAGCTCGTGGGCCACCCACACCCCCTGGATCTGGCACACGTCCCCGTGCAGGGAGCCGATGTCCGCCTTGAACACCACGGCACCCCGGTGGTCGGTGAGCACCACCGTGCGCTGCTCCCGGAGCAGGGAGCGGATCCGGCGCCGGTAGCCCTCCGCGCCGTTCGTGTACGGGGAGTACCCCACCTCCTCGGTGAACATGGCGGCCGCGGCGGGCAGCACACGCTCCACGTCCGCCTCGCTCCCCCACCGCACCTCGGCCGCCGGGCCCGTCAGCAGGGACGGGTCCGGGTCCCGGTCCATGACGAGCAGCGGCTGCTCGGGACGAACGTCGAACGGCGCGGACCACGCGTGGCGCAGCCGCTCCCACAGCCCCAGCACCGGCTCGGCGGGGCCGAAGACCGAGGCGAAGCGCGGACCGGTGCGCAGCAGCGTGGCCGCGACGAGCTGGACCCCGGTCTCGTCCAGCACCACGGGCACCACGTTGGTGCCCGTCCAGCACGCGCCCACGAGTCTCCCCGCGGCGTCGACCACGCCGTGGACGGGCGGGGCCGCGCGGCCCGCCGCCCGCACCCGCTGCACGTGGGAGGCCACGAACACCGAGGACACGGGGTCCTGCGCGAGGAGCCGGTCCAGGGCCGCGGGCTCGACGGCCGCGGGCTGGAGCACCCGGGGCGAACGGCGCAGGATCACCCCGCGGTCACGACCGGGGCACCCTCGACCGGCTGGCCGTTCTCGTCGAGGCTCATGCTCTCCGCCATCTCGTTGGCCTGCGCGAGCAGGGTCTCCACGATCTGGTCCTCGGGAACGGTCTTGACCACCTCGCCCTTGACGAAGATCTGCCCCTTGCCGTTGCCGGAGGCCACACCGAGGTCCGCCTCGCGCGCCTCGCCCGGGCCGTTCACGACGCAGCCCATCACGGCCACGCGCAGCGGCACGGTGAGGTGGGCCAGACCCTCGTTGACCTCCTCGGCGAGCTTGTAGACGTCCACCTGGGCGCGCCCGCAGGAGGGGCACGAGACGATCTCCAGCTTGCGGGGGCGCAGCCCGAGCGACTGCAGGATCTGGTTGCCCACCTTGACCTCCTCCACGGGGGGCGCGGAGAGGGACACGCGGATGGTGTCCCCGATGCCCTGGGACAGCAGGATGCCGAACGCGGTGGCGGACTTCACGGTGCCCTGCAGCGCGGGCCCGGCCTCCGTGACACCGAGGTGCAGGGGCCAGTCCCCCCGCTCGGCGAGCAGCTGGTAGGCCCGGACCATGGTCACGGGATCGTTGTGCTTCACGGAGATCTTGAAGTCGTGGAAGTCGTGCTGCTCGAACAGCGAGGCCTCCCACACGGCGGACTCCATGAGGGCCTCCGGGGTGGCCTTGCCGTACTTCTCGAGCAGCCGCTTGTCCAGGGAGCCGGCGTTCACGCCGATCCGGATGGACACCCCGGCGGCCTCGGCGGCCCGGGAGATGCCCTCGATCTGGTCGTCGAACTTGCGGATGTTGCCCGGGTTCACGCGCACGCCCGCGCAGCCGGCGTCGATGGCCGCGTACACGTACTTGGGCTGGAAGTGGATGTCGGCGATCACCGGGATCGGGGACTTCTTGGCGATGATCGGCAGGGCGTCGGCGTCGTCCTGGGACGGGCAGGCCACCCGCACGATGTCGCACCCGGCGGCGTTGAGCTCCGCGATCTGCTGCAGCGTGGCGTTGATGTTGGTGGTGGGCGTGGTGGTCATCGACTGGACGCTGATCGGCGATTCCGAGCCCACACCCACGGAGCCCACCCTGATCTGGCGGGTCGCCCGCCGCGGGGACAGGACGGGCTGGGGTGCTGCGGGCATGCCGAGGTTGACCGAGGTCACGAATTTCCTCCAGGGAATCGACGTGCGGGGCCCGTGACGCGCGCCCCGTGTGGTGCAGCCTCCATTGTGCCCCACGGCTGCGACCCGTCGAACCTCCCACGCGTGCCTCGCCGGGGCACCGGGCAGCGGGGACGACGCCGCCCCCGGCCGCGCGGGAGGCGCGAACGGGGGCGGCGTGGTGCGGCGGACGCGGGAGCGCTACGGCCCCGGCCGCGTCAGCGGCGCATGATGCGGCGCGCGAGCCAGTTGCCGAAGAACTGCACGAGCTGCACCAGCACGATGATCACGATCACCGCGGCCCAGGTGACCTCGTCGTTGAAGCGCTGGTAGCCCAGGCGCAGGGCGAAGTCGCCCAGCCCACCGGCACCGATCGCGCCCGCCATCGCGGACATGTCCGTGATGCCGATGACCAGGAAGGTGTAGCCGAGCACCAGCGGCCCGAGGGCCTCGGCCAGGATCACTGTGGTGATGATCTTCCAGCGCGACACCCCCATGGAGCGCGCGGCCTCCACCACACCCGGATCCACGGTCATGAGGTTCTGCTCCACGATCCGGGCCACCGCGAAGGTGGCGCCGATGGTCATGGCGAAGATCGCGGCGTTGGGCCCCAGGCGGGTGCCCACCACCCCCTCGGTCACCCGTCCGAGAGCGGCCAGCAGGATGATGAACGGAATGGGACGGACGAAGTTCACCACCACGTTCAGGATGGTGTACACCACCACGTTCTGCAGGATGTTGCCCCGCCGGGTCACGTACAGACCCACGCCCACCGCCAGGCCGATCAGCCCGGCGAGGACCAGGGTCACGGTGACCATGTACAGCGTCTGCCCGGTTGCGCTCAGCAGCTGCGGGCCGAGAGTCGACCAGTCCATCATGCGGACACCTCCTGGACCGTGGTGACCGTTCGCAGGGCGTCGACGGCCCGGGTCACGGCATCCTCGGGACCGTCGAGGGACAGCGTGAGCGTCCCGAACGTGTGCGACTGCAGGATGGAGATGCCTCCGAAGGCGATCTCGAAGCGCAGACCGTCACGCGCGGCCGCCGAGAGCACCTCCCCGATCCGGTTCTGGTCCGAGACGTCCACGAGCACCAGGCGCCCCGGGTGATCACGGCGCAGCGTGGCGAGCTCGTCCTCCCGCGGCACGGTGCGCATCACCGAGGACACGAACTTGCGGGTGGTCTCCGCCTTGGGGTGCGCGAAGATCTCCGCGGTGCTCCCCACCTCGACGACGCGCCCGCCGTCCATCACGGCCACTCGGTCCGCGACGGCGCGCACCACGTCCATCTCGTGGGTGATGAGCACGATGGTGATCCCCAGTTCACGGTTGACCCGGCGCAGCAGGCCCAGCACCTCCTGGGTGGTCTCCGGGTCCAGGGCGGAGGTGGACTCGTCCGCGAGCAGCAGCTCGGGGCTCGTGGCGAGCGCCCGGGCGACGCCCACGCGCTGCTTCTGCCCGCCCGAGAGCTGCTCGGGGTAGTTCCCGGCGCGCTCGGTGAGGCCCACGAACTCCAGCAGCTCCGCCACGCGGGCCTTCCGGTTCTCCGCGCTCCACCCGGCACGCTTGAGCGGGTACTCCACGTTGCCCGCCACCGTGCGCGAGGTGAACAGGTTGAACTGCTGGAAGATCATGCCGATGTCCCGGCGGACGGGTGCCAGCTGGGTCTCCGACCGGCCGTCCACGCGCCGCCCGGCAACCTCGAGGAAACCGGAGGTCACGGGCTCGAGGCCGTTGATGAGGCGCACGAGCGTGGACTTGCCGGCCCCGGAGTAGCCGATGACCGCGAAGATCTCGCCCCTGCGGATGTCCAGGTCCACGGACTCGACGGCGGTGACCGTGCGCCTGCGGCGTCGGTTCCCCGTCTCGAAGACCTTGCTGACGTCCCGGAAGCTGACCAGGGTGCTCGCCGTGTCGGCTGGGCTCACTTGCTCTGCTCCTTGAGGTCCTGCGAGTACCGCGCGAGCAGGTCCTTGAGCTCCTGCTGGTCCACCTTGGTGGGAACGGCGGTGCCCTTGGTCTCCTTCTTCTCGGCCTCCTGGACCGTGGAGTCGTAGTAGAAGCTCGCCACCTTCTTCAGCGTCTCGTTGTCCGCGTTCGCCTGGGTCGCGGCGAAGAGGTTGTCGTAGACCTTGGCGCTGTCGGCGGTGGGGTCGTCCTGCGCGAGCGCGTTCTTCGGGTCGAGGTTCGCGCGGTCCAGGAAGTCGTTGTTGACCACGGAACCGGCCACCGAGTCCATGGACAGCACGGTCTGCTCGGCGGAGACCGGGCGGACCTTGACCTTGGACTTCTCGGCGTCGAGGTCCTGCTCCGTGGGCGCGATCGTGTCCTTGGTGAAGGACACCAGCCCCTGCTGCTTCAGCAGGTTCAGGGAGCGCGAGAGGTTGATGGAGTCGTTGGGCACGGCGATCTCGTCACCCTGCTTGAGGTCCCCCACGGACTTCGCGGTCTTGGAGTACAGCCCCAGCGGGAAGATCGACGTGGAGCCCACGGGCGTGATGGTGTCCCCGGAGCTGTTGTTGTAGTCCGCGAGGTACGCGATGTGCTGGAACCAGTTCATGTCGATGTCCCCGCTCTTCAGTGCGGGGTTCGGCTGGCTGTAGTCGCTGAAGTCCACGTACTCGACCGTGACGTCGTGCTGCGCCGCCACGTCCTTGAGCGCATCCTGCACGGGGGTCGAGCCCACGATGCCGATGGTGATCTTGCCGTCCGCGGCCGGGTCCGTGTTCTCGGAGCCGCCACCGCACGCGGTGAGGGTCAGGCCCAGGGTGGTGGCCAGTACTACGGGGAGCAGTCGTTTGGTTCGCACGATCATGCCTTTCCAGGGTCGGGGTCCGGTCGCGCGGAGCGAAGGGTCCCGCCTGGATGAGGGCAATGATCAGACACGTGCCATTCGAAGAGAAACCGCACTTGCCGTGATCTTTTCGAACCGCGGCCGGATGGTCATCTGGGGCACCCCGCTACGGGAGAGGGTTGCCGTCCGGCCAGCCAGAGCTACGCGCCGGATCTCGTCATCCGCCCACGAGCCTAGCACGGGACTGCGGCACCACCGGCACCGCCCGTGCCTCAGCGGCCGCGGGAGATTCGCTCGCCCGCGTGGGCCCGGGCCCACCGCTCAGCCTCGAGGACATCCTCCAGCGTGGGCTCCCGCACCCCGTCGTGGTCTCCCACCACGCGCTCCACGAGGTCCACGATCCCCGTGAAGCCCAGCTCCCCGCGGTGGAACGCGTGCACGGCCTCCTCGTTCGCCGCGTTGAACACCGCGGGCCAGGTCCCGCCCAGAGACCCCGCGCGCTTCATGAGCTCCACCGCGGGAAAGGCCTCGGCGTCCAGGGGCTCGAACGTCCACTGCGCGGCGGTGCTCCAGTCGCACGGCACCGCCGCGCCGGTCACGCGGTGGGGCCAGCCGACGCCGAGCGCCAGGGGAAGCCGCATGTCCGGCGGGGAGGCCTGCGCGATCGTGGAGCCGTCCACGAACTGCACCATGGAGTGCACCACGGACTGCGGGTGCACGGTCACGTCGATGCGCTCCAGGTCCACGTCGAAGAGCAGGGACGCCTCCAGGACCTCGAGCGCCTTGTTGACCATCGTGGCGGAGTTGGTGGTCACCATGACTCCCATGTCCCATGTGGGGTGCTTGAGGGCCTGCGCGGGGGTGACGTCCGCGAGCTGCGCGCGGTTCATCCCGCGGAACGGGCCGCCGGACGCGGTCAGCACCAGACGTGCCACCTCCCCCGCCGTGCCGGAGCGCAGGGTCTGGGCAATGGCCGAGTGCTCGGAGTCCACCGGGATCAGCGCGTCGGCGAGGCCCGTGGCCTCGGCCGCGCGTTTCACGAGCGGCCCCCCGGCGATCAGCGACTCCTTGTTGGCCAGCGCCACGCGGTGCCCCGCCGTGAGAGCCGCGAGCGTGGGAGCCAGACCGATGCTGCCGGTGATCCCGTTGAGCACCACGTCCGTCCCGTTCCACTCGGCGATCCGCGTGGCCGCCTCGGGACCGTGGAACACCTCGGGAAGCGCCGCCGACGACGCCGCCCGCGTCCGTGCCGCGAGCAGCTCACGCAGCCGGGCGGCGTCGTCCGCCGTGCCACTCGTGCCCACGGCCGCCACCGCGAAGTCCACGGCCTGGCGCGCGAGCAGCTCCAGGTTGCCGGCACCGGCCGCGAGGGCGAGCACCCGGAAGGGCGGGTGCTCCGCGTCCGTGACGGGCCGGGCGAGCCGTGCCGCCGAGGCGACGACGTCCAGCGCCTGCGTGCCGATGGAGCCGGTGGAGCCCAGGATCACCAGACTGCGGGGGGCGTCCCGGGTGGCGCGGTCGAGGTCCGGGGTCATGGCGGGTGCGCTGTTCATGGGACCAGTATGGCCCGGACGCGGTGTGGGCCCGGCTCCGCAGATGCGACAAGGGCGCCACCTCGGAGGTGACGCCCTTGCGCGAAGGCCCCTCAGGGCCTGTGGGTCGTTCAGCGACGACGCCCGGTCACGAAGCCGTAGACCAGCAGCACGATGAGTGCGCCGACCACGGACGTGATGATGGTGCCGATGCTGATCTTGTCGATCCCGGCGTGCAGGCCCGGAATGAAGCTGCCCAGCCAGCCGCCGAGGAACGCGCCCACGACGCCCAGGATGATGGTCACGATGATCCCGCCACCCTGCTTGCCCGGCAGGATCAGCTTGGCGAGGGCGCCAGCGATCAGACCGAGGATGATCCAGCTAATAATGCCCATTTCTCCACCTCAAGTTGTCGTTGCTCGCGCATGCGGTTGCCCACATGACGGGGCGAGCCTCGCTCTGGTCAGCGAACTGCCGTTCAGTGTACTACCAGATAGCAGGACTATAGGCCTTACCGTCGGGTAGGAGATGTGGCTCACAGAAACCGCCCTCCCCCGCGATCAGTGGGCCACGGGCTTCTCCGCGCCCACACCCGTGAGCGAGCGCACCTCCATCTCGGACTGCTTGTACGGATCCTCCTTGCGGCGCTCCGTGACGGAGCCCAGGAAGCCCAGCAGGAACGAGGCCGGGATGGAGATGATGCCCGGGTTGGACAGCGGGTAGACGGCGAAGTCCGCGGTGGGGATCATGGACGTCTCCGCACCGGACATGACCGGGGAGAAGACGATCAGCACCACGGAGAGGATCAGCCCGCCGTACATGGACCACACGGCCCCTCGCGTGGTGAACCGCTTCCAGTACAGGGAGTAGAGGATGGTGGGCAGGTTGGCGGAGGCGGCCACCGCAAAGGCGAGGGCCACGAGGAACGCCACGTTCTGCCCCTGCGCGCCGATGCCACCCGCGATCGAGATCAGACCGATGACCACCACCGTGGTCTTGGCCACGCGCAGCTCCCGGCGGGGATCCGAGTTCCCCTTCTTGATCACCGACGTGTAGATGTCGTGCGCGAAGGAGGCCGACGCCGTGATGGCCAGTCCCGCGACCACCGCGAGGATCGTGGCGAACGCCACGGCCGCGATGAGCCCCATGAGCACCGATCCGCCCAGCTCGTAGGCCAGCAGCGGTGCTGCGGAGTTCACCCCGCCCGGCGCCGACTTGATCCGGTCCGAGCCGATCAGCGCCGCCGCGCCGAAGCCGAGCACCAGGGTGAAGAGGTAGAACAGGCCGATCAGCGAGATCGCCCAGACCACGGACTTGCGGGCCTCCTTGGCGGTGGGCACCGTGTAGAAGCGCATCAGCACGTGGGGCAGGCCGGCGGCACCGAGCACGAGGGCGAGGCCCAGGGAGATGAAGTCCAGCTTGGAGATCTCGCTCACGCCGTACTTCAGGCCGGGCTCGAGCATGGCGGGGTTGTTGTTGGTCTCCACCGCCGCGCCGAGGATCGAGGAGAAGTTGAAGCCGAACATGGCCAGGATCCACACGGTCATCACGGCCACCCCGGTCACCAGCAGGCACGCCTTGATGATCTGCACCCACGTGGTGCCCTTCATGCCGCCCACGAGCACGTAGACGATCATGATGACGCCCACGACGACGATCACCAGCGACTGCCCCGCCTTGGAGCCGATGCCCAGCAGCAGGGAGACGAGCGCGCCCGCTCCGGCCATCTGGGCGAGCAGGTAGAAGAACGTCACGGCCAGTGTGGAGATCGACGCCGCCACGCGCACCGGACGCTGGCGCAGCCGGAACGAGAGCACGTCCGCCATGGTGAACTTGCCGGTGTTGCGCAGCGGCTCGGCGATCAGCAGCAGCGCCACGAGCCACGCGACGAAGAAGCCGATCGAGTACAGGAACCCGTCGTAGCCCTGCAGGGCGATCGCTCCCACGATGCCCAGGAACGACGCCGCGGAGAGGTAGTCACCCGCGATGGCCAGGCCGTTCTGCGTTCCCGAGAAGGAGCGGCCGCCGGCGTAGTAGTCCGCCGCGGTGGCCGTGGACTTCGACGCCCGGATCACCACCACCAGGGTCACGAGCACGAAGCTGAGGAAGATGGAGATGTTGATCGCGGGGTTGCCCACGGTGGCCGAAGCGCCCTCCGCGAGGTGCACCGCCGGCAGGGTGGTGGCGAGGATGTTCACGGCCGAACCCCCTCGGACGTGCCGGGCTGCTCAGAGGCTCCGGGCTGCCCACGGTGCTGGATCGCGTGGTGCTGGGCCTCGAGCTGCTCCGCCTCGAGCTGCTCGCGCAGCGCCGTGGCCTGCGGGTCCAGCCGGCGGTTGGCGAACCGCACGTAGGCCGCCGTGATGCCGAACGTGGTCACGAACTGCAGCAGGCCCAGGACGAGTCCGAGGTTGATGTTGCCCAGCACCTTCAGCGACATGAACCCCGGCGCGTAGATGGCCAGCACCACGTAGAGCAGGTACCAGACGAGGAACGCGACGGCCAGGGGGAAGACGAAGGAGCGGTGGGTGGAGCGCAGCCGCTGGAACTGCTCCGAGCGCTGCACTGCGGGGAAGTCGATGCCGAGGGTGGCTGCGGAGCCGTTGGGATCGACGGAGGGCGTGGATGCCATGTGTGCCTCCTAGTGTGATGACCACCACAGTAGGAGTTGTGTATCCACAGCGGGAGGGGAGCGTGGATGTTGCCCCGAATAATCCGCATTGTGACGGCATCCTGCGGCATATCTCGCCGATCCGCGCCGTTCAATGTATACAAAGACGGGCCGTGCCGCGCGCCCGGATGTCAGCGCCGCGTCTGGTGTCCCCTCACCGCGAGCACGAACTCCACGGCGCGGTCCAGGAACGCGTCCACCTGCTGCTCCTCGTAGCAGCGCTGCCCCTGCGCCGCGCGGAACACGGCGCCGCGCAGCAGCCGGGGGTCGATGTCCGGGGCGCTGCGCAGCTGCTCCATGAGCCGGTCGCACAGCACGTCCACGTCCGCCGCCGAGTACCCCGCCGTACGGTGCTTCGCGGGTCTGCGGAACCGCTCCGTGCGCGGGCGGTTGAGACGGCCCACGAGCAGCTGCCCCAGCAGCTCCACGTGCTCGTTCCACCGCTGGACGCCGTGCTCCGCGACGAACGCCTCCCGCTCGCGGTCGAACAGCTCGTCCTCGAGATCGTCCAGGTGGGCGTCCACGGCCGCGGGGTCGTAGCCCTCGCGCCCCCGGTCGAACACGCGTTCCCGCACCTGTCGGCTGCCCACACGGGCGCTCGACCCCGCGGTGGCAGGGGTCGACTCCCCCACCGCCCCGGAGGTCCCTGCGCCCTCGACCGACGACGCGCCGGCCGCAGCCCCGGTTTCTTCGCACCCCGGGACCGCAGTGGCACCCGCGCCGGGAGCCGACGCGGCGGCGTCGTGCCCCGCAGTGGGAGACCGCGCGTCCGTGGCGTGGAGCACGGCCGCGACGCGGTCCAGGAAGTCGTCCACCTGGGCGGGGTCGTACCCCCACGAGCGCTGGTCGAGGCGGGGGAAGCGGTCCTGAGACGTCATGAGAGCCCTTTCGGAACTGGAACGGGCCGGTCGCCCACGACGACCGGCCCACGGCGGCAGGCCCCGGAGCCCGCCCGCGTCATGCGAGAACGGAGAACAGCTCGAAGATCACGTAGCCGGTGATCACCGCGAAGAGGATGGAGTCGATGCGGTCCATCACACCGCCGTGCCCGGGCAGCAGGGTGCCCATGTCCTTGATCCCGATCTCGCGCTTGATCATGGACTCGGAGAAGTCCCCCACGGTGGAGACGGCCACGATCGCGACCGCCAGGACCGCGCCCTGCCACCACGGGAGTCCCAGCAGCAGGACGGCGCTCAGGATCCCCACGAGCACGGCACCCCCGAGCGAGCCCGCGAAGCCCTCCCAGGACTTCTTGGGCGAGATCCTCGGGGCCATGGGGTGCTTGCCCCACACCACACCCACGGCGTAGCCGAAGGTGTCGGAGCTGACGGCCAGGAGGATCACGGTGAGGACCTTCTGCGGTCCGTCCGCGGAGTGGTAGAGCAGCACGGCGGTGCTGAGCAGGAACGACACCCACACGAGCGCGAACACCGAGCCCATCATCGACAGCATCATCCCGTGCCGCGGACCGAAGGCCCGCCACACCACCACGAGCGTGACCGCGAGCACGAGCGCCATGGACAGCCACGGCGCGCCGCCGAAGAACGCGGCGAGGGGCATCAGGACCGCGGCCACCACGGCCGGGACCTTGGGGATCAGCACGCCCTTGTAGGTGAGGGACCGCGCGACCTCCCAGACCCCGATCCCCGCCGCTGTGCCCGCCAGCAGCGCCAGCACGAGGGGGACGAAGAACAGCCCCGTGACGAGCGCACCGATCAGCACCACCGCCACGGCCACGGCGGCCGGGAGGTTGCGCCCGGCCCGGGACGGCGCCCTGTGCTCACGGCTGCGCTGGAACGGCCGCGCGAGCACGTGGCGCAGCGGCCCGGTGGTCGGGGACTCGTCGTGCCCGCCCGTGGCCGCCTCCCCCGCGGGCGCTTCCACGGGGTGGGAGCCCGCCACGGGGTCGCGGGGCGCTGGAGAGGTTGGTTCAGGAGCGGACATCAGGCGCCGAGCAGTTCGGCTTCCTTGTTCTTGAGCAGCTCGTCGATCTGGTCGGTGTGCTTCTTGGTGGCCGCGTCCAGGTCCTTCTCGCCGCGCTTGCCGTCGTCCTCGCCGACGTCTCCGTCCTTGACGAACTTCTCGATGGACTCCTTGGCGTGGCGGCGGATGTTGCGCACGGACACTCGGGCCTCCTCGGCCTTGGTGTGCACGATCTTCACGTACTCCCTGCGGCGCTCCTCCGTGAGCTCGGGCATGACCACGCGGATCACGTTGCCGTCGTTCGCGGGGTTCGCGCCGATGTCCGAGTCCCGCAGGGCCTTCTCGATGTCGTTGAGCGCGCTGCGGTCGTAGGGCGTGATGAGCAGCGTGCGGGCCTCGGGGGTCTGGAACGAGGCCAGCTGCTGCAGCGGGGTGGGGGTGCCGTAGTACTCCACCAGCAGGCTGGAGAACAGCGCGGGGTTCGCACGGCCGGTGCGCACCGTGGAGAAGTCGGTCTTCGCCGCGTCCACCGCCTTGCTCATCCGGGTGGTGGCATCCGAGAGGACATCTGAGATCACGGGTGGTTCTCCTTCTGCGACGGGTCGTGCGAGGCTGTGCCGGAGTCGCTCACCCCGGCGGCGGGACAGTGGTCCCACTCTATCGTCCGGGCCCGCCCCCAGGGTCCTGGGGCCGCGGCCCGCGGGTGTGTTCAGGGGGTGACGAGGGTGCCGATCTCCTCGCCCAGCACGGCGCGGGTCACGTTGCCCGCACCCTCCATGCCGAACACCCGCATGGTCACGTTGTTGTCGCGGCACAGGGCGAACGCGGTCTGGTCCATCACGCGGATGTCCCGGGCAAGCGCCTCGTCGTAGGTGAGGCTCGCGAGCCGCCGTGCCTCGGGGTCCTTGCGGGGGTCCGCGGTGTAGACGCCGTCCACACCGTTCTTGGCCATGAGCACCTCGGTGGCGTGCACCTCCAGCGCGCGCTGGGCGGCCACGGTGTCCGTGGAGAAGTAGGGCAGTCCGGCTCCGGCGCCGAAGATCACCACGCGGTCCTTCTCCATGTGGCGGATGGCGCGGCGGGGGATGTACGTCTCCGCGACCTGCTCCATCTTGATGGCGGACTGCACGCGGGTGTCCACGCCGCACTGTTCCAGGAAGTCCTGCAGCGCCAGGCAGTTCATGACCGTGCCCAGCATGCCCATGTAGTCCGCACGCGAGCGGTCCATGCCGGCCTGGGAGAGCTCGGCGCCGCGGAAGAAGTTGCCGCCGCCCACCACGATCGACGTCTCCACCTGACCCACGGTCGCTGCGATCTGCTCGGCGATCTGGCGGACCACATCAGTGTCCACGCCCACGCTTCCGCCCCCGAAGACCTCGCCCGAGAGCTTGAGCAGCACACGCCGGCGTCCCGGTTCCGATCGCCGGGACTCACGGCTCATCCGCAGTGCCTCGTCCTGGGGCTCGGAGTCGTTGGTGGTGGGCATGGATCCTCCCGGGGCCGCTGCGTGTTCTGGATGTGGCCCACCCGTGGCAGACCGCCCCCCAGCATACAGAAGCGGCGGGGCGCCACCGGTCCCCCGGTGATGCCCCGCCGCTGCGGGGTGGGCGCCGTCACGGTCTCCCGTCACGGCACCCCGGCCGCACTGCCCCGCCCGCACTCAGCGGGCCCGGGGCGCGGCCGTGGGACGAGCTCGGCTCAGGCTCCCACGCGGAACCGCGCGAACGCGGTGGCGGTGGCGCCGGCCTCGGAGAGGACCTGGCCCACGGACTTCTTGGAGTCCTTGGCGAAGTCCTGGTCCACGAGCACGACCTCCTTGTAGTAGCCCTTGAGGCGGCCCTGGACGATGTTCGGGATGATCTTGTCCGGCTTGCCCTCGTTGCGGGCGGTCTCCTCGGCCACGCGCTTCTCGTTCTCCACGGTCTCGGCGGGGACGTCGTCCTCGGAGAGGAACGCGGGGGACATGGCGGCGATGTGCACGGCGACGTCGTGGGCGGCGGTCTCCGCGTCGGAGCCCGAGACGGCCAGCAGGACGCCCACCTGGGCGGGGAGGTCCTTGGAGGTCTTGTGCAGGTACACGGCCACGTGGTCGCCGGCCACGCGGGCCACGCGACGCACGACGACCTTCTCGCCCAGCAGCGCGCCGGTCTCGGTCACGAGCTCGGAGACGGTCTTGCCGTCAACCTCGGAGGCGAGCAGGGTGTCCAGGTCCGCGGCGTCGGCGGCCACGGCGGCGTCGAGCACCTTGTTGCCGAACTCCACGAACGGCGCGGACTTGGCCACGAAGTCGGTCTCGGAGTTGACCTCGACCATGTAGCCCACGCTGTTCTCCGTGCGCGCCACCACGATGCCCTCGGCGGTGGAGCGGCCCTCGCGCTTGGTCACACCCTTCAGACCCTTGACGCGGATGATCTCCTGGGCCTTCTGGGCGTCGCCGTCGGCCTCGTCCAGGGCCTTCTTGACGTCCAGCATGCCGGCGCCCGTGCGCTCGCGCAGGGCCTTGATGTCAGCAGCGGTGTAGTTCGCCATGTGAACTCCTCTGTTGTCGGTTGTGTCCGCCCGGGCGTCCTGGGACGCCCGGGCGGTTCCGGTCACCACTGTGGGCCACCGGGAAGAATGGGAGGTGAACACCTCCCGCGGCCTCACTCGGCGGCGGGGGCGTCCTTCTGCTCGGTCTCGGCGGGCGCCTCGGCAGCCGGGGCGGCCTGCTCGGCCGGAGCCTCCTGCGCAGCGGCCGGGGCGGAGTCCTGGGACTTCTGCTCCTCGTGCTGCTCGAGCAGCTCGCGCTCCCACTCGGCCATGGGCTCCTCGGCGGCGTTGGACTTGCCGTTGTGGCGCTCCATGAGGCCCTCGGCCACAGCGTCAGCGACGACGCGGGTCAGCAGGGACACGGAGCGGATGGAGTCGTCGTTGCCCGGGATGGGGAACGCGACCTCGTCCGGATCGCAGTTGGTGTCCAGGATCGCGACGATCGGCACACCGAGCTTCTGGGCCTCGTCCACCGCGAGGTGCTCCTTCTTGGTGTCCACGATCCAGATCAGGGACGGGGTCTTGGTGAGGTTGCGGATGCCGCCGAGCGTGCGCTCCAGCTTCTCCTTCTCGCGGCGCAGCAGCAGCAGTTCCTTCTTGGTGTACTGCGAGCCGGCGACGTCGTCGAAGTCGACCTCTTCCAGTTCCTTCATGCGGTCGATGCGCTTGGACACGGTCTGGAAGTTGGTGAGCATGCCGCCGAGCCAGCGGTGGTTCACGTAGGGCATGCCCACGCGGGTGGCCTGCTCGGCAATGGCCTCCTGGGCCTGCTTCTTGGTGCCGACGAACAGGATGGTGCCGCCGTGGGCCACGGTGGCCTTGACCGCCTCGTAGGCCTTGTCGATGAAGCCCAGCGACTGCTGCAGGTCGATGATGTAGATGCCGTTGCGCTCGGTGAAGATGAAGCGCTTCATCTTCGGGTTCCAGCGGCGGGTCTGGTGGCCGAAGTGGACGCCGTTGTCGAGCATCTGGCGCATGGTAACGACGGGCATGTCGTCTCCTCGTGGGTATCCGGCGGCCCGGGGGCCGCCGTGGGTTGACGGTTCTCGACCGGTGGTGCCGGTCCCTGGCGCGATGCGCGGGCCGTGCTCGTGGAGCGTGGCCCGACGCGCCCCGTACCGTCGTCTCCCGCTGCCGGGAGCTCGAGCGGACCGAGGGGTGCGCACCCGGTGGGAGCGGATCCGTTCCGGGTTCCTTCGCGCGCGAAGTCAGCCGTCCCGCCGCCGCCCACGCCCGCGAACGGGCATGGGTGTGCTGCGGCAGGGCAACTGCACGGGTCAGCCTACAGCATCCCGCCACCGCCGCGTGCCGTGCGCACTCCACATCGGGGCACCGTCTCCCGCACGACGCCGCCGCCACGCCAGCCTGAGGGCATGACTCTCCTTCCCGCCGGGCCAGTGCGCCCCGCACCGTGCACCGGCCCGTCCGGCTCGGGCACCTCGGCACACGTGACAGCGGCTGGCTCCGCCGCGCAGGGCACCACCCGGAGCGCGGTGTGGGTCTGCGGGGCACTCGTGCTGCTGCTGTGGCCGCTCCTGGTGGGCTGGCCCGCCCCGGCGAGCGGTGCGAGCCCCGGCTGGGCCTGGCCGGTGTCCCCGCGCCCGGCGGTGGAGCGGCGCTTCGAGGCACCCGCGAAGAGGTGGCTCCCCGGCCACCGCGGCGTGGACCTGCACGCCCCGCCCGGCACACCCGTGCGCGCTCCGCAGGCTGGGGTGGTCAGCTTCAGCGGCATGGTGGTGGACCGGGAGGTGCTCACCGTGGACCACGGTGAGGGCCACCTGTCCTCCTTCGAGCCGGTCACCGCCGTGGTCCACCGGGGTGAGCGCGTTGCGCGGGGGCAGGTGGTCGCCACGGTGGCCGATCCGGGCCACGGCCCGGGCGGCTCGGCCGTGCACTGGGGTGTGCGAGAGGACGGGGAGTACGTGAACCCCGTGCAGTTCGTGGCAGACCTGCGACCGTCGGTCCTCCTGCCCCTGCCGGGCGGAGGCTGACGGGTGCGGGCCGACGGGTGCGGGCACGGAAAACCCCCGCGGTCCTCTCTGCGGACCGCGGGGGTCGTGGTAGGGCGGGTGGGGCTTGAACCCACGACCCAAGGATTATGAGTCCTCTGCTCTGACCAGCTGAGCTACCGCCCCGTGGTGCGGCCGGTGACCGACCGCCGGTCCAAGGTACCGCACTGCACGGTTTCGACCCGGCACCGCGCCCGGGTGGCTGCGCACGGGTGGCCGTCCGTCGCGGGCGGCGTCAGCGGCTCTCGCCGCGGTAGATCCGCTCGAAGGTGTCCAGGGTGCGGGCGAACGAGTGCTGCTCCACCATCCGGCGGCTGTGCTCGCCCATGACCCGGCGCTGCTCGGGCGGAGCGTCGAGCACGAGCTGCAGCTTGTGGGCCAGGTCCCCCGGGCTGCCGGGGGCGAAGAGGTATCCGTTGCGTCCCTCGTCCGCGAGGTGCGGCAGGGCCCGGGCGTTGGCGAGCACCACGGGTGTGGAGGCGCTCATGGCCTCGAGCGTCACGAGCGACTGCAGCTCGGCGGTGCCGGGCTGGCAGAACACGTCTGCCCGGAGGTAGGCCCGGCGCAGCTCGTCGTCCGTGAGAAAGCCCAGGAAGTGCACGCGGTCCGCGACGCCCCGCTCGTGGGCGAGCTTCACGAGCCGCTCCCGCTGCTCCCCCTCCCCCACGATCTCCGCGTGCACGTTCTTCTCGCGCGGGATCAGGGCCAGCGCCTCGATCAGCTCGTTGACGTTCTTCTCCACGGCCAGCCGGCCGCAGAAGAGCACCACGGGGTGCTCGGGGTGCTGGATCTGCTCGTCGGCGGCGGCCTGGTAGTGACCGGCGTCGATCCCGTTGGAGACCGCGACCGCCCGGTCCGGCACGCCGTTGTCCACCATGGTGCGCACGGCGAGCGGTGTGGGTGCGGTGATCACGTCGCACCTGCCGTAGACCCGCGCGATGTCCCACCAGGACACCTTCCGGTAGCCACGGATGAACCACTGCGGGAAGGGCAGGAACGGCTCGATGTTCTCCGGGATGAAGTGGTTGGTGCCCACCACCCGGATGCCCCGGCGCACGGCCTCCCGCACCATGATCCGCCCCACGATGTAGTGGCACTGCACGTGCACCACGTCCGGGCGCAGCTCGTCCAGCAGCCGCGAGACCTCGCGGGCGATCTCCCACGGCAGGCAGATGCGGAAGTAGGGGTGGGTGAACGCGTGGTGCGAGCGGAAGCGGTGCTCCACCACACCGTCGTCCGTCATGATCCGGGAAGCCCCGCTCGTGGGCATGGCGGCGGCCACGTGGACCTCGTGCCCCCGGCCGAGCATGCCGTGCGCGAGGCGGCGCGCGAACTGCGCGGACCCGTTGACGTCGGGAGGGTAGGTCTCTGCGGTGATCAGAATCTTCAAGGCGTGGGGTTCCGTACGTTGCTCACTGATCGGCGTGCTCGCCACGACACGGGGTCGTGGCGGCCCGGGGACGGGTGCCGCTCCCCGGATCCGTCGTCCGGGCGCGAGCGGCCGCTCGGCGCTGGAGGACCTCGGGGTGGTACCGGGAGAGCAGGACGACGCCGACTATAGCAACGAGACCTGCCAGACCCATGGTGACGGCGGTCCCAGTGGTCAGGCCCGCACCGGCCTCACCCAGGACCACGAGCCCCAGCGCCACGCCCACCATGGGGTCCACCACCGTGAGACCCGCGATCACGAGGTCCGGCGGGCCGCACGAGTAGGCGCACTGCACCATCCAGCCCCCCAGCAGGGCCGCCACCAGGATCATGAGCACGCTGAGCCAGTGCACCGCGCCGATCCCGCCGGACAGCAGGGCGGTCATGGTCAGACGCACCAGCACGGCCACGAACCCGTACAGCACCCCGGCCGCGAGCACGTAGAACATGCTGATCCGGCGTCTGCGCAGGACCACTTCCGCGACCCCGACGAGCACCACGAGACCCGTGAGCAGCAGCACGACGAGCCGCTCGGCGCCGGCACCCGCCACGTGGGACGGGTCGGTGGCCGGGACCGCGCACGCCACGAACCCGGCACCGCCCACGCTGCAGAGGGCCACGGCGAGCCAGGTCCTGCGGTTGATGGTGAGCCGGCGGCGCCTGGCGTGCAGCAGGGTGGTGATCACCAGGGCGATCACGCCCAGGGGCTGCACCACCGTGACCGTGGCCAGGGCGAGCGCCGCGACGTTGAGCAGTGTGCCCGAGGCCAGCAGGGCGAGGCCGCCGACCCACCGGCGGTTCCGCACGAGCACGAGCAGCCCCCGGGGTGACAGTGCACCCCCGGTGTGCCCGGTGACCGCCGCGGACTGGATCTGCGTGCCGAGCGCCAGGCACACCGCCGAGGTGATGGCCAGGGCCACCGCGATCCACTGGGTCATGCCGTCACCGTGCGCTGGTTCACACCCCCATGCTAGGCGATGGGTACCCGGCCCATGTGGAGCAGACCGGACCTGCAGAGTGGACCGGGCCCGCACCGAGGGGGGCGGGGCGAGGGGGCGGGGTGAGGGGTCTGGCGTCGGTGCCGGGGCGCGGACGCAGAACGGGCCGAGTCCTGAGGACCCGGCCCGTTCTGCACGGAGGTTCCGCCCGGAGACGGTGCGTTCGGGCGGCACCTCTCGGTGCCGGCCGCGCGGCGCTACTTCTTGAGCAGCTTCCGCAGGAACACGACGAACGCGGTGCCCGCGGCCACGGCCACGGCCAGCGGCTGCCAGCGCTCGCTCAGCTGGTCCGCCGCGGAGGTGGAACCCGCCGGGCGCACGTCCTGGGACCCGCCCCTGGTGGCGAACGTGTTCTTGACCGACTCCTGCGTGCTGGTGAACGTGCGGGAGGTGCGGTTCACGAAACCCTGGGTGGCGGACTGCACGGAGTCGGCCCGGTTCTGGGCGTCGTCGCGCAGGCTCTTGAGGTGCTCGCGGCGCAGCTTCAGGCGGTTGCGCAGCTGCTCCTCGGTGGGCTTGACCGGCTTGACCTGGTTGGGGTCGTTGGCGGCCTCCTCCTTCTCGCGCTGCTTCTTCTGCTCGGCCTCGTTGATGTCGCGCTGCACGCGGCCCTCGGTGTAGGCGGAGCCCTCCTTGACCACGCCGAGGTCGTAGCGCAGACCGAAGATGGTCTTCTCCGGCACGAGCGGCATGGCGCTCTTGATCCTGGAGACGCCGATCAGCGCGAGGACGGCCAGAACCACCAGGAACACCACGGCCAGCAGCAGGGCCGCGAGCCACGCGGGCATCACGTGCGAGAGACCGGCGATCGCCGCGCCGATGAGCGCGATGGTGGCGAGGAGCAGGAAGACCAGGCCCACCACGGCGAACGCGGCGCCCACGCCCACCTTGATGCCCTTCTCCTTCAGCTCCAGGACGGCCAGCTGGGCCTCGTCCTTGAGCTGCTTGGGGAGCAGGCGCAGGAAGACCTTCACGACATCCACGATGGATGCCGGACCCGGCTTCGTGGTGGTGCGAGTTCCTGCCCTGGGTGTGTGGCCGCTGGTGGGGCCCACTGCATGGCTCATGCCGCCTCCGATGAGTACGTGGTGGTGATTAACGGTCGATCTGCTCTCAAAATACCATTCGCTCGCCTATCGACAGGCCACTGTGCGCGCCGCACGGGGCCCCGCGACATCACTGCAGCCGGCCGTCCTCCATGCGCACGCACCGGTCCGCGAGCGGCACGAACTCGGTGTCGTGGGTGACCACGAGCGACGCCAGGGAGAACTGGTGGGTGAGGTTCGCCAGCAGCTCCATGATGCTGCGGGAGCGCTCCTGGTCCAGGGCCGCGGTGGGCTCGTCCACGAGCAGCAGCTGGGGGTCGTTCATGAGTGCGCGGGCGATGTTCACCCGCTGCCGCTGACCACCGGAGAGCTGGTGCGGGCGGCGGTCCCCGCAGTCCACGAGTCCCACCTGCTCGAGCAGCTCGTCCGCCCGGGAGCGGGCGGCACGCAGGTCCTTGCCCCGGGCACCGGCCACGTGGGCGGCCAGCACCAGCTGCTCCCGGGAGGTCAGGGCCGCCAGCAGGTTGGGCTGCTGGAAGACCATGCCGGTGTGACCCCGGCGGATCTTCGCGAGCTCCTTCTCGGGCAGCTCGGTGAGCTCCTGACCGGCCACGGAGACGGTGCCCGAGGTGGGCTTGATGAGCGCGGCCGCCACGGCGAGCAACGAGGACTTCCCGGAGCCGGAGGGCCCGATCAGGGCGGTCATGTCCCCGCGGTGCAGGTCCAGGCAGACCCGGTCCAGGGCTCGCACGGTGCGCGGCCTGCCCTGGGCGTCGGTGCCGTCCGGGTATTCCAGGGACACGTCCCGTGCGCTCAGAGCCGCCGCGGCGGCGTCGTCGACCGCGAGGCCGCCGGTGCGGGGCGCGGGCTCGCTCCCGGCCCCGTGGCGGGGCTCGTGGTGCTCCGCGTGGCGGTGGCCCTCGTGACGGTCCGCGCGGTGGCGGGGTTCGGCGTCAGAAGCATGCATGATCAGTTACCTCCCAGGGCAATCATCGGATCCACGGTGGAGACACGGCGCACGGCGAGCAGGGAACCCAGCAGGCCGAGCACGAGCACGCCCACCATGGGCAGGGCCACGCTCGCAGCACTGAGCTCGAACGGCACGGCGGAGCCCGCGAGCATTCCGCCGAGCAGTCCCAGGGCACCGCCCACGAGCACACCCAGGGTGAGCACCACGGCGGCCTGGACGAGCGAGTCCCGCACCACGTAGCCGCGGCTCGCGCCGAGCGCGCGCAGCACCGCGATGTCACGCGTGCGCTGGATGGTCCACACGGTCAGGAACGAGATCACCACCAGGGCGCTGATCCCGTAGAGGAAGCCCTGCATCATGAGCAGGGACCCGCGCTCGGACTGGTAGGCGGGCAGCGCCGCGAGGGAGTCCTTGGTGGACAGGGCCACGGTGTCGGTGTCACCGGGGGTGGCCTCGGGGACGTCCTGCGTGGTCAGTGCCAGGGCGGTGGCCTGCTCGTCCGGGGCGGTGTGCGCCACCGCGGGGAAGTCGGCCATGCTCATCCACGCCACGGGAACGTGGCTGTAGTACTCGTTCTCGGCCACGCCAGCCACCTTCAGGGCCTTGCCGCCCATGGACACGGTGTCCCCCACGGAGACCTTCATGTCCTCCGCGAGCGTCTCGCTCAGCACGGCCTCACCCTCACCGGGGTGGTTGGCGCCGGAGGTGGCGGTCACCCCGGAGGCCAGGTCCGTGCCCGGCTCCAGGGCCATGGCAGCGGCGGCGGTGGCGTCCGAGCGCTTGGCCGCGGCGTCGTCCGAGGACTCCGCACCGCTGCGGATGCTGGTCTGGGTGATCCCGAGGCGCTCCACCTTGTCCTCGCCCACGGCGTCCTTCCAGGTGTCCACCTGCTTCTGGTCGATCGAGGAAGTGGTGAAGGACGGCGTGCCGGAGTCGCCGGGGGGCGCGGTCAGCACGATGCGCTGGGCCTCCAGCTTCTCCAGGGCGGACGTGTTCTGGTGGCCCAGACCGTTGGTCAGGCCCGTGAGCAGCACCAGCAGCAGGGTGATGAGAGCCACGACCGTGGCCAGGAGCGCGAACCGCCCCTTGGCGAAGGTGATGTCCCGCAGGGACAAGAACATGGGGAGTCTCCCGTGACGACAGAGGTTTCAAGGACAGCATCCAGTCTGCTGGGCCGAGGGCTTGGGCGGATCACCAGCGCGGTTGAAGACCACCGCGCACGGGGTTGATCCCGGGATCAACCGTTCGGTTGATGTGTTCCGAGCCCGCCTGCGTACCATGGCCGGGGGTCACGACCCGGCCCGCCTCCGGCCCACCACCCGCCTGCGGCCACCACGGGATCCCGGCGTCCGCCGTGCCCCGGCCCTCGGAACCCCCATCCCGGAAGCCCCCCACCACCGCAGGAAGGTCCACCGTGCGCCAGGAGCTCTCCACCCCGGTCCTGCTGCGGGTCATGCGCGTCACCCTCCACGTGAGCTTCGCGGCGCTGCTGGGGCTCGCGTGCCTGCGCTCCGTCATGGAGCTCGGCACCGGGGGCGGCCACGAGCTGCGGCTCGCCCTGGTCCTGGGGCTCGCGGGGCTGCTCGCGCTGACCTACGTGCTCGGGACCACCGTGGAGAGCAGGGTGGCCCGGGGCCGGGCGGACCCGGGGCGGCTGCGCTGGACCCCGGTGTGGCTCGCCGCGGTGACCGTGCTGTGGATCTGCCTGGCCCTGCTGAGCCGGGACTTCGCGTGGGTGGTCTTCCCCCTCTTCTTCCTCTACCCCGTGCTGCTGCCCCCGGTGGTCGCGCTCGCAGCCATTGCCGGGCTCACGGGTGTGGTGGTGCTGTCCCAGCTGCTGCACGTGCCCGCCGGGACCTTCACCGCACCCATGGCCGTGGGGCCGAGCATGGGGGCGGTGGTCGCGCTGCTCGTGAGCTACGGCTACCGCGCGCTCTACCGGGACTCGCAGCGCCACGTGCGGGTGATCCGCCAGCTGGAGTCCACGCGCGCGGAGCTCGCCCGGCAGGAGCGCAGCGCGGGCACCCGCAGCGAGCGGGAGCGGCTGTCCCGGGAGATCCACGACACGCTGGCCCAGGGGCTGACCTCCATCGTGCTGGTCTCCCGGGCCGCCCAGCAGTCCCTCTCCGGGGACGACCGTTCCACCACCGCGGCCCGGCTCGCCACGATCGAGGAGACCGCCACCGCGAACCTCGCCGAGGCCCGCCGGTTCGTGCGGGACCTCGCCTCCCCCGCGCTCAAGGAGTCCCTGCCCACCGCGCTCGCCCAGGTGTGCCGCCGCACGGAGGGTGCCGCGCAGGCCGCGGACACGAACCTCTCGTGCGAGTTCTCGGTCCAGGGCGAGGTCCCGGACCTCACGGACCCGCAGCAGACGCTGTTCGTGCGCGCCACCCAGTCCACCCTGGCGAACGTGGTCTCCCACGCCCGCGCCTCCCGGGTGGTGGTCACCCTCGCGGGCTGGGAGGACTCCGTCTCGCTGGACGTGGTGGACGACGGCGTGGGGTTCGACCCGCACGCCCTGCGGCACCGGGGCTCGGACGACTCCTACGGCCTTTCCCACCTGCGGCGCCGCGCGGCCGAGCTCGGCGCCGAGCTCACGGTGGAGTCCGAACCGCGCCACGGCACCACGGTGAACCTCCGCCTCCCGCTCGCCCCGGTGCTGCCGGGCCACGCCACGACGGGCGACGCCGCACGGCCGGGCGCCGCGGCGTCGTCGCCCCCGGAGGCACGCACGGTGGGCACCGCGCCCGGAAGATCCCAGAACCACGACGACAGGGGAACACCATGACCACGCGAGTGCTGCTCGTGGACGACCACCCCGTGGTGCGCGCGGGGCTGCGCGCCGTGCTGGAGTCCGTGGGGGACATCGCCGTGTGCGCCGAGGCCCAGGAGGGGCGGGCGGCGCTCGCGGTGCTCGACGGCCCCGAGCCCGGTGTGGACGTGGTGGTCATGGACCTGCAGATGGGCGCGGGCATGGGCGGGCTCGAGGCCACCCGGCGCATCGTGTCCGCGGGCGGGCCGCCCGTGCTGATCCTCACCACGTACGACACCCAGGCGGACGTGGTGGCCGCCCTCGAGGCGGGTGCCACCGGCTACCTGCTCAAGGACGCTCAGCCCGCGACGATCGGGCAGGCCGTGCACGACGCCGCCGCGGGGCGGCCCGTGCTCTCCCCCTCGGTCACGGCGCGGCTCGTGCACCAGGTGCGCACCCCCGCGGCCTCGCTGAGCCCGAGGGAGATCGAGATCCTTCGGGGGCTCGCCACGGGGGCCTCCAACCGTTCGCTCGCCAAGTCCCTGTTCATCTCCGAGGCCACCGTCAAGACGCACCTGGTGCACATCTACGACAAGCTCGGCGTGGACAACCGCACCGCCGCCGTGACCCGTGCCCGGGAGGACCGGGTCATCTGACGTCGCCGTGTCCTGCCGGGCGCCGTGGTGTGGACCGCCCGCGGGGCTGCACCGCTGCACTCGTGCGGTGCCGCGGTGCCCGTCGTGCGCCGCGGGCCGACCGGTGACCCGTCGGTGTCTGCCGCGGACGCGCCCGCCCGTTCCGGTCCGTCACCTCACCCCTGGGCAGTGACCGGCGATGAGGGCACCGTTCCGCCCCAGTGCACGCAGGACCACGGCAGCCGGGGGGCCTGCCCCCGGGAGGTGAGCCGGTGCGGGGTGAAGTCCGTGACCGGCGGGACGTCCTCGTGACCCCTGAACACCGGCCCGGTGTAGCGGTGACCGGTGTCCGGGCAGACCATCAGGACGCAGCGGCCCGGGGAGGTGTCCCCGACCTGCCCGGTCCCCGGCGCGGATGGCGCGTCCGGCACGGGCAGGCGGGCGTCCCCGTGCGGTGCTCGCCCCAGCACGTGCCCGGCCACGGCGTACGCGGCCCCGGAGCTGAGCCCCGCGAACAGCGCGTGGTCCCGGCACAGCGAGACGGCCCCGGCCCGGCCCACCTCCGAACTGACCCAGTGGATCTCGCGGTAGAGCTCGTGGCGCACGTTGCGGAACTCGATGCAGCTGCCGATTCCGGCGATCAGCATGTCCGGGTCCTGGACGTCCTCGGAGCCGAAGGTCACGGAGCCGAACGGCTGCACGCCCGTGAGGCGGACCTCCAGTCCGGACTCCGCCAGGCCCAGGGCCAGTGCCCCGCTGGAGGCCCCCGACCCCACGGGAGCCACCAGCTCCACAGCGCGGTGGCCCTCCCGCAGCAGGCGTCGTCCGAGACCGAGGGCGAGGTCCCGGTAGCCGCGGTAGTGCACGGCGTCGTGGTACTGGCGCATCCAGTGCCAGTCCGGGTGCTCCGCGAGCAGCGCCTGGATCCGGGCCACCCGCCGGTCCTGGTCCGCGCGCAGGGAGTCCGAGGGAGGCATCTGCTCCAGCCGCGCCCCGAGCATCCCGAGCTGCAGCCGGAGGGTCTCGTCCACGGTCGTGGAGCCCACGACCACGCAGTGCAGACCTGCCTCGTGGCACGCCAGCGCCAGGGCCAGGGCGTAGATCCCGCTGGAGGAGTCCACCACGGTGTCCCCGGGGGCGATCCGACCCTGTGCGAGCAGCTGCCGCACGGCGCCCCGGGCGGACTGCACCTTCATCACCTCGAAACGCAGCGCGAGCAGCCCGGGACGCAGCCGGATCAGGTCCGGCGCACCCACGGCCTGGGCGGCGTGCTCGAGAAGGTCCGGAAGGGCGGCGTCGTCGTGCGGTGCGGTTGTCATGGTCCACCCCAGATCATGTCGACGGTGCGTTCCAGGCCCAGGGAGTCCAGGGCCGTGCGGGCCTCGCGCGCCCGGTGGGCCGCCCCCGGCCGGCGGGCGTCCAGCAGCACGGCGCACACCGTGCCGCTGTGAGCCACCTGGACACCCACTCCCCCGGTCTCCCGGGACACGGCGAGCAGCTCGGGCAGGGCGGGTTTGGGCAGGCGGGTCTGGTTCAGCAGGGCGGAGCGCGTGGCGGCCTCGCCGAGCGCCCGGGCGTCCCCGTCCCCCACGCAGCGTTCGAGCAGGTGGAGGATCCGGAGGCACTCCCGGCGCTCGTGCGGGGTGTAGCCCTGTGCGTCCAGTGCCAGGGTCTCCACCGGGCCACCGGGCAGGCGGCAGCCCACCAGGTGCACGGGTGGGAACGCGCGGGGCCAGTGCCGGAGCACGCGCGCGTGTCGCTGGGCGAAGAGGACCGGCTCGCATCCGAAGGCCAGCGGGTCCGAGGCGGTCTCCGCCCGGCGAGCCAGCTCGCTGACCTCTCCCCGGGTGAGCCGCAGGGAGCAGCAGTGCCCCACGGCCCGGATGGTGGCGATCACGTCCGCGGTGGACGAGCCCATGCCGCACCCGGACGGGATGGCGCTCTCCACGCGCAGCTGCCCCCCGGCTGGACGGGGCAGACCCCGCTCCCGGCACAGCCGCAGGGTCAGCTGCGCCGCCCGTCGAGCCTTCTCCGTACCGTGGCCCGCACGCACGCCGGGCCGGGAGCTCGGCACGAACTCCACTCGGGACTGCAGCGGTGGGAGGGGAACGGTGACGAGCGCGGGCACGGACCGGGTGCCCCACGCGAAGCTGCCCTGCACGAGTTCACCGTGGTGGGCGATGCACCGCCCGCGCCCGGTCCGTTCGGGGAGCGGCGGTCGTGGACCCGGAGCGCTCACGGGGTGCCTCCCGCGTGCTGCCCCGAACGCGCCGGTCCCCCGAGCACCCCGGCTGCCCGGCCGGCCGCGAGGGCGGCCAGCAGCGTCACGAGCGCGAGCGCGGTGCCCGCACCCTCCCAGCCGGCCGCGGCGAGACCGGCCCCCGCCACCGTGGCGCCGAGGCACACGCCCAGGCTCTGGCCCGCGCCGTTCAGCCCGAGCACCGTGCCGCGGTGTCCCGACGAGGCGCGCACCAGAACGGTGGTCACCACCGCGGCGACCACCGCGTGGGAGGCGGCGAGCAGCGCCGTCGCCAGCAGTGCCACGGGGAGCACGGGCGCGAGGAACACCGCCAGGACGGCCCCGGTCCCCACCAGCGCAGCAGCGCAGGCGATCCATGCGGCGCAGCGCGCGGAGGGCTGGGAGCGCAGCGCCCGACCCCCGAACCAGTTGCCCAGGAAGAACGCCAGACCGGACAGTGTCCAGACCAGGGAGAAAACCCCGGGCCCCACTGCGAAACGCTGCCAGTAGACGACCGCGAGGTACGCGAGCTGGCCCATGAACGCCGTGGTGCGCAGCGTGGACACCAGCAGCAGCGCGGGAACCCCGGGCCGCGTCCACGCCACCCGCAGCCCGGCCACGTACCCCGTGGGAGCACTCGGCGGCGTCGACGTCTCCCGCCCGGGCCCGCGCACGGCGTGGCGCAGCAGCAGCCCCGCCGTGGCGACCGCCAGCACAGCGGTCGCCACGAGGTCACCGCGCCACCCCCACAGCAGGGCGGGGCCCGCCAGCAGGGGTGCCGCGAGCATCGCGGTGAGCGTCATGGTGGCGGAGACCTGCGTGGCCGCGCGCCCGGAGGTGGCCTCGTCCCGGAACCGGTCCGCGGCCATCGCGGAGACGGCGGGGTTCAGCACCGCCGTCCCCGCCCCCACCAGGAGGCAGAAGACCGCCCACGACCACACCGAGCCGAGCACGCCGAGCAGGCACGCGAGCGCCAGCACGGCGAGCGCCCCGGCGGCCGCGACGCCGCGGGACACCCGGTCCAGCAGGGGCGCGCAGCACACGCCCACCACGAGGGCCGCCACACCACCCGTGCCGCGCAGCCAGCCCATGAGCGGGGCGCCCTGGCCGCTCTCCCGGGTGATATCGACCAGGAAGTTCGAGTAGACGGTGAACGGCACCAGCCCCAGGGCGCACGCCGCGAGCAGGGGCAGGATGCGCGCCGCGATCTGGCGGTCGGTCAGCGCCACGTCACCGTGGGACGCGGTGGCCCCGGAGCGCGCGGTCATCGTGCGGGCTCCCCCGCGCCGGCGCCGCCGGGCCCGCCGTAGACGTGCAGGTGCGTCTGCTCGGCGCTGAACTGCGAGAACGGGAACGGCTCGGCACTCAGCGCCGTGACACCGTGGCCCAGGAACTCCCGGGCCACGGCGGGTGCCGACTGCGCGTAGAGCCCCAGTGGGACGCCCCGTTCCAGGCACCGGTTGCGGATCCGGTCGAAGGTCCCGTTGCCGATCGTCATCCCCGTGGCGAGGACCCCGTCCGCGACCGCCAGCACGTCCTCCATGTCGCGGCTCACGGGGTCTCCCCACAGGGTCTCGCGCAGGGCGAGGTCGCACGGCAGCACCTCCGCACCGCGAGCGCGCAGTGCCGCTACCAGGGGGTTGACCACGCCGATCAGGGCGATCCGCTGGCCGGGGCTGACGGACAGCAGGTCGGCGACGGCGCTGTCCCTGGCCCGTGCGCGCTCGTCCGGCGTCCCGGGCGGCAGGGGCACGCGACGGGCGCGCGGATCCTCGGAGTGCGGTGCCCTGGACGCGAGCCACGCGTCCAGCACGGCCACGCGCACCGGGAGGCAGGGGTGCGCCAGCAGCTCCCGCACGGGCAGGCCGGAGAGCTCCGGGATCTCCGGGGTCAGCTCGCGGGCCTCCACCGCGCAGCCGCCGAAGGCCCCCTCGACCCTCACGAGGATGTACTGGTTGCGGTACAGCTCGGTCTCCGCAGCGAGACGTGTGCCGTGCTGGACGGCGAAGACGCTGCGGGCCACCGGCGCGGGAGCGTCCGATGCACCCGGATGCTCTCTGTCCAGGTGCTCACGGGCCAGCTCCAGCAGCTCCGCCACGGATTCCGGGGTGCGCTCCCCGAGCCGGCTCACCGCAGGCCCTTCGAGCGCAGGTAGTCGGCGAGCTTCTGCGCGCCGTCCATGTTGCGGGGGCTGGAGACCGCCTCCCCGTAGTCCATGACGTAGGTGCTGTCGTTCTTCACGGCGAGCGAGTCCTTGAGCGGGGACTGGTTCTTGAGGTAGTCGATCTTCTCCCGGACGGGCTGCTTGTTGTAGTCCACCACCACGATCGCCTGGGGCTCGCTCTTGACCACGGACTCCCAGCCCACGGTGTCCCAGCGGGCGTCGAGGTCCTTGGTCACGGACTCGGCCCCGGCCAGCTCGATCATGCCGTTCAGGGCGGTGCGGTGGCCCGCGGTGTAGGGCTCGGAGGTCCCGGAGTCGTAGACGAGCACGCGTGCGGGCTTCTCGGGCCTCGGTGCCTCCCGCAGCGCGCGCCGCTTGTCCTCCAGCTCCCCCACGAGCTTCTCGGCGCGGTCCTCCACGTCGAAGATCTTCCCCAGGTCCCGGAGGTCCTGGTTGGTGGCGTCGAGCGGATCGGGCTCGGAGGTGTCCCCCTTGTAGCCCTTGCAGGTCTCGTGCTGCATGTAGGAGTTCACGCCCACGTCACGCAGCGAGTCGGGGGTCACCCCGCGGGTCTCGCTGAACCCGGCCTGCCAGCCCGCGAACACCCAGTCCGCCTTGGCGCTGACCACGGCCTCCTGGCTGAGCACGGTGTCGGAGATGGTCTCCGTCTTCCCGTAGTCCTCGCGGTACGGGGACTTCTCGATCACGCTGCTCACCGTCGAGGGGAGCACGATCCCGCGCATCCGGTCCGAGAGGCCGAGCGCGAACATCTTCTCGATCGCGGAGACGTCGTACGCCACCGGCTTCCGTGGCGTGGGGTAGGTGCTGCTCTGCCCGCAGTTCTCGATGGTCTTCTCCGCGCCGGCTGCCGCATCCTTCTGGACCTGCGCACCACAGCCGGTGAGCAGCAGGCACGCGACCACCCCGAGTGCCAGGGGCCCGGTGCGCCGCGTCAGGCCCTTGCCGACGACGCCGCTCGCCCGGTTCTCGCGCCGGGCACCCGTGGCGGGTGGGCCCACCACGCCGGAGCGCGCGGCGGGGTCCGTGCCGTGCGTGGCAGGGTGCGGGGAAGGGGATGTGCTCATGAGGGGTCCTCTCGGGTGATGGGAAACAGCAGGTGGGGTGTCCCGGTGTCGGGACGGGTGATGCTCACGGGCCGCACCCCGTACACGCGTTCCACGGTGTCCGGGTGCAGTGCCTCGTGCGGCGGGGCGTCCGCGACCACCCGGCCCGCGGCCAGCACGACCACGCGGTCGCACAGGGCGGCCGCGAGGTTGAGGTCGTGCAGCGCCATGAGCACGGCCGGGCGCGCGGTGGTCGTGCCCCGCAGGGTGCGCACCAGGTCCGTCTGGTGGCGCAGGTCCAGGTGGTTGGTGGGCTCGTCCAGCAGCAGGTAGGGGGTCCGCTGGGCCAGGGCACGGGCGATGAGCACCCGCTGGCGCTCGCCGCCGGAGAGTCCCAGCACGCTGCGGTGGGCCAGCTCCTGCACCCCGGCGCGCGCCATGGCGTCCTGCACGGCGCGGTCCAGCTCTTCGCGTGGTGTCCGGGAGTTGGCCGCGGCGCCCAGGCGCACCACCTCGGCCACCAGGAAGTCCAGCTCCACCCGTTCCTCCTGGGGCAGCGCCGCGATCCGGGCCGCGGAGTCCCGGTGGCGCATCCGGTGCAGGGGGTCCCCGTCCACCAGCACCGCGCCGCCGCTCGGCACCAGGGCGCGGTAGAGGGCCTTCAGCACGGTGGACTTCCCGCAGCCATTGGGACCGACCAGCCCCACGACGTCGCCCGGGGCCACGTCCAGCGAGAGGTCCGGGACCACGGTGCGCCCGGCGACGTCGAGGCGCAGGTCCCGCAGCTCCAGGCCGTCGTTCCGCCCTGCGGCGGGGGCGTTGCACGGCACGTGCGCCGTGCCGCCGGCGGGCGCCCCCGCGGGCGCGTCACGCACCATGGCGCCACGCCCCGCCGCCGCCTGCTCGCGCGCGGTCACCGCGATCCCCCGAAGACGTAGCCGGCACGGCGCACCAGCACCAGGAAGACGGGCACACCCACCAGCGCGGTGACCACGCCCAGGGGCAGCTCGCGCGGCGGAACGGCCACACGGCTGAGCAGGTCCACCCAGACCATGAACAGGGCCCCCACCAGCGGCGCGACCACCACGGTGCGCCGGTGCGCCGGGCCCAGCAGGATCCGGGTGGCGTGCGGGACCACGAGTCCCACGAAGCCAATGGTGCCGGAGACCGCCACGAGCGTGGCGGTGCCCAGGACCGTGAGCACGAACAGCTGCACCCGCATCCGGTCCGGGTCCACGCCCAGGCTCGCGGCGGAGCCGTCCCCCATGGCCAGGGTGTCCAGGTCCCGGGCGCGCCACGCGAGCCACACCAGGCACAGCGCCGTGGCGAGGACCGGCAGGGGAAGCTGCTCCCACGTGGCCGCACCCAGGGAGCCGAGCATCCAGAACATGACGGTGCGGGCGGCGTCGCCCCTCGCGTCGAAGAACACGATCGCGGACATCAGCGCCTGGAAGCCGAAGGAGAGCACCACCCCGGTGAGGATGAGCCGCACGGGGGCCACACCGCCCGGGGTGCGGGACAGCAGGTACACGAGCACCGACGCCGCCAGGGCCCCCAGGAAGGCCGCCGCGCTCAGGGCCAGGGAGCCCAGCGCGGCGAACAGTCCCCAGGAGACGACGGCGCTCGCGCCCACCGCCGCGCCGGAGGAGATCCCCAGGATGAACGGGTCCGCCAGGGGGTTGCGCACCATGGCCTGCGCGGCGATGCCCAGGGCGCCGAGCCCCGCGCCGACCACCGCGGCCAGCAGCACCCGCGGGGTGCGGATCTGCAGGATCACGGTGTAGTCGGTGAAGTCCGCAGCGGGGATCGCCCCACCGGTCACGGCCGCCCGGAGGAAGTGGGCGGTGTCCCCCACGGGGATTGGGGCGGCGCCCCAGGAGATGGCCACGGGAAGGGACGCGCCCAGGGCCAGGAGCAGGGCCAGGACGGTGAGCGCGTGGCCGCGGGGAGACAGGCGTGGTGAGGTGTGCATGGCATCGCAATGATAATCATTCGCATATAGCGGGACAAAATCCGCCCTAGGGCGGTCGGGGACGGACATGCGTCAGCGCTCGGCGGGGCGGGCCCTGCGGGCGGCTGGTGGCCGCGGGGAATCAGTGTCCGGTGGCTTCGGTGATGAGCTCTGCGGTGCGGACGGGGCGGTCGAGCATCACGAAGTGCCCGGAGCGGGAGACCACCCGGGTGGTCACGCGGGCCTCGCGGTCCAGCGCGCGGGCCTGGCGCAGCACGTGGCGCACCCACGCGGAGGGACGACGGCGCGGGAGTCGGCCGTTCGCGGCCACCACGAGCACCGGCAGCCGGGGCGGCAGCGGGGTGGTGGCCCGCAGCTCCTCCAGGTGGTGCATGCACGAGCGGTAGCCCACGAGATCGCGCAGGGAGGCCGCCATCGTGCTCTGCGAGGCAGCCTCGGAGAGGACGCGACACCCCAGGGAGGCGGCCACGCGGCGTCGTGCGGGGACGGAGCCCGTGAAGACGGCCGGGCCCAGGGCACGCCACAGCAACCCGACGGGGCGGGACAGGGCCACCGGGAGCGTGGCGCGGCGGAAGCGTCGGGCGGCCCGGGCGGCGTCGACCCCGTGGTCCGTGCCCTCCGCCTCCGGGACGGAGCCGTCCAGCAGGACGAGTCCCGACACGCGCCCGGGGTGCAGCCGGGCGGTGGCCTCCACGACGGCCGCCCCGAAGGAGTGGCCCACGGCGGTGACCGGCTCCGTGATGCCGAGGGTGTCCAGGACGGCAACGAGGCGTGCGGCCTCCTCCTCGAGCGTGGGCAGCTCCGGGGTGACGGGGTCCCCCGGCGCGTAGCCGGGGCGGTCCACCACGACCACGCGGTACCGGTCGCGGAGCAGGCGTGCCAGCGGGAGCCAGTCCCACAGCACGGAGGCCACGCCCGAGGAGCACAGCAGGACGGGCCCGGAACCGGTGTCCAGGATCCTGGTGCGCCGGCCCGCCACCACGGGGGCACTCACGTGCTCTCGCAGCTCCGGGGTGGCGTCGCGGTTCATGCGGCCACCGGCTCGCGCCGGGACCCCAGCCGGTCCACCACGGGGATCCCGGCCACCGCCACGAGCCACACGACGATGGCCAGCATGGACACACGCTGGGTGATCCCCTCCGTGGGAATGCGGGTGACGACGGCGTCCACACCGGACAGTGCGATCGTCACGATCCCTGCCCAGCTGGCGATCCGCACCACGCGGTCGGACGCAGTGCTCAGGGCCAGGGAGGCCGCCATGGCGAGAACGAAGGCCGTGCCGGCGAGCGCTGAGGACACGGTGTGCATCTCGTGCTGGACGGGCAGCGTTCCGGCGGCCTCCGCCGCGGCGCACTCCGGGGAGACGGAGGGGGCGCACGTCATGGGGTTGATGGCGTCCACCACCGTGGCGGCACCGGCCACGGCCAGGGCGGCACTCCACACGCGCACGGCCACGCGTCCGCGCCGTTCGGTGCGCTGCGCGGGGGCGGCACCGCCGAGACCACCGGGCAGCCCGCGCCACAGCGTGCGCGTCCGCGCGTAGGAGAGCACCGCGATCACGATGAGGAGCATCCCGCAGATCCCGTCCGCCGTGCGCAGCAGGGTGGCCGCGGGGCGGTCCGCCACGAAGTACTCGGACGCGTACGAGGTCCACGGGTGCAGCTGCGGGTCCAGCAGCGGGGCCACGAGCCACGCCGAGTAGACCACCGCCACCACGGAGCAGAGCCGGCGTGAAGCCAGGGTCATGGGAACCGGGTCACCCGCCTGTGGTCGTCGTGGTGCTGCGGAAGGTAGCACCGGTTCACTGTACTAGGACGCGACGATGAAGGCCGCCGTGATGCGGCCACCTGGGACGGCCCCCTTTCACCTGCTCAGTGCACTGCTCTCACGTGAGTGAGGGGATGGCCCCGAGGGGCCACTCAGGGTTAGGCTCGCGGCGGCTTCAGCTCCTCCGCGGTGTGCACCACGCGTTCGTGCTGGGTGGGGTGGATCGCGGGGACCCGCAGCGAGACGTTCGCCATGCCCGTGGACCCGGCCATGCGGCGTCGTCGGCTCATGGGGGCGTCCGTGAAGACGCGGCCCAGGGACTCGGCGTTGGCGCGGTACGCGGCGACCATGGGGTCGTCGTTGCGCCTTTCCTCGTATGCGGTCTCCGGTTCGGCGTGCACCGAGTGGCTCAGCTGGACGACCTCCTCGCGGGCTGAGCGGGCAGAGGTGGCTCGTATGGTCGTCATGCCACAGGCGTACGCAAGTACGTACGTTTCCGCCATGGGCGGGCACCGCATGTCGTCATCCCATCACCTTGTTCGTAAAGCCTGGCCAAGGAGCCTGCTGGCGGAACGGGCCTGCTTGCTCTGCCCGCCTCTGCACGGCGCCACCGAGAACCTCGGCTGGTTCCGACGGTGCAGAGAGACAGTCTGGCTGTGTGGCCATTCGGCTCAGGTAGATGTAGCCCTCCCCGCGACAACGGTCGATCCGGAAGCCGCACGTGGTTGCGGGGCTCAGACCTGCGCGGCGAGCGCCTCGTCGTCGTCCTCCGTGGGAAGCGGGCGAGGGGCGGTGCCCCGCATGTCCCGGAAGGTCTTGAAGCTGGCCCAGAGCACCGCCGTGAGGGGGACCGCGAGCAGCGCTCCGGCCACCCCACCCTGGTGCGCGCCGATGGCCAGGGCCGCGATGATCACGAGGCCGTGCAGGCTCAGCGCGGTGCCCATGACCTTGGGCTGCAGGATGTGGTGCTCGATCTGGTTGACCAGGATCACCACGACGACCAGCACCACCGAGGCGAGCGGCCCGGCCGCCACCAGCGCCACCAGTGCGGCCGCGAGCCCGGTGACCAGGGCGCCGACAATCGGGATGAAGGCCCCCAGGAAGATCAGGGCCGCCAGGGGGAACGCCAGCGGCACTCCCATGACGAGCATCGCGATCAGGTCGCACACCGCGGCGAAGGCGGCGATGACCACGGTGCCGCGGATGTACTTGCCCAGCACGTTCACGGAAGCCCGCCCGGCCTCGTTGGCCCGCTCCTGCAGCCGCTCCGGCAGGAACCCCACCAGGAAGTCGGAGATCCGGTCCCCGTCCAGCAGGAAGAAGAACAGCATCACGATCATCAGCAGCGCACCGGTGATGATCTCCGTGGCCACGGAGACCCCGGACAGCGCACTGGATTCCGCGCCGCTGTTCTTGAGGAACTCGGTGACCTGGGAGAGGTACTCGCTCAGGTGGGTGTCGTCCAGCGGGATGCCCCAGCCGGTGAGGATCTCCATCAGCTTGTTCACGCCCTCCTGGGCCTTCCCCGCGAGGGCGGACCACTCAGCGCGCACCGTCAGCGCGATGCCGAACAGCACGGCGGCCAGGCCCACCAGGATGGCCACGAGGCCGGTGATGGCCGACCAGACACGGGTGAAGCCGGCCCGCTGGCGCAGGAACCGCATGATCGGATTCATGGCCGAGGCGATGATGAGGGCCAGGAGCAGCGGCAGCACCACGATCTTCAAGGTCACGGCCAGCCACACGCCCAGCCCGATCACCGCCACCAGGATCAGGGTCTGCAGGGCCCGGGTGGCGGACCGGCCGTAGGCGTCACGCCACATCTGACGCGGGGTGGGGGCGGGGGGCGGAGCCTGCGGCGAGGAGGTCTGCATCGCTGAGGAGTGCTGCTCCGGGCTCTGCCGGGTCGCGGCGGTGCCGCGCGCGGAGGCCATGGGCTGTGGGGAAGCGGTGGAGCCGGAATCGGTCATCGAGGACGTCCTTGGGCCGGAGGGTCGGGGAGGGCGCGACCGGGCGGTATCCACTGCCTCTGGGTGGGTCTGCTCGCGGTCGCGCACTCACACACTAGACCCGGGAGGATGGACGCGCACCACCGCTTCTCTCCCCTGCCGGGCTTGTCCGCTCCACCTGTGGAATGGAGATTCGACGGTGTGTCGAGGTGAAGCCGTGGCCACAGTGCGACGTCAGGCAGTTCCCGCCTCAAGAACGCCGCGCGCGACACCGCGCAACGCCTCGCCCCGGAGTTCCACGGCAAGCCGCTGACCTTCGCCATCGGCTACGGAGACAACGGGGACTTACCAGCGCCCCAAATAGCTGCAACCTTCCAGGACGCCCCGGACGTCGACGCTGACACGATCCCGCTGCACTACGACGGGTCCCACGTGCAGATGATCACCCCAGGCGGTGGCAAGTTCGACCGCGGCCCCATACCCGACGTGTCCGCGGAGGTGACCGCGCTGGGACGGCCCATGCCCTCGGCTTCCCGCACCATGTAGGACCGCGAGTGGCACCCAGACCCCGTGCCCAGCTAGGAGGCGCTGCCCTCTACGGTGAATTTCGGGACGCGGGGTGCACGGCAGCTTCCCTGTTTGACATACCCGCTTCGCGTGCATCACGGATCGCAGTGCGCCGAGTGTGCCGCTCAAAATCTGCGGCTGCGTTTGCTTGTTCCCGCGCCACCATGAACACCATGCGCGTGCATTCGAAGTTCGTCATCTCGCCTCTTCGTGCCCCACGATGAGAGATCGAAAAGTGTCTCGCAGCGGGACACTCACAGCCAAAGCCTCAAGGGCAAAATTGGTCAGTCCTGTACTCACCAGAGGGCTCCAGCAAAGATAGGCACACGCAATCTGAAGCTGTGGACCTCAGGCACTGATTCCTCTACTCAGGTTGGGCTGTTGCACGCACCTGCGTTTTTCAGTCTCCCGAGGCAAACGCCGGCTGGCCGATATCCCCCCACCCCCCCCCCGTCCGGCGCAGTTTTGAAACCATGACCAACATTCCGCTCGGTAATGTGCGAAGTCAGGTCTCCATTGGATAGCTGTTGTATCTCACAGTGATACCGCCGGGCACATGAACCAAGAATGCGGCTACCAGAGGACTGGCCAGCCGAAGGTTTGGATTGGTCCCTTTGGGAGGGTACCCCTCGGCGTCGGTGATGACAGGCCACCCGTTGGTAGAAGTAGCCTGACCTCAGGAACCTCGTTTCATAGCTCCCTAGACAGTCCAAGGGTGGCGGAAAACGCTGGTGGCGGGGCACATAGAGCCATGGTGGCTGCCAGCAGTGTTGGCAAAATAAAAGTTTTACGCGAGATCGCAAGAGTAGCGAGTGTTTTTTCCATGGGAAAGGTTTCGAACGGAGCGGTACAGGTAGTACAGCAGGAACAATGCAAAAACCACCGTGACAGTCATGTAAAGAACGTATACGGCATTCACCCACACGGGGACAATGTCATCTACCGCGTTGCAGTGCACCGAGATGGGATATATATTGTTGTCCAACTTGTATCTGTCAAACATGGGTTCCAGCCGAACACCACGCTTGGCGCAGTCCTCCCTTATGTCCAGGGTTGTTCCTGGAGGCCAAATACGGAAAAGCCCGGTGCAAATGGCTGACAATGCCGTGAGCAATGCAAGGATGATGCTTTTACCCCAGTCGGGTATTCTTCTCTTTCTCACTGGTCCAGCCGCTTCACTAGAGCACGGGTGAAACCTCGCTCGCGCACGTCCCGCGTGTAATCCGCCAACGCTGTGAGCCCGCGCCATGTGGTGCTCGCCGACGCACTCGCGTTGGGTGCCCCCTCGAGCCGCGCCAGGTCCCGTACTGCGTTCTCCGGTACCTGCAGATAAGTCGCCAGTTCCGCCTGCGCTCGCCCCACGGCCTCCCCCACGCTCGTGCGGAGCTCGCTGTGACCCGTGCTGCTCGTCGCGTGCCCGCTCATCCTTACCGCCCTTTCACCGTCTGCAAGCCCTTGTATATCGTCGGCCGGCTGACCCCGAACGCGCGCTACAGCGGCCGCAGGCCGACCACCTGCCACCGCCGCGCGCACAGCTGCGGTTCGCTCCTCGTCCAGCTTTGGTTTCGGTTCTGGGCGCCGGCCCGCGACCCGTGCACGGGCCACGCCTTCCATCGTGCGTTCGCGCAGCAGGTCCCGTTCCCACTCGGCCAGAGTGAGCATCATCTTCCCCGACGCCGTAGAGGTATTCAGGTGCACGTCCAGGGCTTCCAGCCCGATGCCGCGATCAGCGAGCTCCTGCACCGTGCGCAGCGCATCTGCCAGCGACCGTCCCAACCAAGCGACCACGAGGATGTCCTCACCATTACACAGGTAACCCAACACCTCAGCCAGCCCGGGGGTGATCCGCCCCCCGCACCGCTGAGCCGGTCGTGCAACATCCTGGAGCACCCGGCAGCCTCCAGTGCCGCGTCCTGCCCGGCCAGGGATCCTTTCTGGTCACGGTACTGACCCGCGCGTATCCAATCCTCACGGGTACCCCTCCCCCACCTCCCTGCCGTCGTGCAACGGGGCGATGTGTAGAAGATCGCTCGGTTTATTGACAGTGTCACACGGAACCAGTTGGAGGTCCCGAGGGGCGCGCAGGGCGTCAAAAATTTGCGTCGAGGATCCATCTGTCAGCAAACAGGCGGAGATCCACCGTTGCTTGCCACGCGAATCAGCCCCGGCCTCTCCTGTCCGTGCCGGGGCTGATCCATGGCGATGCCCCGGTGTCCCCGCGTTCGAGGCAACGACGCAATCCCTCGAAGTTGCTCGTAGTGCTGGTGGCTTATGGGGTAGCCGTTGCCCACCAAACGTGTGCCCACTCGTGCCTCATGCTGGTTTTCAGCCCGTCTGCGTGAGAGGGATGAAGAGGTTCCCCCCGCCGGTTGGATATCCATGTCAACCGAACGCAAGAACTCGGCTGCGCCCTTGAAAGTGGCCGCGGCGCATAAGTTTCGCACGGACCAGTCCTGCGCTTCTGCCAACACCGCTTTGAAAACTCGCCTCCCGATCCCCTGGCCCCGTGTTCAGGGTCAACGGCAATCTCCCCAAGCAACACATTGCCCGTGAAAGGTTTCACATGCCCCTTCGGGGTCAATGCCCTCGGCAGACGCGCATCGAGACGTGCGTAAGGAACCAGGCGGGAGCCGGTGCTCACTGGAGGTGCGGAGTGGACGACGCCGATCAGCTCACGCCCATTCCACGCACCGAGCCAGAAGTCGGCAAGAAGCTCGGCGCCGTGGTCGCGCCTGAACGCACGCGCGGCACGGTGCGCCTCGTCATCCCGACGGCCAATCTCCCGTGCCTTGACCATGTCAATTTCCTGATCGGCTAGCCAGTGGGCGCGACGCTGGCGCTGCTCGTCAATGATGCCGTAAATGATGACCATTCTCGTTTTCCTGTCCATTGACTAGCCGTCGATGGCTACGAGTCGTGAGCGCGGAATCGCCAAAAGGTGCCCGAGACTGTACGTTCCGGTGGCGCACGGTGCTCTTTGTCTACGGAATGCAATTCGAGAGCGGGCCGAGCGCCACCGGAACAGGCTGGTCACCGGTTAACTGCCGTGGAGTCACCACGACGAGCTCAGGGCTTGTGGTGCTCCTCGTCGGGTTTTCGGCGGTCGTGGTGGCGCTGCCACATGGTGGCCACGAGCGACCCCACGATCAGCGACAGTGCCAGGGGAACGGGGTTGCCCACTGCCCCGAAACCTTCCGTCAAGAGCACCGCCAGGCCAAGCAGAGCCAGAACAACGGCGATGGGGTATCCGATCTTCATACCAGAAGCCTTTCCAAAGGGTCGACCCGTCGTGAACGAGCAGACGAATCAGGAACTACCGGGGCCAGCACACAACGGGACCCACGTGGGGTTTCTTGATGGAGATCCCCTTGTCATTCCAGTTGCACAGTCCTGCGATGCCGCCGGCTGCCGCGAATGCTCCGGCAACCACACCGGCGACTCCCCCCACCCACACCGGTCCAAGACATGATTGCCGCAACCAAGGCGCTGACGCCGGCCCCGGCTGTGAGGGCAATTCCCGTGGGGTAGTTGTACGCACGCTTCATCACTCGCTTCTGAATGTCTCGGACCGTCAGGACAATCCCAGAATGCCAGCAGCACCCGAAAGGATACAAGCATCCGCCACCAAAGGTGACGAATATGTAGAACGCTCCTAACATGTCAATAGCCAAACGGCCAGAGTTTTCCTTATTGCCAGCAGCCTGTTATTTCATAATAAAACTACTCGGGTGACCGCTCCCAGTGCTTTCCGTTGGGCTCTGAGCCTGGTGCGCTACTTGATGTCCCACGCCCGGTGGTTCCCTCACGTTACGTAACTCGCTCCGCCCTCAATTTCTCCCAGGCGGGCAAAGGGTGCTGCCAAGGCGTTGAGCAGCTGGTCATCCCTCCCACGGAACACCGCGTTACCCCCGAATAAGAGCCCCCTCTCCTCGTCGTGAAAGCGACAGGTGTGTCGCTCATACCCGTCTACCGGCAGGGCGTCATCCAACGGCATGACCAGGTGACGCTGCTTCACGCCTGCTCCCAGCCAGCGACATGAGCAACGCGACCTCCACCAGGCGGTGGGCACCACGATCACCGACGCCGCGTGGAACCACACGAACGCGTGGGTCACGTGAAGTGAGGAGCCCTCGGCGCGCGTAGGTGAGAGTCCACCAACCGGCCGGCTCTCCACGATGCTGGACATGAAAAACCGGGCCTGCCTTGCGTCTCCGCAGGTCAGACCCGGTTCGGTGGCTCCCCCGACTGGACTCGAACCAGTAACCCTTCGATTAACAGTCGAATGCTCTGCCAATTGAGCTACGGGGGAATGCACATGTTGCTGCGCAACGAGACGATACTTTACAGCCCCCGCCGGGCTTCCTCAAATCGCCGGGGCGGGCGCCCCCACGCCCCGGCGGCCGTCCACTGGCAAGTGCGCCGCGCCGGCTGCCCCGCGGTCCGGCGGCTGGCCGGAGTCACACCCCCATGAGGCTGCGCCGCTGCAGCTCCAGGTCCAGCAGCTCACGGTTGAGCTGCTGGTAGAGGTCCGGCTCGCGCTGGGCGTTGAGCCGGTTGAGGTGCGCGAGCTTGTCGGACTTCTCCCGGTTGATGTGCATCTCCACGAGCGAGGTGATGACCCCCACCGCGTAGTTGCGCATCTGCTGCTCGGTGGCTGCGGGCAGCGGCGTGACGGACAGCTGCGCCAGGTAGCCATGCAGCGGTTCGGGCAGGTGGTTCCGCACGGCCTCCAGCCACACGCGTCCGCCCTGCACCTGCTCGCCCAGGTCCGCGCGGGCACCCACCACGGCGTCGTGCATCACCTGGTGCACCCGGTACGTCATCCCCGCGGAGTCGAAGTGCCCCCAGTAGGACAGCGGTACCAGGTCCGGAACCTGCAGCACCACCTCCAGCGCCTCGCGCTCCATGCGGGACACCGGCTCCCGGGGATCGGGAAGCTCCACGGGGCGCGGCCCCTGGGACTCCTCGGAAGTGTCACTGTGAGCGCCCGCCGACCCCTGGGTGCCGCCCGCGGCCGCGCGCCCGGGTTCGTGACCCTGCTGCCGTGACCGGGCGCCGTCGTGCCCGGAACCGGCAGACCGGGGCCCAGGGGCAGACCCGGCTCCGGAGCCAGCGGGACCGGAGCCGCCGCGCTGCGCGGACTTCGCCGCCGCGCTCACCGCGCGCATCACCTCGTCCGTCTCGATGCCGAGCCACCCGGAGAGCTCCCGGGCGTAGGCCGGGCGCAGGGAGGGGTCGCGGATCTGAGCCACGATGGGCGCGCACGCCCGCATGGCTCGCAGCCGCCCCTCCAGGCTGTTGACGTCGTGCTCCTTGATGGTGGCCCGCAGCGCGAACTCGAACAGCGGGGTGCGGGTCTCCACGAGGTCCCGCACGGCCACATCCCCGCGGGCCAGGCGGAGGTCGCACGGGTCCATGCCGTGCGGCTCCACGGCCACGTAGGTCTGGGCCACGAAGCGCTGGTCCTCCTGGAAGGCGCGCAGGGCGGCCTTCTGCCCGGCGGCGTCGCCGTCGAAGGTGAAGACCACTTCACCCCCGGCGGAGTCGTCGGAGAGGAAGCGGCGCACGATCTTGATGTGCTCGGGGCCGAACGCCGTGCCGCACGTGGCCACCGCGGTGGGAATCCCGGCCAGGTGGCACGCCATGACATCCGTGTAGCCCTCCACCACCACCACCTGCTTGGTCTTGGCGATGGGCCGCTTGGCCAGGTCGATGCCGTAGAGCACCTGGGACTTCTTGTAGAGCTGGGTCTCGGGGGTGTTGAGGTACTTGGGGCCCTGATCGTCCTCGTAGAGCTTGCGCGCCCCGAAGCCGATCACCTCCCCGGCCACCGCGCGGATGGGCCAGATGAGCCGGCCGCGGAAGCGGTCGTAGAGTCCGCGGTTGCCCTCCGAGAACATGCCGGTGAGCTTGAGCTCCTGGTCCGTGAACCCCTGGTTGCGCAGGTGGTGCAGCAGGTGGGACCAGCCCTGGGGTGCGTAGCCGATGCCGTAGGTGCGGGCGGCGGCGTGGTCGAAGCCCCGCTCCCCCAGGAACTTCTGGGCGGCGGCGGCCTGACGGGTGTAGAGGTTGCGCTGGAAGAACTCGGCGGCCACCTTGTGGGCGTCCAGCAGACGCTGGCGGCGGCCCACCTCCTCGCGGTTGGGCGCCCCGCCCTGCTCGTAGTGCAGCTCGTAGCCGATCCGTGCGGCCAGCCGCTCCACGGTCTCCGTGAACGGGGTGTGGTCCATCTCCATGAGGAACGCGATGACGTCCCCGGACTCGTCGCAGCCGAAGCAGTGGTACGTGCCCATCTGCGGTCGCACGTGGAAGGACGGTGAGCGCTCGTCGTGGAACGGGCAGAGCCCCTTGTAGGAACCGATCCCCGCGGGCTTCAGGGTGACGTACTGCTCCACGACCTCGCGGATGTCCGTGCGCGCGCGAACCTCGTCGATGTCTTCACGCTTGATCAGTCCGGCCACTGGGCCAGTTTAGGCACCCCGTCAAACCGGCACGACGCCGCTCGGGCGGGTGTGCAGGGCGCCCCACCTCACCACAGCGGCTTGTCCCCGGTGCGCCAGTTGGTGCCCCGGATGCGGTCGTGCAGCGCCACGGCCGAGTGGTCCGTGAGGCACGCGATCTGGTCCACCACGAGCCGCAGCCGGGCGGCCTCCGCGCCGGGCCCGTCCCCCAGTTCCCGCCAGTCCGCGGCGAACTCGGTGGCCAGGAACCGCCCGTCCGTCTCCATGAGGGCTTCCACCAGGATGGTGAGGATCTCGTGCTGGTTCTCGTACAGGGGCAGGGCGTCCCGCACGGTCATCACGAACGCCGTGGCAATGCCCTTGAGCACGCCGATCTCCAGCTGGGTCTCCCAGGGGACCACGAGCGAGGCCCGGTAGCGGGTGAGCCGGTCGTCCCCGGCCACGTCCCGGGTGGCCGCCACCGCGGACATCGCGAAGCGCCCGATCAGCTGACTCGTCATATTCTTGAGCCGCGCGAGGTCCGCGCGGGTGCCGTTCATGCGCGGTACCCAGGCGGTGGTGGCCTCCAGGCGGGCCAGGGCGGCGTCGAGCTCCGCGTCCGTGGCCTGGGGCAGGTACCAGCCGCGCGTGCACTCGATGACCCGCCCGCGCTGGGTGGGCTCCGCGAGCAGCTCCAGCTGCAGGGCGTGGGCGGCCACGGCGTCCTCCACGTCGTGCACGCTGTAGGAGATGTCGTCCGCGAGGTCCATCACCTGGGCCTCCAGGCACTTGCGGCCCTGCACCGCGCCCTCTCGGAACCACTCGAACACCGGGAGGTCGTCCTGGTACGCGCCGAACTTGCGGTTGGGGCGCCCGTCCGCGCGGGGCGGGGCGTCCGCGGCGGACCACGGGTACTTGCACGTGGCGTCCAGCGTGGCGCGCGTGAGGTTGAGCCCGGCGGGCTCCCCCGAGGGCGTCATGATCTTGGGTTCCAGGCGCACGAGCAACCGCAGGGTCTGGGCGTTGCCCTCGAAGCCCCCGATGCCCCGGGTGAGCTGGGCGAGCACCGTCTCCCCGTTGTGCCCGAACGGCGGGTGGCCGAGGTCGTGGGAGAGGCACGCGGCGTCCACCACGTCCGGGTCGCAGCCCAGCGCCTTGCCGAGTTCCCGCCCGATCTGCGCGACCTCCAGGGAGTGCGTGAGGCGGTTGCGCACGAAGTCCGAGGTCTGCGGGTCCACCACCTGGGTCTTGGCCGCGAGCCGGCGCAGCGCGGAGCTGTGCAGCACACGCGCGCGGTCCCGCTCGAAGTGGCTGCGGTGGCGGTTGTGGTGGTCCTCGGTGACGAAGCGCTCGGTGTCCGCGGGCGTGTAGCCGGGAGACAGGGACTCCAGCCGGTCGGGGGTGTGCACGGCGCTCAGCCTCCCGAGACGTCGAGCTCGGCGGCCGCGAGACCCAGCCGTTCGGCGTCGCCCAGGATCCGCGAGGACAGCCAGCCGTCCGGCAGGTGCGGCTTCTTGGGCGAGCCCGCGCGCCCGCGGGGCCCCTCCACGTCCGCACCGGGATAGGGGGCGTCCAGGTTCAGCTGGTCCAGCAGCTCGCGCAGCGCGGCGAGCGTGGGCACCTGCGCCATCTTCGCGCGCAGCTCCCCGCCCACGGGGTAGCCCTTGAAGTACCAGGACACGTGCTTGCGGATCTCGCGGCAGCCCTTGGCCTCGTCCCCGAACTCCTCCGTGAGCAGCTCCGCGTGACGGTAGACGGTGTCCGCCACCTTGCGCACCCCCGGACGGAAGCGGCGCGGGCTGCCCTCGAACGCGGCCTGCAGATCCCCGAACAGCCACGGGCGACCCTGGCAGCCGCGGCCCACGACGACGCCGTCCACGCCCGTGTGCTCCACCATGGCCACCGCGTCCTCGGCGGAGAAGATGTCCCCGTTGCCGAGCACGGGGATGTCCGGCAGGGCCTCCCGCAGCCGGGCGATGGCGTCCCAGTTCGCGGTGCCCGAGTAGTGCTGCTCCAGGGTGCGCCCGTGCAGGGCCACCGCGGCCACGCCCTCGTCGCGCGCCATGCGCCCGGCGTCCAGGTAGGTCTGGTGCTCGTCGTCGATGCCGATGCGCATCTTCACCGTCACCGGGATGTCCGCAACGGACGCCTCGCGCACCGCGGTGCTCACGATCGCGCGGAACAGGTCCGTCTTCCACGGCAGGGCGGAGCCGCCACCGCGCTTGGTGACCTTGGGCACCGGGCAACCGAAGTTGAGGTCGATGTGGTCCGCGCGGTCCTCCTCCGCGACCATCCGCACGGCCTTGCCCACGTTCACGGCGTCCACACCGTAGATCTGGATGGAGCGCGGGGTCTCGTCCGGGTCGTGGTGGATGATCCGCAGGGACTCCGGGCGGCGCTCCACCAGGGCACGCGCGGTGACCATCTCGGTCACGTACAGTCCCCCGCCGTACTCGCGGCACAGCTTCCGGAAGGACTTGTTGGTCACCCCGGCCATGGGGGCCAGCACCACGGGCACGTCCACGGTCAGGGGGCCCAGGTGCAGGGGTTTCAGGTTCAGCACGGCCGGTTCGCGGTCCGCGGTCTCAGTCGTCTCGGTGCTCATCGCGTGCCATTGTCTCACTTGCCCGCAACAGCGCTCCCGCTGGGCGGCGTCTCCCGCCCCGCGGACCCCGACGACGCCGCACGGGCCGGTCCCGAGCTCGCATGCCCTGCCGTCGGGCCGTCTCAGACGGTGGCGTCACGCGCGGGCCCGGTCCCGGACGCCGCGATCTGCTCCAGCCGCACCGCGAGCTTGAACGCGCGGATCTGCTCGTCCCGGCGGCCCAGGGTCTTGCACACCGCCCCGAGCTCACGCAGGCACGCCACCCACTCGTCCGTGTGCGCCTCGGGGTCCGGCAGTGCCGAGTACAGGTTCGAGGCGTTCTCCAGGGCGTGCGCGGCGTCGGCCCAGGCCATCCGGTCCCGCGCGAGCGCGGCGAGTCCCTGCCAGCACAGGATCTGCCCGGCGGCATCCCGGCGGGTCCCGCACCCGCTCAGCACCGCCTCGTAGTGCTCCTCCGCGAGCTTGCGCCGCCCGGCCGCCTGGGCCGCCGTGGCCAGGTGGGAGGTCCAGCGCAGGTCCTCGCGCGTGACGAACCCGGCGCTGCGCACGTCCACGGCCCGGGGATCCACACCAGCGGCCTCGGCGCCCTCCTGGAACACGCGGTACGCGTCCCACGGGCGTCCGAGTCCGAGCAGCACGTCCCCCAGCTCCTCCAGGCAGCGCACCCGTCCCCGCACCGAGCGCGCGGAGCGTTCCGCCCGCCGGTACTGGACGGCACCGATCCGGTAATGGTGTTCAGCCCCGGCCAGGTTCTCGGCGTCGCGCTCCAGATCTCCCCACGACGACGCCGCGTCACCCGCCGCGCACCACGCATCCCCCAGCCGGGCGATCCGCAGGGCGTCCTCGAACAGCGTCCGGGCCGCGGCGAGGTCCCCGCGCTCACGGGCGGCGAGGCCGCGCTTGAGCCGGCGGGCGGAGGTGTGGGCTGCGAACACTCTGGGACTCCCGGAACGGTGCTAGCGGACCCGACGCCCCGCGGGCGACGGGATCAGGGTGAGGAACAGGGGGTCGCGGAAGCCGTGCTCCGCGAAGGACCCGCACACGGACGCGGCGAGCGCCTCGACGTCATCCGCGGGTGCCAGGGCGATCACCGAGCCGCCGAAGCCGCCGCCCACCACCTTGGCGCCCAGGGCGCCGGCGTCCAGGCACGCGGTCACGGCGGCGTCGAGCTCGGGGACGGTGACCTGGCAGTCGCGACGCATGGACTCGTGGCCAGCCACGAGCAGGCGGCCCACGAGTGACCAGTCCGGGTCCGGGGAGGAGAGCTGGTCCGCGATGCGCACCGAGCGGACCATCTCCGTCAAGGAGTGGCGCAGCCGCAGCCGCACACCTTCCGGGTTGCCGCGCAGGGCGGCCCCGGAGGAGACCAGTGCGTCGAAGTGCTCGAGGACCGTGGCGGCGTCGTCCTCGGTGGGGTGCTCCGGCAGGGCGTCGCGCAGGCGGGCCACGCCCAGGACGGCGGCCGCGGCCTCGCACTCGTCCCGGCGGGAGCTGTACTGGCCGTCCGCGAGCCGGTGCGGGGCGCGGGTGTCCACCGCGAGCCACGTGAGACCGGCTGCGGAGGGGTCGGCGGGCAGGTGGGTGGCGTCGAAGTCGCGGCAGTCCAGGGCGATCATCTCGCCCGCGTGCGAGCGCAGGGACGCGGTCTGGTCCAGGCCGCCCGTGTTGGCGCCCACGATGTAGTTCTCGGCATCCATGCACGCGCGCGCGAGGGCGCGGCGGTGGGCGTCGTCGGGGTCGTCCTCGCCCGTGTGCAGCGAGTGCAGCGCGAGCGCCACGGAGCACTCCAGGGCCGCGGAGGAGGCGAGTCCGGCGCCGATGGGCACGGTGGAGTCCACCATGAGGTCCGCGCCGAACTCCGCGGGCAGGGTGAGCTCCGGTACGGCCACCGGGTGCGCGGAGGCGCCCGCGGCCACACGGTTCATGCCCCAGGCGACGCCGGCGGCGTACCCGAACCAGCCGCTGATCCCCCCGGGGGCGATCTGCGCCACGCGGGTCTCCCGCAGCCGGTGGTCCGCCACGGACTCGTCCGCGTCCTGCAGGGACAGCGCCCGCAGCACCCCGTCCGTGCGCGGTGCGGCGGCGGTGAGGGTCACGTACTGGTGCGCGAACGGCAGGCACATCCCGCCCGAGAAGTCGATGTACTCCCCCATGAGGTTGGCGCGCCCGGGCGCGGCCCACACCCCCGCCGGTGCGCGGCCGTAGGCCCGCTCGAAGCGCTCGCCCAGCTCCCGTGCCCGGGCGGCGACGTCCGGCTGGGGCACCCACTGCGGGCACCCGGCTTCCTCCGGCGGGGCGACGACGCTGGCTTCACAGGACACGGACGGTTTCCTCACGTGGTGGATCGGGTGGTGCGGGGCGACAGACCATTGTCCCCTACGCGCCGCGGAAGTGCTGCTCCAGCTCCTCCAGGGTGCGGTCCTTGGTCTCCGGGGCCACACGGTGCACCCACACGAGCGCCACGAGCTGCAGGGCCACGAAGATCAACACCGTGTACCCCACCCCCAGGGCGTCCGTGAGCAGGGGGAAGGTCAGCCCCACCACGAACGTCATCATCCACAGCAACCACGCGCACGCGCCCATTCCCACCCCGCGCACGGACAGCGGGAAGATCTCGGACATGTACAGCCACGTGACGGTTCCCACGCAGCACTGCTCGAAGCCCACGAACACCACGATGCACGCGAGCACCGCCCACGGCCGGGCAGCGCTGTCCTCGGGGATCAGCAGGTAGCACAGCGCGAACGCGGTCAGCGAGGTGATGGTCCCCGCCAGCCCGGTGAGCAGCAGCGGGCGCCGGCCCACGTGCTTGAGCAGCACCATGGCGAGCGCCACGGCGGCCACGCCCACGAACCCGGGGATGATGTTCGCGTAGAACGCCCCGTTGCCGCCGAAGCCCGAGTCCTGCAGCACGGTCACGCCGTAGTACTGGATGGCGTTGATCCCGGAGATCTGGTTGATCACGGCCATGGCCGCACCGATCCCGAAGATGCCGCGGATCCACGGCACGCGCACGAGGTCCAGCACACCGGCGGCGGGACGGTCCGCGTCCTGCGCGGCGAGCTCCCGCACGCCCTCGGCCTCGTCCGCGGTGTAGGCGTGCTGCCGGATGCGCTGGAGCACCCGCACCATCTCGTCCAGGCGGCCGCGGCGGGCCAGCCAGCGCGGGGACTCCGGCACCACGGTCATCCCCACCCACAGCACCAGCGCGGGCACCGTGGCGAGCACCAGCATGTAGCGCCACACGTGCGGGACGTGCCCGAACGCCGTCGCCAGACCCGCGTTGAAGACGAACGCGAGCGCCTGCCCACCCACGATCATCAGCTCGTTCTGGGCCACCACCCGCCCGCGCAGGTGGGCGGGTGCCAGCTCCGCGAGGAACACGGGCACGATCACCGACGACGCACCCACGGCCAGTCCCAGCACCGCACGGAACGCCACGAGCACCCCCACCGAGGGGGCGAGTGCGCAGCCGAGCGTCGCGGCCACGAACAGCACCGCGAGCACCGTGAGCACACGACGCCGCCCGAAACGGTCCGCGAACCGCCCACCGAACGCCGCGCCCCAGGCCGCGCCGAACGGCAGGATGGAGGCGACCAGCCCCTCCAGCAACGGAGTGAGCCGCAGATCCGTGACCAGGGAGGGCAGAGCGCCGTTGATCACGCCGGTGTCGTAGCCGAACAGCAGCCCGCCGAACGTGGCCACGGTGGCGATCAGCCGCAGCCGCCCGTTCAGGGGCTGGGTGTCGGGTGGAGAGGCCGCGCGGTCCGAGCGGGGTGTCACCTGGGAGCCGGTCATGGAAGTCCTTTCGTCCGTGAACGTCATACCACGGTCCTCACCGCGGAAAGCACATGCGCGGGGGTGGGGCGGTGCTCGGGCAGGCCGCGCATGCGAAGGCCCTCCCGCCGAGTGCTCGGAGGGAGGGCCTTCGCGGCAGGTGCTAGGGGTGCCCGATATTCGTCGGGAGCACGCGGTCCCCGCGTGCACCTCCCCCGCAGCTGGGTAGAGGATCAAGGTATTGCCATGACCCACTCCCCAACCCGCCGCAGCACATTCCCGCCACCTTTCATACTGGGTCTGGCGAGGCAGTCTTCAACGACGGGTCTGATGGGCGGGCGTCAGGAACGAGCGCGACGGTGCCGGACAAGAAGGTAGACGGTGGCTGCGGCAAACATCACCGTGGCAACCACGGAGCCCTCGAAACCAAAACCGCCGCCGGTGAGCCAGCTCGGAGACCCGTCCACCGTGGAGTAGTGCGCCATCCGAGTTGCGAAGGGGTTGTTCGACACAGCCGCTCCCCAGATGTTCCCCTGCGCCCAGTTCCACACGGTGTGCCAGGCACACGCGGCCCACAGGTTGCCGGTGACATACGTCCAAGCCGCCAGGAAAGTGGCGAAGAGGAAGAGATTGAGCACCGTCACAAAGGTTGCTCCACCGTTCGAGCTGTGCAGGGCCGAGAACACGACTGCCTGGAGGAGGAACGCAGCAGGTGCACCCCAGCGGGCGAGGGCCTGACTGAGGTACCCCCGGAACACGATCTCCTCGGTGGAGCTCTGGATCGCGAATCCGACGAGGACGATGAGAACACCTCCGAGCGCGCCCCAGGAGAAGGATCCGAGAGTGGCGGTTCCTGCGATCAGATTGACAGCCACGACGATGGCGGTCATGCCGAATCCCACCAGGCTGCCCACGAGGAGACCGCGGAATGCTCCAGCGGTCAACCCGACACTGCGAATCGAGCGTTTCTCCTTGAACTTCACCCATGCCAGCAGGGCCAGTGCCCAGCCCAGGAACGGGACGGTGAGGCCGAGCTGAGCGATCATCGACTGAGGCGGAGTGTCGTCAACCATCAGCAGCGGCAGAAAGACGAACTGGCCAAGCATCGCCAGGCCTGCGACGAGGAGTCCGACCACTGGCCCAGTAGGACGCCGTGCCTCCTTCATTCCCTGCAGGATCAGGGGAGGTGAGCAGGATCCCGGAGATCTTGACGTGATTTCATGACGAGGCGAGGACGCGGAGGACATGATTCCCTTTCGAGTAGCGGCAGTATTGGTGGGCCCATGCCCTCCTCTTCGAGGGAAAGGGCGATGGGGATCCATCGTGACACCTAGTCCAGGACCAGGGTCTCGGTCTCCGTGACCACCCGTGCCACCCCGGCGGCCAGGAGGTTGTCCACCACGGCCACCAGCGGGCCCATGGAGTCGTCCACCTGGATCTCCACCGGGTAGTCGCTCACGAGCAGCGCCAGCAGGGTCTCCAGTGCGGCACCGGACTGCTCCGGGGTGGCGCCGGCCGTCCCGGGGACGTAGCCCAGCAGCACGTCCGCCACCTCGTTCGGCAGGGGCTCGTCGTGCGGGTTGGCGGGGTCGAACGGGCGGTAGCTCACGGCGAAAGCACCGATCGGGCCCTTCCCCTCCGTACCGTCCACCGTGCGCCGCAGCACCACCGCGCCGTAGGCCCCGGCGGTGTCCGAGAGGAACTGCTTGTTGACCGCCCCGATGCTCACGTCCCCCACGGGATCCCACTCGTGCACCGCACGGTAGAAGGCCTCCACGGCCCGGGTGAGCTCCACCGAACCGGTCGCGAGGTCCGCCACGGACTCGGCGTCCGAGCCGTCGGCGTTCTTGCCCATCGTGGGCTGCGGCAGGGCGCCGGCGTCCACGCGGACCACGCGCGAGCGCATGGTGTCCACGAACCCGAGGGAGCGGGCGAAGCCCTCCCCTGTGGAGCCCGGGGTCATGCGCGTGCGCAGGGCCTCGACGGGAGCACCGGCCTCACGGGCCGCTGCCCGCAGCCGGGACACCAGTTCCCGCCCGATGCCCTCGTGGCGGTGGTCCGGGGCCACCTCCACGAACAGCCACAGCCGCTGCGGGTGCCACGCGGAGGCGTAGCAGACCCCCGCGGCGACCGGGACGTCGTCGTCGGTGGCCACCAGCGTCGTGGAGAAGCCGCTGTGGTCCTCAGCACCGAGCCGGGCACGGAACGCCTGGACGGGCGCGGACTCGGCGTCGGGCCACAGTTCCAGCAGGCGGAGGTCGTCGTCCTCCTGCCAGAGGCGGTAGTCGATGCTCATGCGCTCACTTCTCCAGGCGCTCGGCCAGGTACTGCTGCACGCGGTCCAGGCCCACGCGCTCCTGGGTCATCTCGTCCCGGGAGCGGATGGTCACGGCCTGGTCCTCCAGGGTGTCGAAGTCCACGGTGATGCAGAACGGGGTGCCGATCTCGTCCTGGCGACGGTAGCGGCGCCCGATGGCCCCGGCGTCGTCGTAGTCGATGTTCCAGCGGCGGCGCAGCTCGGCGTCCAGGTTCTGCGCGTCGGGGCGCAGGTCCTCCTTCTTGGACAGCGGCAGCACGGCGGCCTTGACCGGGGCCAGGCGGGGGTCCAGGCGCAGCACAGTGCGGGTGTCCACACCGCCCTTGGTGTTGGGCGCCTCGTCCTCCACGTACGCATCCACCAGGAACGCCATCATGGAGCGGGTCAGCCCGAAGGACGGCTCGATGACGTACGGGGTGTAGCGCTCGCCGGAGGCCTGGTCGAAGTACTGCATCTTGGTTCCGGAGGCCTCGGTGTGGTTGCTGAGGTCGAAGTCCGTGCGGTTGGCCACGCCCATCAGCTCACCCCACTCGGAGCCCTGGAAGCCGAAGCGGTACTCGATGTCGATGGTGCCGTCCGAGTAGTGCGCGCGGTCGTTCTCGGGGACGTCGTAGCGGCGCATGTTGTCCGGGTTCACGCCCAGGTCCACGAACCAGTTCCAGCACGCCTCGACCCACTCGTCGAAGTACTGCGTGGCCTCGTCCGGGTGGATGAAGTACTCGATCTCCATCTGCTCGAACTCGCGCGTGCGGAAGATGAAGTTGCCGGGGGTGATCTCGTTGCGGAACGCCTTGCCGATCTGTCCGATGCCGAACGGCGGCTTCTTGCGGGCGGCGGTGACCACGTTGAGGAAGTTCACGAAGATGCCCTGGGCGGTCTCCGGGCGCAGGAAGTGCTTGCCCTCCTCGTTGTCCACGGGGCCCAGGAAGGTCTTCATCAGACCGGAGAACTGCTGCGGCTCGGTCCACTTGCCGTCCTGGCCGGTCTCCGGGTCCTTGACGTCCGCCAGCCCGTTGACCGGCGGGTGCCCGTGCTTGGCCTCGTACGCCTCCAGCAGGTGGTCCGCACGGTAGCGCTTGTGGGTGTGCAGGGACTCCACCAGGGGGTCCGTGAACGTCTCCACGTGCCCGGAGGCCTGCCACACCGCGGACGGCAGGATGATCGAGGAGTCCAGGCCCACCATGTCCGCGCGGCCACGCACGAAGGTCTGCCACCACTCGCGCTTGATGTTCTCCTTCAGCTCCGCACCCAGGGGCCCGTAGTCCCACGCGGAGCGCGAACCGCCGTAGATCTCACCCGCCTGGAACACGAAGCCCCGGCGCTTGGCCAGGGAGATGACATTGTCCAGGGTGGATTTCGGGGCCATGCGGTCTCACTTCCGTTTCTCGCGCGGGCCTCGCGAGGGCTCGCGCGTGGGGATCGGTGGGCTCAGGCTCTCGACCCGCGCGGGCAGAGCCGTTCCGCTCCAGGGTAGCGAGGTTCCGCAGGCCGGACCTAACCCCCGCGCACGACGACGCCGCACGGCGGACTCCCGCGCGCACCGCCCGCCGCTCAGTCCGTTCGGATGCTTCGCCCCCCGAAGCGCGTGGGAGTGATTCCCGGGGCCACGAACCGACGCCGGGCGGCACCCGCTCACTCGTGTGCTTGGGGTCTGTCGTGGCTGTGGTGTTCGTCTGGAAGAGAGAAGGAGTGCAAGAAGATGCGAACGCGTCTCTCTCCGGCACGTTCCGATGTGTCGCCCGGCATCTTTCCTTCACCTTTGCGGCGCTGCTCAGCGGCCTCCGAGTGACGTTTGAGGGTGCGCAGCATCTCTGTCGTGAGCGCAGCCAACTCCTCAGAGGTCATCCACTGCGTGTACGTCGTCAGCGTTCCTGCCTCAGACCACGGGGAGTCTCTGGCTGAACCCGCGACCGAGCGGCGGAGATCGTTCACCACTGCTTCGACGGTCCAGTCCCGCAAGCCCTCCACCACCACGGCCGGTGCAGTGCCGACGTCTTCGAAGGAGAAGCTTTGCGCCCGCCACCACCGCTGCCGACTCGACCCCGACCCCTCGACCTCACCAACGAAGCCGTACTTGGCCAGCTGGCGAAGGTGGTAGCTCGTCTGCCCACTGCTCTCCCCCGTCTGCCGAGCCAGCATGCTGGCCGTGGCCTGCCCCTGATCTTCGAGCAGGCGATACAGCCGCATCCGGAGCGGATGGCTGAATGCCTTCATCTGCTCAGGCGTCATCGCCACGGGCAGGTTCTTGTCCTCATCCATATACAGAGATACCTTTGCAGAACTTTCTTTGCATAGCTTCCGTTGTACTCAGTCTAGAGGTGCCCATGGTCCCGCTCCATCGTTTGTCAAGCCCCCGCCGCGTTCATCCTTTCCATGCTCACCTCGGCGCGGTGGGCATGGCAAACCTGGCAGACGGCGTCATGCAGACGGGCATTGGCCTTCTGGCGCTCACCCTGACCCGGTCCCCGTCCGCCATGGGCGCACTCAGCGCCGCGGTCTGGCTCCCATGGCTCCTCCTCGGTTTGAGCGCCGGCCGAGGAGTCGACCGGTGGGACCGTCGCCGTATCATGATCGTTGCGCTGACCATGCGCGCGATCCTGCTTCTCGCAGTCACCGGTCTGGCGATGGCCGGGCATCTTACGATCCTGATCTTGGTTTTTCTGGCACTGTCCTACGGGATCACCGAGGTGTTCGTGGACCTGGCTGCACAGGCACAGGTCCCCGCCTTGACAGGACGGTCATCCACCGAACTGCAACGCGCCAATGCGCGCCTTCTCTCCCTCGAGCAGATCACCAACGGATTTATCGGCCCTCCCCTAGCCGGATTGCTCGTCGGCTTGGGCGCCGCATGGGTGCTCGGGCTCCCCGCCGTCGCCGTCCTCGCCGCGGTGCTCGTCCTTTTCCTTGGTCTGCGGCGCTGGCGTGCCCCCGCGACGCGAAGCGCCCCTGAAGATGATGAAAAGAACCATCTGAATGGCGGACTCAGGATTCTGTGGCGCCACCCGGTACTTCGACCCCTGATCTTCTTTGGAGCGCTGTGGAACGCCGGTTCCACCGCGATGGGCGCCGTGCTACTGCTCTGGATGGTCGGGCCGGGTTCCGCAGGGGCCTTGACCCCGCAGACGTGGGGGCTGGTTGTCATCGCTCTTCCTGCCGGCGCCTTGCTTGGTAGCTGGCTGGCCACCTATCTTTTGCGACGACTGCTCGAGATGACCGTCTTGCTCTCGTGCTGGGCCGTCGGTGCCGTGGCCCTTGTCGTCCCCCTGATCTCTCCGAGCGTGGCCGGTATGGTGGCCTACGGCTTGATCGCCGGAATAGCCGGCGTGATTGGAAACGTTGTGTCCGGCTCCATACGGCCCCGCATGATTCCTGACGCCCAGCTCGGACGGGTTGGGGGTGCCGCGCGTTTCGTCGGTTTCGGGATCATGCCTGTGAGCGCCCTGACCGCAGGGCAACTTGCAGCCATCGTGGGAATCCCGGCCATCATGATCGCCGCTGCCGTCACAGCAGGGCTGGCGACACTGTTGGCGGGAGCCACCGTGAGCCAGAAGCTCATCAACGCCCACGAACTCACCTGAGTCGAACAGAGCGGCGATGGTGACGCAACGGTGTCACCTGCCGCTTCGTTGATCCATCACGTCGTTAATTTCGAACACCTACGAAACGAACGCGGAGACGCCCGTGAGGGCGCGGGCCACGATGAGCGAGTTGATGTGGTAGCTGCCCTCGTACGTGTGGATGGCCTCGATGTCCGCCATGACCTTGGCGATCCCGTACGGACTCAGCAGGCCGTTGCCACCGAGCGCGTCCCGGGCCTGCGCGGCGGACTGGCGGGCCAGGCGCGTCGCGGTGGACTTGGCGAGGGCGGCCTGCATCATGGCGAGCTCGTCCGCCTCCTGGACGTGCGTGAGCTGCGCCATCATCCCGGAGCTGGCCGCCAGGTTCCCGGCAACCTCCGCGATCACCTGCTGGACGAGCTGGAAGCTCGCGAGCGGCCTGCCGAACTGGATCCGCTCCAGGGCGTAGTCCCGCACGATGTCCAGGATCGCCTGCTGGGCGCCCACGGCCTGCCAGCCCACCCACGCGCGGGAGTCCTTGAGCAGGCCGTTGGCCGCCTGGAAGGACGCCGCACCGGGCAGGAGTGCGTCAGCGGGCAGCCGGAGGTCCGTGAGCTCGATGTCCGCGTTCTGCATGATGCGCAGACCCATCTTGTGCTCGATCTTGGTGGCCGCGTACCCCGGCAGGGACGTGTCCACCGCAAAGCACTTGACGAGGCCGTCCGCGGTGTCCCGGGCCCACACCAGCGCGAGGTCCGCCACGGTGCCGAGCCCGATCCAGCGCTTGGAGCCGCTGAGCACCCACCCGTCCGCGTCCCGCGTGGCGGTGGTGGCAAGACCACCGGCGATGTCCGAGCCGTGCTCGGGCTCGGTGAGGCAGAACGCGCCCAGCTGCCGCAGCTCCATGAGCCCGGGCAGCCACGTCTGCTTCTGCTCCTCCGAGCCGAAAGCGGCGAGGGTGCCCACGATCAGCTCGTTGTGGATGCCGAGCAGCGCGGACAGCGAGAGGTCCGCGCGGGCGATCTGGGTGTGCACCAGGCCCTGGAACAGACGGGAGCCGCCGTCCTGGACCAGCCGCCCCAGTCCGAGCTCGGCGAGCCCGGGCAGCAACTCCCGGGGCAGCTCCTCCCGGTTCCACGGGTCCACGCTCTGGTGCCGCACCTCGTGCTGCAGGTACTCCGAGATGGCGTGCAGCCGCTCACGCTCCGCCGCGCCGAGCTGGTGCTCCAGGTGCAGCAGGTCCGGGGTGGGGAGGGATGCGGTGGCGCGCTGGGGTGATGCGGCTGGGCTCATGGTCCTGGTCCTCGTGTGGTGGGCAGGTCGATAGTGGTACGTCCAACTATAACGGATTCATGGATTTTCCGTGGTGCGGATCACATGGGGTGCCCACGCCCGGGGCTGCGCCGCTGCGAGCCCGCAGGCCGGTGCCCACTAGAATGCGGGCATGCCCCAGCACGAGCCCCTCCCCCGCGATCCCATTGCCGAAGCACGGCGCAACTGGGAGCGCGAGGGCTGGACGCAGGCCGCCGGTCCCATGGCGGCCGTGACCTCGATCATGCGCGCACAACAGCTGCTGCTGGGGCAGGCGGACCGCATTCTCAAGCCGTTCCGGCTCACGTTCTCCCGCTACGAGGTGCTGGCCCTGCTGAGCTTCGCACGGGAGCACAAGATGCTCATGAAGAAGGCGAGCGCCCTGCTGCAGGTGCACCCCACGTCCATCACCAATGCCGTGGACCGTCTGGAGGACGCCGGGCTGGTGCGCCGTGAGCCGGTCAGCACGGACCGCCGGGCGGTGAACGTGGCGCTCACCCTCGAGGGTCTGGAGATCGTGGAGCAGGCCAGCCGCGCGCTGAACGAGCAGCTGTTCCTGACCACGGGCTTCGAGGAGCAGGAGGTGGAGACGATCGTGGCCGCACTCAGCGGCTTCCGTGCGCGCTCCGGGGACTTCACTGCTCCCGAGAACCTCCCTGTGAGTCTTCCCCCGTCCCCGCCCGCAGCGTCGTGATGATCCCGGAGAAGTCCTTGCCTGCGTGGCCGTCCGTCACGAACTGGTTGTAGAGCTCCGCAGCCAACCGCCCCATGGGCGCCGTGGCCCCGGTCTCGTCCAGCGCGGTGGCCGCGAGGTTGAGGTCCTTGGCCATCAGGGCGCCGGCAAAACCGGGTTCGAAGTCGTTGTTGGCCGGGCTCGTGGGCACGGGGCCGGGAACCGGGCAGTTGGTGGTCAGTGCCCAGCACTGGCCGGAGGCGTTGGAGACGACGTCGAACATCGCCTGGTGCTCCAGCCCCAGCTTCTCCGCGAGCACGAACGCCTCGCTGACCGCCACCATGGACACACCCAGGATCATGTTGTTGCAGATCTTCGCGGCCTGGCCCATGCCGTTGCCGCCGCAGTGCACCACGCGCGCGCCCATGATCTCCAGCAGCGGCCGCACGCGCTCGAACACCTCCGGCTCACCGCCCACCATGAACGCGAGGGTCCCGGCGGTGGCGCCCACCACTCCCCCGGAGACCGGGGCGTCCGCCGCGGTGAACCCGGCGTCCCGCGCCAGCTGGGCGGCCTCCTGCGCCTCGGAGATGTTGATGGTGGAGCAGTCCAGGAACGTGGCACCCGCGGGAGCCGCGGCGAGCAGGCCCTCGGCGCCGTCGGCCCCCGTGTAGGCGTCGATGACGTGCCGGCCGGACGGGAACATGGTGATCACCACGCCCGCCGCGCGCACGGCATCCTGCGGGGTGTCCACCACGTCGACCCCCTGCTCGCGGGCCGCCGCGCACGCCTCGGGGACGATGTCGTAGCCGGTGACCCGCACGCCCGCCTCCACGAGGTTCGCGGCCATCGGGCCGCCCATGTGGCCCAGGCCCAGGAAGGCGACGGCGGGGAGCTGCTGGCTGGTGGTCTCGGTCATGACGTTCCTCGTTCCAGGAGTGGTGGAGATCCGGGGGTGGTGGAGTGCCGGGGGGCTGCGGACGACGACGCCGCGCGGCTCAGCTGCCCGCGGGCATCACGAAGCTCGCGCCCTCCTTGGCACCGGAGGGCCAGCGCGTGGTGACGGTCTTGGTCTTGGTGTAGAACTTCAGCCCGTCCGTGCCGTGCTGGTTGAGGTCCCCGAAGCCCGAGGCCTTCCAGCCGCCGAAGGTGTAGTACGCGATCGGCACGGGGATGGGGACGTTCACGCCCACCATGCCCACGTCCACGCGGGTGGTGAAGTCCCGGGCGGTGTCCCCGTCACGGGTGAAGATGGCCACGCCGTTGCCGAACTCGTGCTCGCTGGGCAGGCGCAGGGCCTCCTCGTAGTCCGCGGCGCGGGCAATGCACAGCACCGGGCCGAAGATCTCCTCGCGGTAGATGCTCATGTCCGTGGTCACGCGGTCGAACAGGGTGGCGCCGACCCAGAAGCCGTCCGGGTAGCCGTCCACGGTGGCACCGCGGCCGTCCACCACGAGCTCGGCACCCTCCTTCTCACCGGCGGCGATGTAGGACTCGATGCGCTCCTTGGCCTGGGCGCTCACCACCGGTCCGAAGTCGGAGGACTCGTCCAGGGACGGGCCGAGCGTGAGCGTGGCGATCCGCTCCTCGAGCAGTGTCCGCAGGGTGTCCGCGGTGGCCTCCCCCACGGGCACCGCCACGGAGATGGCCATGCAGCGCTCACCCGCGGAGCCGAAGGCCGCGCCGATCAGCGCGTCCGCGGCCTGCTCCAGGTCCGCGTCCGGCATGATCACCATGTGGTTCTTGGCGCCGCCGAAGCACTGCGCCCGCTTGTTGTGCGCGGCCGCCGCACTGTAGATGGACTGGGCGATGGGTGTGGAGCCCACGAAGCCGATGGCCCGCACCCGGGGATCCTCGATCAGCGCGTCCACCGCGGTCTTGTCCCCGTGGACCACGTTCAGCGTGCCCGCGGGCATCCCGGCCTCCAGGGCCAGCTCCGCGAGCCGCACCGGAACGGAGGGGTCCCGCTCGGAGGGCTTGAGCACGAAGGTGTTGCCCGCGGCGAGCGCGATGCCGGTCTTCCACAGCGGGATCATCGCGGGGAAGTTGAACGGGGTGATTCCGGCCACCACGCCCAGGGGCTGGCGCAGGGAGTGCACGTCGATGCCCGTTCCGGCGCCGCTGGAGAACTCGCCCTTGAGCAGGTGCGGTGCACCGGCCGCGAACTCCACCACCTCGATGCCGCGCTGGATGTCACCCTTCGCGTCCGGGAAGGTCTTGCCGTGCTCGTTGGAGAGCAGGGTGGCCAGCTCGTCCATGTTCTCGTTGATGAGGTCCACCCACTTCAGCAGGATGCGCGCGCGCCGCTGGGCGTTGAGCCCGGACCACTCGGGGAAGGCCCGCTCCGCAGAGCCCACGGCCTCCGCGACCTCCTCGGCGGTGGCCAGGGGAACCTGCGCGCTCACCGCACCTTCCACCGGGTTGTAGACGTCCTGGGTCCGGCCCGAGCCGCCCTCGGTCCTGCGGCCGTGGACGAAGTGGGGAACGAGGGTCATGGCTGCTCCTGGGGTGGGGTGTGATGCACGTCTCCCCCGAACGTAGCCCCACTTCGTTGGACGTGCAACTACTTTGGCGCACGACGCCGCCCGGGTGCGTTCACGTGTCGCCTCGCGCGCCCTGCCCTCGCACGTCCCGGCACCGGCCGTCCTGACCCGTGGCCCACCCCGAGCACTCCGGAGCCGTCTGAGACACCTGGGGCTTCCGCGCACTCCCAGAGCACCTGAGACAATGTGCCCATGAGCGACAACGCCTACGAAGAGCTGCCGATCCGCGACGAGATGATCCGCCTGGGCCAGGCCCTGAAGCTGGCCAACCTGGCCGAGGACGGGCACGTGGCCAAGACCCTGGTGGCAGAGGGCAGGGTGACTGTGAACGGCGCGGTGGAGACCCGGCGCGGCGCCCAGCTGCACCCGGGCGACGTCGTCGCCGTCGAGGGCTCCGGGCTGCCGGGGGTGCGTCTCGTCTCCGCGTGACCGTGGCGAGCTGCGCGCCGACGCCGCATGGAAGGAGACGCGTCCGTTCGGCACCCGGGTGGGAACTGACGGGAGCGCGGCCACGGCCCCCTGAGGCAGGTCGTGGAGAGCCGTGGACCCGGCTCAGCCCACCAGCGCGCGCAGGTACTCTCCCACGTGGCCGATCTCCTGCGGGGACACCCCGTGGCCCACGTTGCGGTACTGCACCTTGGTGGCGTCCGCGTGCTGCTGCATCCACTCCGCGGTGAAGTCCACCATCGCGGGCGGGATCACCGGGTCCTCGGGGTCGCGGCCCCAGAACATGGGCAGGGGCTCCTCGCGCAGGGCGGTGTCGTGGAAGAAGTCCGCCTGGGCGTCGTCGTGCGCCACCGGGACCACGAAACCGGAGAGACCCACCACGGCGTCCACCAGGTCCGGGGCGTGACGGGCCACCGTGGTGGCCATGGCCATGCCCTGCGAGAAGCCCAGCAGGATCACGTGGGTGTGCTGCAGGGACTCGTCCCGCAGCCACTCGACCACCGGCTGCGCGGCGGCCACCACGGCGTCCGTGGTGAAGCTGAGGTCATCCGCGAGCGGGAACCACTGGAAGCCCATCCCCGCGCGCTGCGGCGCACGCACGGCGACGTAGCTGAAGGACTCCGGCAGGGACTCGCTCAGGGCCATGAGGTCCCCCTCGTGCGAGCCGTAGCCGTGGAGCAGGACCACCAGCGGGGTGCCTGCGCGGTCGTCGGGGTCGTTGTTCCAGATCACGTGAGGGGCTTGCTGCATGCCACCATCCTGGCACGCGCTGCCGGTCCCGGAAGTCGCGTCCACCCCTTTGGGCGTGTTAGAAACCGATCATGGATCAGAGCACCCCAGCGCAGACCCCGATGGCCGAAACCCCGCAGACCCCGACCGCCGAACCGCTGCACCCGTGGCACCCGTGGCACCGCATGGTCTCCATCGGGGACTCCTTCACCGAGGGCGTGGGTGACCCGGACGACTCCGTCCCTGGCGGCTTCCGCGGCTGGGCGGACCGGGTGGCCGAGGAGCTCGCGCGCACCACGGACGACTTCGCCTACGCGAACCTGGCCATCCGCGGGCGTCTCTTCCAGCCCATCGTGGACGAGCAGCTGGAGCCCGCCCTGGAACTCAAGCCGGACCTCGTGACCATCAGCGCGGGTGGCAACGACATGCTGCGCCCCGGCGCTGACCCCGACGACATCGCGTCCCGCCTGGACGTGGTGGTCGAGCAGATCGCCGCCACCGGCGCCACCGTGGTGATGTTCGACGCCGCGGACATCGGCAACACCCCCGTGATGCGTGGCATCCGCGGGCGCGTGGCCATCTGGAACGAGAACGTGCGCACCGTGGCCGCCCGCCACGACGCCGTGCTGGTGGACCTGTGGGGGCTCAACCAGCTGAGCGATCCCCAGATGTGGGCCCCGGACCGCCTGCACTTCTCCCCCCTGGGCCACCAGTTGCTCGCGTGCGAGACCCTGGACAGCCTGGGCGTGGACCACGGTCTCACCCCGGACCACCCGGAGGTGCGCCCCGAGCGCACGTGGCGCGAGGCCCGCCGGGACGACATGGTCTGGGCCCGCAAGTACTTCGTCCCGTGGGTGGGCCGCCGCATCCGCCGCCGCAGCTCCGGCGACTTCATCACCGCCAAGCGCCCCGCCTTCGGCCAGGCCACCATCCCCGGCGCGGGCGAGGAGATCCCCCAGCAGGCCGAGGAGGCCTGAGCCCTCCCGCTCTGCTCCACCACACGACGACGGCGCCCGCGCCCTTCCGGGGGGCAGGCGCCGTCGTAGGTCAGCCGCAGCAGGCAGCCACCCGCGCGCTCAGTCCCCCAGCACCGTGGCCCGCAGCAGGCGGCCCACCTGTGGGGTCTCCAGCAGGAAGCCGTCGTGGCCGCTCGGTGAGGTGATGGTGTGCACCTCGTGCTCACCGGGCAGCGCTTCGGCGAGCTCCGCGGACTCCTCGGGCGGGAACAGCCGGTCCGAGTCCACGGCGGCCACGAGCCACTCGCAGCGGGTGCGCGCAAGGGCCTGCCGGAGGCTGCCGCGGCCGCGGGCGACGTCGTGGGACATCAACGTCTCGTTGACGCTGAGGTACGCGTTCGCGTCGAAGCGCGCCGCGAGCTTCTCCGCCTGGTGGTCCAGGTAGCCCTCCACCCGGTAGCGACCCCGGCTGCCGGGGTACGTGCCCGCGGGGTCCTCGCGCGGCTGGGGCTCCCGCCCGAAGCGCGCGGCGAGCTCGTGGGCGCTGCGGTAGGTGATGTGCGCGATCCGCCGTGCCAGGCCGAGGCCCTCCACGGGGTGCGGGCCCGCGTAGTAGTCGCCGTGGTGGAACCGGGGGTCCTGGCGGATGGCGAGTGCCTGGGTGCGGCCCCACGCGAGCTGCTCCGCGCTGACCCGGGCGTTCGCGGCGATCACCGCGCACGCGGCCACCCGCTCGGGGTGGCACACGGCCCACTCCAGCGCGCGGGCCCCGCCCATGGAGCCGCCCACCACGAGCCGCCACTGCGGGATCCCCAGCAGGTCCGCGAGCCGCGCCTCCGCGGCCACGGTGTCGCGCACGGTGATGCGCGGGAAGCGCGAGCCCCACGGGGCGCCGTCCGGGGCCAGGCTCGCCGGGCCGGTGCTGCCGTGGCAGCCGCCCAGGATGTTCGCGCACACCACGAACCAGCGGTTGGTGTCGATCGCGGCCCCCGGTCCCACGAGCCCGTCCCACCAGCCGTCGGTCCCCGCGGCCACGCGGCGGTCCAGGGTGTCGAAGGGTGCGGTGTCCCCGTACCCAACACTGGTGCCGCGCGCCACGTGCGAATCGCCCGTGAGCGCGTGCTCGACCAGCACTGCGTTGGAGCCGTCCGGGGCCAGCTCGCCCCACGTCTCGTACGCCAGGCACACGTCCGGCAGGCGCACCCCGGACTCCAGCTCCAGCTCCCCGAGGTCCGCGCGGCGCACCACGCCGTCCCGGCGCACGGTGGGCGCGGTCTGCACCGCGCTCACGCCGCACGCTCCGCGTCCGTGCCACCACGCGCCCTCGACGACGCCGCTGGGCCACCTCCGCGACCCGCGCCCACCGCCGTGTCGGCAACCACGGCGTCATCGCCACCCTGTGCCGACTGTGCCGACCGCGAGCGCGCCGGCTCCTGCGCGTCCCCCGCGGTCGGGGCGCCTGCCACCGCCGCGAAACCGGCCTCCAGGTCCGCGAGGATGTCCTCGATGCCCTCGGTGCCCACAGAAAGCCGCACGAAACCGGGTTCCACACCCGCCGCGAGCTGCTCCTCGGCCGAGAGCTGCGCGTGCGTCGTCGACGCCGGGTGGATCACCAGCGAGCGCACGTCCCCGATGTTCGCCACATGGGAGTGCAGGCCGAGTGCGTCCACGAAGGCGATCCCCGCGTCCCTGCCGCCGTCCAGGACGAAGCCGAGGACGGAACCGGCTCCTCGGGGGGCGTACTTCCGGGCGCGCTCGTGCCACGGCGAGGAGGGCAGGCCCGCGTAGGAGACGGAGCGCACCTCGGGGCGGGCCTCGAGCCACTCGGCCACCCGCTGGACGTTGGCCACGTGGCGCTCCACGCGCAGGGAGAGCGTCTCGATCCCCTGCTCGATGAGGAACGCGTTGAACGGTGAGATGGCCGAGCCCAGATCACGCAGCAGCTGCACGCGCGCCTTGAGCACGTAGGAGAGGTTCGCGCCGAACGCGCCGCCCTCCCCCAGGTCCCGCGCGTACACCAGGCCGTTGTAGGTGGGGTCCGGCTCGTTGAAGCCGGGGAAGCGCTCGGGGTCCGCACCGTAGTCGAAGCGCCCGGCGTCCACGATGAACCCGCCGATCGCCGTGCCGTGCCCGCCCAGGAACTTGGTGCCCGAGTGCAGCACGATGTCCGCGCCCCACTCGATGGGCCGCACCAGGTACGGGGTGGCCACGGTGTTGTCCACGATCAGCGGCACACCGGCCCGGTGGGCGATCTCGGCGACCGTCTCCACGTCCAGGACATCGTTGCGGGGGTTGGGGATCATCTCCCCGAAGAACGCCACGGTGCTGGGCCGCACGGCGTCCCGCCACTGCTGCGGGTCATCCGGGTCCGCCACGAAGGTGGTCTCCACCCCCAGCCGCGCGAGCGTGTGCTTGAGCAGGTTGTAGGACCCGCCGTAGAGGGAGGGGCTGGCCACCACGTGACTGCCCGCGCCGCCCAGGTTGAGCACCGCCAGCGTCGCGGCGGCCTGCCCGGACGCGACCATCAGTGCGCCCACGCCGCCCTCGAGGGAGGCGATGCGGTTCTCCACCACCTCCGTGGTGGGGTTGGTCAGGCGGGAGTACAGGGGTCCCATCTCCTGCAGGGCGAACCGGGCGGCGGCCGTGTCCGCGTCCGGGAACACGAAGGACGAGGTCTGGTAGATGGGCAGCGACCGGGCTCCGGTCACGGGGTCCGGGTTCTGACCGGCGTGGATCTGCCGGGTCTCGAAGGACCAGCCCTCGGGGTTGTCGGGGGTGGGTGCAGTGCTCATGGCCGTGCTCCTGTGCAGGATCAGGGGCCTGGCGACCGTCCGCACGGCGCCCGCACGAACGGGCAACCGAGGGCCCGCGCTTGCCGCAGACGTCGGACGACGTCCCGGCCAGGTCTTCACCCAGGGCACCCCGCCGCGGTAGGGAGGGTTGCCGGTCAGCAAGCTGGGGCTTGGCGCTGACTCTCGTGACCTAGGCTTCCATTGTGGGAACCACCCCGGGCACCCGTCAAGCGAGCGTTCCGTCCGGGTGGTCCCGTGTGTTGCACCGCCCGATTTGGACGGCCGTATGACGGGTGTCACGATGACTGCATGAAGCTGGACCACGTTTCCTTCGCAGCACAGCCGGACGGGCTGGAGGCCACCACCGAGCGGATCGCGGACCGCCTGGGGATCGAGCCGGTCAAGGGCGGGGTCCATCCCCGCTTCGGCACCCGGAACATGATCCTGCCGCTCACCGACCACCAGTACGTGGAGGTCGTGACCGTCCTGGAGCACCCCGCTGCGGAGAAGGCGCCGTTCGGCCAGGCCGTCCGCGCCCGTTCCGAGGCCGGCGGTGGCTGGCTCGGCTGGGTCGTGGAGGTCCCGGACCTCGCGCCCTTCGAGGACAAGCTCGGGCGCCCCGCCGCCCCGGGTTCCCGGCTCTTCCCGGACGGGCGCCAGCTGGAGTGGCACCAGATCGGCGTCAAGGGCCTGATCGCGGACCCCCAGCTGCCGTTCATGATCCACTTCGACTCCGCGGACGCGATGCACCCCTCCCAGGCCCGTCTCACGGACGTGCGCCTCACCGGCATGGAGATCGCGGGCTCTCCCGAGCGGGTCACGGACTGGCTGGGCGGTCCCGTGGAGGACGTCCTGCGCTCGCTGGACGTCACCTGGAGCGCCCCCAACGGCACCCCCGGCCTGATGGCGGTCTCCTTCGACACTCCGGACGGCACCGTCACCATCTGAGCCCCGGCATCCTGGCGGTGCCACGGTGTCATCCCGCCAGCAGCTGGGGTGCGAGGAAACCGGCCGCGTCCAGCAGGAAGTGGGCCAGCAGCAGCGGCATCACGCGGCCGTACCGGCGGTAGCACCACACGAAGACGAGCCCCATCACGAGGTTCCCCACGGCCGGCCCCACCCCCTGGTACAGGTGGTAGCTCGCCCGCAGCACCGAGGACACCACCGCCACGGTCCACCAGGAGCGGCCCAGCCCGCGCATGCGGTCCGCGAGGAACGCCACCACGATGACTTCCTCCACCAGAGCGTGCCGTGCGGCTGTGAGCGCGAGCAGTGCCACTGCCCACCAGGTGGTGTCCAGCGTGGACGTGGTGATCTGCGCGGTGATCCCGAGCGCACGGCCCACCCGGTAGAGCACGAGCGTGCCGCCGCCCATGGCGAGGAACAGCCCGAGGCCCCAGGCGGCGTCGTGCGCCGGGCGCTTGCCGTCCGCACCCATGCCGCGCAGGGCGGCCGGAATGCGGGATGCGGTGCCCGCCAGGAGGTAGACCGCGAGCGCCACGGGCACGAGGGCGAGGCAAATGCCCGCGAGGCGGCGCAGCGCGTCGACCACCGGTACCCGGCTGAGGGGCTGGTTCAGGGTGGTGGAGCTCTCCGCAATCGAGGACCGCAGCACCATCTCCGCGAGGTCCAGCACGGAGTACACGGCGGAGGCGCCGAGGGACACGCCGAGCACCAGGAGGAGCTGCAGCCGGAGGTCTGCGGGGCTCGCCGGACGCGGCGCGGGGGCTGGGGTCTGCACCCCTTCATTGTGCCCGGGTGCACCGGGTGCACCGGGTGGACCGCGCGGTCCGCTCCCCTGTCAGCGGGCCGCCCCGCGGGCTGGTCTCGGTAGGGTGGGCACCATGCCACCGCGCCGCTCCGCCCCCGACGCCGCCACGCGCCATCGCGCCCTGCCGTCGGGGTGGCGACGCCGCGACGGCCTGGAGGCCGTGGTCCTGGCGCTCTTCGGCGTGGAGCTGGTGTACCTGTCGGACTTCGTACAGAAGGTGCCGTGGCAGGCGGACGTGGGATGGGTTGCCCTGGGCGCCGTCGCCCTGGCCGCGCCCCTCGCCTGGCGTCGGCGCTTCCCCGTCACCGTGATGGTGGCCGTGTCCTTCCTGTACTTCACGCTCGCCACCTGGGTGGGAGTGGAGATGTACGCCTCCCAGGTGGTGCTCTTCCTCGGCTTCTACTCCGTGGGGGCGTGGTGCCCGGACCGCCGTCTGGCCGTCCGGTCCCGGGCGGCGGTTGCCGTGGGCATGGCGGTGTGGCTGCTCTGGGCCACCGTGGACCAGTTCACGGACCCGCAGGTGGGAGAGCGCGGCGTCAACGCCTACATGGCGTTCGCCGCGATCCAGTTGCTGGTCAACATCGCCTACTTCACCGGTGCCTGGATCTTCGGGGACCGCACGTGGCACGCGGCCGTGGAGCGCGAAAACCTGGAAGCCGCCCACGCAGAGATCAGGGAGCAGCAGGACCGGCTGGCCGAGCAGGCGGTGAGCCTGGAACGGCTCAGGATCGCCCGGGAGCTGCACGACGTGGTGGCCCACCACGTGACCGCCATGGGCGTGCAGGCCGGTGCGGCCCGGGTGAGCATGACCCGGGACCCCGACGCCGCGGCCGTGCACCTGCGCGGCGTGGAGTCCTCGGCCCGGGAGGCCGTGGCCGAGCTCAAGACCATGGTGCACACGCTGCGGGACGGCGACGAGGTTCCCGACTCGGTGCCGCGCCTGGCGGACCTCGACGCACTCGTGGCCGATGCCCGGGCCATTGGGCAGGATGCCGTGCTCGAGCGGATCGGACCCGAACCGGACCTGCCGCCCCCGGCCCAGCTGGCCCTGTACCGCACGGCCCAGGAGGGAATCACCAATGCCCGCAAGCACGCCGGGCCCCGCGCAGCCGTCACCGTGCGACTGCGCTCCGGCACGGACCGGGTGGAGCTGGAGGTCAGTGACAACGGCCGTGGCGGCCGACCCGGTGACACGCCCGCACACGGCACCGGGATGGGCGTGACCGGCATGAGAGAACGCATGGCGTCCATGGGCGGCACGCTGCAGGCGGGTCCGAAACCGGACGGCGGCTGGCTTGTGCGGGCCACCGTGCCGGTCCCCTCCGGGGAGAGGACCCTGCCATGAGCCTGCGCGTCCTGCTGGTGGACGACCAGCCCCTGATCCGCGTGGGCTTCGCCACGATCCTCACGTCCCAGGAGGACATCGAGGTGGTGGGAGAAGCCGGTGACGGCGCGCAGGCCCTCGACCTCGCGGCGGCCCTCGACCCGGACGTGGTGTGCATGGACGTCCAGATGCCCCGGATGGGCGGCATCGAGGCCACCCGTCGGCTGCTGGCCACCGGGTCACGGGCTGCGGTGCTCATCCTCACCACCTTCGACACGGACGAGGCACTCTTCGCGGCCCTGTCCGCGGGGGCCTCCGGGTTCCTGCTGAAGTCCGCGGGCCCCGAGGAGCTGATCGAAGCGGTCCGGGTGCTCGGACGCGGTGATGCGCTGCTGGACCCGCTGGTCACGCGGCGGGTGCTGGAGCGCATGGCGGGGGCGAGCGATGCGCCAGGTGGCTCCGCGGCGTCGTCGTGCTCCGAACTGCCCGCCCCGGGGACGGGGGCCGTCCCTGCTGAGCAGGACCGCCGGGGAGCGGACGAGCTGGACCGTGCGGGTCTCACCGCCCGGGAGGCCGAGGTGCTGCGGGCCATGGCGCGGGGCATGTCCAACGACGAGATCGCCCAGCAGCTGGTCGTGGGCAGGGCCACCGTGAAGACCCACGTCTCGAACGTCCTGCTGAAGACGGGGGCCAGGGACCGCGTGCACGCCATCATCTGGGCGTTCGAGCACGGGGTGGCCGGGGGCTGACTCCCATCGCGCTGCGGCACCCTCCCCCTCGGGGCGGAGGAAACCCACGCCGCAGAATCCCCCACGGGACGGAGGTGCGGAAGGCCCGGGCTCCGTAACCTCGAAGCATGATCACAGTGAACGGGGTGAACAAGTCCTTCGGCGCGGCCCACGTGCTCCAGGACGTGACCTTCAGCATCCGCCCGGGCCTCATGACGGGGTTCGTGGGCGGCAACGGCGCGGGCAAGACCACCACCATGCGCATCCTGCTGGGTGTGCTGACGCCGGACTCGGGGCGGATCGAGGTGGACGGGGCCCCGATCACCGCCGACTACCGGGCTGGGATCGGGTACATGCCCGAGGAGCGCGGTCTCTACCCGAAGATGAGCGTCCTGGACCAGCTCGTGTACCTGGGCCGGCTGCACGGCCTGTCCTCCGGCACGGCGAAGTCCCGCGCCGCGGCCTTGCTCGAGCGGCTCGGCCTGGGCGAGCGGGCGGGCAGCCGACTCGAGGAGCTCTCCCTCGGCAACCAGCAGCGCGCCCAGATCGCCGCCGCTCTGGTGCACGACCCGGTGGCCCTGGTGCTGGACGAACCCTTCTCCGGCCTGGACCCCCACGCCGTGGAAACCACCCTCCAGGTGCTGCGGGAGACCGCCGACACCGGCGTCCCCGTCCTGTTCTCCTCCCACCAGCTCGACCTCGTGGAGCGGCTGTGCGACGAGCTCGTCATCCTGGCGGGCGGACGCGTGCGCGCCACGGGCTCGCGCGCCGAGCTGCTGGCCGCACACGCCGAACCCGAGTGGGAGCTGGTGACGGACTCCGACACCGGGTGGGTGCGCGGTGTCCCCGGGGTGGAGGTGCTGTCCTTCGACGGCGGCCACGTCCGGTTCCGCGCCACCTCTGAACCCGCCGCCCACCAGGTCCTTGCCGACGCCGTGGGCAGGGGCACCGTCCACCGCTTCGGCCCCGTCACCCGCACCCTGCACGAGATCTTCACGGAGGTCACCCGATGAGCACCACCGCTGCTTCCACGCCCACCACTCCGGTCCACAGGCCCCGGCGCACCCCCTTCTGGTCCGCGGTGGGCACCGTGGCCGCCCGGGAGATGACGGTGAAGGCCAGGTCCCGTCCGTTCATCGTCACCACGCTGATCCTGATCGCGGCGGCACTGGCCGCCACACTGCTCGTGCCGCGCCTGGGCGACCTGTTCGCCGGGGACGCCATGCGCGTGGCGGTGGTCGACCAGACGGCGGCGTCGGTCCAGGGGCTCGGGGAGAACTACGCGCCGCAGACACTCGGTTCGGAGGAGGCGGCCCGCGACGCGGTGCGCAGCGGGGACGCGGACGCCGCCGTGGTTCCCGATCCGGCCAGCCCCTCCGGCACCGCCGTCCTGGCCATGACGGACGCCCCCACGGAGCTGGTGCAGGCGCTGTCCGCCAGTCCCACCGTGGAGCTGCTCGACCCCAGCGCACCGAACCCCCTGCTGCGCTACCTCATTGCCTTCGGCTTCGGGATCGTCTTCTTCCTGGCCGCCATCACGTTCGGCCAGCAGATCGCGGTGTCGGTGATCGAGGAGAAGCAGTCGCGGATCGTGGAGATCCTGCTCGCAGCGGTCCCCGCACGGGCCATGATGGCGGGCAAGGTGCTGGGCAACGCGGCCATGGCCATCCTGCAGGTGGGCCTGGTGGCCGCAGCACTCCTGCTCGGCATGCAGATCAACGGGGAGGTGCTGCCGCTGGACGGTCTGGGTCTGCCGATCCTGTGGTTCGTGGTGCTGTTCTCCATCGGGTTCGTGATGATCGCCGCGCTCTACGCCGCCGCGGCCTCCATGGTGTCGCGGCAGGAGGACATCGGCTCCACCTCGATGCCCGTGATGCTCATGATCATGCTCCCCTACTTCGGTGTCATCTTCTTCAACAGCAACCCTGAGGCGCTGCGCGTCATGAGCTGGATCCCGTTCTCCGCCCCGGTGGCCGTCCCGCTGCGCATCTTCCTGCAGCAGGGCGCGTGGTGGGAGCACGTCGGTTCCCTGGTGGTCCTGCTGGTCTCCACCGCCCTGGCCATCTGGCTGGCCGCGGTGATCTACGAGCGGTCCATCCTGCGGACGGGCAAGGCCCTGAAGTGGCGGGAGGCCCTGCGGGGCTGACGACGTCGGTGGCGCACCCCGGTCGCGGACGGCCGGTCCGCGGGGCGCACCACCGACCCACCGGGCGGGCACAGGACATCTCCCTACACTGGCCCCATGACTTCCGAGCACCCCACCCCCTCCGCAGAGTCCCCCACCGGCACCCCGTACCCCGTGGCCGAGCGCCGGCCCGTGGAGCGCACGTTCCACGGGCACACGTTCTCCGATCCCTACGAGTGGCTGCGGGAGAAGGACTCCCCCGAGGTCCGTTCGCACCTGGATGCCGAGAACGCGTACTCCGAGGCCGTCACCGCGGACCTGGCCCCGCTGCGGGAGCGGATCTACGGGGAGATCAAGGACCGCACCCAGGAGACCGACCTCTCCGTGCCCGGCCGCCACGGGGACTGGTGGTACTTCGCCCGCACCGTGGAGGGCGGCGCGCACCAGGTGTTCTGCCGGGTGCCGGTCGCGGACCCCGCGGACTGGACCCCGCCCGCCGTGGAGCCGGGTGTCGAGCTCACGGGCGAGGAGGTCCTGCTGGACGCCAACGCCGCCTCGCAGGACCACGAGTTCTACGCGCTGGGCGCCTTCAGCGTGTCCGACGACGGCTCCCGGCTCGCGTGGTCCGAGGACGTCGCCGGGGACGAGCGGTTCACGGTGCACCTCAAGGACCTCACCACGGGCGAGCTGCTCCCGGACCGCGTGGAGCAGACCTCCTACGGCGCGTTCCTCACCCCGGACGCCACGCAGCTGATCTACACCGTGGTGGACGAGTCCTGGCGCCCCCACCGCGTCTACCGCCACGTGGTGGGCCAGGAGGCCGCCTCGGACGAGCTGCTGTTCCAGGAGGACGACCCCGGCCTGTGGCTCGGCGCGGAGCTCTCCGCGGACAAGCAGTGGCTCATGCTGTCCTCCTCGTGCTCGGAGTACAGCGAGTACCGGATCGTGCGCCTGAGCGAGCTGGCCGCCCACGCGCCGTCCGCCTCTCCGGAAGCTGACGACGCCGCCCTGCCCCTCGACCTGCCGTGGCGCACCGTGCTCTCCCGCGAGGACCGCGTGCTGCACGAGGTGGAGCCCCTGGAACTCGCGGGCGAGGACTACCTGCTGCTGTCCCACGACGCGTACGCCCCCAACGGCCGGATCAGCCTGCTGCCCCTGGACGACGCCGGCCGCCCCCTCGCGCAGCTCTCGCTCGTGGACGTCCTGCCCGCCTCGGACGCCACCCGGGTGGAGTCCTGCGTCCCCACCGCCACGCACCTCGTGGTGGCGCTGCGCGAGGACACGACGCCGCGCGTGCGGCTCATCCCCCGCGCCGCGGTGGAGCACCTGGTCACCGGGCCCTCGCAGAACGTGGCGGGCAACGGCGCGGAGGGTGCGTCGTCGGCCCCGGGGCACGAGGCGAGCACGGGGGCCACCGGCGCGGCGGCGTCGTCACCGGAGAACGGGACGCACACGGGAACGAACGGTGCGGCGTCGTCGCCCCAGGGAATCCGCGGGGCGGGTGACGGCGCCCAGGAGGCGGTGCTGCTCGCGGGGACCGAGGCCGCGTTCGACGAGGAGCTCTACAGCGCGGCGGTGCTCTCCGCGGAGTACGAGAACCCCGTGGTGCGGGTGTCCTACACGTCCTTCGTGACGCCCCCGCGCGTGTACGACATCCCCACCGGAGTGCCCGGGAGCGAGGGCCTGGACGCGTTCGGCGTGGGCGAGCCCGTGCTGCGGCGCGAGGCCACCGTGCTGGGCGGCTACCGCAGCGAGGACTACACCGTGGAGCGGGACTGGGCCGTGGCCGAGGACGGCACGCGGATCCCCGTGAGCCTGGTCCGCCGCGCGGACCTGGACCCGTCGGTGCCCGCACCGGTCCTGCAGTACGCGTACGGCTCCTACGAGATCAGCACGGATCCGGGATTCTCCGTCTCCCGGCTGTCCCTGCTGGACCGCGGCGTCGTGTGGGCCGTGGCCCACGTGCGTGGCGGCGGGGAGCTGGGGCGCGCGTGGTACGAGAACGGCAAGAAGGGCTCCAAGACCAACACGTTCACCGACTACGTGGCCGTGACCAGGCACCTGGCCGCGCGCCCGGACGTGGATGCGGGGCGCATCGCGGTGATGGGCGGCTCCGCGGGCGGCCTCCTGGTGGGTGCGGTGCTCAACCTCGCCCCGGAGCTGTACTGCGGGGCGCTCGCGGCAGTGCCGTTCGTGGACGCGCTCACCTCCATGCTGATGCCCGAGCTGCCGCTCACCGCCCTGGAGTGGGAGGAGTGGGGCAACCCCGTGGAGTCCGCGGAGGTCTACGAGTACATGCGCTCCTACTCCCCCTACGAGAACGTGCGGGACACCGACTACCCGCCGGTCCTGGCGGTCACCAGCCTGAACGACACCCGTGTGCTCTACGTGGAGCCCGCCAAGTGGGTGGCCGAGCTGCGCACGCACGCCGAGCACCCGGAGACCGTGCTGCTGCGCTGCGAGATGGCCGGCGGGCACGGCGGTGCCTCCGGGCGGTACTCGCAGTGGAAGGACACCGCGTGGGAATACGCGTGGCTCGCCCGGCAGCTGGGCGTGGCGGTCTGACGAGAGCGGCCCTCGGCGGCTCACGGTCGTGACCCGCCAGGGCGGCTTCCGGGCGCCGTGCCGCCCGGTACCACCGGACCGGGGCCACCTCCGGGCAGACCGCACGGGGCGGGCGGCCCGCCAACGTGCGGTGAGTCGCTTCGTACCGCAGCGAAAGGTCCTGCGGCTGCCGGAGCTCCTGCACGTCGGGGTGGAGGCGGGGGCGGTCGGGCGCCCCGCTCCGGTTGCAGCGCGGCCACCGTGTCCGGACTCAACCACTCGCCCACGCTCCCGGCCACGATCTGCTCGGCGGCCGCGGTGGCCATGGCAGCGCTGGTCTGGAAGCCGTAGCCGCCCTGGCCCGCGAGCCAGAACACACCCTCGGCCCCTGCGTTCCAGCCGCACACCGGGACGTCGGACGCACGCTCGGTCCGCAGCCCGGTCCAGGCCTTCGCCACCTCGGTGATCCGAAGCCCCGTGCAGCTCTGGATGGTCTCGCCCAACCGTTCGACGGCGCCCGGGTGGGGCTGCGCGTCGCACGCCTCGCTGAGTTCGGACTCCCCCATGGAGACCATCGCGCCCACGGGATCGGGCCGGAAGTACCAGTGCTCCGCGGCGTCCATGACTATGGGGTGCTCCGGCGGCATCGGCTCGGTCAGACGCACGAGGGCCGCGGTGCGCCGCAGCGGTTGCAGGCCCTGCGGCGCGGCCCCCAGCAGCGACCCCACGTGCTCGGCCCACGCCCCGGCCCCATTGACCACGGTGCTCGCGCGGACGACGCCGCCGGGTTCCGTTCCGGGCTCGGCCACACGAGGAGCGAGGGCAGATCCGCAGAGGCCCGCGCGAGCTCGGCAACGGACCACCGGGTCAGTTCCAGCACCGGCTCCGGGCCATAGCTGGGGATGAGCTGCTGGGCGGAGCGTGCGGAGGCGTGCCGGGCCACGTCCTGCTCCGCCTCCAGGACAAAGATGCCGCGACCGGTGCCCCGCAGGCGGGCAAGTTCCGAGGCCGCGGACAGGCCCGCAATGCCCGCCCCGATGATTGCGATGTCGTAGGCCATGCGCCCATCGTGCCACTGCCCGCCAAAGGCTCGACAGACGCCCCTCCCGCACGGTGCGGTCGTCCGTCGACCGGGCGACGGTTGGGCCCCGAGGCAAGGACGCTTCCGGCACGCGTGGTCCGCTCGCCCGCCGGCCTGGGAAGGACTGCGTGAGGGCGTCTCGCTCCGGTCCGCCCCGGAGCGGGCGCGGCCGGTGCCCCGCCGTGCAAGGACACACGAAGAACCCCGCCCCTCACCGCAATGGTGAGGGGCGGGGTTCTGCTGTGGCTCCGGCCGATCAGGTCGGCCGGGTCAACCGTTCATCGACGTGCGATGAGGTGCCTGGATCAGGCGGGGATGTTCAGCACCTGACCCGGGAAGATCAGGTTGGCATCCGCCACGGTGCCGGCGTTGGCCGCGTAGAGGGCCTGCCAGCCGCCGTTGACGCCCAGCTTGTTGGCGATGGTGCCCAGGGTGTCGCCGGCCTGCACGGTGTAGGTGCCGGCGGCCGGAGCGGCCTGCTGCACGGGAGCGGCCGGAGCGGTGTACTCCACGGCGGGAGCCTGCGCGGCCGGACCGGCCTGCTGCACCGGAGCGGCCTGCTGCACCGGGGCAGCCTGCTGCACGGGAGCGGCCTGCTGCGCGGGAGCAGCCTGCTGGACCGGAGCGGACTGCTGCACGGAGGAGGCCTGCGGGGCCACGGACGCACCGGAGGCCATGCCGCCACCGTTGCCGTGGAGGCCCAGGCTGGCGGAGCAGGCGGGCCATGCGCCCCAGCCCTGGCCGGCCAGGACGTTCTCGGCCACGCGGATCTGCTCGGACTTGGAGGCACCCTGCGGGGAGCCGGAACCACCGAAGGCGGACCAGGTGGAGGGAGTGAACTGGAGACCACCGGAGAAACCGTTGCCGGTTGCGGTGCCCCAGTTGCCGCCCGACTCGCACTGGGCGAGAGCGTCCCAGGTGGACTCGGAGGCAGCGTTGGCGGGAACGGCGAAAGTACCGACGGCCACACCGCCCATCAGGACAGCAGCGGCACCACGGCGAATAGCGGTAGAAGTCTTCATCATGCTCCGTAAGGCCACCTACGCTCGTTCCCATCCCTGGGTGTCTTCGCGCCGTCGTCTACCCGTGACAGTTGGTGTGAGGGGTAGTAACTACGGAATGCTGCCATCTAGACGACGTACGGTGTTGCGGCAGCATCCAGCACAATCCAGACCACGGATCATGTGTGCCTGGAAGCGAACTTCCGGTCACGAAAGTCCGCTGAGGAAGTTGTTGATAACGGTAGCGTAACGATGGCTTGTAGATCAAGTACTTCGTTACACCCTTGTTATCCCACTTCGGGGGACAGCCCCCGTCGCGGGCATGTGTCACGGCCGCGAGCCGGTCAACCCGGGCTACGCTAGGTCACCCCATCCTGCGGGTCAACCCGACGCTGCTCCCGCACGCGGGCACCGGGGGCATCCCCGGACCACAACGGATTAATTTCGGCGGTTCAGGTGCGCGCCCACGCGGCAATGACACTGGCCAGACGGGCCTTTTCGTAGTCATGTGCTTCTGCAACCGAAGTGCTGTGGGATGTGTCACGCAGAGCCGGCGGCGGTGGCAGGTCCGGTCGCTCCACCACGGCACCCGCCTCACTGGCAATGAGCGCGCCGGCCGCCCAGTCGTGCTCGTGCAGAGCCCGCTCCGAGTAGCCGTCCAGTGTGCCGTCCGCCACCATGCACAGGTCCAGGGACGCCGCACCCAGACGCCTCATGTCCGAGAACCGCTCCATCGTGTCCAGGAAGCCGCTGAACTGCTCACGGCGCACTGCGGCGTCGTAGGAGAAGCCCGTGCCGTACAGCGCACCGCGGCGTCCGGACACCGGCCCCGTGAGGCGGGAGTCCGCACCACTGCGGCGGACCCAGGCCCCGAGACCGGCCACCGCGTAGTACACGCGACCCAGCGCGGGGGCGTCCACCACCCCCGCGAGCCAGTTGCCGCTCTCGTCGCACACGGCCACCGACGTGGCGTAGTAGACGATGTCCCGGATGAAGTTCGTGGTGCCGTCCAGGGGATCCACGGACCAGCGCAGACCGGAGCGGTGCTCGGGCACGAACGTGCCGGACTCCTCCCCGGTGATGGCGTCGTAGGGACGTTCCTCGCGCAGGACCGTGCTCACGGCGTCCTCGGCCGCGACGTCGAACGCCGTGACCCAGTCCCCGTCCGAGGACTTGTTCTGGGCATGGAGCTGGGCGGCGTCCCGGCCGCGGAGCACGTCCGCTCCCGCCGCGGCCGCCCGCAGGGCCACCCGCAGCAGGTCCTCGAGCTCGTCCGTTCCGGGGCCGAGCCCCTCCAGTGGATCCGCCATGTCTGCTCCTACTCCCCCGCGGGGCTCTCGTCGCTGCCGGCCGGGGCGGCGTCGTCCTCGGCGGCGTCCCCGAAGGCTTCTGGGCCCTGCGTGAGCAGCCGCTCGAAGCCGGCCTCGTCCAGCACGGGAACGCCCAGGGACTCGGCCTTGTCCAGCTTGGTCCCGGCGTTCTCCCCCGCCACGAGGAAGTGCGTCTTCCTGGACACCGAGCCGGAGGCCTTGCCGCCGCGCTTCAGGATGGCCTCCTTGGCCGAGTCACGGCTGTAGTTCTCCAGCGAGCCGGTGACCACCACGGTGACCCCGTCCAGAGTGCGGGGCGTGGACTCGTCCTCGGTCTCCTCCATGCGCACCCCGGCCGCGGCCCACTGCTCCACGACCCTGCGGCGCCACGGCTCCTCGAAGAACTCCTGGACCGCCTGGGCGATCACGGGCCCCACGCCGTCGGTTCCGGCCAGGGTCTCGAGGTCCGCCGAGCGGATGGCGTCCATGCTGCGCAGGGACGTGGCCAGCGAGCGGGCCGCGGTAGGACCCACGTGCCGGATGGACAGCGCCACCAGCACCCGCCAGAGGTCGGTGTCCTTGGCCTGCTCCAGCTGCGCGAACATCTGCTCGGTGGTCTTGGAGGGCACGCTCGGGCGGGCTTTCGTGGGCTTGGTCCAGAAGTACGGCACGAGCTCCGGAGTGACCCGCTGGACCCTCTCCCCGGTCTCCTTGTCCGTGACCGTCCGCCGGGAGTCCCGCCAGACCATCACGTCCCGCAGGTCCTCGGGGGTGAGGTCGAAGAGCCCGGCCTCGTTGCGCAGGGGCGGCACGGAGAAGTCGGTGCCGTCCGGGGCGTCCAGCGGAACCGGCTGGGTGAGGGCCTTGGCGGCCTCCTCTCCCAGGGCCTCGATGTCGAACGCCCCGCGGCCAGCCGCGTGGTTGACCCGCTCCTTGAGCTGGGACGGGCAGGTCTGCGCGTTGGGGCAGCGGATGTCCACGTCCCCCTCCTTGGCGGGGCGCAGGGGCGTGCCGCACGAGGGGCACTCGGTGGGCATCACGAACTCCCGCTCGGAGCCGTCCCGCAGGGCCACCACCGGACCGACGATCTCCGGGATCACGTCCCCGGCCTTGCGCAGCACCACGGTGTCCCCGATCAGCACACCCTTGGCCTTGACCACGTCCTGGTTGTGCAGCGTGGCCATCTCCACCGTGGACCCGGCCACGCGCACCGGGTCCATGAGCCCGAAGGGCGTCACGCGTCCGGTGCGCCCCACGTTCACGAGGATGTCCACGAGCGTGGTGTTGACCTCCTCCGGCGGGTACTTGTACGCCACGGCCCACCGGGGAACGCGGGAGGTGTAGCCCAGCCGGAACTGGGTGCGGCGGTCGTCCACCTTGACCACGATGCCGTCGATCTCGTGCAGCAGGCTGTGCCGCCTGTCCCCGAACTCCGCGATGAACTCCAGCACCTTCGCCACGGAGCCCAGCACCTTGGAGTACGGGCTCACGGGCAGGCCCCAGCCCTTGAGGACGTCATAGGCCTGCGACTGCGTGGCGAGCTCGAATCCGCGGGCGTAGCCGATGCCGTGCACGAACATGGACAGCGGACGCCGGGCCGTGACCTGCGGGTCCTTCTGGCGCAGGGAGCCCGCCGCGGCGTTGCGGGGGTTGGCGAACGGCGCCCGCCCTTCCTCCACCATGGCCTCGTTGAGCGCGCGGAAGTCCTTGGAGGAGATGAACACCTCGCCGCGCACCTCCACCTCCTCCGGGAAGTCCTCCCCGGAGAGCCGCTGCGGGATGGTCTTGATGGTGGCCACGTTGTGGGTGATGTCCTCACCCGTGGTGCCGTCCCCGCGGGTGGCCGCCCGCACGAGCACACCGTCCCGGTAGAGCAGGTTCACGGCCAGGCCGTCGATCTTGACCTCGCTCAGCCACGAGACCTCCGGGGCGCCGGGCAGCTCGGCCACCTGCTTCTGCGCGCGCTCCAGCCAGGCCACGAGCTCGTCCGTGGAGAACACGTCCTCCAGGGAGTACATCTTCTCCAGGTGCGTCACGGGGCTGAACGCCGCCCCGACCTCACCACCCACCTCCTGGGTGGGGGAATCGTTGGCCTTCAGCTCCGGGTGCAGCGCCTCGAACTCCTCGAGCGAGCGGTAGAGCGCGTCGTACTCCGCGTCCGAGATCACGGGCTGGTCGTGCACGTAGTAGGCGGCGCGTGCCTCCCGGACGCGGTCCGAGAGCTCGGCGTACTCCTCCCGCAGGGCCTCGCTGGGCTCCTCGGGGTTCAGGCTCTGGCCGTTGGCGTCCGTGGCCCGCTGCGCATTCTTGGCGTTGAGTGTGCTCACCGCACCATTGTGACCCAGCACTCCGACACGCACGGGCGGCCACCGGGGCCCCGAAGCGCGTCCGGCGGGGCCACTGCGGGGACACGGCCGGACCCTGGGGCGGGCACGACGGGACCCCCGCACCGTGGGGTGCGGGGGTCCTGGCCGATCGGCGGCGGCTACAGCGCGGAAACCCTCAGGTCCGCGTGTGGGCGGCCCCGCTTGGGGTCCCACACCTGGACGCGAGATGTGCTCCAGTGGGCGCCCCGGCCGTCGTCGTCCACCGCCACGGCCACCGTGGCGGGCAGACGCACCGGCGTGGCGAACTCGACCGACCACGTGAACGGCACCTCGGCGGGCACCCCGGTCAGCGCGAGCGCGCGCGAGGCCGTGTACATGCCGTGGGCAATCGCGCCCTTCATGCCCAGCGCCCTGGCGGAGGGGTCCGAGAGGTGGATGGGGTTGTAGTCCCCGCTCACGGCGGCGTAGTCCCGCCCGGTGCCGGCACCCAGCGACCACTGCCCCGTGGGCAGCGGTGCCTCGAACGGAGCCCGCTCCGGGGCGACGTCCTGCTCCGGGCGCGGCTGCTCACCGGCAATCGCGGTGTGGACGCCCTTGGCGAGGTACGTGGAGCGCCCGGCCCACGCGACCGTGCCGTCCTCGCGGGTCAGCGTCACCACGGCGTCGAGCATGGTGCCGGAGCGGTGCGAGCGCAGGTTCTCGGTCCAGGCCGTGGCCGTGACCCGCTCCCCCACCGCCACGTCCGTGACGTGGTGCACCGTGTTGCTCAGGTGCACCATGCCCAGCACGGGCAGCGGGAAGTCCTTGCGGGTGAGCACGGACATGGCCACGGGGAACGCGAGCGAGTGCAGCGCCCCGGAGAACACGGCGGCCTCCGCGGCGCCCGGCGCCATGGGACGCGGGCCCGCGTGCACCACGCGGCAGAAGTTCTCGTGCCACTCCGCATCCGCCGAGAGTCCGTCCACCACGTGCGCCACGCGGGGCAGCTCCAGTGCACCGGAGACCTTCTCTGGCCCGGAGGACCGCAGGGACGCGGGCAGCACGCGCCCTACGGGCGAGTTCCGCAGCGCGGGCAGCACCTTGCGGGACGCCGACGACGCCGCGCCGCCGGCCACGGACGTGGCCGCCCGCGCACCGGCGCTCGCGTACAGGGCCGGGAGCTTGACCAGGCCCGAGGGCCGGGTCCGTTCGTAGCCCTCGGGAACACTGGGAACGGTGGGATCCACGGTGCTCATGCGCTCACGCACCCACCATGCTCTGGCCGCACACGCGCAGCGTCTGGCCGTTGATCCCGCCCGCGGCGTCCGAGAGCAGGAACGTGATGGCCTGCGCCACGTCCACGGGCGTGCCGCCCTGCTGCAGGGAGTTCAGACGGCGGGAGATCTGCCGGCGCGCGGCCGGGATCTTCGCGGTCATCTCCGACTCGATGAACCCGGGCGCCACGGCGTTGACGGTGCCGCCCTTCGCGGCGATCAGCGGAGCCGTGGCGGCCACGGCGCCGATCACACCGGCCTTGGAGGCGGCGTAGTTCGTCTGCCCGCGGTTGCCCGCCACACCACTGGTGGACGCGAGGCACACGATGCGCGGAGCGGGGCCCAGCCGGTCCGAGGCCAACAGGGTCTCGTTGATCCGCAGCTGCGACTCGATGTTCACGGCGATCACGGAGTTCCACTTGGCGTCGTCCATGTTCGCGAGCATCTTGTCCCGGGTGATCCCCGCGTTGTGCACCACGAGGTCCAGGCGGCCGTAGCGGCCGGCCACGAGGTCCAGGATCTTCTCCCCGGCCTGCGGGTCCGTGACGTCCAGCTGCAGGGCGGGCACACGCAGCTCGTTGGCGAGCTTGGTGAGCGCGTCCCCGGCTGCGGGCACGTCCACCGGGATCACGGTGGCGCCCGAGGCGGCCAGCGTGCGGGTGACCTGCTCGCCGATGCCGCGCGCGGCACCGGTGACCACGGCCACCTTCCCGGCCACGGGGTGCTCCCAGTCCACGGAGGCGTCACCGCGGTCGTCGCCGACCGTGAGGAACTGACCGTCCACGTACGCGCTGCGCCCGGACAGGAAGAAGCGGATGGCGCCGACGACGCTCGGGGCGTCCGCGGGCACGCCGTCCGCCACGAGCACGCCGTTGGCGGTCACGCCGCCGCGCATCTCCTGGGCCACGGAACGCAGCAGACCCACCACACCCTGGCGGGCCGCGGCCTGCGAGGGGGCGAGCTGCTCCGCTCCGGCCACGGTGCCCGACGCCGCCCCGGTTCCGATCCCGGGGGCCGGGCGGGACAGCGTGATGACCCGTCCGCCCGGGCGCAGCTTGCGCAGCGCGGAGGACAGCTCCAGTGCCGGGCCGCCGAGATCCGAGGGGCTCTGCACCTCGGTGTAGTCCAGCAGCACCGCGCCCACGCGGTCCACGTCCGCGGCGCTGCGCCGGACGTCGAGGTCCCACTCGAGCAGGACGGCCGCAGCGGCGTCGGCCGCCCTGCCCCTGCCGAGCACCAGCACGGCGCCCTGCGGGAAGTCGTCGTCGGCGCGGTAGCGGCGCAGCGTGACCGGGCGGGGCAGGCCCAGCTTGCCCGCGACCTGCTTGCCCAGGCCCGAGTTGACCATGTCCAGATATGTGTCCGTCACTTGCAGTTTCTCCCAGATCTCGTGAGGTCTAGCGGTTGCGGTGGGGTGCTCAGACCGAGCGCAGCAGCATGGCCACGCCCTGGCCGCCGGCGGCGCAGACCGAGATGAGGGCGGTCTGCGGCTTGCCCTCCTTCTTGGCGCGGGCGGCGAGCTCCTTGGCCGTGGAGGCCACGATGCGCCCGCCGGTGGCGGCGAAGGGGTGGCCCGTGGCGAGCGAGGAGCCGTTGACGTTGAGCTTGGAACGGTCGATCGAGCCGAGCGGGGCGTCCAGGCCCAGACGCTCCTTGCAGAACTCGGGGGACTCCCACGCCTTCATGATGGAGAGCACGGTGGAGGCGAACGCCTCGTGGATCTCCACGAGGTCCAGGTCCTGCAGGGTCAGACCGTGGCGGGCCAGCAGGCGCGGCACGGCGTAGGCCGGGGCCATGAGCAGGCCCTCGTTGCCGGTGACGAAGTCCACCGCGGCGGCCTCGCTGTCCACGACCTCGGCGAGCGGGGTCAGGCTGTGCTCTGCGGCCCACTGCTCGGAGGTGATCAGCACGGCGGAGGCGCCGTCCGTGAGCGGGGTGGAGTTGCCGGCCGTCATGGTGGCCTCCCCCGCGAGCTTCTTGCCGAACACGGGGTTCAGGGTGCCCAGCTTCTCCACGGTGGAGCCCGGACGCATGTTGTTGTCCTTGGTCAGGCCCTTGAAGGGCGTGACGAGGTCGTCGAAGAACCCGCGCTCGTAGGCGGCGGCCAGGTTGTTGTGGGACGCCGCGGCCAGCTCGTCCTGCGCCTCGCGGGTGATGCCCCAGTGCTGGGTGGTCAGCGCCTGGTGCTCGCCCATGGACAGGCCCGTGCGGGGCTCGCCGGAGCTGGGGACGGCCGGGGCGAGGTCCGCGGGGCGCACGGCCTTGAACGCCTGGAGCTTCTGCATGGTGGTCTTCGCACGCTGCAGCTTGAGCAGGGCACGGCGCAGGCCCTCGCTCACGGCGATGGGGGCGTCCGAGGAGGAGTCCACACCACCGGCGATGCCGGCCTCGATCTGGCCCAGGCGGATCTTGTTGGAGATGGAGCTCACGGTCTCCATGCCCGTGGCGCACGCCATCTGGACGTCGTACGCGGGGGTGGCGGGGTCCAGCGCGGAGCCCAGCACGGACTCGCGGGTGAGGTTGAAGTCCCGGGAGTGCTTGATCACGGCACCCGCGGCCACGGCACCCAGCCGCTCGCCGGCGATGCCGGTGCGCGCCACGAGGCCGTCGATCGCGGCGGTCAGCATGTCCTGGTTGGAGGCGTTGGCGTACGGGCCGCCCGCGCGGGAGAACGGGATGCGGTTGCCGGCCACCACCACGGGGCGCGTGCCGGTGGCGCCTGCGGCGTGCCTGCCCGCGGCAGGAGCGGATGCTGCGGCCGGGGTCTTGGTGTTCGCGTTCTGCGTGTTCTCGGACATGGGGGTTCCTCCTGGAGGGTGTGTGCGATGTGGATCACTTGAGACCCAGAGTAGCTGATACCCTCGGTATCGTGAAACAGGTCACGACCCCCGTGGACGGCAGGAACAGCCGCTGGCAGCGTCACCGCGCCCAGCGGCGTCTCGAGCTGATCACGGCCGCGCGCGATGCCGTGGCCGTGAACGGCGCTGCCATCTCCATGGAGGAGATCGCCACGGCGTGCGGCACGTCCAAGTCCGTGTTCTACCGCTACTTCAAGGACAAGGCGGGCGTGCAGGCGGCCGTGGGCGAGTACTTCGTGACCCGCATGCGACGTCGCATGGTGGCGGCCGCCAGCGAGGCGGACACGTTCGCAGCCATGATCCACGCGCTGGTCTCCGAGTTCCTGCGCTCCGTGGCGGGCTCCGGCGAGGTGTACCGCTTCGTCGTGACCGCCCCGGACGAGCAGGACTCGACCATCGAGCGTTTCGTCGACTCGGTGCGGGATCTGCTCATGGAGCAGCACGAGCGCCACCACGGCGAGCGGGACCTGCCCGCGGGCGTCCTGCAGTGCTGGGCCGCCTCCACCGTGGGCATGGTCCGCGGTGCCGGGGAGGCCTGGCTCGCGCAGGGCGAGCTGCCGGGCAAGCCCGACCGCCACACCATGAGCCGCATCATCACCACGTGGGCCGTGGAGGGCCTGCGCCCCGTGGCGAGCGCGGTCCCGCCGGAGAACTCCGGCGCGGACTCCCCTTCCATCCCGGTCCGTAACTAGGACGTCCCGACGTCCACGACACCCTCAGGAGTCACCATGTCCACTACTTCGGTCAGCGGAACCATCCCGGACACCGACCGCATCGAGGACCTGCCGGAGGACGGCGCCACCGCCCCCTCCGCGATCGACACCGCCGAGCTCGGCCGCATCCTGCTGGGCCGCTGGCCCGAGGCCCGCCTGGCGGCCCGCAAGCGCGCGGAGGACCCCCGGTTCCAGTCCCAGTACAACCTGTCCTTCGAGGACCAGCGCAACGTCACGTTCGAGCAGCTCAAGCTGCTCGCGGACGCCGGACCCCAGTACCTGGGCATGCCCGAGAGCGTGGGCGGGTCCATGAGCCCCGGCGCCAACCTCTCCGCGTTCGAGGAGCTCGTGCTCGCGGACCCGTCCCTGCAGATCAAGTCCGGTGTGCAGTGGGGCCTGTTCGGCTCCGCCGTGCTCAACCTGGGCACCGAGGAGCACCACAAGAAGTGGCTGCCCTCCATCCTGGACGTGAGCATGCCCGGTGCATTCGCCATGACGGAGATCGGCCACGGCTCGGACGTCGCCTCGATCGGCACCACCGCCACGTACATCCCGGAGACGGACGAGTTCGAGATCCACACCCCGTTCAAGGCCGCGTGGAAGGACTACCTGGGCAACGCGGCGGTGCACGGCCGCGCCGCCACGGTGTTCGCGCAGCTGATCGTCAACGGCACCAACCACGGTGTGCACTGCCTCTACGTGCCGCTGCGGGACGAGAACGGCGAGTTCCTGCCCGGCGTGGGCGGCGAGGACGACGGCCGCAAGGGCGGGCTCAACGGCATCGACAACGGCCGCCTGCACTTCGACCACGTGCGCGTGCCCCGCACCAACCTGCTCAACAAGTACGGGGACGTGGACGAGAACGGTGTCTACTCCTCCCCCATCCCCTCCCCCGGCCGGCGCTTCTTCACGATGATCGGCACCCTGGTCCAGGGCCGTGTGTCCCTGGACGGTGCGGCCACCATCGCGAACCAGGCCGCGCTGAGCATCGCGGTGCGCTACGCCGAGCAGCGCCGCCAGTTCACCACGGACTCGGACATCCGCGAGCAGACGCTGCTGGACTACCAGCGCCACCAGCGCCGGCTGATCCCGCGCATCGCCGAGACCTACGCGATGACCTTCGCCCACCAGCAGCTGCTGGACAAGTTCCACGAGGTCTTCTCCGGCCAGGACGAGTCCGACGGCAACCGCCAGGAGCTGGAGACCCTGGCCGCGGCGTTCAAGGCGATGTCCACGTGGAGCGCCCTGGACACTCTCCAGGAGTGCCGCGAGGCGTGCGGCGGTGCGGGCTTCATGGCCAAGAACCGCTTCGTGCAGCTGCGCGCTGACCTGGACGTGTACGTCACGTTCGAGGGCGACAACACGATCCTGCTGCAGCTCGTGGCCAAGCGGCTGCTCAACGACTACTCCGCGGAGTTCAAGAACGCGGACGTGGGGGTCATGGCCCGCTACGTGGCGGACCGTGCCACGGAGGCCGGGTTCAACCGCTCCGGGCTGCGCAAGCTCACCCAGGCGTTCTCGGACACGGGGGACTCCCGCAAGTCCGTCAACGCGCTGCGGGACCCCGCGGCCCAGCGCGCCCTGCTCACCGACCGTGTGCAGACCATGATCGGCGACATCGCGGACGAGCTGCGCGCCGTGGCCCGCAAGTCCCGCACCGAGCAGGCCGAGGCGTTCAACAACAACCAGAACCGGCTGCTCGAGGCCGCCCGCTCGCACGCCCAGCTGCTGCAGTGGGAGGCGTTCACCGCGGGCCTGGAGAAGATCGAGGACCCGGACACCAAGCGCGTGCTGACGTGGCTGCGGGACCTGTTCGGCCTGCACCTGATCGAGCAGGACCTCGCGTGGTACCTCTCCTACGGCCGCCTCTCCATGCGCCGCGGCCGGGCCCTGGAGTCCTACATCAACCGCCTGATCGCCCGGTTGCGCCCGTACGCCCTGGAGCTCGTGGACTCGTTCGGGCTCTCCCCGGAGCTGCTGCGCGCGGAGATCGGCGGCACGGTGGAGGCCGAGCGCCAGGAGGAGGCCGAGTCCTACTACCGCCGGCTGCGCGCGAGCGGTGACGCCCCCGTCAAGGAGCCCAAGCCCGCCAAGGACCCGGGCGCCCAGACCCGCGGGCACCACGGCTGATCCGCACGGCCACCCGCGCCGTCCCTGAACCGGACGGCGCGGACGCGCCACGCACGGCAAGCGGCCCCGCGGCGTCGTCGGACGACGACGCCGCGGGGCCGCTTTCTGCGTCCGGGGCGCCGTGCCGCCCGGCCGGGGTTCCGAGCCGTGCCGCCGCTCAGTGCACGCGCGGGATGCAGCACGGCCGCAGCCGGCACCGCGTTCCAGGGTGCCTCGGCTCAGCGCACGCGTGGGATGGAGGAGGTGTTCGCCCGCGGGTCGTCCGCGGCGAGGACGTCCGCGACCACGAGCGTCACGTTGTCCCGCCCCCCGGTGCGCAGCGCGGCCTGGACCAGCACGTCCGCGGCCTCCTTGGGGTGGTGCACCGAGTGCAGGACGCGCGCGATGTGCGCCGGGGAGAGCTCGCCGGTGAGGCCGTCCGAGCACATGAGCAGGCGCTGACCGGGCACGGCGGGGAGCACCACGACGTCTGGCTCCCAGATCTGCCCCGTGCCCAGGGCCCGGGTGATCACGTTGCGGCGCGGGTGCACCAGGGCCTGGGCGGGGGTGAGCTGGCCGATGGAGACGAGGTACTGCACCTCGGAGTGGTCCACCGTGAGCTGGGTGACGCCCACCGGGCCGGTGGCCTCCGTGACGGCCTCGCCCGGCGCGGGGCCGGTGAGCTGGTAGGTGCGGGAGTCCCCCACGTTGAACACGAGCCACAGCCACGTGCCCGCGATCCGCACGAGCCACGCCCCGGTGACCGTGGTCCCCGCGCGGGTGCCGCACTCCGCCTGGATGGCCTGGTCCGCCTCCCACAGCACCGAGCGGACCCGGTGCACGGCGTCCAGGGCCTCGTTGGGAATGTCCGGGTCCAGTTTGAGCTGCCGGTCGATCGTCGCCCGGAAGCGGGCCACGTCCGTGCCCGGCTCCGGCTCCACGATCCGGTAGTCGCGGAAGTCCTCCAGGGTGAACAGCTCCGAGGCGCCCAGGGTGGACACGCACAGCGCGCTGGCCACCTCACCGGCCTCGTGACCGCCCATGCCGTCCGCCACCGCGCACATGGTGTCGGTGACGATCAGGGCGTCCTCGTTGGTCTCGCGACGCAGCCCGCGGTCGGTGACGCCGCCCGATCGGATGGTCAGGGGAACGGTCATTCGACCTCGTCTTCCAGTAGGGGCCCGCGGCCCTGGGTGATGGCCACGGGCCGGACGTCCCCGAAACCGCGCACGTTGCGCGCGGGCAGGGGGTCCAGGATGAACCGGTCGTCCCCCGTGAGCACGCGGGCGGTGGACTCGTCCACCACCACCCCGCCGGGCTCGGTGAGCGCCACGAGCCGGGAGGCGAGGTTGACCGTGGGACCGTAGAGGTCCCCCAGCCGGGGCAGCACACGGCCCCACACGAACGCCACCCGCGCCTGCGGCAGCAGGGGGTCGTTCTTGATGAGCCGCGCCAGCGCCAGGGAGATCTGCGCCCCGCCCTCGGGTGTCTCGGACAGGAACATGACCTCGTCCCCGATGGTCTTGATGACGCGCCCGCCGCCCACGGAGATGACCTCCGCGCAGCGCTTCTCGAAGCGCTGCACGAGGTTCGCCAGCGTGCGCTCGTTCATCTGCCGGGACAGGGAGGTGTAGGAGACGAGGTCCGCGAACCCCACGCCGCGCGCGAGCGGCAGCGCCGAACCGCCGGTGTCCGGGGCGGCGTCGTGCAGGGTGAGGGTGGAACCGTCCGGGCGCTCCCCGCGCATCGCGAGGCGCTGCACGGCGGCGGAGAGCTGGCGCCGCCACGCGTAGTCGAGCAGCTGCTCGAGGGGGTCGAGCAGCTCGGGCAGGAGGGTGAGCAGCTCACGGCGGGCCCGGGCGTCGGTCATGTCCCGGTGGGCCACCATGTCCTCGACGAGGGCCTCGACCTGCCATACGACCATGCGGTCCGTCAGCTGCGCCACGGAGCGGGCCAGGGACAGCGCGGCCTCCTCGCTCAGCTTGTCGTCCTGGACCAGCTGGGAGACCACCCGCAGGGCGCGCACGTCCTCGCCGGTGAAGTAGACCTCGTCGTCGCTGAGGTTCGGGAAGCCCAGTGCGCGCCATATCTTCCGCGCGGAGGCCGTGGACAGCTCGGCGTCCCGCGCGGCCTCACGGCGGCGCAGGTGGCGCTGGGAGCCCAGCAGCAGCGAGTCCAGGTGGCGGACGGCCGCCTGGGACTCCTCGGAGCCGTAGAGGTTGGACTGCACGGGATTGTGGAGGTTCAGGTTCAGCTGCTCCGTCTGGGGGCCCGTGACCACGGGGTCCGTGTGTTGCGAGGGGTCATCAGCCACGCGGTCCTCCTTGCTGGGCTGGATGCGGACCGGGGTGGCCCGGGCCGGGAATGGTGCCTGCTCCACTCTAGTTGCCCCGCCCCGCCGCGGCCTCTCGCACGAGCCGCACGAAGCGCGCGGGCTGCGGGCACCCCGCGAGTTTCAGCCCGCCCAGGCTCCCGAAGTCCGCGAGCACCGTGCCGCGGTCCAGGCCCTCGCGGGCCGCGCCCACCTCGGTGGCACCGCGGGTCACACGCACGCAGTGCAGGGCCTGCAGGGGCAGGGCCACCGCGCCGTTCGCGGCGGCCGGGCCCACCAGCGCCAGCCGTGAGGTGGTCAGCACGAAGCGCGTGCGCAGCCACCGCCACGCCGGGGCGAGCACGAACCGCCACGCCGCGAGCAGCGCCGCGGCCAGCAGCACCCACTCCACGAACGTGTGCAGCGCGGTCCACGGGTTCGCGGTGGGCCGCCACGTGAGCTCCAGCACCCGGCTCAGCGCGGAGTAGACCAGCACGGTCAGCCACGCCGCGAGCGCCGGGCGCACGAGCCCCAGCGGATGCGGGTGCGTGGCCACCACGGTCTCCTCCCCCGGCGCGAGCTCCAGGGCGTGCCGGGCCCTCATGCGCGGGTGCTTCCGGGCTCGGCGGCACCGCGCGGGCCGGCCCCCGCATCCTGCCGCTGATCCGTGTCCCGGTCGCGGCTCGCGGGGTGCTCCGCCCCCGGTGCCGCGGGCGCGGGACGGACGTGGACGACGTCGCCCGCGGAGTACTCGTGGTGCGCACCGTCCGCGGTCCGCACCGCCAGCTGCCCGGAGGTGCCGAGGCCCACGGCCGTGGCCACCACGGGTGCCGCGGAACCGGGGAGGTGCACGGTGATCTGGCGGCCCAGGGTGTCCAGCCCGTCCTCGACGGCGCGGCGCAACTCACCCCCGGCGCCCAGCTGTCCCGCGGGGTCCGACGACGCCCGATCCAGGACCTCGGCGAAGCGGACGAGCACCGCGGTGAGCAGCTCCGGGCGGGTGGGAACGGCGTCGTCGGCCTCCAGGCGCAATGACGTGGCCGTGGCGACGGGCAGCTCCTCCTGAGCCACGTTGATGCCGGCGCCGACCACCACCGTGGGGGCGCCCTGGGAGGGGGCGGCCACGAGGCTCGCGAGGATGCCGCAGAGCTTGCGGTCGGCCACGAGGACGTCGTTGGGCCACTTGACCACGGCGGGCACGCCCGTGAGCTCGCGGACCGCGGTGGTGATGCTGTGCGCCATGAGCAGGGTGAGCCACGGGACCAGCTCCTGGGGCCACGGCCGCCCCGCCCGGTCCACCGGCGTGCACACCACCGAGAAGGTCACCGCGGTGCCGGGGGGTGTGACCCACTGCCGGTCCAGCCGCCCCCGGCCCCGGGTCTGGAACCCGGTGACCACGGCCTCGAGAGCGGGCGGGGCAGCCTCCTCCGGGGTGCGGCGGGCCACGTGCTCCGCGAGCCACGTGTTCGTGGAGCCCACGCTACCCAGCACGGTCACCGCGCGGTAGCCGTGCGCGCGCAGGGCGTCCTCGAGCGGCGCCTGCCGGTAGTCGGCGGCGGGGTGCTCGTCCGTGGCGTCCATTGTTCGTGCTCCTCGTGGTTTCGGGCCGGGGTGCGGCGTCGTCGTGGGGGCCGGTGCTGCGGGGCCGTGCAGGAGGCCGGTGGTTCAGATCGGTGGTGCGGACTCTCGATGAGTGCCCGTAGTGCGGTGCGGCAGCGCAGGGCGGGTCGTGGCGCACCGGGGGTTGCCCCGAGTTTATGCCGAGTGGCCCGGGCATATGCTGGGACGGGTCAGCAGCAGCGCGCCATCGACCCGCGGGAGGCACCCTCGTGAACGTCTTCGCCCTGAACTACACCTACGGCGGCCCGGCCGAGATCCTGGCCGAGCACCGCCCCGCCCACCGCGCGTTCCTGCGCGAGCTCCACGAGCGCGGCGTAAACCTGGCCTCCGGCCCCCTGGGGGACGACGGCGCGCTGATCGTGCTCCGTGCCGAGAGCACCGAGGAGGTGGAGCGGCTCATCCGGGAGGATCCCCTGGTGGTCCACGGCGCCGTGACGGCGCACGAGATCCGCGAGTGGTCCGTGACCATCGGCTCCGTGGGCGAGGCCTGACCCGTTCTCCCCGGCCTGGTGCCGCGTCCCGGGGCGGAAAGGCGTTCCCGGCTGGCACGGCGGCGGCCCCGACGCCGGGTCCGGCCCTCGTCGGCGATCGGTGGGCCCGGGAGGCGCGGCCGGCCGCGAAGATTTCTCCGGGCGGTTGTGGGACATCTACAAAGGAGCCTCCGCGGGCGGCCACTACACTGGAGCACGATTCCCGGGCCCCCGTGGGCCCGCACACGCACCCACCACGACCACGCGAGGTGTCATGAGCCACGACCTGTCCACCACAGCAGGCAAGATCGCCGACTTCCGGCGGCGCCGCGAGGAGGCCGCCGCGCCGGCGGGACAGGCCGCCGTGGACAGGCAGCACTCGCGGGGCAAGAACACCGCCCGCGAGCGCATCGAGATGCTGCTGGACCCGGACTCGTTCGTAGAGTTCGACGCCCTGGCCGTGCACCACAGCACGATGTTCGGCATGGACGAGAAGAAGCTGCCGGGCGACGGCGTGGTCAGCGGCTACGGCACCGTGGACGGGCGCCTGGTGGCCGTGTACTCCCAGGACTTCGGGGTCTTCGGCGGCTCCCTGTCCCAGGTCAACGGCGAGAAGATCGTGAAGGTGCAGAAGTTCGCGCTGCGCAACGGCTGCCCCGTGATCGGCATCAACGACGGCGGCGGTGCCCGCATCCAGGAGGGCGTGGCCTCGCTGGCCATGTTCGCGGACATCTTCCGCATGAACGTGCGGGCCTCCGGAGTGGTCCCCCAGATCTCCCTGATCATGGGCCCGTGCGCCGGCGGCGCCGCGTACTCCCCCGCCCTGACCGACTTCGTGGTGATGGTGGACAAGACCTCCCACATGTTCATCACCGGACCGGACGTCATCAAGACCGTCACCGGCGAGACCGTGGACATGGAGACCCTGGGCGGCGCCCGCTCCCACAACGAGCGCACCGGCACCGCCGCCTACCTGGCCTCGGACGAGCAGGACGCCTTCGACTTCGTGCACGAGCTGCTGGAGTACCTGCCCGGCAACAACCTGCAGGACAGCCCGCTGCTGGACCACGACCAGGTGGACGAGGTCACGGACGAGGACCTCGCGCTGGACGAGCTGATCCCGGACTCCGCGAACCAGCCCTACGACATGCGCACCGTGATCGAGACGGTGGTGGACGGCGGCCAGTTCCTGCAGATCCAGGAGCTCTACGCCCCCAACGTGATGGTGGGCTACGCCCGCGTGGAGGGCCACACCGTGGGCATCGTGGCGAACCAGCCCATGCAGTTCGCGGGCACCCTGGACATCGCCGCGTCCGAGAAGGCCGCGCGCTTCGTGCGCCACTGCGATGCTTTCAACATCCCGATCCTCACGTTCGTGGACGTCCCCGGGTTCCTGCCCGGAACGGACCAGGAGTTCAACGGCATCATCCGCCGCGGCGCCAAGCTGCTGTACGCGTACGCGGAGGCCACCGTTCCGCTCGTCACCGTGATCACGCGCAAGGCGTACGGCGGCGCGTACATCGTGATGGGCTCCAAGAAGCTGGGTGCGGACATCAACCTCGCGTGGCCCACCGCCCAGATCGGCGTGATGGGCTCCCAGGGTGCCGTGGAGATCCTCTACCGCAGGGACCTCAAGGCCGCCCAGGAGAACGGCGAGGACGACGCCGCCCTGCGCGCGGAGCTCGCCCAGCAGTTCGAGGAGGACCTCCTCAACCCCTACCAGGCCGCGGAGCTCGGCTACGTGGACGCCGTGATCTGCCCGTCCGAGACCCGCGAGCAGATCGTGAAGGCCCTGCGCGGGCTCGCGGACAAGCGAGCCTCGCAGCCTGCCAAGAAGCACGGGAACATCCCCCTGTGAGCGGCCACGAGTTCTCCGCCGTGGCCTCCCTGCCGGAAGCCACCGCCACCGACGAGCCGCTGTTCACCGTCACCCGGGGCAATCCCACCCCCGAGGACCTGGCTGCGCTCGTGGCCGTGCTCGGTGCGCGCCCCGAGCCCGAGCAGGCCCCGGCGGCACGCCCCCACCGCGCCCCCCGCTCGCAGTCCCGCCGGATCCGGCTGGGCCTGCGTCTGCGACCGGGGCGCGGCGCGTGGCGGTGGACCCAGCCCGAACGCTGACCCCCCCCCTCCGAGGCTCCCGTGCACGCCCTCGCCCTCTCCACCCTCGCCTCGCTGGCCGCGGTCCTGCTGCTGAGCGGGACCGCGAAGCTCGCCGCCCCGGACTCCGGACGGTTCCTGGTGAGCACGGCCGCCCTGCCGAGCGTGCTCACGGCTCCGTGGCTGCACGCCGTGCTGCCCTGGGCCGAGATCGCCCTGGCCGCCGCACTGCTGGTCGCCTCCGGGCCGTGGCTCAGCGCCGCCGCGGCCGCGGCGCTGCTGGTGTTCGGAGGCTTCACAGTGGTGGTCCTGCGCGGTGCCCGCGCCCCCGACCCGGCCCCGTGCGGCTGCTTCGGCGCCCTGTCCACCGCCCCCGTGTCCCGGCGCACCGTGGTGCGCAACGCCGTCCTCACGCTGGTGGCGGCCCTCGCGCTCGGGCTCTGCCTCGCGGTGTTCCACGGCCCCGTCCTCGACCTCCCCGGGAGCGTGCTCGCGGCGGCGACCGTCCCCGTCGCGCTCGTCCTGGTGTCGGTGTGGAGCGAAGGTGCCGGGCGGTCACCGGGTGGACCGAACGACATCGCCCGCGTGCCCCCGCTGCCCGCGCACCTGCGGGGCGACGCCGCGGCGTCGTCCTCACCGGGGTACGCGCCGTCGGTGCCCGGTGCGGCCCCGGTCCCGTACCCGCCGGCCGAGACCCCCGCGGCAGCTGAGCCGTACCGCCCTCGCCTGCCCATCCCCTGGGCGGTGCTGCGGGACGCCTCCGGTGCCACCGTGACCCTGCGGGGGCTGGCCGCGACGCATGCCCGGGCCCTGGTGGGGGTGAGCTCCACGTGCGGGTGGTGCGCGCCCGTGGTGGAACGGATCGTCGCACTCTCCGGCAGCACGGGGCCCGTGGCACTGCACGCCGTCGTCCCGGAGCCCGACGAGCTCGAGCGGATCCCCGGGGCCCTGCGAGAGGCGGCGCTCGTGGACGCGCACCGGGACCTCGTGACCGTGTTCGAGCGTCCGGGCACCCCCTGGGCCGTGGTGCTCGGGGCGGACGGGCTGCTCGCGGGCGGGCCCGTGTCCGGCAGCGGACCCGTGATCGAGCTGCTGGACGAGCTCGCGGAGCGCTTCGGCGCGTGACGCACGGCAATCCGCCGCGTCCGCCCGGATGTGACTAGGGTTACATTCCGTGACGACACCTGAGACCACACCCCAGACCCCGGAGCCCCTCGCACCCATGGGCTCCATCCACCGCGAGAAGACCCCGGCGGACGAGCTCGCGGTGAGCTACTTCCACGAGCGGCTGACCCTGGACCCGAGCGAGGCCACCTTCCACGGCTTCCCCGGGCACGAGACCGAGTACCCGGACTTCGGCCCGGCCGGGCGCGAGGCCGCCGCGGAACTGGTGCGCCGGACCCTCGCCCGCCTGGACCGTGTGGAGCCGCGGGACGACGTGGACCGTGTGACCCTGCACGCCCTGCGCAACGACCTCGAGCTGCAGCGGGACCTCCACGACGCCAACCTGGACGTGTCCGTGGTGAACAACATCGAGTCCCCCGTGCAGGGCATCCGCCAGGTCCTGGACGCCATGCCGCGCGAGACCGAGCAGGACTGGCGCCACATCGCCGGGCGCATGGCCAACGTGCCCGCAGCCCTGACCCAGTACCGCGAGGGACTCGACGAGGCCGTCTCCCTGAACCGTCCGCCGTCGGCCCCGCAGATCGTGGAGGCCTCCCAGCAGGCCGAGCAGTACGCGTCCGACGAGGGCTTCTTCGCCACGCTGGCCGCGGACCCGAGCGCCCCCGAGGACCTCCGCGAGGAGCTCTCCCGCACCGCCGACGCCGCCCGCCGGGCCTACCGTGACATCGCCCGGACCCTGCGCGAGGACTTCGCCCCCGTGGCCCGTCCGTCCGACGCGTGCGGGCTCGAGGACTACCGGTTGCACCTCGCCTCGTTCCTGGGCGCGCGCCGCGAGCCCCGGGAGATCTACGACTGGGCCGTGGAGCGGCTCATCGCCCTGGACTCCGAGCAGCGGGACGTCGCGGACCGGATCCAGCCCGGCGCGAGCATCCAGGAGGCCATGGCCGCACTGAACGCGGACCCGGCACGCCAGCTGCACTCCCCCGAGGAGCTGCAGGCGTGGATGCAGCAGCTCTCGGACACCGCCCTGGACGCGCTGGCGGACACCCAGTTCGAGATCACGGAGCCCATGCGCACGCTGGAGTGCCGCATCGCCCCCACCCAGGACGGGATCATCTACTACACCCCGCCCAGCGCGGACTTCTCCCGTCCCGGGCGCATGTGGTGGTCCGTGCCGGAGGGCGTGAGCCAGCACAACACGTGGGAGGAGACCACCACCGTCTACCACGAGGGCATCCCGGGCCACCACCTGCAGTGCGCCACGGCGCTGGCCAACGCCGGGGAGCTCAACGAGTGGCGCCGCATGGGGATCTGGGTCTCCGGCCACGGCGAGGGCTGGGCCCTGTACGCCGAGCGCCTCATGGACGAGCTCGGGTTCCTGGACGACCCCGGGGACCGGATGGGCATGCTCGACTCGCAGCGGCTGCGCACCATCCGCGTGATCTTCGACGTGGGCTTCCACTGCGGCTTCGAGATCCCGGAGGCCCTCGGCGACATGCTCGGCGGCGCCCGCGCCGGTGAGGTCTGGACCCCCGAGGACGGCTGGAAGTTCCTGCGCCACAACGTGGCCATGGCCGAGTCCACCCTGCGCTTCGAGTGGCTGCGCTACATGGGCTGGCCCGGGCAGGCGCCCTCCTACCGCGTGGGGCTGCAGATGTGGCTCGACGCCCGCGAGCAGGCCATGGCGCGGGAGGGTGAGGACTTCGACCTCAAGCGCTTCCACAGCCGTGCGCTGCGCCTGGGCTCCGTGGGTTTGGACACACTCACGTACGCACTGGCGCTCTAGGCCGCGATCTCCCGGGGAACTCCCGCTGCTCGCCCGCAGAACGGGCGTCACAGTTCGTCATGCGGCCTGGGCGGTCCACACCGCCCAGGCCTACTGTGACCAACATGAATTCCGCAGAAAGTACCCGGCGTCTCCCGCGGTGGACGACGTCCTTCGGGTGGCAGATCCTCGCAGCGCTCGTCCTGGGTGTCCTCCTCGGGTCCCTGGCCGCCGCCATCGGCGGGGACCCGGAGGAGGACCCCAACTGGCTCATGACCACGCTGGACACCATCGGCTCCAGCTACGTGACCATTCTCAAGGCCGCGGTGGTCCCCCTCGTGGTGACCGCCGTGATCACCTCCATCGCGAACCTGCGTGACGTCTCCAACGCGGCGCGGCTGGCGTGGAAGACCCTCATGTGGTTCGCCATCACCTCGCTGATCGCCGTGGTGATCGGCATGGTGCTCGCCGTGGTCGCGCAGCCCGGAGTGGGCACGGGGCAGGCGCAGCCCGAGGCGTACTCCGGCACGGAGGGCTCGTGGCTCGCGTTCCTCAAGGGCCTGATCCCCGTGAACTTCCTGGGTCTGGAGACCACCTCGAAGGTCCTGGACCCGGAGACCGTGACCACCAAGGTCAACTTCAACGTCCTGCAGATCCTGGTGGTCTCCCTGGTGGTGGGCATTGCCGCCCTGAAGGTGGGCAAGGAGGCCGAGCCGTTCCTGCGGCTCATGAAGTCGGGGCTGGCCATCATGCAGAAGGTGGTCTGGTGGATCATCCGCCTGGCGCCGCTGGGCACCCTGGGGCTGATCGGCACCGCCGTGTTCGAGTACGGCTGGACCTCCATGGGCTCGCTCGTGAAGTTCGTGCTCACCGTGTACGCCGGGCTGCTGCTCGTGGCGTTCGTGGTCTACCCCGTGCTGCTCAGGCTCAACGGGCTGTCCGTGAAGCAGTTCTTCGCCGGCGTGTGGCCCGCCATGCAGCTGGGCTTCGTGTCCCGCTCCTCCCTGGGCACCATGCCCGTGACCCAGCGCGTGAGCGAGTCCAACCTGGGTGTGCCCTCCCACTACGCCTCGTTCGTGATCCCGCTGGGCGCCACCACCAAGATGGACGGCTGCGCGGCCGTGTACCCCGCCGTGGCCGCCATCTTCGTGGCCCAGTTCTACGGCGTGGACCTCACGCCCATGCACTTCGTGCTGATCGCGCCCGTCTCGGTCCTGGGCTCGGCCGCGACGGCCGGGACCACGGGTGCCACCGTGATGCTCACGCTCACCCTGTCCACCCTGGGCCTGCCGCTGGACGGCGTGGGGCTGCTGCTCGCCGTGGACCCCATCCTGGACATGGGCCGCACCGCACTGAACGTCACCGGCCAGGCGCTCGTGGCCACCATCGTCTCCCACCGGGAGGGCATCCTCGACCGGCCGCGCTACGACGCGCCGCTCTCCGGGCGCCCCTTCAAGGACGACGACGCCGCCACGGCCCCGGACGCCTCCCTCCCCGTTCCGGAGCCGGTGGGCGCAGGCGCCGCCGCTGGTGCCGAAGCCGGAGCCCACGCGGCCACCCCCGTCCCCGAGACGGACGGGCAGCGCACCGAGTAGCACGCCGCAGCACCACGATCTGCGGGCGCAGGGCGGTCCGGGTTGCTCCCGGGCCGCCCTGCCGCATGGTGGGAGCCGCGAGGTGCTGCGAGTGCCGCACGGACCCCTGGTTGCGCGTCCGACAGCGGGCCTATGATGTGATGCACGTCATACGACAACCACAGGACGGTCACCATGAGCGTGTACGCACAGCCCGGCAAGGACGGCTCCGTCGTCTCCTTCAAGCCCCGGTACGAGCACTTCATCGGCGGGGCGTGGGTGCCCCCGGTCAAGGGTCGGTACTTCGAGGACGTCACCCCCGTCACGGGGCAGCCCTTCACGGAGGTGGGGCGCGGAACGGCCGAGGACGTCGAGGCGGCGCTGGACGCCGCCTGGGCCGCGGCGCCGTCGTGGAACGCGTCCACGCCCACGCAGCGCGCGATCATGCTCAACAGGATCGCGGACCGCATGGAGGAGAACCTCGAGCTGATCGCGGTGGCCGAGACCTGGGACAACGGCAAGCCGGTGCGGGAGACGCTCAACGCGGACATCCCCCTCGCCATCGACCACTTCCGGTACTTCGCCGGCGCCATCCGCGCGCAGGAGGGACACCTGTCCCAGCTGGACGAGGACACCGTGGCGTACCACTTCCACGAGCCCCTGGGAGTGGTGGGCCAGATCATCCCCTGGAACTTCCCCATCCTCATGGCCGTGTGGAAGCTCGCCCCGGCGCTGGCGGCGGGCAACTGCGTGGTGCTCAAGCCCGCCGAGCAGACCCCGGCCTCCATCCTGGTGCTCATGGAGCTGATCCAGGACCTGATCCCGGACGGCGTGGTGAACATCGTCAACGGCTTCGGCGTGGAGTGCGGCAAGCCGCTCGCGTCCAACAGGCGGATCCGCAAGATCGCGTTCACGGGTGAGACCACCACGGGGCGGCTGATCATGCAGTACGCCTCGGAGAACATCATCCCCGTGACCCTGGAGCTGGGCGGGAAGTCCCCCAACATCTTCTTCGAGGACGTGGCCCGCGAGCGCGACGGCTTCTACGACAAGGCGCTGGAGGGCTTCGCGTTCTTCGCCCTGAACTCGGGCGAGGTGTGCACGTGCCCCTCGCGGGCCCTGGTGCAGGAGTCCATCTACGACTCCTTCCTGGCGGACGGCATCGAGCGCGTGAAGCAGATCAAGGCCGGCAACCCGCTGGACACGGACACCATGATCGGCGCGCAGGCCTCCACCGACCAGCTGGAGAAGATCCTCTCCTACCTGGACATCGGCAGGAAGGAGGGCGCCAAGGTCCTCGTGGGCGGGCAGCGCGCGGAGCTCGAGGGTGACCTCTCCGGCGGGTACTACGTGCAGCCCACGGTGTTCGAGGGCACCAACGACATGCGGATCTTCCAGGAGGAGATCTTCGGGCCGGTGCTCTCGGTCGCGAAGTTCGCCTCCTACGAGGACGCCATCGGGATTGCCAACGACACCCTCTACGGGTTGGGCGCGGGTGTGTGGTCCCGTGACGGCAACACCGCCTACCGGGCCGGGCGGGCCATCCAGTCCGGGCGCGTGTGGGTGAACCAGTACCACAGCTACCCCGCGCACTCGGCGTTCGGCGGGTACAAGTCCTCGGGCATCGGGCGGGAGAACCACCTGATGATGCTGGACCACTACCAGCAGACCAAGAACATGCTCGTCTCCTACACCGAGACGCCGCAGGGCTTCTTCTAGACCGGAACGGCGGGAAGCACATGGCAGAGCAGGCAGCGCGGGGAGCGACCGGGGCCCCGGGACGCACGGAACCGGGCACGGACGGGGGCACCGGCGTCGGCCCGGCAGGGATCGACGTGGCGCTGGAGGCCGCTCCGGCCGTGCCCGGGGAGACCGCGTCCCGGGTGGGCTTCACGGCCGCCGCGGTGGATCTGGTGCGCGAGCTGTGGCGGGAGCACGGACCCCTGATGTTCCACCAGTCCGGGGGCTGCTGCGACGGCTCCGCACCCATGTGCTTCCCCGCCGGGGAGTTCCGCACGGGGGACGCGGACGTGCTGCTGGGAACCGCGCACCTCACCACGGCAGCGGGTGGCGACCTCGGCCCCGTGGAGTTCTGGATCTCCGCGGAGCAGTTCGAGGCGTGGCGCCGGACCCGGCTCGTGATCGACGCCGTCCCCGGGCGGGGCTCCGGGTTCTCCCTGGAGACCCCCACGGGGCACCGCTTCCTGACCCGCAGCGAGCTGTGCACCGTGGCGCCCTGAACCGGCGCTCACGCGGGGCACTGGGCAGATCCGAGATCCCCTGGCGGCGCGGGCGGAGTTGGCCCATCCCGAGATCCAGGCGGTGGCGCGCTCACGGGGTGGATGCGCTGCTGGTCACGGGGCGCGCTGCGGACCCCCACCTCCGGATCATCCGCGCGAGCCTTCGGGGCGCCCGGGCAGAACGGCTCCCGCGAAGACACGGTGGTGCTGTCAGGCAACCCCACGTCGGTTCAGGGGCCTTCCTCCGGGCGAGGACCACGCCCGCACTCCTGAGCACAGCCACGGTGCCACCCGACGGGACCACTTCTCACGGGGCACGGTTCCAGCCGGTCTCTGCCCTGCCCGGAGGGGAACGAGCGCCCGCCCGCAGACCACGCCCGCAGCATCCGGCCCGCCGAGCTCACGCGGGGTCCCCGCGCGATTCGACCAGCGCTCCGGAAGCCTCGCTTCGAGCGCGCTGACCCGACTGACCCCCGCCATCAGGGGCAGCCCCTGCACCGGGCGCAAGTGGGCCCGCGGCCCCAGCACGTCGGCGAGTTGATTCGTGAGCACGAGCTGGGCATCGAAGTCCCCGACCCGCTCCGACAGGTGGCGCAGCAACGCACGGTCGGTGTGGACGTCGTCCGCCACGATCACGGTGCGCAGCCCGGTCTCGTCCAGGAGCTGGGGAAGGCGGTCCCAGTGGCGCAGGTTGCACACCACCGTGCCGTCCGCGAGCGCGAGCGCACCCGGGGCGTCCGGTTCGGCGCAGGCGATGGCGCTCACGCGGTAGCCGGCTGCGGGGGTTGCGCGGATGCGCTCGGCCGCCCAGGTCACGCCGGCTCGGGAACCGATCAGCAGTGAGTCCTCGATCATGGCACCGCCACGGCGCATGCGCACGAGCACCTGACGCATGCCCCGGCGACCGACGAGCAGCAGGACCACACCCAGCGACAGGGCAGTGAAGAGGAAGCCACGGGCGACGTCCATCCGCATGAGCACAGCCACCGCGGACAGCACACCACCCAGCATGAACGCGGCGTGGGCTACACGGCGGTACTCGTCACCCCCGATGCCCAGCAGGGCGTGCGAGTACGCCCCGCAGACCACGAGGGCGAGGATCCAGCTCGCGCCGATCAGCGTCGCGAGGAACGGGGGGCTGAGCCAGGCCACCCCCGTCTCCGCGACGGACGCGGCGCCGTCGGGCCTGAGCGTGGTGGCCACGACCATGGCGGTGCCCACGGCGAGGACATCGCACAGCAGGGCAAGACGTCGGTACGGGACCCACCACGGGTGGTGCGGGCGGGGAGATACGTCCCGGCCCATCACGGCGCGCAGGAGGCTGCTCCGCGAACCGACGGGGTTTCTTGCCTCACCCAGGCTCATGCAGCCACCTCCCAGCCCACGGAATTCACACGCCACTCTAACCATGCCCATGCATGTGCGTGCACCTGTCCCCATGTCTGACGTGCTTCTTCCCCCGGGGCTCGGGGCCCCGGGCCCGGGGAAGCGGCGGTGCCTGAGCCCGCGGCGACGCCAGGCGACGGGGGTCGCCCGCGCGCTGCGCAGCCGAGCGGGCGCCGTCGGCCGAGGACCGCGCGATCCACCGCATGCGACCGGGGCGGCTGCCCGTGACGGTCGCACCGGGTTCGCGGACAGCCCGCACGCGGACCACCCCACCAAGGAGGCCGTGGCGCACCTGGTGCGCCCGGGCGTTCTGCACCCCGGGCCCGCCCTCGGCTGAGCGCCGTAGAGTGGCGGGGTGGAACCCTCACTCGTGCTCGCATCCCAGTCCCCGGCCCGCGCGGGCCTCCTGCAGAAGGCCTGCATCCCCTTCGACACCGTGGTCTCCCACGTGGACGAGGACGCCGTGGTGGCGGCGGAGGGCCCGCTCTCCCCTCCGGACACCGCCCTGCGCCTGGCGCGTGCCAAGGCCGAGGCCGTGGCCGCCCTCCCCGGCGGCTTCGGGCGTCTCGTGCTGGGCTGCGACTCGGTGTTCGAGCTGGACGGGCGGTGCTACGGCAAGCCGCACGATCCCGCGGTGGCCGTGGAGCGCATCGGCGCCATGAGCGGCCGGGTGGGCACCCTGCACACCGGCCACTGGCTCGTGGACGCCCGCCGGGTCCCGGCGCTGGGCGAGGGCTCCATCCGCTCGGCGCACGTGCACTTCGCACCGCTGAGCGCCCAGGAGATCCGGGACTACGTGGCCACGGGCGAACCCCTCGAGGTCGCAGGCTCCTTCACCCTGGACGGGCGCGGCTCGCTGTTCATCGAGCGGGTGGACGGGGACCCGAACGCCGTGATCGGGCTGAGCCTCACGGCGGTCCGCGAGCTGCTGCGCGCGGTGGGTGTGTCGATGACCTCGTGGTGGGACGCCACGGCACAGCGCAGCCCGTCCTGAGTTGTAGGACTCCCACACATCCCGCGCCCCGGCCCCGCCACACTTAGGCGTTCCCCCGCGCGGGGCACTAATCTTTCGGCAGAGAGTCGACAAGGAGTTCTGACGTGACAACCACCCCAGGGCAGGCAGACGCCGCCGCAACCCGTCCCCTCACCAAGGTCCTCGTGGCCAACCGCGGGGAGATCGCGGTGCGCGTGATCCGCGCCGCCCGTGACGAGGGCATCGCCTCCGTGGCGGTGTACGCGGACCCGGACCGGGACGCGCTGCACGTGCGCATGGCGGACGAGGCCTACTCCCTGGGCGGAACCACCGCGGCGGACTCCTACCTGCGCATTGACAAGGTGCTCGACGCCGCGCGGCGCTCGGGCGCCGACGCCGTCCATCCCGGCTACGGCTTCCTCTCCGAGAACGCCGAGTTCGCCGCCGCCGTCATCAGCGCGGGCCTCACGTGGATCGGCCCGCCGCCCGCGGCGATCGCCCAGCTCGGCGACAAGGTGGCCGCGCGCCACATCGCCGAGAAGGTCAACGCCCCGCAGGTGCCCGGCACACCGGACCCGGTGTCCTCCGCACAGGAAGTGCTCGACTTCGCGGACGAGCACGGCCTGCCCATTGCCATCAAGGCGGCCTTCGGCGGCGGCGGCCGCGGCATCAAGGTGGTCCGTGAGCGGGACGCCATCCCCGAGCTGTACGAGTCCGCCGTGCGCGAGGCCACCGCGGCCTTCGGTCGTGGCGAGTGCTTCGTGGAACGCTTCCTGGACGCGCCCCGCCACGTGGAGACCCAGTGCCTCGCGGACCAGTACGGCAACGTCGTGGTGGTCTCCACCCGCGACTGCTCCCTGCAGCGCCGCAACCAGAAGCTCGTGGAGGAGGCCCCCGCCCCGTTCCTGAGCGAGGAGCAGAACCGTCGGCTCTACGAGTCCTCCAAGGCCATCCTGCGCGAAGCCGCGTACCAGGGCGCCGGCACGTGCGAGTTCCTGGTGGGCCAGGACGGCACCATCTCCTTCCTGGAGGTCAACACCCGCCTGCAGGTGGAGCACCCCGTGTCCGAGGAGGTCTCCGGCCTGGACCTCGTGCGTGAGCAGTTCCGCATCGCCCGCGGCGAGGCGTTGGGCTACGACGACCCCGAGATCCGCGGGCACAGCTTCGAGTTCCGCATCAACGGCGAGGACGCGGGCCGCAACTTCATGCCCTCCCCCGGCACCCTCACCACGTTCACGGTGCCCTCCGGACCCGGCGTGCGCGTGGACTCCGGTGTGGAGGCCGGTGAGACCGTGGGCGGCAGCTTCGACTCCATGCTGGCCAAGCTCATCGTGACCGGTGCCACGCGCACCCAGGCACTGGAGCGCTCCCGCCGGGCGCTGCAGGAGCTCACCATCGAGGGCATGCCCACCGTGGTGCCGTTCCACCGCGCCGTGGTCTCGGACCCGGCGTTCGCCACGCCGGACGACACCCCGTTCACCGTGCACACCCGGTGGATCGAGACCGAGTTCGACAACCAGATCGAGCCTTTCTCGGCCGCCCCCGAGCCCTCCGCGGAGGAGCCCGAGCGCCAGAGCATCGTGGTGGAGGTGGGCGGCAAGCGCCTGGAGGTCACCATGCCCCAGCTCGCGGGAGCCGCGCGTCCCGCCGCCGCCCCGCCCAAGGCCCGCAAGCAGCGTGCCGCCCGGGGCGGGGCTGCCGCCCGCGGTACCTCCGGCGACTCCCTGACATCCCCCATGCAGGGCACGATCGTGAAGATCGCCGCGTCCAACGGGGACGAGGTGGCCGAGGGTGATCTGATCGTGGTGCTCGAGGCCATGAAGATGGAGCAGCCGCTGACCGCCCACAAGTCCGGCACCGTCAAGGACCTGGACGTCTCCGAGGGGGACACGGTCTCCGCGGGCACCGTGCTTGCGAGCATCGTCTCCTGAGCCCGCGCGCCTCCGAGGCCCCGCACCGCCGCCCCGCCGGTGGGGTCCGGGGCCTCGCGCCTGCCGGCGTCCGGTGACAGCATCGACCGTCAATGGGTTGTCTCACGATGCGGACACCCGAGTTCACCATGCGGTCACCGCACCTCTATCTTGTAGACATTCTTCGATCCGTCTTCGTGTGAGGTGCACCATGTCTTCAACCGCGTCCCCCGTGGAATCCGGTCCCCCCGCGGCCCCCGTCCGCGTGCCCAAGAGCCGCGTGATCCTGGCGTCCCTCGTGGGCACGACCATCGAGTTCTACGACTTCTACGTCTACGCGACCGCCGCCGTCGCGGTCTTCCCCGCCCTGTTCTTCACGGGTCACGACGACACCGCCAAGCTGTTGGCCTCCATGGCCACGTTCGCCGCGGCGTTCTTCGGCCGGCCCATCGGCGCCGTGATCTTCGGCCACTACGGTGACCGGATCGGGCGCAAGGCCACGCTGATCGGCGCGCTGCTCACCATGGGCATCGCCACGTTCCTGATCGGCGTGCTGCCCACGTACTACCAGATCGGAATCTGGGCTCCGCTGATCCTCACCATCCTGCGCTTCTGCCAGGGCGTGGGCCTCGGTGGCGAGTGGTCCGGCGCGTCCCTGCTGGCCACCGAGTACGCCGAGGAGGGCAAGCGTGCCCGCGCGGCCATGTGGCCGCAGCTGGGTGCCCCGTTCGGTTTCATCCTGGCCAACGGGTTCTTCCTGCTGCTCACGGTCGTCATGCAGTTCGGCACCGCGGGCCAGGGCCTCGGCACCGACCACCCCTTCCTGGCGTGGGGCTGGCGCATCCCGTTCCTGGCCTCCGTGGTGATCGTGCTGCTGGGCCTGTGGGTGCGCGTGAAGCTCGAGGAGACCCCGGTCTTCCAGCAGGCGGAGAAGCGCGGCGAGAAGGTCCAGGCGCCGGTGCTCGTCGTGTTCAAGACCTCGTGGGTGCAGATCGTCCAGGGCACGTTCATCATGCTCGCCACCTACGTGCTCTTCTACCTGATGACCGCGTGGGTGCTCTCCTACGGCATCGGCAAGCCCGCCGCGGGTGGACTGGGCATCCAGTACCGCACGTTCCTGGTGCTCCAGCTGCTCGCCGTCCTGCTGTTCGCCGCCATGGTCCCGGTGTCCGGGTGGCTCGCGGACCGCTACGGACGCCGCTCCTCGCAGCTGGTGATCACCGCCGCGATCCTGGTCTTCGGTCTCGCGTTCGGCCTGATCATGGACCCCGCGCTCGTGGGCACGGGTGAGAGCGCCTCCCTGGCCCGGGTGCTGGTCTTCCTCACCGTGGGCATGACGCTCATGGGCCTGACGTTCGGCTCGATGTCCGCGATCCTGCCCGAGCTGTTCCCCACCAACGTGCGCTACACCGGCTCCGGGATCGCCTACAACGTCGCGTCGATCCTGGGCGCGGCCATCACCCCGTTCATTGCCGTGAAGCTCAATGCGAGCTTCGGCGTGGGCTCGGTGGGCCTGTACCTGTCCTTCGCCGCCGTCATCACGCTCGTGGCCCTGTGGTTCTCCCCCGAGACCCGCCACGTGGACATGCACACCGTGGGCTCGCGGGTGGTCGTCGACTGACCCCCGCCCCCACCCGCGCTGCGGGTACGACGACGCCGCGGTGACCTTCCCGGAGAAGGTCACCGCGGCGTCGTCGTACCGGGAGGCGGAGGACTCAGCGGTGCACGTGCAGGCGGCGCGCGGCCTCCGCGATGGTGCCCGAGAGGGAGGGGTAGACCGCGAAGGTGTCGGAGAGGTCGTCCACGCCCAGGCGGTGGGTGACCGCGAGCGCGATCGGGAAGATCAGCTCGGAGGCGCGCGGGCCCACGACCACGCCGCCCATCACGGTGCCGCTGCCGCGGCGCGCGAAGATCTTCACGAAGCCGTCGTCCACGGCCATCATCTTGGCGCGCGGGTTGGTGGCCAGGTTCATGGTCATGCCGGTGAACATGGCGGGGTCCGCCTCCACGTCCTGCTGGGTGATGCCCACGGACGCGATCTCGGGCGAGGTGAAGATGTTGGAGGCCACCTCGTCGGTGCGCAGCGGGTGGACCGTGTCCCCCAGGATGTGCGCCACGGCAATGCGGCCCTGCATGGCCGCGACGGACGCGAGCGGCATCACGCCGGTGCAGTCGCCCGCGGCGTAGATCCCGGGGGCGGTGGTGCGGGAGACGGTGTCCACGCGGATGTGGCCGGACTCGGTCATGGCCACGCCGGCCTCCTCCAGGCCCATGTCCGCGGTGTTGGGGATGGAGCCCACGGCCAGCAGGCAGTGCGAGCCGCGGATCTTGCGGCCGTCCGAGAGGGTGACCCGGACGCCGTCGCCGGTGTTCTCCACCGCGTCCGCGCGGGAGCGGGAGAGCACGCGCAGACCGCGGCGCTCGAAGACGTTCTCGAGCACCTGGGCGGCGTCCGTGTCCGAGCCCGGCAGCACCTGCTCGCGCGAGGAGATCAGGGTGACCTCGGAGCCCAGGCCGTTGTACGCGGAGGCGAACTCCGCGCCGGTCACGCCGGAGCCCACCACGATGAGCTTCTCGGGGATCTCGGTGAGCTGGTAGATCTGCTTCCAGTTGAAGATCCGCTCGCCGTCCGGCTTGGCGGTGTCCAGTTCGCGCGGGTGCGCGCCCACGGACACGAGGACCACGTCCGCCTTCAGCTCGTAGGGCTCGTCGTCGCCGGGCTCCACCACCACGGTGTAGCGGTCCACGATCTTGCCGCGGCCCGGCACCACGCGCACACCCACGCGCTCCAGACCGCGCTTGATGTCCCGGGACTGGGTGGCGGCCAGGCGCAGCAGGCGCACGTTCACCTTGTCCAGGTCCACACGGAGGTTGTTGAGCTCCTCGGTGGCGTCGAGGTCGTCCCCCACGTGCACACCCAGGTCACGCGCGGACGCGAAGCGGTTCATGGTGTCCGCGGACGCGATGAGCGTCTTGGACGGCACCACGTCCGTGAGCACGGCGGAGCCGCCCATGCCCTGCTCCTCCACCACGGTGACGTCCGCCCCCAGCGACGCCGCCACGAGTGCGGCCTCGTACCCGCCGGGGCCGCCGCCGATGATCACGAGCTTCTGGTCCGCGAATTCCCTCTGCACAGTCATGTCTGCCATGGGGCCCAGCCTACCGGGGCACTCCCACACGCTGACGCGGCGAGGACGCTGTCCTACAGTGGGCCCATGACCACCACCACAGAGACCACGGACCCCTTCGACCTGGCCCGGCAGGCCGCGGACGCGCTGCGCGAGCGCACCGGTGTGGCCACGCACGACGTCGCCCTCACGCTCGGCTCCGGCTGGGGCGGGGCCGCGGAGCTGATCGGCGAGACCGTGGCGGAGGTCCCCGCCCACGAGATCCCCGGCTTCTCCCGGCCCGCGCTGGAGGGCCACGGCGGCACGCTGCGCTCCATCCGGCTGGCCGGGGGCTCTCACGCCCTGGTGATCGGGGCCCGCACCCACTTCTACGAGGGCAAGGGTGTCCGCGCGGTGTCCCACGGTGTGCGCACCGCGGCCGCCGCGGGGGCGACGACCATGATCCTCACCAACGGCTGCGGCGGACTCCACCCCGAGTGGGCCCCCGGAACCCCCGTGCTGATCCGTGACCACCTCAACCTCACGGCCCGCTCCCCGCTGGAGGGCGCCACGTTCGTGGACCTCACGGACCTCTACTCCCAGCGGCTGCGGGAGCTCGCCCGCTCCGTGGACCCGTCCCTGGACGAGGGCGTCTACGCCCAGTTCCCCGGCCCGCACTACGAGACCCCGGCCGAGGTGCAGATGGCCAAGGTGCTCGGTGCGGACCTCGTGGGCATGTCCACCGCACTGGAGGCCATTGCGGCACGTCACGCCGGGCTGGAGGTCCTGGGGATGTCCCTGGTGACCAACCTCGCCGCGGGCATCGGTGCCGAGGCCCTGTCCCACGAGGAGGTGCTCGAGGCCGGCCGCGCCGCCGGGCCCCGCATCTCGCACCTGCTCGCGGACATCGTCGCGCGGCTCTGACTCCGGCGAGGTTCCGCGGGCGAATGCCAGCGCACGCGGGCGCTACCCACTAGACTGGCGGCAGAACATTAGCGGGCCCGCTGCGGCGGTCTGAAAGGGTGAACTCATGGTCAGAAGATCAGAAGCCGAGACGAGCGCGAGCCGTCAGCACGCCGCCGGGCGCACCGCGGAGGACGGCAGCCACGCGGTGGGTGGGCAGGAGCACACCGGGCGCAACGCGCACCAGCCGCACGGCCGCCGGATGCCGCAGTACTCGGGCGAGGGCGATGTCGTGAAGAACGCCATCCTCTTCGGCGGCGGCGTCATCACCATCCTGGTGAGCCTGTACCTGTTCAGCACCTACCCGAGCAGCCCCTGGCTGTTCTTCGTCGGCATCCTGGCCTACGGTCTGGCCCTGATGGTCCCCACCCTGTTCCTCAACGGCAGCACCGCCTCCCACTCCACGGGCGGCACCGAGACCACGCTGGACCTTCCCCGCAACGCCTCCCAGATGGCCCAGCGCGCCGTGGGTGACGGGGAGCAGAAGCAGGACCGCGCCGTCTGATCCGAACCCTCCCCCGAGAGCCCCGCTCCGTCCCCGTGACGAGCGGGGCTCTCGCGCATCCCCGGGTCCGGACGACGACGCCGCGGAGCGGGCTGCGGTGGCGGGCTGCGGCGCGCCTACCCCTCGGGGTGGCTGGTGGGGCGCCGCCCGCCGAACGCCGCGGCTGCCTGACGGGCCACCGCGCGTGGTGCCGCGGGAGCCGTCGAAGGAGATGCTGTGCTGCACGAAGGGGGCGTCCGGCAGGCCCGCGGTGGCGTCCGTGAGGCGCTGTCCATCGTCCCGTGCGAGGTCTCCCGAGACCTCGTCCGTGACCGTGTGGTCCGTGCACTGCGGGACGTGGGGCACGAAAGTTGGCGCCGATGAACCCGGCGCCGCCGGTCACGAGCAGAGGGCCCAGGGTTCTTCACCCTGGGACCCGCACCCGGGGGCACGGGACGCCAGCACGTCCCGGTCCGGCACCCCGGTCCCCACGGCTCACCGACCACGGCCGCACCACGAATGGGCGTCGTGACAGGCCCCGGGGTCGCACCGCGGCGGCGGTCGAGCAGACCGTGCCCGGGGGTGCGCGGGCCCCGACCCACCACCCGCGCCGGGACTATCCCCGCGCGGCGGCGGCGTCCTCCCCGGCGGCAGGTTCGAGCACGGGGAATACCGCGTCCAGCACCTCCCGGGCCCACGCGAGGATGTCCCCGTCCACGAGGTCCTTGCCGCCGATCCGCGCGGTCTTGGGCTTGGGGATCAGCACCATGCGCTCCTCGGTGCCCGGGACCGGGCGCACCTGCGACCCCGGGTAGAGCCGCGTGAGCCGCATCTCGCGGGACTCCGCGAGCTCCGCCGGGGAGAAGCGGATCATGGTGCCCTGGGTGGCCACGTCCGTGAGACCGGCGGCGCGGGCCCTGATGCGCAGGCGTGCGACGTCCAGCAGGTTCTGCACCGGGGTGGGCATGGGCCCGTAGCGGTCCGTGAGCTCCTCCCCCGCCTCGGCCACGGCCTCCTCCGTGGTGGCGTTCGCCACCGTGCGGTAGGCCTCCAGGCGCAGCCGCTCGCCGGGCACGTAGTCGTGCGGGAGGTGGGCGTTGACGGGCAGCTCGATCTTCATCTCGGCGGGGCCGGTCTCCTGCTCCCCGCGGTACTCGGCCACGGCCTCGCCCACCAGGCGCAGGTACATGTCGAACCCCACGCCCGCGATGTGACCGGACTGCTCACCGCCCAGCAGGTTGCCCGCGCCGCGGATCTCGAGGTCCTTCATGGCCAGCTGCATGCCAGAGCCCAGCTCGTTGTGGGCGGCCACGGCCTTCAGCCGTTCCAGGGCGGTCTCGCTGAGCGGCTTCTCCACGGGGTAGAGGAAGTACGCGTAGGCGCGCTCCCGCCCGCGTCCGACGCGACCGCGCAGCTGGTGCAGCTGCGAGAGCCCGTAGCGGTCCGCGTGGTCCACGATCAGCGTGTTCGCGTTGGCGATGTCCAGACCGGTCTCCACGATGGTGGTGCACAGCAGGACGTCGAACTTCTTCTCCCAGAAGTCCACGATGATCTGCTCCAGCCGGGACTCCCCCATCTGCCCGTGGGCCACGGCGATCCGCGCCTCCGGCACCAGCTCCGCGATCTCCTTGGCGCGGGCCTCGATGGTGGAGACCCGGTTGTGGATGAAGAACACCTGGCCCTCGCGCATGAGCTCGCGCCGCACGGCCGCGGAGACCTGCTTGTTGGTGTAGGGCCCCACGTACGTGAGCACGGGGTGGCGCTCCTCGGGCGGGGTGGCCAGCGTGGAGGTCTCCCGGATGCCCGTCATGGACATCTCCAGGGTGCGCGGAATGGGCGTGGCGGACATGGCCAGCACGTCCACGTCCGTGCGCATGGCCTTGAGCTTCTCCTTGTGCTCCACGCCGAAGCGCTGCTCCTCGTCGATGATCACGAGTCCCAGGTTCTTGAACTGCATCTCCTTGCTCAGCAGCCGGTGGGTGCCGATCACCACGTCCACCGCGCCGCTGCGCAGCCCCTCCATGGTGGCCCTGGACTCCTTGGCGCTCTGGAACCGGGAGAGCGTGGCCAGGCGCACGGGGAAGCCGGAGAAGCGCTCCGCGAACGTCTCCGTGTGCTGCTGAGCGAGCAGCGTGGTGGGCACCAGCACGGCCACCTGCTTGCCGTCCTGCACCGCCTTGAACGCCGCCCGCACGGCGACCTCGGTCTTGCCGTAGCCCACGTCCCCGGAGATCAGCCGGTCCATGGGGATGGGCCGCTCCATGTCCGCCTTGACCTCGTCGATCGTGGTGAGCTGGTCCGGGGTCTCGATGTACGGGAACGCCTGTTCCAGCTCGCGCTGCCACGGGGTGTCCGGGCCGAAGGCGTGGCCCTTGGACGCCATGCGCGCGGAGTACAGCCGGATCAGCTCGTTGGCAATCTCCTTGACGGCCTTCTTGGCGCTGCGCTTGGTCTTGTTCCAGTCCGCACCGCCCATCTTGGACAGCGACGGCGCCTCCCCACCCACGTAGGCGCTCACCTGGTCCAGCTGGTCCGTGGGCACGAACAGCCGGTCCTTCGGCCCGTTGCGCTTGGAGGCCGCGTACTCCAGCACGAGGTACTCGCGCACCGGCTTGGGCTGGCCGGGAGCCGTCATGGCGCCGGCAATGGGCCGCTGCACGAGCTCGATGAACTGCCCGATGCCGTGCTGCTCGTGCACCACGTAGTCACCCTTCTGCAGGGTGAGCGGGTCCACCTGGTTGCGCTTGCGGCGCTGCGGGAGCTTGCGCTCGCCACGGTTCTCGTACGCGGTGGAGCGCCCCAGCACGTCCGCCTCCGTGAGCAGTGCGGTGCGGGTGGCGTCCAGCGCGAAGCCGCGGCCGGCGCGCGCGGTGGTGAGTTCGACGACGCCCGGCTGCGGGGCCTGCGTGATCGAGTCGTGGCGGGCGGCGGGGATGTCCGCGCCGTGCAGCAGCTCGCTGAGCCGCTGCAGCGGTCCGGGCCCGTCCGTGACGAGCACGATCCGCCACTCCTCGCGCATCCGCTGCGCGAGGAACTCCAGCACGGCGGCCACGTCACCCGAGAACCGGGTGGGTTCCCGCGCCGCGACGGTGAGCGTGTCCGCGTCCGTGTCCGCCAGGCGCACCTCCTCCTCGGAGGTGTCCGCGTCGATCTCGGACGTGGTCACCGCGTTGACGTTCAGCCCGGTCAAGGACCACCAGCCCACGGAGCGCTCCAGCGCGAGCTCCCGCACCTGCGCAATGGTGTGGAAGGAGCCGGAGGAGAGCGTGCGGGACGCGCCGTCGTCCGTGTCGAGCGCGGCGTCGAGGTCCAGGGGTGCGTCGCTGCCGCCCGAGGCGGAGTCCCACGCGGCCATCAGGAACTCCTCGTTGGTGGCCACGAGGTCGTGGGCGCGCGCCCGCACCTTCTCGGGCTCCAGCACCACGGTCATGGAGCCCTCCGGCAGCAGGGACATGACCTGGACCATCTCGTCCGCGAGCAGCGGCGCGAGGGACTCCATGCCCTCCACGTACTGGCCACCGGCAATGCGCTCGAGCATCTCGCGTCCGCCTGGCAGCTGCTCCTTGAGCTTGGCGGCGCGGGACTGCACGGACGGGGTGATGAGCAGCTCGCGGCACGGCGGGGCCACGATCACCGAGGGGTGCTCGGCCGTGGTGAGAGTGCGCTGGTCCGCCACGGCGAACCACCGCATCTCGTCCAGCTCGTCCCCGAAGAACTCCGCGCGCACGGGGTGGTCCAGGGTGGGCGGGAAGACGTCCACGATGCCGCCGCGCACCGCGAACTCACCGCGGCGGGTGACCATGTCCACGCGGGAGTACGCGGCCCCGGCGAGGTCCGCCACGAGCTGCTGGAAGTCGTAGTCCTGCCCGGTGCGCAGGGTCACGGGCTCCATCTGGCCGAGTCCCGCCACCACGGGCTGCAGCACCGAGCGCACCGGGGCCACGACCACGCGCAGCGGCTGCTCGGAAGGGTCGCGGCGCTCCAGCCTGCGCAGCACGCTCAGCCGCTGGCCCACGGTGTCCGAGCGCGGCGAGAGCCGCTCGTGCGGCAGGGTCTCCCAGGACGGGAAGTTCGCGATCTGCTCCGCCGGCAGATAGGCGCCCAGGCCGGCCTGCAGCTCCTCGGCCTCGCGTCCCGTGGCGGTGACGGCCAGCAGGACGGGCCCGGCGGCGTCGTCCGTGGTGCCGGCTCCCCGCGCGGGGATGTCCGTCCCCGGCACCGACGCCGCGGGGGCGCCGTCCGCCATCCCGGCGGCGATCTGCGCGAGCACGGGGGCGCGCAGCCCGTCCGTGGCGCTGATGATCGTCTCCGCGGAGCGCTCCGCGAGCGGACGGGCCGCCTGGGTGCGGATGTTCGCGAAGCTGCGGTCCTCGGTGAGCGCGGTGAGCAGACCGGTCAGGGACATGGGTGGCTGGCTCCTGGTGTCGTGGACGTTCGGGGGCCGCCGGTGCGAGGCGGCACGTGCGTGGGATCGCCACGGTGCGGTGGCCGGGTGCGGCCAACCGTCCCGGGTGTGCTGCGGTGCCGACACCCACGGGCGCCGGACATGCGGACGGGCCACCGCCCGGCTCCCGGGAGCCTGCCCACCGGGGTCCGGTGGGCGCGCGGTTCGGGGCAGTGGTCGGGCGGATCGCGCCCAGCCTACTCGCGCCCTCGGACACGCACAGCGCGGTGCCCCGCCCCGGGGATCCACCTGCAGGGCCCCCGCGCTCCGGGTCCCCGCTTTCCGAGCCCGCGCGCCCGGCCCCCGGGACGTGCCGAGGCCCGCCCGGCGCCCGCCAACCGGCGGCCCCACCCAGCGCTGCGTGCGGGCCGCGGGGCCGCCGGTTGGTGACGGCTCCTACCCTGGAGCCATGAGCGCACCTCTTAACCCCGTCCTGTCCGGCACCACAGTGGCCGTGACCGCCCACCGCCGCGCCCAGGAGCAGGGTGGAGCGTTCGAGCGCCACGGGGCGCGGGTGGTGTACGCCCCCGCCCTGAAACTGGCACCGGCTGACGAGGACGACGACGTCCTGGCCGCCGCCCGGGACACCATCGCGTCCGCGCCGGGCACCGTGCTGGTCACCACGGGCTACGGCGTGAAGCGCTGGCTCGCGGTGGCCCAGGAGCACGGTCTGCGGGAGGACCTGCTGGCCGCGCTGCGCGCGAGCACCGTGCTCGCCCGAGGCGCCAAGGCCAAGGGGCAGCTGCAGGCCCTGGAGATCCCGTGCGCGTACACCGGGGCCTCCGGCCGCACCTCCGAGCTCGTGGACCGGCTGCTGGCTGCGGAGCTCTCCCCCGGCCAGACCGGCACTGCGGCAGCCACCGCCACGTCCGCCACTGCGATCTCGGGGGCGGGTCCCGGAGCGGCGGCCCCTCACGTGGTGGGCCCGGAGGTGGTGGGCCCGGTGACCGTGCAGGTGCACGGCACCACGGACGAGGAGCAGCTCGAACGGCTGCGCGCCGCGGGCCTGGACGTTCGGGTGGTGGCGCCGTACCGGTGGGAGTCCGCGGACGAGGGTTCCCGGCTCGCGGACCTCGTGCACGGCATCGTGGCGGGCCGCGTGGACTACGTGACGTTCACGGCCGCTCCCGCGGTGGACGCCCTGTTCGACGCCGCCCGCTCCCTGGGTGCCCACGACCCGCTGGTCGCCGCGCTGCGGGAGGGGCGGTGCGCCCCGGTGGCCATCGGCCCGGTGTGCGTGCAGCCGCTGGAGGAGGCCGGGATCGACGGTGCCGTGGTCCCGCAACGGTTCCGGCTCGGGGCCATGGTCCGCGCCGTGTGCGATCACGCGGAGGCAGCGGCCTCCCGGTAGTGCTCCACCACGAGGTCCACGAGCTCCGGCGGGACCTCCCCGTCAGCCACGAGCAGCGGCTGCGCGGCGACGTCGGCGGCCGCGGCGAGCACCCGGCCGTGGAAGTAGCCCGGCGCCAGCAGGTACGGGGCGAGCAGGACGCGCCCGGCGGCGTCGTCCGGGCGATCCCCGGAGCCGGGGACCGCGCCGAGAGGTGCGGAGGGGGTGTCCGTCCGTGTCCGGGAAGCCGGGGCGGAGGCGGCGCCACGGCGCGCAATCTCGGCGCGGGCAGCGGCGAGCGCGTCCGGCAGGGACGGTGCGGCCGCGGAGAGGTACGCGGCGCTGACAGGGCGCTCCAGCTCGGCGGAGAGCAGCTGCGCCATCCGTTCGCAGTCCTGCCCCGCCCGGGGATCGGAGGACCCGGCGGCCACCATGACCACGCGGTCCCGCGCGGTGAGCGGTGGCGCACCGGCGGCGTCCAGGGCCTCGGCGAGCCGGCGGGCCAGCACGGCGGCCAGGCGCGGGTCCGGGCCGAGGGCCGCGGCCACCCGGTGCCGCGGGGAGCCTGCCACCGCGCGCGTCATGTCCACGAACACGTGGTACCCCGCGGACAGCAGCAGCGGCACCACCACGGCCTCGTGCTCCGCGACCTCGGCGGTGCGGGCCTCGAGGTCCGGCTCCTGGACGTCCACCCACGTGTCCACCACCCGGGTCCCGGGCAGCCGGTCGCGCACGGCGGCCACGAGGGCGGCCACGGCGTGCTGGCCGCGCGGATCACGCGTGCCGTGGGCGCACGCGAGCAGGACGGGCGGAGGCGTGGCGGGACTGTTCACGCATCCCATTGTGGCGGCTCCGGCGGCGGGGACGCACGCGCGCGCTCGGGTACGCCAGTGCGCAGGACGTGGCGGAGTGGGTGGCGGACGGGACGCGCGCGCTCGGGTACGCCACGTGGGGGAGCGCGGAAGAGCCGGACGCGCCGGTGGAGGTCCGTGCCGGTGGACGTGCGTGCCGGTGTGCGCGGGGAACGTGCCGGGACAAGGTGGTGGCCCGGCGGCGTCGTCGCCGCGCGCGGCCCCGTGCCCGTACCGGGCGGCGTCAGCGACGCATGGCGTCCGTGTACCCCACGCTGGCGTCCACCGCGCGCTGCCGGGACACGAGCCACCGCATGCCGCCCGGCAGCCGGGCGATCCGCGCCTTGAGCGCGACCCGCCGCTGGCTCGGCATCATGGCCGCGGCCGTCTCGAGCAGGCGCCGGGCGTCCTGGGTGCGTCCGTCCCGCATGGCCTGCTCCGCGTCCGACGCCGCCGCGAGCGGGGATCCCTCGCGCAGCCGCCGCAGCAGCTTGTCCCGCTCCCCGGGGCTCAGCTCCTTCTCGAAGCGCACCAGCGTCTTGCGCAGCGCCATCTCCTCCCCCGCGGCCATCCGGTCCCGCTGGGACTGCATGGACCCGCCGGACCACGCCAGGATGGAGGTGACCCGGTCCACGCGGTCGAAGCGCCAGCCCGAGTAGATGGCGCGCAGCCACAGCTCCCAGTCCTCCACGAACACCTGTTCGGGGTCGAAGGCCCCCACCTCCTCGAAGAAGCTGCGGGGGAACAGCCCGTACAGGCTGCCGATGTTGTACTCCAGGATCACGCTGCGCTGCTCCTCCGGGCCCGGCATGCGCTCGCGGTACTGCACTCGCTCGGGGTTGATCCCGGAGGGGGTGCACAGCCAGCCGTTGGCGTAGACCACCGTGCGCTCGCGCCCGGGGTGCTCCTGCAGCTGCTCGTAGCGGGCCAGCAGGGTCTCCAGGTGGTGCGGCAGCAGCTCGTCGTCCGCGTCCAGGAACGTGATGAAGTCCCCGGAGACCAGCCCCAGGGCCCGGTTGCGGGCGGCACCGCAGCCCGCGTTCTCCTGCGTGAGGACCTGCACCGTGCGCCCCGGGCGCTCCACGGTGGTGTAGCCCGCGAGCACCTCGGCCGTGTGGTCGGTGGAGCCGTCGTCCACCACCAACACCTCCACCCGCGGGTGGGTCTGGCGCAGCACGCTGCTGATCGCCTGCCCCACGAGCTCCTGGCCGTTGTAGACGGCGATGACCACGCTCACGAGCGGTGCGTCCGCCGTGCCTGCCGTGGTGGTGTCCGGTGTCATGCTGCCCCCCGTGCTCGGCCCCTGGCCGCGGTGCTCCGCGACCCGCACAAGTCTAGGAAAACCGGGCGGCCCCACCCGCCCGAATCCGTCCACACAAGGGGGCACGTTTGTCCCGAACACACCATTTCCGGCGGTCCCGGCCCGGGAAGCTGGCTAGAGTTCTGGTGCAACCACGATGGGGATCTGGGGACCCCTGTGTGCACCCGAGCGCGCCGCGCCGTGCACCGGGGCCGAGGGGGAGAAACATGAACTTGAGTCAGTACGTCCGATGCTTGAAGCAGCTGTGGCTGCTGGTCCTGCTCGCCACCGTGGTGGGTGCGCTCGCCGGAATCGCCTCGACCCTCGTGGTCCCGAAGTCCTACGAGTCCCAGTCGCAGGTGTTCGTGAACGTGGCCAACCCGCGCTCGGTGACGGATCTGCAGATGGGCGAGCAGTTCGCCGTCGCCCGCGCCGGGTCCTACGCCAAGGTGGCCACCACCAACTCCGTGCTGCAGCCCGTGGTGGACCGCCTGCACCTGGAGGACACGCCCGAGGAGCTCGCCGCCAAGAACGTGGTGGTCACGAACGAACCGAACACCGCGATGATCACCATCACCGCCACGGGGGACTCGGCGCAGCAGGCCGCGAACCTGGCGCAGGCCACCGCCGAGAGCCTCGTGAGCGTGAGCCGGGGACTGGAGACCGTCCCGCAGTCCCAGGACGGGCTGCAGCCGGCGAACGTCAAGCTCAACGTGGTCCAGCGGGCCGCCGTTCCGGAGAAGGCCGCCGGGCCCTCCGCGGCGGTCAACACCGCGCTCGGAGCGCTCGTGGGTCTGGTCGTGGGGCTGCTGCTGGTGCTGTGGCGCGGGCGCCCCGCCGCCGAGCGCCGGACGTCCCACCGCGCGGACGCGGCCACCACCCGGGCCCACGAGCACGTCGCCGACGATGAGCTCTGAGTCCGGCCTGCCGGGGTGCCCCCGGGACATCGTGGTCGTGTGCCCCACGGAGTACGGCGGGCAGCTGGAGCATGCCGCGGACCTCGCGCTCGCCCTCGACGCGAGCCCGGACGTCGCCGCGGTCTCGCTCGTCTCGCGCCCCGGGGCCCGCGAGTACCTCGGCTGGGCGGCGGAGCACCCGGTGCGCGTGGTGGAGACCGTGCCGCCCCGGCGCACCCGGGTGCCGCGCTCCGCCCCCGGCAGGGCGCTGCGGGCCGGTCTGCAGGTGCTGGACCTCGTGCGCGAGCACCTGGCCGTGCGCGCGGTGGCCGCCCGCGCGAGCCACGACGCCGTGCTCGCCCTGGACTCCACCAAGTACCCCCTCCCCGCCGTGCTGCGGGCGCGCCGCGCGCAGCGCACCGCGGTGTTCGTGCACAACGCGCAGCCGCACTTCGACCTGGGCTCCGCGGGGCTCCGGGAGCGCGTCCTGCTCTGGCTGGACCGGGCCTGCGCCCGCCGCGCGGACCGGGTGGTCACCCACGGCCGCGAGCAGGCGGAGATCATCCGCGGCTACACCACCCGGCCCGTCACCGCGGTGGACCTGCCCGTGTCTTCCCGCCTGGACCCGGGGGCCCCCGCCGCGCCGGCCGCCGCAGCGACCGGGCCCTATGCGCTCTGCATCGGCGAGGTGCGCGCCAACAAGGGCATCGAGCTTGCCGTGGTGGCCGCGGGCGAGGCCGGTGTGCCCCTGCTCGTGCGCGGCAAGGCGGAGAGCCCCGAGCTGGCGGCGGAGCTCGCCGCGCTCGCCCGCCGCCACCCGTCCGTGGACGTGGTGGACCGCTTCCTCTCCCGGGACGAGTTCGCGGGCTACGTGAAGGACGCCGCGGTGATCGTGCTGCCCTACACCCACTTCGACGCCCACTCCGGCGTCCTGGCCAAGGCCGTGGGGGCGGGCACCCCCGTGGTGGCCTCGGACCTCGCCTCCCTGCGCGCCCAGGCCGGGGACTACGCCGGCTTCCGCGCCGCGGACGTCCACGACGCCGCGGCGTTCGGCGCCGCCCTGCGGGACGCGTTCGACGACGCCGTCCGCACCCGCGGCGCGCCCCCGTCCGCGCCGGGGGGCGCCACCCCGGGCGCCGACGTGCACGCGGACTGGGGGCCCTCCGTGGCCGCCGTGCTCGGGACGGAGCGGGCGTGAGCACCGTGGCGCAGCCGGGCCTGCTGGCCGGCCGGAGCGGCACCGGCCCCCGCCGCGCGTCCACCCGTTCCCGCGGCGCGGCGCTCGTCACCCCGGGAACGGCCCTGGACCGCGCACTGTCCGGTGCGCTGATCGTGCTCTCGGCCCTGCCCTACGCGGCCGTGCCACTGGGCTCCAACACCAACCTGCCGCTGTCCAGCGTGGTCTGCGTCCTGCTGATCCTGCGCTGCGCCCGGCACATGCCGGTGATGTGGACCGCGCTGCTCGTGGGAGTCGTCCCCTTCGCGGCCTCGGCCGTGCGGATGTTCCTGAGCCCCGTCCCCGTGCAGGTCGCGGGATCCATCACGTGGCTCGTGTTCACGCTGCCCCTGGCCGGCGCGGCCGCCGCCATCCTCTTCCTCGGGCCGCGCGCCATCTCGTGGCTGAGCTGGACCATGCTGCTCAGCGCGGCCTACACCCTCGTGCAGAAGTACGTGTTCTTCGACGTGGTGGGCGTGATCCCCTTCGAGGGCCTCTACACCATCCCCGGCTACGCGAACGTCTCCGACTTCAGCGAGACCTTCCTGACCTACGTGCGGCGGCCCTTCGGGCTCTTCCCCGAGACCTCCTTCATGGTGGGCTCGCTGTCCCTGATGGCCATGGCCCTGGTGGTCGTGCTGCGCCACCACGGCCGCCGCATGACCCCGCGGGACGTCCTGGCCATGGCCCTCGTGCTCTGGGCCGTGGCGGTCTCCGGCTCGGGAGCCGCGGTGGTTGTGCTCGGCGTGGTGCTGATCGCCGCGATCGCCCCCTACGCCGTGCGCCGGGCCTGGGCCGCGGTGCTGCTGGTGCCCCTGGGGCTCGCCGGAGCGGCCTACGTGGGGCTGGACGTCCTGCGGGACCGCAAGGAGTCCTTCAACTGGTCCTGGGCGGACCGCGGCTCCTCGATCACGGCCTCGGTGCGCCACCTGGTCTCGGATCCCACCACGTTCCTGTGGGGCGTGGGGCGGGGCCGGTCCAACGAGCTGTTCCTCAGCGGGCGCATGCCCCTGGGGGACCTGCAGCACTACAACCCGCTGCCGGACATCTACTCCGTGATCGGCCGCGTCCTGCTGGAGAGCGGCATGGTCTTCGGGCTCGCCCTGGTCCTGGTCATGGCGGTGCTGTGCGTGCGCTCCGGCGGGCGCAACCCCCTGTGGCTCGGCGGGTGCACGCTGGTGGTGTGGCTCGTCGTTGCCGGGGCCACCACGAGCTATGACTCCGCGTTCTGGGTGTGGGGCATCGCCGGGGTGTGCCTGGGGCTGGAGCTCTCCCGCCCCGCGGCTGCCGGCAGCGCGGGCGCCGGTGCGGACGACGCCGCCGGGCCGGGCACCTGATCCACTCCGGCGCCACGCCACGCGGCTCCTGCCAACGAGGGCTGCGCCCACGAGGGACAGGGCTGTCGTGCCCGCGGGCGCCGGCATCGCCACACCATGCACCGTCCACCTCCGCAGAAAGGCCCGCACCGTGCGCGTCCTCCACATCGTCAACGACGCCGAGACCGGCGGCGCCCAGACGCTCATCGAGCAGCTGCTGCTCACCCGGCGGCCCGAAGACGAGGCGCACCTGCTCGTGCTGCTCGGCCCGGGAGCCCTCTCCCCGCGGCTCGAGGCCGCGGCCACGAGCACAACGTACGCGCACATGACCCGCAGGGACCTGCTTCCGGTGAGGGCCGCCCGTGCCGTGCGCCGGCTCGTGCGGGAGCACCGGATCGACGTGGTGCACTCCCACCTCCAGCAGTCGGACCTCGTCAACGAACTGACCCCGCACGGCGCCGCGAAGGTCACCACCCTGCACTCGAGCCTGAACCTGGCGTCGAGCCGCGTGGCGGGCGTGGTCTGGCGGCTCGCCGCCGTCTTCTCCTCCCGCCTGGACGCGGTGGTGGCCTGCTCCCCCACCGCACGGGACTTCGCGGTGGACTTCGGATACCGCTTCCCCGGGGAGCGGATCCTGGTGGTTCCCAACGGCACCACCACTGCAGCGGCCCCCGCTCCCGAGCCCCCCGGGGACCCCGTCCTGCTGCATCTGGGGCGCCGCGTGCCCGCCAAGGACCACCCCACCCTGTTCCGGGCGTTCGCCCAGACCCGGGAGCGGCACCCCCTGGCGCGCCTGGTGTGCGCCGGCCACGGGGTGGATCCGCACAACCGCGTGCTCACGGACGAGCTGGCACGGCTTGGCCTGACCGACGCCGTGGAGCTGCTGGGGTCCGTCTCGGACGTCCGCTCCCTCATCCGGGCATCCCACGCCATGGTGTTCTCCAGCAGCGAGGAGGCCCTGCCCATGGCCGGCATCGAGGCGCTGAGCGAGGGCGTTCCCGTGATCACCACGGACACCGGGGACACCCGGGTGCTGTCCGTGGAGCCCTTCACGCTGGTCCCGCCCCGCGACCCAGAGGCCCTGGGCGCCGCACTGACCCGGTTCCTGGACCTCACCCCGACGCTGCGAGAGGGCCTGCGGCACCGCAGCTGGGAGCGCGCCCGTGCGGACTTCGACGCCCGGGTGACCGCGCGCCGCTACCGCGAGCTCTACGAGGAGCTCACCACGGCGTCCTGAGCGTCCGCCGACCGGGCGCTGTTCAACTCCCGGTCGCGGCGCCGGATCCGGCGGAACGCCGCCAGGAACACCGCCCCGAGTGCCGCGCCGCACACCCCGATGGTCAGGACGTCGGGCAGGACCCGGCCCGCCAGGACGAACACCACTGCACCGGCGGCTGCGGCGAGCAGCATGAGGACCCAGGTCCGCAGATCCGCCGCTCCGGCACGGCTGGACTCCGCACGCTCGCTGAACACGAGCTGAACGGGGACGGCCAGCAGCAGCGGCGCAGTGGACGCCGCCATCACCACCTCCAGGTTCCCGGTCTGCGCGGCGAACCACACGGCGGGCAGGGTGACCACGAGAATCCCCAGGCTGATCAGCGAGGCCACGAGGGGACTGCCGCGCAGCGTCATCACCAGGTTCGGCACCTGCCCGAGGGACTCCCCCAGCACACCGAGGACCACCATGGCCAGGGCGGGGGCCGCGAAGGCCATGGCGGGGCCGAGCCACACGCTCAGCAGTTCCGTGGGGATCGCGAGCAGCGGGATGCTGATCATGAGCCCCACCAGCAGGGACACCGTCATGGCCACGCGGATGTGCTCCGCCGCCTCGCCGCCCTGCGACTTCTTGATGGGGTAGGCGAACGGCATGGCGATCCAGCTGATCACCAGACGGGCACTCTGGAACACGCGGATCAGCGCCCCGAAGGCGGTGGCGGCATGCAGCCCCAGGGTGGGCCCCACGATGAACAGCGGCAGCTGGTACACCCCCAGGAGGGACAGCGAGCCGATGGACAGCACGGAGGACATCCGCAGCAGGGGCCTGCCCTGCTCACGCCAGGCACCGGGCAGCGGGCGCGCCAGCCCGAAGCGGCGGTGCACCGCCCACAGGCACACCGCGGGCGGCAGCAGCAGGGAGACGCACTCCACGAGCACCAGGGCGATCAGTCCGCCCTGGAACGGGATGAGCAGGGCGTACCCGGCGGCACGTCCCAGGATGGCCACCACGGCCGCCTTGCGCTCCACGTCCGGGCGGTTGAGGGCCCACAGCACGGAGTTGCACGCGCGCCCGAGCACCGAGAAGAACAGCGTGAACCCCGCGGCGAGCAGCAGGGGAACCACGGCGTGCTGGTCCCGCTCGGGCACGTCCACCGTGGTGAGGTAGAGCGGGAAGAACACGAAGTACAGGCCCGTGAGCACCACCGCGAGCACCAGGAAGACGCCGATGGCCACGGCCACGAAACTCTGGCGCCGCCGGGCGTGGGCGGCGTCGTCCGGGATGTCCGTGAGGGTGCGCACGATGCCCGTGCCGAGCCCGAAGTCGGACATGGTGAGCAGCTGGATGGCGCTGAACGCAATCACCCACAGCCCGTAGGACTCCGCCCCCACGATCGCGATGGCGAAGGGGTAGAGCAGGAGCAGTCCGAAGACGCTCGTGAACCCGGAGACGTAGTTCCACAGGATGTTGGTCCCCACACGGGAGGCCTCGGTCTCGGGCGGGGGTGTGCGCACGGCGGGCGTGTCTGTCATGACGGGGCTACTGAGCCTTCCACTGGTCGAACAGCTCGTCGAGCTGGCGGGCGATCTGGTTGCGCGCGGTGCGCGAGAGGACGGAGTGGTCCACGGCGGGGACGTAGCGCTCCGCGATCTGCCGTCCGCGGCGCTGCAACCGGGACACGGCGCGGTCTGCGGTGGTCTCCCGGTAGCGCTCCTCGTCCTGCGGGCCCACCAGGAGCACCACGCGGCGGCCGTGGCTGGCACGCTCCAGCACGTGGTCCGGGATGGACGCGGACGGGTTGCGGGCCATGAGGTTCCACACGGGCTCCGGGGTGCGGTGGCGCAGCGCGTGCGAGGCGACCTGCTTGCCCTCGGCCAGTCGGGCCGTGGCCCATGTGCCGGCGTCGGACAGGACACCGCGGGCGGCGTCCGCGCACCGGGAGCGGCAGGCCCCGTGCACGCTCCCGGCGCCCCCGTGCGCCGGTGCCGCCGCCCGACCACCCGACGGTGCGGCGTCGGCTGCGGCCGAGGTGCTCTTCGCGCGCAGCTTGGCGTCACCGTCGTAGCTCGGGCGCAGCCCGTCGAAGAAGCCCTGGTGCATCCGCCACTCGTTCTGGTTGATGAGGATCAGGGCCTGGGCGGGCAGCCCCGCGGGCTCGCGCGTGGCCCGCAGCGTGGCCCACGCGCCGGAGCACAGCACCGTGGCCACCACGTCCGTGCGGAAGCGCTCCCCGAGCCAGCGGGCCTGCTCGCGCAGCGCCTGGGCGTTGAGGTAGCGGTAGGGGTTCGGGTCCCGGTCGGACCACAGCAGGGCCCGGTCCCCGGCGCCGTCGCGGTCCGCGCGGAGACTGACCACGCCGCGGCCCGCGAGCCGGCGCGCGGTCTCGGGCCACAGCCCGGAGCCGTCCCGGGGCTCGGACGCCCCGGGAGCGAAGAACGTGACGGGTTTGCCCGGCCACGGGGCGATGGCCCCGCCAGCAGCCTGTGCGGTGGCGTCCGCCGTGGCCGCCGCCGTGACCTCGGGGCTCGACTCGGCACCCCTGCGACCCGCGGCACCCGGCGACGCCGCGGGCCCCCGGCCACCGGTCCGGTCGGGGACCTGTCCCGCCACGGGGCCCGTGAGGATGCCCGGGTAGCCCGCGGGGTCCACGGCCACGACCTCCTCCGCGCACAGCACCCCGTCCCCCGCGAGGAACTCGTTGCGCGCGGGGCCCCTGCCCGCACCCGTGAAGGGCACCAGTCCCGGACGGGGCAGCCTCCGCAGCAGGTCCTCCAGGACGTCGTAGTGCACCCGGACGTCCAAGGACTCCACGCCGTACATGACCTTGGCACGCGGCTGGTCCGCCTCCCGGTACACCTCCACCCCGGGGGGCAGCTGGGCCAGCCGTCGCGGGTCCGGGATGCGCGCGAGCTGCTCGGCCTGCGCGTCGGTGAGCCACAGCCCCATGAGATCCACCCCGTCCCCGGTGGGGATCTCCGGCAGGGTCGCGCGGCGCAGGCGCGACCACTGGTTGGCGAAGGCCTTTCCGCTCACCGGTTCCCACGCGATCACGTGGTCGAAGTGCTCCGAGAGCATGCTCAGCAGACCGGCGCCCACCCGGTAGCCGATGCCGTAGACGGGCAACTCCTCGATGCCGCAGACCTCCCGTGCTTGCTGGGCGGCGTCCAGCACGTTCCGCAGCCACTCCTGGAGCAGGTCGTCCCCCGGGCGCAGCGCGTGCGAGTCGCCCACGCCCCGGTAGCTGACCCGTGCCACGCAGTAGCCCGCGCCCGTGAGGAGCATGGCCAGCTGCCGCAGGGCCCGGTAGCCCTGGACGTGCTCGCGCCCCGCGGGCGGTGCCAGCACCACGAGCCCCCGCGCCCGCCCGTTCTCCGGCGTGTGCAGCCACGTGAAGGTGGCGCTGCTCCCCGTGCCCGTCCACATGCCCGCGCCCGCGGTGCCCGCCGGTGCGGCGCTCGCCCCGCGCTCCGTCCGCGCCGGGGGCGTCCCGATGGTGTTCATGGTGTTCTCCCCTGTCCTCTCCCCAGTAGTTCGGTCACCGCGCGAGGGTGCGCTCCGCGAGCGGCACGCGGATGCCGTAGATCTCTCCCAGCCGCTGGCGCTGCACCTCACGGCAGTTCTCCCACAGCGCCCGGCGGGCCCATGCGGACACGGCGTCCCGCGCCCGCTCGTCCGTGATCTCCTCCCAGTGCCGCGCCACCTCCTGCGGCGAGTCGACGACGACCGGCAGCCCTGCGTCGTCGAACACCCTGATGCGCCGCACGATCACGGGGATGTCGTTGAGCGCCGCCTCCAGCACCGTGATGGGAAAGCCCTCCCAGCGCGCCGTGTGCAGGTAGACGTCCGCCCGTGCGAGGTGCTGGCGCACCTCCTCGTGGCCCACCCAGCCCGTGACCTCCACACCGTGCTCGCGCAGCAGCCGCTCCACGCCCTCGTCCCCGCCACCGATCCACAGCGGGCGCACGTCATGGCCGGCGGCGCGGATGGCGTCCACCGCCTGGGCGAAGAACACGGGGTCCTTCTGCGCCGCCAGACGCCCCGCGCCGGCGAGCACGAGCGGTTCGCCCGGCGCGGGACGGCGCTTGCGCTCACCGCACGGGCGGGCGATGTTGGGCACGTACACCGTGCGGGGTGCGATCGGCCCCCAGTGCGCCACGTTGTTCTCCGCCTTGGAGCACCCGGCGAGCACGTCCGTGCGGGCGGCCAGTGCCCCCTCGAGCAGCCAGTAGCCCAGCCGGGTCAGACGGGAGCGGTCCAGCCGCGAGAAGGACCACGCGTGCGGCGTGTACACCTGCTTGATCCGGGTCAGCGAGAGGTCCAGGTACTTGTTGTTCGTCAGCTCGCGCACCGCCCTCCCCAGCGGTGCCGGAACGGAACGGCCCGGGCGGCGTCCGGCGCCCCGCACGGTGGTCCGCTCCTCCGGTGCGGCAGGCAGCTCGGCACCCGCCAGGAGATCCCCCTGCCGCTCGGCGCGCGTGGTGGGCGCAGCGGGAGCGTTCAGCGGTGAGAGGGTGTCGTTGCGGCGGCGCGGCAGGTGTCCCACGGCCGTGCGTGCGTACACGCCGGCGTAGCTCGAGTGCGAGTGGATGACGTCCGGTTTCACCGCGCGGATGGCCCAGCGGGTGGCCTTGACGTTGGCCAGGTGTCCCCCGGGCAGCGAACGGACCGATGCAAAATCAGCGTCCCAGTTAGCCTCGAGATTCACGGCCTCGGGGCGCAGGTGGCACAGCAGGTGGTGCTCGCACTCCGGGGTGGCGCGGGCGTAGTCCCGCACGGCCGCCGCCACACCCCCTCCGAAGGCCTCCACCACGTGCAGCACCACGGGAGCGCGCCCACCCCCGCCACCGGCCGCCGCGCCGGGAGCCGCGTGGGCGTCGTCGTCGGCATGTGCGCAGGTCGAGGCGGTGACCGGACCGTCGGCACCCTCGCGCAGTTGTTGCTGATACATTCATCCCCCGTTGTCTGCGCGCACCCCGGCACCCGCCGCGGCACGCCCCCGGAAGCACGCACGTCCACGTGCCGCACCGGGATCCCCACCCCGGCACGTGCGGTCCACCCACGCCGTGCGCGCTGTGACCGCCCTCAGTCTAGATTCGCGGCGGAGCCGGAAATGCCGCCACCCGCATCTTCCCTGCCCCTTCTTTGGCGGACACCCCCACCGTGGCACCCCCGGAGTTCGGCACGGCGAACCCCACGCCCTCCCCGGAGCGCACGTGGGGGGGGGTCCCCGTCGGCCGCGCGACTAGGATGGGCGCAGCACCCGCAACGGCCTCTGTCCCGCGCGGGCTCCGACGTACCGGCACCGATCCAGAAGGAGCACCATGTCCGTCAACGCATCCACCACCATCAAGGCACCGCTGGACACCGTCCTGAGGACCTTCGTGGACGAGGCGTTCGTGCGCCACGTCAGCGAGCTCGCCGGGGCGCAGTTCGAGTCCTTCGAGGTGAACGGGGACACTTCCACCGCGTTCACCGCCACGACCGTGCGCACCATGGGTGCGGACAAGCTCCCGGACGCCGTCAAGAAGGTGGTCAAGAACGGTGTGAAGCTCACCCAGGTGGACACCTACGACGCCCCCGCCGCGGACGGCTCCCGCTCCGTGCGCACCGAGATCAAGGCCGGTGGGCTGCCCGTGGGCGCCACCGCCACCCAGCAGCTCAAGGCCCTGGGCGAGCAGGAGACCTCCGTGGACGTCTCCGGTGAGGTGCAGGCCAGCATCCCGCTGGTGGGCAAGAAGATCGCCGCCGCCGCCGAGCCGTACATCGGCAAGGCCCTGACCCTGCAGGCCCGCCAGGCCGAGGCCTGGATCTCCTCGCACTGAGCCACCCTGCACGGCGCGCGACGGCCGGGCGGCACCCGTGCCGCCCGGCCGTCGCGCACTCGACACGACAGACGCGGTCCACCCGAGGCCCGCGCGTTGGGAGACATTCGACTTGAGCACGGACACGCAGACGTCCTCCGAATCCGGCGGACCCATCACCACCTTCCTCCGCCGGGACACCACCGGCGGCCTCCTCCTGCTGATCGCCATGGTGCTGGCCCTCGTGGTGGCCAACTCCCCCTGGAGCGACGTCTACTTCGGGCTGCGTGACGCCGAGGTGGGCCCGGGCGGTGTGGCCGGACTGCAGCACACCGTGGGCCACTGGGCGTCGGACGGGCTGCTCGCGGTGTTCTTCTTCCTGACCGGCCTGGAGCTCAAGGCCGAGTTCGTGGACGGGGAGCTGCACAACATCCGCAAGGCGATCCTGCCCGTGGTGGCCGCCGCCGGGGGTGTCGTGGCCCCCGCGCTGATCTTCCTGGGGATCAACCTCGCCTCGGGCGGCGAACCCACTGCGCTGCACGGGTGGGCCATTCCCACCGCCACGGACATCGCGTTCGCCGTGTCCGTGCTCGCCGTGGTGGGCTCCTCCTTGCCCGTCGCCATGCGCACGTTCCTGCTGACCCTGGCGGTGGTGGACGATCTCATCGCCATCGCGATCATCGCCTTCGTCTACACCGAGAGCGTCAGGTTCCCGTTCCTGCTGGGCGCCGCCGTGCTGCTCGCGCTCTTCTGGTTCCTCACGCACAAGTACATGGGCTGGTTCATGGCCCGGCACTGGGCCGCGTGGGTCATCCTGCTGCCCATCGGCGTGGTCACCTGGTGGCTCGTGTACGAGTCCGGCATCCACGCGACCATTGCCGGCGTGCTGCTGGGGTTCATGGTGCCCGTGCTGAAGCAGAAGCCGCGGATCATCCGGCAGGAGGACCCGCGCATGGGCCTCGCGCCCGCCCTGGAGCACCGCTTCCGGCCGCTGTCCAACGGGCTCGTGATCCCCGTGTTCGCGTTCTTCTCCGCGGGCGTGGCCGTGGGCGGCTGGGAGGGCATCACCTCCGCCGCCACGGACCCCGTGGCCCTGGGCATCGTGGCGGGCCTGCTGCTGGGCAAGCCCATCGGCATCTTCGGCGCCGCGTGGCTCATGGACCGCTTCACGTCCGCCGAGAAGGACAGGGACTACACGTGGTTCGACATGCTCGGCATGACCGTGGTGGCGGGCATCGGGTTCACGGTGTCCCTGCTGGTCGCCGAGCTGAGCTTCGGTGAGGGCAGCCCCCACAGCGACCACGCCAAGGTGGGCATCCTCTGCGGCTCGCTGCTCGCGGCCGTCATCGGCGGCTGCCTGATCGCGCCGCGCAACGCCAAGTACAAGGCCATGCGCGCCGCCGGGCACGACCCGGACACGCTCGACTGACCGGACGACGACGCCGCGCACGTGCACAGTGCCCTCTCCCGACGGGAGGGGGCACTGCTCGTCTCCGTGCGGCGTCGTCCGTGCGCCGGACGGCCGACCGCGGCCCGTAGGTCTCGTGGCCGCGCTCGGCGGAGCGGCGGCGCGCGCCCGATCAGGCGGGGTTGCGCGCGTGGACGTGCTGCTGGGTGGCGGTGAGGCCCTGCTCGGCGAGCATCTCCACGGCGTCGGCGGCGTCCGAGACCAGCAGCGGCAGCTCCTTGGCCTCGGCACCGGAGAACCGCTTGAGCACGTAGTCCGCGGCGTCCATGCGTCCGGGCGGGCGGCCCACTCCCACGCGCACGCGGACGTAGTCCTTGCCCTTCATGGCCTTCGAGATGTCCCGCAGGCCGTTGTGCCCGCCCTCACCGCCCCCGCGCTTGAGCTTCACCGCCCCGAAGGGAAAGTCGATGTCGTCGTGGACCACCACCAGGTCCTCGAGCCCCAGGGAGTAGTAGGTGCTCAGTGCCCTCACGGGCCCGCCCGAGACGTTCATCCAGCTCAGCGGCTGCGCGAGCACGAGCCTCGGGGCTCCCGGGCGCATGCGCGTCTCCGCGACCACCGCGCGCGCCCGGTGCGCCGAGAGCGTCACGCCCGCCCTCGCCGCGAGCTCCGCCACCACCATGGCGCCGATGTTGTGCCGCGTGCCCGCGTACCGGTCCCCCGGGTTGCCGAGGCCCACCACCAGGGTGCGTTCCGTCATGCCGTGCTCCTCGCTCTCGTCCTGGGCGCCGCCCACGCCGGGACGACGACGGCGGCGGGCACCCGAGGCACCCGCCGCCGCTCATCACGTGACCGCGCCACCCGGGAGGTGACGGGGTCGAGAGGCCTACTCGTCGTCCGAGGACTCCTCGGCGGTCCCCTCGGAGGCATCCTCCTCGGACTCCTCACCCTCGGTCTCGGGCTCCTCGCCCAGGTCCTGCTCGACCGGCTCGGACACGTTGACCACGAGCAGCTCGGGGTCGGAGACCAGGGTGACGCCGGAGGGCAGGGTGACGTCCTTCGCGTAGACGTGCTCGCCCGCCTCGAGGCCCTCGATGTCGAGCACCAGGTGCTCGGGGACCTTCAGGGCATCGGCCTCGACCACGAGGACGTTCTCCTCGACGTTGTGGATGGCCGTGGGGGCAACCTCGCCCTCGACCGTCACGGGGATCTCGACCTCGACGCGCTCGCCGCGGCGAACGGTCAGCAGGTCGATGTGGAGGATCTCGGGGCGCACGGCGTGGCGCTGGACCTCCTTGATCATGGCCAGGTGGCCCTCACCGTCCACGTTGATCTCCAGGACGGCGTTCGGGTTGCGGGAGGCCAGCATCATCTGGTGACCCGGCAGGACCACGTGCAGCGGCTCGGCCCCGTGGCCGTAGATCACGGCGGGGATCTGGTTGCTGGCGCGCACGCGGCGGGCGTAGCCCTTGCCGAACTCGGTGCGCAGGGTTGCGGGGATGGTGATGATGTCCACCATGGTGGTGCTCCTTCGGTCGTGGGTCTGGTCGGTCGCCGTCAGACCGTCCGCACGCGGTGCCCGGCACCACGGTCGCGGACGGCGTCCGATCGACGTGGTGCGGCCCCAGGTGTCCCACCGCCCGGGAGGATCTGCACCGGGTGCGGTGGATCGTCAGGATCCACAGGCCGTCGTCGATAACGGGGCAGCACGACTGCCCCCTCGCCTTGGCAACCGGGTCAGGATAGCACGCACCACCCGCGCGGCCGCCGCCGGTCGCACTCCCACCCCGCCTCCGCACGGCAACCGTGGGGCCGATGTCCCTCGCGCACCAGAGTGGCCGACAGATGACCCCCATCCGGTCCACGTCCGGCACCGAACGCGGCTGCCAGATGTCCACAAATCTGTGCTGAACCATGCATTCGGCAGGTATTAGACCAGGTGAGGGAGTATATTCCACTGTTAGCGGGCGTAAATCTCGGGGGAGATGAACACCGTGGTGCGGGGGTCGCCTCTGATTCGAACCCCGGCATCCGAGCGAGCGCGTGGGGTGTCTCGCCGTCGAACGGTTTGTGGGGGAAGGTTCGTCGACCGTGTTCCAGGAAGCCAGTCACCAGCACAAGCACCTCTCGTGGCGCGAGAGCTACCAGCGGGAGCTGCGCGTGTACGACGCCGCCTCGCTCGTCCTTGCGCTCGCGCTCGCCCAGGCACTGCGCTTCGGGTGGCTCCAGGGTCTGCTCAACCTGGAGGCCCTGCCCATCCCCTACTGGCTCGTGGGCCTGCTCCTCGCCGTCGGGTGGTGGATCTGGCTCGAGCTTCGCGGCACCCGCGGGGTCCGGCTGATCGGCAACGGGGCGGAGGAGGCCAAGCAGGTCGTCACCGCATCCCTGACACTCTTCGCCGCCATCGCCATCGCGTCCTACGCGCTCAACGTGCCCACCGCCCGCGGCTACATCCTCATCGCCCTGCCCCTCGGCACGGTCATCCTGCTCGTGGGCCGGCTGTGGGCCCGCCGGAAGCTGATGCGCCGGCGCGAGCAGGGGCTGAACATGTCCCGCACCATGGTGGTGGGCCGTTTCCCGGGGGCCGTGGAACTCGTGGGTGAGCTGCAGAGCCGTCCCGACGCGGGCTTCGACCCCGTGGCCGTCTACATGCCCACCTCGCACCACCGGTTGCCGCAGTCACTGGAAACCGTGGAGCTGCCCTGCAACGCGCTGGCCGCCCAGGAGCGCCCGAGCGTGCAGGGCATCGTGCAGGCCTGCCGTGAGCACGACGTGGAGACCCTGGTCATGGCCGCCTCCGTGCCGCTGACCACCACCGAGATCCGCCACCTGGGATGGGCACTGGCGGACGAGCGCATCCGGCTCGTGATGAACACCGGGCTCACCGACGTGGCCGGGCCCCGCATCCACACGCAGCAGCTCGCGGGGCTCCCGCTGATCCACGTGGCCACGCCGCGGTTCACCCGCGCCAAGAAGCTGGTCAAGCGCCTCATCGACATCGTGGGCTCGCTCACCGCGCTGGTCCTGCTCTCCCCGGTGATGATCGTGCTCGGCATCCTGGTCAAGGCGCACGACGGCGGCCCGGCCTTCTTCGCCCAGGAGCGGGTGGGCATCGACGGCACCCGCTTCAAGATGCTCAAGTTCCGTTCCATGTACGTGGACGCGGAGGAGCGCAAGGCCGCTCTGACCGCCGCCAACGAGTCCGAGGGCGGGGTGCTCTTCAAGATGAAGGACGACCCCAGGGTGACCCGGCCGGGAAAGTGGATGCGCCGCTACAGCCTGGACGAGCTGCCCCAGTTCATCAACGTCCTCAACGGCACCATGTCCCTCGTGGGACCGCGTCCGCCACTGGCCAGTGAGGTGGACAAGTACGAGCAGCACGTCTACCGCCGTCTCCGGGTCCGCCCGGGCATCACCGGGCTGTGGCAGGTCTCCGGGCGCTCCAACCTGGACTGGAACCAGACCGTCCGGCTGGACCTGTACTACGTGGAGAACTGGTCCCCCGTCCAGGACATGGTGATCATGCTCCGCACCGTGCGCGCCGTCTTCGCCTCCGACGGCGCCTACTGAGCCCCGCCCTCGGTCACGCTCGGTCCACCGCTGGCAGGCGGCGCCGCGCGCACGACGACGCCCTCTCACCGGCCGCGCCCCTCCTCCGGGAGGGGCGCGGCCGTTTCGTCGTCCGGGCGGAGCACCCCGCCGCAGAGCCGCCCGCCCGGACGAGGCCTCGGGTGCCGAGCCCGTGCGACATCGAATCTTTTTCCGAATGAAATCTCCCCGTTATGCGCTCCCGGCGGGCGAAATACCCCGAAACTCGATGCGAACAATTACACTTTCCAGTGCGTCCCCCCAGGTTGCTCCCCTTCCCGCCTGCCGAGCAGCTCTCCCCCCGTGCAGTAAGGCATCATGTATGACCACCCTCCACAGAACAGTTCTGCCCGCAGCCGTGACCGCAACCGCACTGGTGCTCACGACGCTCCTGCCCGCCGCGGCGAGCAATGATCCGCACCAGAACCTGAACCCCGGCAAGGGCGATGTGGTCTCCGTGGAGACCAAGGAGCTCAAGACGGTCGTCGACGATCCGCGGCTGCCGGCCGCCCCTCCCAAGACCGGGGACAGGAATCCCGGCGCCACCATGGGCCAGAAGATGAAGTCCATGGAGGACACCACCAAGGTCTCGGCGGCCTCCGAGAAGGAGCTCGAGAAGGTGGAGGCCGCGGTCCTGGGTGGCAGCACCTCGTCCGGCAACCCCGCGCCGTCGGGCAAGAGCTCGAGCGCGCCGAGCGCCTCCGCACAGGCCGCGGACCAGGGCGGCGTGGGTCCCGCCGGTTCCATGTCCCTGGTGGTCCGTGCCGGGTCCTGGCGCCCCGCGGGCATCGCGGGCATGGACGTCTCCGGGTGGCAGCCCGCCATCAACTGGAGCGCCGAGTACGCCGCGGGCGCGCGCTTCGCGTACGTCAAGACCACCGAGGGCATCGGGTACCGCTCCGAGGCTTTCAACGACCAGTACACCGGGTCCTACGCCGTGGGCATGAACCGCGGCGGGTACCACTTCGCCCTTCCCAGCCAGACCGACGGGGCATCCCAGGCGGACTTCTTCGTGAACAACGGCGGCGGCTGGTCCGCGGACGGCCGCACCCTGCCGGGCCTGCTGGACATCGAGTACAACCCCTACCCCTCGCTGGGCGACACGTGCTACAACATGTCCGCCCCGCAGATGAACTCTTGGATCAAGTCCTTCTCGGACCGGTACAAGCAGCGCACCGGGCGCCTGCCCGCGATCTACACCACCGCCGACTGGTGGTACACGTGCACCGGCAACACCGCCCAGTTCAACAACCACCCGCTCCACCTGGCGTCCTACGGGGTGGACTACCCCGCGTACATGCCCAACGGCTGGTCCCGTCACGACCTGTGGCAGTTCTCCGACAACGGCCCGTTCTCCGGCGACTCCAACGTCTACGGCGGGTCCTGGGCCCAGTTCCAGTCCTTCGCATCGTCCGCGTCCTACGCCCCGCTGGGTGGGCGCCCCTCTGGCTACTCGGTCCGCGGCGGCATCGCTGCCGTCTACAACGCGACCGGCGGTGCCGGGGTCTGGGGGCAGCCTGTGTCCGCAGAGAAGGACGCCGCCTACGGTGGCCGGTACCAGCAGTTCTCCCGCAACGGGGTGATCACAACCGCGTATTGGCACCCGAACACCGGCGCGCACATGCTACGCAACACGAGCGGCATTGGCGGCAAGTTCGTAGCAACGGGCCGCGAACGGGGCTACGGATTCCCGGTCAACGAGGAGCGCTCCATCCCGGGGGGTGCCTACCAGGTGTTCCGCACTCCATCCGGTCAGAGCACCAAGGTCATGTGGACCTCCCGCTCGGGATCTCACGCCGTCAAGGAGTACGGGGCCATCGGCAAGCGCTGGTCCCGGAGCGGCATGGAACGCGGCATGGGGTTCCCCACCACGGACGAGTACCGCTATGGTGACGAGGTCCGGCAGAACTTCTCCAACGGGTACATGATCACGTTCCACACCAGGACCGGCCACGTGCGGGTCCTGAACATCTGATCCTGCCCGCCTGAGCCCACGCGGCAGAGAGCCGCCCACGTCGGACGACGTGGGCGGCTCTTCCGCATCCCGGGGCGGGCCCGGGACGGTGCCCGGTTCAGGAGCGGCCGTTGAAGAGGCTCGTGACCGAGCCGTCCTCGAAGACCTCCTGGATGGCGCGGGCGATCAGCGGGGCGATGGAGAGCACCGTGAGGTTCTCGAACTGGTGCTCGGGCGGCACCGGCAGGGTGTCCGTCACGACCACCTCGTCCGCACCGCACGTGGAGAGTCGCTCCACCGCGGGACCGGAGAACACGGCGTGCGTGGCGGCGATGATCACGTTGGAGGCACCCTGGTCCCTGAGGACCTGCACGGCGCCGGTGATGGTGCCGCCGGTGTCGATCATGTCGTCGATCAGCACGCACGTGCGGCCCTTGATGTTGCCCACGACCTCCTTGGAGACCGCCTGGTTGGGCACGGTGATGTCACGGGTCTTGTGCACGAAGGCGAGCGGGGCTCCGCCGAGGCGCTCGGCCCACTGTTCGGCCACGCGCACGCGCCCGGTGTCCGGGGACACCACGGTCACGTTGTCCACGTCCACCACGGAGCGCACGTGGTCGCTCAGCAGCGGAATGGCCATGAGGTGGTCCACGGGCCCGTCGAAGAAGCCCTGGATCTGCGCGGTGTGCAGGTCCACGGACATCAGCCGGTCCGCGCCCGCGGTCTTGTACAGGTCCGCGATGAGCCGGGCGGAGATGGGCTCGCGGCCGCGGTGCTTCTTGTCCTGGCGCGCGTAGGGGTAGAACGGGCTGACCACGGTGATGGACTTGGCGGACGCCCGCTTGAGGGAGTCCAGCATGATGAGCTGCTCCATGAGCCACTGGTTGATGGGCGCGGGGTGGGACTGGATCAGGAATGCGTCCGCACCGCGCACCGACTCGCCGAAGCGCACGTAGGTCTCACCGTTGGCGAAGTCGTAGGCGTCGGTGGGAACCAGGTCCGTGCCCAGCTCACTGGCGATGCGCTCCGCGAGCTCGGGGTGCGCCCGACCCGAGAGCAGAACCATCCGGTTCGAACCCGTGTTGGTGATGCCGGTCATGTGAACTCGCTTTCTCTGACGTTCCTGGGGTTCCTGCTCGCGTGGCGCTCTGGCTCAGGCGCCGGTGCCGCGGTCAGATTCTTGGGCGGCCTCCGCCGCGCGGGCCGCCGCCGTGCCGGGGCGGTGCTTCTGCACCCACCCCTCCACGATGACCTGCCTGCCCTCGGTGAGCACGAGTGCGCCGGCGGGGACGTCCTTGCGGACCGTGGTGCCGGCTCCGGAGTAGGCACCGTCGCCCACGGTCACGGGGGCCACGTACATGTTGTCCGAGCCCATGCGGACGTCGTTGCCGATGCTCGTGCGGTGCTTGTTCACACCGTCGTAGTTCACGAACACGGAGGCCGCGCCGATGTTGGAGTTCTCGCCGATGGTCGCATCCCCCACGTAGGAGAGGTGCGGCACCTTGGAGCCGCGTCCGATCGTGGACTTCTTGGTCTCCACGAACGTGCCGATCTTGCCGTCCTCCCCGAGCACCGTGCCGGGACGCAGGTACGCGAACGGCCCCACGGTGGCACCGGCACCCACCTCGGACTCGCTGCCGTGCGTCCGGGTCACGGTGGCGCCCCGGCCCACGGTCACGTCCGTGAGGGTCGTGTCCGGGCCCACGACGGCGTCCTCGGCCACCCGCGTGCGCCCGTGCAGCTGGGTGCCGGGCAGCACGGTGGAGTCCGCCTCCAGCTCCACGGTGTCGTCGATCCACGTGGTGGCGGGGTCCACGATGGAGACGCCGTTGCGCATGTGGGTCTGCAGCGTGCGCTGGTTGAGGTAGTGGCCGAGCGCGGCGAGCTGCACGCGGTCGTTCGCGCCCTCGAGCTCCATGTAGTCGGCCATCTTCAGGGCGTCCACGCGGTGGCCGGCCTCGCGGGCCAGGCGGGGGACGTCCGTGAGGTACTTCTCGGCCTGGGCGTTGTCGGTGTCCACGCGGGAGAGCGCGTCGCGCAGCACCGCGGCGTCGAACGCGAAGATGCCCGAGTTGACCTCGGTGACCGCACGCTCCGCCTCGGTGGCGTCCTTGAACTCCTTGATCTCCGTGAACCGCCCGTGGGCGTCCCGCAGGATCCGGCCGTACTTGCCGGGCTCGGGGTGGTCCGCGGTGAGCACCGTGACCGCGTTGCCGTGCTCGGTGTGGTGGGCCAGGAAGGAGCGCAGGGTGTCCGCGGTGAGCAGGGGGACGTCACCGTAGGTCACCAGCACGGTGCCGCTCACGGGGGTCTCGGCGTCGAGCACCTCCAGGCCCGCGTCCACGGCGGAACCGGTGCCCGGGACGTCCGACTGGTCCGCGGTGAGCACGCCCGGTGCCACGTCCGCGATGTGCTGGGCCACGAGGTCGCGCTGGTGGCGGACCACGGCCACGATGCACTGCGGCTCGAGCTCGCGCGCCACCTGGAGCGCGTGGGCGAGCATGGAGCGTCCACCGATCTGGTGCAGGATCTTGGGGGTCTTGGACTTCATCCGCGTGCCCTTGCCCGCGGCAAGGACGATGACGGCGGCGGGGTTCTCCCCGGTCGTGGCGGTGTCAACGGTGCTCACGGGCCGGACTCCTCTGGGTGCTCGTGAGGCGGTGGGGGCCATCTTCGCCTCGATGTGTCGTTCGTTCCGCCACTAGGACTCGAACCTAGACTCACGGCTCCAAAGGCCGGTGTGCTGCCAATTACACCATGGCGGAGCGCTGTCACCCGGGGGCGGCAACAGACGATGCACCCGCAGGCACACGGAAAATCACTGTAGCACCTGCGCTCAGCGCGTCAGCACGGGCAGGATGCGCCCCCTCAAGCACTGTTCGCGGTAGCCCGGGAGGCTCCTGCGGAGGACCTCCTCGTCCCGTTCGTCCAGGCCACGGACCACCACCTGCGCCCGGTCCGCGACGCGCCGCACGTGGTGCCACGCGTCGTCGTCGGGCTGTCCCGCGGCCCGGGAGCGGGACACGTCCCAGGCCATCGACGTCACGTGCGGGGAGGTGACGTCCAGGGTGCCCTGCTGGTGCTCGCGGTCCAGCAGCGCGAGGAGCATGAGCACCTCCTCGACCACCGAGCTGTTCTGCACCATGAGGCGCACCCCGTGGTCGGAAGCGGCCTCCGCGAGCGCGGCGAGCATCGAGTACAGCCGCTGCCGCTGCCGCCCCCGGTGGGAGACTCCCCCGAGTGCCAGCACGAGCATCTCCGCGCCCACGCCGCGGCACAGCCCCAGCGCGTCGTCCACCGCGGCGATCACCCCCTCGTCGGGAATGTCCTCGTCCACGGCCACCGGGGCGCGCAGCAGCAGCGGCGCGGCACCGGCCTCCCGCAGCTGCTGCGCGACCTGACGCCGCACCACGGAGCCCATGTGCGAGCCCACCGGGCGGTTCGCCCCGATCGTGACCTCCACCGGACCGGGGTGGGCCCGCACCACCTCCACCGCGGCGGCCAGGTCCTGGGGGGTGTCCAGAACGGTTCCCGGGCCCTGCCGGCCCACGCCTGTCTCCTGCATACCGGCCAGTCTCCCACGGCTCGCCCGGGTTTCGCTGGGTCGCTGGTTCCCGGGTTGGGGTGCTGAGCCGGGGCCACCAGGGGTTGAGGGCGAGGGGTCGGGGGCCTCCCGGGACCCGGGGCTCTGAGGGGGGGGGGACGACGCCGCCCGCGCACCGGGCCAAGCGCCCCTGGGGATCACGTGGCCACGGTGCCGGCACCCCGGTGGCCGGGCAACTGCCCGCGCCCTGCCCACCCGGCCGTGCGGCGTCGTCATCCGACGGGGGTGCGGCAGGGACCCTGCACGGCGGCCCGACGGCACCCGGGGAGCCCGCCGCGCGCTTGTATCCTGGGCGGGTGGCTCATCTGATCGGCGGAGAAAACATACACCTGGAGTACCCCACCAAGACCGTGTTCGACGCGGTGACGGTGGGGATCGACGAGGGCGACAGGATCGGCATCGTGGGCCGCAACGGGGACGGCAAGTCCACCCTCATGCGGCTGCTCGCCGGGCGCATCCGGCCCGACTCCGGGCGGGTGACCGTGCGCTCCGGGACCACCGTGGGCATGCTGGACCAGGCGGACACCCTGGACCCGGACCTGACCGTGGGCCACGCCGTGGTGGGCGACGTCCCGGACTACGTGTGGGCTGCGGACCCCAAGGTGCGCGACGTGGTCTCCGGGCTCGTGGCGGACGTGGACTGGGACACCCCCGTGGGCCAGCTCTCGGGCGGGCAGCGGCGCCGCGTGGCGCTCGCGAGCCTGCTCACCGGGGACTGGGACGTGATCTTCCTGGACGAGCCCACCAACCACCTGGACGTGGACGGCATCACGTGGCTCGCCAAGCACCTGAACTCCCGGTGGTCGCGGAGCTCCGGCGCGCTCGCCGTGGTCACCCACGACCGCTGGTTCCTGGACGCGGTGTGCACGGACACGTGGGAGGTCCACGACCGGATGGTCGAACCCTTCGAGGGCGGCTACGCGGCGTACGTGCTGCAGCGCGTGGAGCGGGACCGCCAGGCCGCCGTGGTGGAGCAGAAGCGGCAGAACCTCATGCGCAAGGAGCTCGCGTGGCTGCGCCGTGGGGCGCCCGCGCGCACGTCCAAGCCGAAGTTCCGCATTGAGGCCGCGAACACGCTGATCGAGGACGTCCCGCCGCCGCGCGACACCGTCTCCCTGTCCCGCATGGCGGTCTCCCGGCTGGGCAAGGACGTGGTGGACATCGAGGACGTCTCGGTCTCCTTCCCTGCCGCGGACGGCTCCGGCACCACCCGCGTGCTGCAGGACGTCACGTGGCTCATCGCCCCGGGCGAGCGCACGGGCATCCTGGGTGTCAACGGCGCGGGCAAGTCCACCCTGCTGGGCCTCGTCACCGGGGACGTGCAGCCCACCTCGGGGCGGGTCAAGCGCGGGAAGACGGTCAGGATCGCCACCCTCACGCAGCAGCTGGACGAGCTGAAGGATGTGGCACAGGACCGTGTCTCGGACGTCGTGGCCCAGAAGAAGACCTCGTACGTGACCGGTGGCAGGGAGATGACGCCCACGCAGCTGCTCGAACGGCTCGGCTTCACCTCCGCGCAGCTGAAGACCCCGGTCAAGGACCTCTCCGGCGGGCAGAAGCGGCGGCTGCAGCTGCTGCTGATCCTGCTGGACGAGCCCAACGTGCTGATCCTGGACGAGCCCTCCAACGACCTCGACACGGATATGCTCGCCGCCATGGAGGACCTCCTGGACACGTGGCCCGGCACGCTGCTGGTGGTCTCCCACGACCGCTACCTGCTGGAGCGCGTGACCGATCAGCAGTACGCCGTGATCGACGGCCGGTTCCGCCACCTGCCCGGTGGGGTGGACGAGTACCTGCAGCTGTCCTCCACGGCGGCCTCCGGTTCCGCGGCCGGTTCCACGGGGGCCTCCAACCCCCTGGCGGCCTCCTCGGACCCGGGTGCCGCCCCCCGCGCCACCCCGTCCCCCGACGACGCCGCCCGGCCCCGTCCCGCGCTCGGGGGCGCCGAGGCGCGTGCCGCCCAGAAGGAGCTGGGAGCCGTGGAGCGCAAGCTGCAGAAGGTGCAGGGCGAGGTCGCGGAGCTGGACGAGGCCATGGCCGCCGCGGACCCCGCGGACTTCGAGGGGCTGGGGAAGCTGGCCGCCCGCAAGTCCGGGCTGCAGGACACCGTGGACGAGCTCGAGCTGCGCTGGCTCGAACTGGGCGAGGCCCTGGAGCAGTAGGGACCGGACTCAGTCGGCGCGGTCCGAGACCGTGGGCCACGCCGGGAAGCGGTCCGGGAACAGGGACCACGCCTCGGGACCGGCGGCGAACTCGGCGTCGGTGAGGGCGGCGTCGTCGAGCGCAGCCGTCAGAGCGGGGACGTCCAGGTCCAGGCCGATGATCCCGAGGTCCTGGCCGAGGGCGAGCAGCTCGTCCTCCTCCCCCAGGTCCTGGTCCACGGCGAGCGGTGAGAACGCGATCATCCGACCCACGTGGTTCCACCGCGCGGTGACGTCCGGGCGCGTGGCCAGGCGGCAGAAGCCCGCCGAGCGCAGCACGGTGCCGAACTCGCCGCTCTCCAGGCGGTGCTCCAGAAGCCGCTCGAGCCGCCCGGGGTGCAGGGGCCGCACGTTCTCGTAGTGCACGGCACTGACGTGCGGGTCGGCCATGAAGGGGTCGTGCTCGCCGTTGAGCAGGGTGACCCACCCGGCACGCTCCTGGGTGATGTCGTAGGGGGTTCCGTCCGTCAGCGCCTCGGCCGTCCACTCGACCGCGGCCCGCCCGTCCGCCGCCCCGCGGTGCAGCTGCAGCCGAGCGTGCGGCGCCAGGTGGTTGAGCAGGGCCATGGTGCTGGACAGCTGCGGGGTGTCCAGCGACTCCCAGTTCACGAGCACCACCGCGGACGCGAACTCCACGTTCATCACGTGCAGCAGGGCGCGGGCGATCTGGTGCCACGGGGCGTGCGGCACGGCGGGTCGCAGCACGCAGTCCTCACGGTTGAGGTCCGCCATCACGTGCGCCGCATCCACCACGCAGACTACGCCGGTGAGGACCGCGGGTGAACCGGGGTGCGCGCAGGCCCCGATCAGCTCGGTGACGTCCGCGTGGTCGGGGAACTCCACCAGGGCGCCCTGTTCGCGGGAGCACCAGGGAACCAGGGCCACCGCCTCCACCACGGGATCCGGTGCCGCCGCGAGCCGCTGCGCCGGGATCGGCATGCGCCCCGTGCTGCGAGCGACCTCCCGCGCGAAGTGCGAGCGCTCGGGCGGGCAGCCGCCCACCACCGCCACGACGTCGACCGGGTCCATGGGTGCCTCCCTGAGTGCGGTGTGCTGTACCGGGGGCGGCCGTCGGCTCACCCCCGCTCACATGATAACCGTTCGCATGTAAATCCGGGGGTGGAACGCGCCGCGGCCCCGCCCGGAGGAGATCCGGACGGGGCCGCACAGGGCGTGGGGACTCACTCCCCCCAGTCGTTGCCCTTGATGATCTCCACGAAGTCGTCCCGCGTGAAGCCGGGCTCGAAGTGCTCCAGCACGTCCGCGTTCATGGTGCCGAACGTGGAGCCCGGACGGTGGGCCATGCCGTGGTGGAACGCGGAGAGGATCCGGTTCTTGAAGTCCGGCCGGGGGTGGGCCTCGACCACGGCACGGCGCTGCTCCTCGCTCACCGTGTCGAAGTGCAGGCCCAGCACGTCCGTCTCCACCCCCGCACTCACGAGCGCGACCTCCGGCGCCATGAACTCGGGGATCCCGGGCGTGGTGTGCAGGGCGATCCCGAGCCAGGCACTGTGCGCGCGCTCCCGGGACGCGCCGCGCTCCATGAGAAACTCGAAGACCTCGTTCGCGCCGTCCACCTCGAAGCGCAGGGTGGAGTCCCTGTGGTCCTCGGTGAGCCCGCGGTCGTGGAACATGGCGCCCGCGTAGAGCAGCTCGTGGTCCACGCTCAGCTCCTGCGCCTGGCCGATCAGCGCCCCGAAGAAGAACACGCGGCGCGAGTGGTGGTAGAGCAGGTCGTCCTCGGTGTCCCGGACGTAGTCGGTGATGTCACGGGTCAGGGCGGTGTCCGGAACGGTGATCCCGGCAACGGTGTCGGTCATGGGGTGCTCCTCGGTCGAGTGGGTGATCTCATGGGTGCGGGCGCCGCCGCCGGGCAGCGTCCTCGGCGACGACGGACGACGGCGGGCGGCGGCGGACCCGCGCCGAGCGTCGTCGTCGTGACGGTCCAGTGCCAGTCACAACCGGCCCTCGTGCCGTCCCGCGGAGCCCGCAGGGCAGGGGCGCGCGGCGTCGTCGTGGCCCGGGCGGTGGGTTCAGTCCGCGGCGCCGAGGTCCACGACCTCGAACTCCAGCAGTGAGGCACCGGTGGCCACGGGCTTGCGGTCCCCACCGGCGTGGGCGGCCTTGGCGTTGCCGTCCCGCCACGCCTCGAAGGCCTCCTGGGTGGCCCACGTGGTCACCACGAAGTAACGGTTCTCCCCCGCCACCGGACGCAGCAACTGGAAGCCCTCGAAACCGGGCTCACCGTCCACGGCGTGCCGACGGGCGGCGAACCGCGCCTCCAGCTCGTGGCCCGAGCCCTCGGGCACCTCGATGGCGTTGATCTTCACGACGGACATGTCAGCCTCCTGGTGGTTGTGGTGGTGCACCCCACTGTAGGCCGGGACGGTGAGCGGGTGCTGGGGGTGCGCTCACAAGGATCGGGAGTGCTCGCCATCGGTGTTCTCCACCGGGGCGGGAGAGCGCAGTTCGTGCCGGTCACCCGGCAGCCGCGCCCGCCACCGGCTCGAACACGCTGCGTCCCGCCGCCGCATCCGCGCTGACCAGCCGCACCCGGACCTCGGCGCCGAGCTGCAGGCCCGGGACCTTGAGGGACGCCTCCACCGCGGGGTCGCGGATGATGATGGTGCCCTTGGAGCCGTCCTCCCTGACCTCCACCACCGTGGCGGTGAACTCCTCGCCCACGCGCGCGGACAGCGCCAGGGTCTCCACCATGTTCACGATGCCCCGCTCGTACGCGGAGGCCCTGCGGGCCGAGGACTCCATCTCCTCGGGCAGTCCGGGGAGGGCCTGGCGCACCCACTCCGGAACGGGCTGCCCGGCGCTCAGCGCCAGGCACACCTCGCTGCCGTAGCGGTCCACGAGGCGGCGCAACGGCGCGGTCACGTGGGCGTAGGGGGTGGCCAGGGCCGAGTGCTCGCTCTGCTCCGGCGGCCGGCCGTCGAAGGCCGCGTAGCCGGCACCCCGGAACAGCAGCGTGCAGGCGTAGAGCATGGCGGCGTGGGTCCCGGTCCCCGGGTCCAGCCCGCGCACGAACTCGGGGTAGGACACCTCCTCCGGCCACGGGATCCGCAGGGCCTCCGCCGTCACGCGGAGCTTCAGCAGCGCGGCGTCCGTGGCGGGTGGGAGCACCCGGAGCAGGCCCACCCCGGCGTCGAGCATGAGGTGAGCTGCGGCAATGCCGGTGAGCAGGGAGACCTGGGCGTTCCACCCCTCCACGGGCAGGGCGCTGCGGTGCACCACGCGCCACTGGTCCTGCTCCACCACCACCTCCTGCTCCGGGATCCGCAGGCTCACGCCACCGCGCTCGCGCTCGATCTGCTCCCGCAGCTGTCCCACGGTGCGCAGCAGCTGCAGTGCGCCGGGGGCGGTGCCCGCATCCAGCTGCTCCTGCACCTCCCGGTACGTCAGCTGGGCGCGGCTGCGCACCACGGCGCGGGTCACGGACGTGCTGCGCAGCTCGCCGTGGGAGTCGAGCCCCAGGCACCACAGCACCGCGGGGCGGAGCTGGTCCGGCAGCAGGCTCGCGGCCTCCTCGGAGAGTTCCGGCGGGTGCAGCGGCGTGCGCCGGTGCGGGGCGTAGAGGGTCTGACCCCGCCGGTGCGCCTCCAGGTCCACGGGGTCGCCCGGCGTCACGAACGCGGCGACGTCCGCAATCGCGTACCAGACGGTGAAACCCTCACCGGCACGTTCGATGAACACCGCCTGGTCCAGGTCCCGGGACCCCTGGGGGTCGATGGTCACCAGTTCCAGGTCGGTGCGGTCCAGGGACGGCAGGCGGGGCGAGGCAGCGGCGGCCGCGGCGGCGTCGTGCACCGGGGCCGGGAAGTCCGCGGGAATGCCCAGCTCGCGCTGCAGGGACTCCAGCGCGGCGACGAGCGGGGCGGGCACGGGGCGGACCTGTTGCGGTCGGATGGCCATGGGGACTCCTCACCCGGTCACGGGCCCGGAGCCGTGGGCCCCGGGCACGCGCCGGCTCTCGAAACCGTGGTACGCATGCGTCTGGTCCCGATTGTGCCCCGCGTCACCCGCGGGCACGGGTTCATCCGCGCGAGTCCACCCGCGCGCCGGGGACCGGGCCCGTGACCGCCAGGGCACGACGCCGCTCACGGCCGAACTCGCCGACCAGCTGCCGGGCGGCCTCCCGCGAGTGCGCGAGGAAGCACACCGTGGGCCCCGACCCGGACACCCAGCCCGCCAGCGCCCCGAGCTGCACCCCGTGGTTGAGCAGGGTCTCCAGCTCGGGCAGCAGGCGGAGGGCGGGGGCCTGCAGGTCGTTGCGCACGCGGGCGGCGAGCGCGTCCGGGTCGGCCGCGGCGAGCGCGGCGAGGGTCTCGGCAGGCACCGGGTCCGGCGCCAGGCCGACGCCCCCGCCCGGGGCCTCCGTGGCACTGGCCACCGCGTGCTCGGCATCCCACTCCCGGTAGACCGCGGGCGTGGAGAGTCCCTGGTCCTGCGGGACGAGGACGAGGTGCAGGGAGCCGTCCGCGGCCACGGGCTCCAGCTCGGTGCCGGTTCCGCGTCCGATGGCCGCACCGCCGAGCAGCATGAACGGGACGTCCGCGCCCAGTTCCGCTCCGAGCCGGGCGAGTTCCTCGGGGGACGACGCCGCCGTGCCCAGGTGCTCTGCCAGCAGCGTGTCCACCGCGACGAGCGCGGCCGCCGCGTCCGCGGAGCCGCCGCCCATGCCGCCCGCAACGGGAACCGCCTTGCCGATGTGCAGCTGGAGACCGGGCACCGCCACGCCCCACGCCTCGCACACTGCGAGCGCCGCACGGACCGCGAGGTTCTCGGCGTCCAAGGGAATGTCCGAGAGCCGAGCCGCCCCCTCCGCGACCATGCGCTCGTACGCGCTGCCGGGGGCCGCCTCCACCGAGACCGAGATGCCGGGGCCCCGCCGGGCGAGCGCCGGGTCCAGGGTTGCCGTGACGGTCTCGCGCAGGTCCACCGCGAGGAACAGGGTCTCCAGCGGGTGGTAGCCGTCCGGGGTGGGGCTGCCCACGTGCAGCAGCAGGTTGGTTTTGGCGGGGGCGCTCGCGGTGATCCGCGTGGCAGGCCCGCTCACGCCCGGTCCTCGCGGGGCTCCGTCACGGGCCGGGCAGGCTCTGCCGCGGGCCGGGCTGCCCCCGGCACGGCAGGGGTAGCGGACGCGGCGAGCTCCTCCGCGGGGTTGGCGGCGTCCGTGTCGATCGGGGCGGTTTCGTCCTCCGGGGCACTGGGCGGGGCCGGGTCCCCGCGGTCCGCGGCCACCGCGTTGGATGCCTCCGCGATCCGTGCGAAGTCCGCCACGTCCAGCTTCTCCCCGCGCTGGGCGGGCTCGATCCCGGCCTCCCGCAGGATCTTCTCCGCGTGCGCACCGGACCCCGCCCAGCTGCTGAGCGCGGCCCGCAGGGTCTTGCGCCGCTGGGCGAACGCGGCGTCGACCACCGCGAACGTGGGAATCCGCAGGCGGTCCGCCACCGGGGGCTCGCGACGCTCGAAGCGCACCAGACCGGAGGCGATCTTGGGTGCCGGCCAGAACACGTTCTTGCCGATCACCCCGGCCTTGCGCACGTCCGCGTACCAGGACGCCTTCACGGACGGCACGCCGTACACGCGCGACCCGGGGCCCGCGGCCAGCCGGTCCGCGACCTCCTCCTGCACCATCACGAGCCCGTGGCGGATGGACGGGAACGCCTCCAGGATGTTCAGCAGCACCGGCACCGCCACGTTGTACGGCAGGTTCGCCACGAGCGCCGTGGGCTCGGTGCCCCCGGGCAGCTCGCGCACGCGGGCGGCGTCGCCCTCCACCACGCGCAGGCGCCCCGCCCCCTCCGGGAAGAAGCGGGCCACGGTCTCCGGCAGCTGGCGGGCGAGCGGCGGGTCGATCTCCACCGCCGTGACCGCCGACGACGCCGCCAGCAGCCCCAGCGTGAGCGACCCCAGCCCGGGCCCCACCTCCAGGACGTGCTCGTCCCGTGAGAGGTGGGCCTGCGCGACGATGCGGCGAATGGTGTTGGGGTCGATCACGAAGTTCTGACCCAGGGTCTTGGTGGGGCGGATGCCCGCCGTGTCGGCGAGTTCCCTGATCTCCGCGGGCCCCAGCAGCGGGCCGGCTGTGCTGTGCTCGGTCACCGGACAATCCTACGGGGCGGGCCCGGCAGCACACGGAACGCGGGTCAGAACTCCCCGTACACCGCCCGCGAGTTGTCCCAGATCCGCCGGCACAGCGTCTCCAGGTCGGTCTCCAGGATCCCGGCCATGCCGCGGACCGTGCAGTTCACCATGTACGGCGCGTTGGGCCGGCCCCGGAACGGATGGGGCGTGAGGAACGGCGCGTCCGTCTCGCACAGCACGAGTGCCGGGTCCGCCACCCGCAGAGCGGCCTGCAGCGCCTTGGCGTTCTTGAACGTCACGGTCCCGGCGAAGGACATGTACCAGCCGTTCTCGTTGCACACCGCGGCGAGCTCCGGGTCCCCGGAGAAGCAGTGGAACACGGTGCGCTCCGGCGCGCCCTCGTCCCGCAGGATGCGCAGCACGTCCTCGTGGGCCTCGCGGTCGTGGATCTGCAGGGCCAACCCGTGCTCCCTGGCCATCCGGATGTGGGCGCGGAAGGACTCCTCCTGGGCGGCCAGTCCCTCCTCGGGGGTGTGCACCCGGTCCATCCCGGTCTCCCCCACCGCCCGCACGCGGTCCTCGGCGGCGAGCGCGTCGATGCTGCGCAGCGCGTCCTCCAGCTCCCCGGCGCGGGCGAGCTGCGGAGCCTCGTTCGGGTGCAGCGCCACCGCGGCGAGCACCCCGGGCACCGCCTGCGCGGCGGCCACGGCGAAGCGCGAGGACTCGACGTCGCACCCCGCCTGCACGAGCCCCGCCACCGAGGCGTCCCGCGCGGTGGCCAGCGCGTCCACCACGGACACCCGCACCCGGCCGTCCTGCATGTCCAGGTGGGTGTGGTTGTCCACCACGGGGTGCGGCAGCGGCTCGGGCAGCGCGGGGAACACGAGGTTGCGCTTCTGCCCGTGCACGTCCGTGTCCGCGCGCCGCTCGGTGCCCTCCCCGTTCGGGGTGTCACCCGCGAGCGCATAGCACTCGGGACGGTACGCGGCGGGGGTCTCGCCCGCCACGGGCTCGGGCCGTTGGCCACGGCTCCACAGGGACTCGGTCAGCGCTGTCTCGATCACGCCCCCACGATAGGCGACGACGCCGCCCGCCCGGCTCCCGCACCGACCGCCCCGACCGCCCCGCCCGTCCGGCAATGCCCATGCACCCCGGAGTTTCCTGAGACCATGGTCCCCAGTCACACCCCCGCCCCCGCCCCCGCCCCCGTGAGACGAGGAAACATGGAGCAGTTCGCCGCCCACACGAAGGCCGTCCTGGACCGCATGAACGCGGTCATCGACGGCAAGCCCGCCGAGACCCGCACGGCCCTCACGGTCCTGCTGGCCGGTGGCCACCTGCTGGTGGAGGACGTCCCCGGCGTGGGCAAGACGATGCTCGCGCGGACCCTGGCGGGTGCCGTCGGCGGTTCGGTGAGCCGCATCCAGTTCACCCCGGACCTGCTGCCCACGGACATCACGGGCGTCTCGGTGTACGACCAGGCGCGCAGGGAGTTCGAGTTCAAGCCGGGCCCGGTGTTCGCGAACATCGTGATCGGGGACGAGATCAACCGTGCGTCCGCCAAGACCCAGTCCGCACTGCTGGAGGCGATGGCGGAGGGCCAGGTCACCGCGGACGGCACCACCTACCGGCTGGGCACCCCGTTCATGGTGGTCGCCACCCAGAACCCGGTGGAGATGGACGGCACCTTCCCCCTCCCGGAGGCGCAGCGGGACCGTTTCACCGCACGGATCTCCATGGGCTACCCGGACGCGGACGCCGAGGTGGCCATGCTCTCCGACCACGGCTCGGGCTCCCCGCTGGCGGACCTCGCCCCCGTGCTGGACATCGACCAGGCCCGCGCGCTCGTGCAGCACGTGGCGTCCCTGCACGTGTCCACCGCGGTGCGCCGCTACATCGTGGCGCTGTGCGCGGCCACCCGCACGCACCCCCACCTGCGCCTGGGCGCGAGCCCCCGCGCCGCCCTCCAGCTCCAGGCCGCCGCACGGGCACAGGCCGCCCTGGCCGGGCGGAACCACGTCCTGCCGGACGACGTCAAGGACGTCGCGGTGCCCGTGCTCGCCCACCGCCTCCTCCTGGAGCGCCGCTCGGGTGCGGACAGCGCACAGGAGATCGTGCGGAGCATCCTCGACGACGTCCGGGTCCCCACCGAAGACGCCCCGCAGACCCGATGACCCCCGCCGCCACCCCGGCCCGGGTGGACTCCCGGGCCAAGTTCACCGTGCGCGGCTGGTGCTTCCTCACCGCCGCCGTGCTGAGCCTGGCTGCCGCCACGTGGCTCGGTCGCAAGGACGTCCTCGCCCTGTCCCTGTTCCTGGGCATGGTCCCGCTGATGTCGGCGCTCGCCATGTGGCTGCTCAAGCCCCGCGTGCTGCTCAAGCGCTCGGTGGACCCGCCCCTCGTCACGCTCGGCGACGCCGCCCAGGTGGCCCTGCAGGTGCGACGCCGCTCGGCCTTCGGAACGCGCGGGCGCACCCCGGGATCCACCACCGCTGACCGCGCGGCCGTGGACGTGCACGAACGCGTGGACCCGCTGCTGGGCCGGGACCAGGACTTCTCGGTGCCCGTCTCGGGGGCGCCGGTGGGCTACACGGTGCGGCCGCGGCGGCGTGGGATCCACGAGCTGGGCCCCGCCACGGTGCGCGTGGACGATCCGTTCGGCGTGGTGACCGAGCTGCTGGACGTCGCCGAGCGCACGTCCCTGCACGTGGCCCCGGACCCCGAGGAGCTCACGGAGCACGGGGCCTCCCTGGCACGGGAGTCCGGCAACGACCCCGCCCGCCGGGCCCAGCCCCAGCCCGGTCCGGACAACGTGACCACCCGCGAGTACCGCCACGGCGACCCGATGCGCCGGGTGCACTGGGCGGCGTCGGCGAAGCACGGCGAGCTCATGGTGCGCCAGGAGGATCCCCGCAGCACGCGCAAGGCCGTGGTGATCCTGGACACCGTGGAGCAGCACTGGCCCGGCGAGCGCGTGTGGGCCGGTGTGCTGCCCTCCACCCACGAGTTCGAGTGGGCCGTGACCGCGGCGGCCTCGGTGGTCGAGCACCTCACCCGCCGGGAGACCGTGGTGCACGCCCTGGACGACCGCGGCAGACCCCTGCCGCGAGGGAACTCCGGGGCCGCCGAGCTGCGGGACACCGCGGTGGGCGACACCGCCGCGACCGAGGTGGTCCACGGCCTGTCCCAGGTGGCCCTGGCCCCGCGCCCCGAGCCCGGGACGGCGAGCGACCCGCTGACCGTGCGACTGGACCGTGAGGGCCTGGTCCATCCCGTGCTGCTGCTCACGGGCACGCTCTCCCCGGACGCCGCACGCCGGTACGTGCAGGCCACCGCGGGCAGCGCATCCTGCTCCGTGGTCATGGTGGTGGCGGCCCCGCTCGTGCGCCCGGAGAGCGCGGACGTGTTCGAGTCAGCGGGCTGGTCCGTGGTGCTCGCGAGCCGCTGGACGGACGTGGACGCCGCGTGGCTGGCCGTGACCGGCGGCGGTTCCCTCATGGCACCACCCCCACCCGAACCCGGTGCGCCCCAGCTGAGCATGGACGACGTCATGGGCCGCACCCGATCGAGGACCACCGCATGAGCTCCCCCGAATCCCCCCGCCGCTCCCCGTGGGACCGCGCCGCCGACGACGCCCGCGCGCCCCGCGGGACGCGCGGGGGTGAGCGTCCCGGCGGGGCGATGCCGCGGCGTCGCCCCCTCGACCGCGCCACCGGGAGCGGCGGCACCACCGGAACCGCCGCAGTGGGCGCCCCGGCTCGTCTCCCCCGTCCCCGCGTGGTGCCGCTGAGCCTCCTGCTGCTCGTGGTGACCGCGCTGGGCTGCGTGGGCATGGCCGGTGCGCTGGACGGGCTCTGGTGGGTGATCCCCGTGGCGGCGACCGTGCTCACCGTGCTGCTCGTGACGGGCGCGGCCCGCTGGCTGCGGCTGCCCTCGGCCCTCGTGACCCTGCTGGGGCTCGCCGCGCTGCTGCTGGCGCTGACGCTGGTGCACCTGAACGACCGCGCGCTGCTGGGGTTCATCCCCACGGGCGGGACGTTCACGGCGGCCTCCGCCCTGTGGGCGCAGTCCGGTGACTTCGTCTCCCGCCAGGGCGCACCGTACGGACCGGACCCCGGCCTGTCGTTCGTGCTGTGCGTCCTGGTGGGACTGGTCACGGTGTTCATGGAGACGGTCCTGGTGGGCCTGCGCACGGCAGGACTCGCCTGCTGGGGCGTCCTGGCGCTGCTGCTCGTGCCCGCCCTCACGCTGCCCGGCAGCGTGAGCACCCCGGGTCTCGCGGCGGCGGCGCTCGCGGCACTGGCCCTGCTGGCCGGCTCCCGCCGCTGGGGCGCCACGCGCGCCCGGCGGATCGCCCCCACCCCCGGTGGCGGCCCCCGCGCCCTGCTGGTGGTCGCGGGGGTGCTCGCCGTGGTGCTCCTCGTGCCCTCGGTGATGCCCGGCTTCTTCAACGGTGCGTTCCCCCAGGGCAGCTCCCTCACCTCGGAACGGGCCGCCGGGGTGGGGCCGCTGCGCGCGGTGGGCCAGGACCTGCGCTCCGACGAGCGCGCGCGGCGCTTCAGCTACACCACCTCGGACGGCGTTGCCCAGTACATGCGCCTGCTCACCCTCTCGGACTTCTCCCAGGACGAGTGGTTCCCGGACACCGAGAACCTGGACGCGGACCTCACCCGGCTCCCGGCCGCCGCGCACGCCGCGGTGCCCGGTGGCACCGAGGTCACCTCCAAGGTCACGTTCGAGAACTACACCGAGCACTGGCTCCCCGCACCGTACGCCCCCGTGGACGTCACCGGGCTCGGGGACGACGGCTGGGGCTTCAGCCCGCGGGACCTCTCCGTCCACAGCTCCGCCGCGGGCATGTCCGGGGCGAGCTACACCGTCACCTCCACGCTGCCGCACGCCACCCCGGACTCCCTGCGCCGGGCCCCCTCGGCCGCGTCCGACGACGCCCTGGCCCCTTACCTGAAGCTGCCCGCCGACCGTCCGCAGGCCGTCGCGGACGCCGCCCGCCAGTACACGGACGGCGCCCGCACCGACTACGACCGGGCGCTCGCGATCCAGAACCACCTGCGCCGGGACTTCCGCTACGACGTCAACGCCCCGCTGGCCCAGGGCTACGACGCGGGCGGCACGGCCTCCCTGGAGAAGTTCATGGCCACCCACGCCGGGTACTCGGGCCACTTCGCGCCCGCCATGGCCCTGATGGCCCGGGAAATGGGCATCCCCGCCCGCGTCGCGGTGGGCTACCTCCCCACGGCTCCGACCACCGGGGCCGACGGCGCCCGGTCCTTCCCCGTGGGCACCGGCGACTCCCACGCCTGGCCGGAGCTGTACTTCCAGGGCGTCGGGTGGGTGCGCTTCGAGCCGACCCCGGGGGTGCCCTCCACCCCGGACTACGCCCCGGAGAACGCCCCGGACCCGGCGGGCGCGGGCAAGGACTCGTCGGCGAGCGCCACGCCGAGCCCGAGCTCCCCCGGGCAGAGCAGCGGCCGTCCGAGCGCAACATCCTCGGACCCGGCCCCGCCCGGTGCCACCCCGACCGGTCCGGCGAGTGAGCAGCCCGCCCCGCCCGAGCAGCACTCCCCCGCGTTCCAGATCCCGTGGTGGCTGCTGGCCGCGGCGCTGCTCGTCCCCCTCGCGCTCCTGCTCGCCGTGCTGCCGCGGTGGCTGCGCGGGCGGCGTCGTCGGGCCCGGGTGCGCGCCATGCAGGACGCCTCGCTGTCCCCCCAGCGGCGTGCGAACGCGGCGTGGGACGAGTTCCGGGCGCTCGCCGAGGACTACGGTGTCTCCTCCCGGGTCTCCGACACCCCCCGGGTCCGGGCGCGGCGGCTCGCCGCGGGCATCCCGGGGGCGCACGCCCCGGTGGAGCGGGTCCTCGCGGACCTGGAGTCCGCGAGCTACGGCGCGCCGGACACCCGGTGGCGCCCGCAGGCCACCCCCGAGGACCTCGCCCGGGTGCGGGACGAGTTCCGGCACCGGGCCTCTCGGGGCCGGCGCCTGCGCGCCGCGTGGTGGCCCGCCTCCCTGTGGCGGCACCGGGGCAGTCGGCACCCGGGCGCGGGCCCCCGCCGCTGAGCCACGACGCCGCCCGGCCCCCACGCGACGCACAGGACCGGGCGGCGTCGCACCCCGCTGGGCACGGGTGCGACGGCGCGGTGGCTCAGCCCTCGGCGCGGGCGGCGATCACGGCGTCGTAGAGCCGGCGCGTGCTCACGCCGCGCTCGGTGGCCACCTGGCGGGCCGCTGCCTTGAGCTTGATCTCCTGCGTGGCCACGAGGTCCTCGACCGCGCCCACGAGCTCCTCCGGCTCGGGCGCGGCGGCGGGAGCGGCACCGTGGACCACCACCACGGTCTCACCGCGCACCTGGTTCCCGGTGGCCCACGCGAGCAGCCCGTCGAGGTCGTCGCGCAGCACCTCCTCGTGGAGCTTGGTCAGCTCCCGGCACACCACGGCGCGGCGCTCCCCGCCCAGGGCGTCCCGCAGGGCGGCCAGCATCTCGGCCAGCCGGTGCGGGGACTCGTAGAAGACCATGGTGCGCTGCTCGTCGCGCAGCCCCGCGAGGTGCCCCGCGCGCTCCCCCGCCTTGCGCGGCAGGAAGCCCTCGAACGTGAAGCGGTCCGTGGGCAGCCCCGAGACCGCGAGCGCGGCGAGCACCGCGGACGGGCCGGGCAGCACGGACACGGTGAGGTCCGCCTCGGCCGCCGCGCGCACGAGCGGGAAGCCGGGGTCGGACACGGTCGGCATGCCGGCGTCGGAGAGGACGGCCACGGTGCGGCCCTGCCGGACCTCGTCCAGCAGCTCTGCGGCGCGGGCGTTCTCGTTGTGCTCATGGTGGGTGACCACCCGGCCCGTGACGCTCACGCCCAGTCCCGTGGCCAGCCGGTGCAGGGTGCGGGTGTCCTCGACCGCGAGGACGTCCGCCGTGGCCAGCACGTCCTTGAGCCGCTGGGAGGCGTCCGAGAGGTTGCCGATGGGGGTGCCCACGACCACCACGGAGCCGCCGCCCTGCTCGGCGCCGTGGGACGGGGTGGATTGTTGCGGATTCACACGACCACTCTACGAACCCCGTCCACCCGGGTCACGCAGGCGGCCGGGCGCGCCCCGTTCGCCCGGAGGGGACCGACGGCGCGGCGTCGGGCTCCGGAACCCGCCGCGCACCCGGCCGCGCCCGGGCCCGCGACCTACCATGGGTCGGTGCCCTCCACCGCCTTCTCCCCCGTCTGCCCCCCGGTCAGCGCTGCGCCCACCCTGAGCGACCGGCTGCTGCCCGCGGTCACGCGGCTGCCCCGGTACTGGTGGGTCCCGCTCGTGCTGGTCACGGTCCTGGGCGGGGTGCTGCGCTTCACCGGACTGTCCTCCCCGCACGCCGTGGTCTTCGACGAGACCTACTACCTCAAGGACTCCTGGTCCCTGCTGCTGCACGGCACCGAGCAGCAGTGGCCGGAGGGCGCGGACGATGGCTTCGTCTCGGGGCAGATCCCGGACACCGAGGGCCGCCCGTCCTTCGTGGTGCACCCGCCCCTGGGCAAGTGGCTCATCGCGGGGGGCCTCTGGCTCTTCGGCGCGGAGGACCCGTTCGGCTGGCGCTTCTCCGCCGCCGTGGTCGGCACCCTGTCCATCGCGCTGATCTGGTGGGCGGGCTGGCTGCTGTTCCGCTCGGTGTCCCTGGCCACGGTCGCCGGTCTGCTCACGGCCCTGGACGGGCTGCACCTCGTGGAGTCCCGCCTCGCCCTGCTGGACATCTTCCTGATGTTCTTCCTGCTCCTCGCCCTCGTCTTCGCCCTGCTGGACCGCGACGACGGACGACGCCGCCTGCTCGCCCGGCTCCCCGGCTCGTCCCTGGGCCCGTGGCTCGGGATCCGGTGGTGGCGGATCGCGGCGGGCGTCGCGTGCGGGGCCGCCGCCGCGGTGAAGTGGAACGCGCTGTTCAGCATCGCGGCCCTGGGCATCCTCGTGGTGCTGTGGGACGTGAACGCCCGCCGGGTGGCCGGGGTGAAGCACTGGACCACGGGCGCGGTGCTCAAGGACGGCCCGTGGGGCTTCCTCACGATGATCGGCTCGGCCGCGGTGACCTACGTGCTCACGTGGTCCGGGTGGCTGCTCACGGACGGCGGCTACGACCGCCACTGGGCGGAGCTGAACCCGGGCGAGGGCCCGCAGTGGCTGCCCCCGGCGCTGCGCTCACTGTGGGAGTACCACGTGTCCGCGTACTCCTTCCACACGGGTCTGGACGCCCACCACACCTACATGGCCGGGCCGGCCACGTGGCCGTTCATGGGCCGCCCCACGTCCTACTTCTACGAGTCCCCGGGCAGGGGCACGGACGGGTGCGCCGTGGACTCGTGCAGCCAGGCGATCCTCAACGTGGGCAACCCCGCCGTCTGGTGGGTGGGCGTCCTCGCGGTGCTGCTGGGCGTGTGGCTGTGGGCGGTGCGGCGGGACTGGCGCTTCGGCACCCTCGTGGGGGTCTACGCCGCGGGCTACCTGCCCTGGTTCCTCTACCCCGAGCGCACCATGTTCTTCTTCTACGCGCTGTCCTACTTCCCGGCCATGGCGCTGCTCGTCGCCGGGGCGGTGGGTGTGCTCACGGGCAGACTCGGCGTTCCCCGGGAGGGTGCGACCGCGGGAACCCCGGAGGCGAGGGCGAACGAGCGCGTGGTGGGCCCCGTGCGGGCCCGGCGGTGGCGGACGGTCACTGTGGTGTACCTGCTCGTGGTGGTTGCCCTGGCCGTGTTCTTCTGGCCCGTGTGGACCGGTCAGACCATCCCGTACGAGCACTGGCGCTGGCGGATGTGGTTCAGCTCCTGGATCTGAGCCGCCGGTCCCGGAGCCGCCGTGCGCGGCGGGACGTCAGCAGCATCGTGAGGAACGCGTCCGCGAGGGTCAGCAGGGCCACCGTGAGGGCGGCGTCCACCCAGAACTGCGCGGGGTAGAGCCGGATCAGGGTGTCCGTGGTGCTGAACGTCCACGTCCCGGAGCTGAAGAACAGCCCGTGGAACGCCGTGAAGAACTGCTCCCAGCCCAGCAGGGCGGAGACCGCGGCCGCCACCAGCAGACCCACCGTGAGCCACGAACCCGCGAACCAGGCACGGGACGCGGCCCCCGGCGCCGTGCGGTGCAGGTACCAGCCCGCGAGCGCGCTCAACACCAGCAGCGCCGTGGCGGCCAGCAGCCCCCACTGCAGCACGTGCCGCACGTCCGTCATGTGGGAGACCTCGGACGGTGTGAAGGCCAGTCCGCCCTCGGGGCTCACCAGCCCACCCAGGTACTCGGGCGGGGCCAGGTTCATGATGTAGTCCAGTCCGTAGGAGCCGAACGTCGTGCGCTCCTCCACGTCCATCCCCCAGCGGTCCGCGGGGAAGCCCGGGCGGTGGTACTCGAGCCACAGGAACACCGGCGTGGCCACGAGCCGCACCGCGAGGGCGAGCCACAGCACCGGCAGTGACAGGGCCAGGAAGCACTGCAGCACCCGCTGCGGCACGGTGGGCCGGGGAGCACGGTTCCAGGGCGCTGCGGAGCTCACGGGCGGATCACCAGTTCCCGTGCCAGTTCTCGTCCGCATAGTGCTCGAAGGGGATGTTCCAGTCCCCGTACCCGTCCGCCGGGTCGGCCTGGGGGTAGTTCGTGTTGACCACTTCCACCATGTCACCGGGGCGGAACACGTCGTAGATGTAGGAGGCGCCCTCCGGCGGCATGCCCACGCAGCCGTGGGACACGTTCGCCACGCCTAGCACCGGCCACGCGGAGGGCAGCGCCTGGTGGACGAACTCCCCGCTCCACGTCAGCCGGGACACGTTGGTCGCGTCGAAGGGCGGGTAGTAGTGCGGGTCCCCCGGCTTGAGGTTCAGGGAGGACGCCTTGAACGGATAGGAGGCGGCCTGCTCCAGGATGACCTTCTTGCCCGTGGTGGAGGGCCACTCGGGGTCCCCCAGCGTCACGGGCCAGCGCCCGGTCTCCTTGCCGTCCACGTACGCCACGAGGGTCTTGGTGGTGTCGTCCACGTACGCGCGCTGCTCGGGCCCGGTCTTGAAGGACACGGTCTTGTTGCCGTTGCCGATCATGCCGTTGCCCAGGTGCGTGCCCAGGATGTTCGCGCTGACCTTGACCGTGGAGTCCGGGGTCCAGGGCTTTTCCGGGCGGAAGCGCAGCTTCTGGTCCGAGTACCACCGGAACTGCCCCTTCTCGTGGGCGCCGTCCACGGTGACGGCCTTCTCCACGGCGTCCTTGTCGGTCACGGGCTCGGAGAACTCGAACTCCACCACCTGCCACACGCCGTACGTCTGCCCGTCCTGGACGTTGAGGCTCACGTCCGCCTCGTGGGCCGCGTCCACGGTGCTGAACACGGACCGCCCCGAACGCTCCTCGTCCCCGTTGCGCGCGGTGTGCTCCACGGTGTAGGTCTCGTGGAACTCCAGCGGCTCGGACGTGCGCCACTCCCGCTTGTCCTCGCTCAGCTCACCGCCCGTGGTCTTGCCGGTGGACGACGCCGTCAGGGTCACCCTGGTGAGCTCCCCCGCGTCCGCGCGCACCACCACGGGGTCCGCGGGGTTCACGGCGGTGGCATCCGTGCCCGGGGTGACCTTCACCGTGGGTGCCGCCGCGGCGCTCGATCGTGCCGGCGCCCCTTCCGCGGCGGGTGAGCCCGAGGCCCCCGCGGGTGCGGCGTCGTCGCCCCCGGAGGCGCAGCCCGTGAGTCCGAGCAGGGCCACGAGACCCAGGCACGTCAGTGCGGTGCGGGCACCGCCGCGACGGGCAGGTGCCACCGGACCGGTGGGCGGGCGGGTCGGGAGCGAAGACGTCATGGGAACCTCGTGGTGGGGAGAGCGGCCTGCCGTCCGCCGGGCACCGGCAGCATCCGGCGGCCGCAGTGCACCTGGTGGCTGCGATGCACCCGGTGGCTACGGACGGCGCCAGTGCGGGATGCGCAGGGACTCGGGCACCGGAACGGAACGGGCGGGCGGCTCCGCGGCCGAATGTGCTTTCGCAACCGAACGGCTGGCCCCAGGATACCCGTCGTCGGGCGCGCCGCCCCCACCGCGAGGGGTGGAGTGCGGGCCCACGGAGGCGTCGTGCCCGGGGACCTGGTCGCTGCGCGGTGCGCCACCGGTCGCCTCGCCGTCCCCGGCCTCGTCGTCGCCCCGGTAGGAGACGTCCCGCAGCACCCGGGCGCCGGGCACGGGGTTCGGACGCGCGGCCCCCAGGGACGGCCCGCGGGTCGAGACACGGCGTGCCGCAGGCTGGTCGTCGGCGCGCACGGCCTGGACGACGTCGTCGAGGTCGTCCCGGTCCCAGCCGCCGGGCGCTTCCAGGCGCACCACGCGCCAGCCGCGCGGGGCGGTGAGGGTGTCGGCGTGGACGGGACAGAGATCGTAGGCGTGGGGCTCGCGCCGCGCCGAGAGGGCACCGATCACCGCGGTGGAGTCGGAGTAGACGTAGGTCAGCGTGCACACCGCGTCCCGGTTGCACGTCTGCTTGGAACAGCTGCGGCGAGCCACCGCGGACTCCGGCACCGGGCTCAGCGTCCCCGGCGGCGCAGCCGGCGCCGCTCGCGCTCGGACAGTCCGCCCCAGATGCCGAACTTCTCGTCGTTGGTCATGGCGTAGTCGAGGCACTGCCCGCTCACGGGGCACGCCTCGCACACGCGCTTGGCGTCCCGGGTGGAACCGCCCTTCTCGGGGAAGAAGGCCTCGGGATCCGTCTGGGCGCACAGCGCATCCGTCTGCCAGGCCAGCTCGCCCTCGGCGTCGCCCTCGCTCACGGAGTAGAGACCGGCCACGGCCTGCCACACGGAGGCGTCCACGCTCTGGGCGTCGTAGACCTCCGTGCCTGTCAGGTTCTGGGGGGTCTGGGTGGGGGGTTCGGGATCGCGGGGCTTCTTGCGGTCGGAGCGCAGGAGCACGTCCCCGGCAACCTCGGGGTGGGCGGCGAGGAAGGCGGAGGCGAGGTCGTCGAGGGTGGTGACGCCGGAGGCGCCGCGGGCCTGGTCCACGGGATCCACGAACCAGTCGACGGGGACGACTCCCCCGGTCGAGTCGGGCTCCGAGTCCTCGCGACCGTCGATCCGGCGGCGTGCGGCCTCTCCCATGTCAGTCCTTCCGTCCCACGCGTGCTGTCGTCTCGGTGCCCTCAACCAGCCCGGTTGTCCCGGTCCGGGAACGCGCGCGCCGCGAGAGGGCTCACACTCCATGGGCCGGGTGGACTCCCTAATTACACGCGTGTAAGTCCGTGGGAGTCAAGCCGAGTATCCTGGGCTTCCCGGCGTCACCGGCGTGCCGCCCGTGACTCCGGGGTTCGGTCACTTACCCTAAGGAGTTTCCGCGTGGGACGCACACCGAGAGACCTTGCCCAGGCCCTGGGGACCATCGCTCGGCGCCCCACCCCGGCGCTGGTCTGGCGCGACGGCCCGGAGCGCGTGGAGCTCTCCGGACGCGTCCTGGTGAACTGGGTGGAGAAGGCCGCGGGTCTGCTCGTGGACGAGCTGGACGTCACCGCCTCGGACCTGGTGACCGTGTCCCCCGTCCCGCACTGGCGCCTCGTGGTCATTGCCCTCGCGGCACTGCGGGCGGGCGCCCGCGTGGAGTTCACGCACCACCCCGAGCCCGATTCCGTGGTGCACGCCCAGCTGGAGACCGCCCCGGACGACGACGCCGCCGCGCAGCTCCTGCTGGTGGTCGCCGAACCGGCCCTCGCGTTCGCGTGCGCCGGCCCCCTGCCGGACGGCGCGGTGGACTTCTGCGACGAGGCCCGCGGGATGCCGGACGTGTACTCGGGCTTCGAGTCCCCCGATCCCACCGAGGGCGCGCTGGCCTCGGGCGTTGCCCACGGAACCCTCCTGGACGCCGCGGTCGACGCCGCGCAGGGCTCCGGTGCGCGCACCGTCCACCTCCCTCTCACCGAGGGCTGGGGTGACGCCGAGCTGCTGCGTCTGCTGGGAACCGTGGCGGGGGGTGGTGCGGTGCTGCTCACCGCGCGGCCCGAGGACGCCACGCCCGAGGTGCTGGCCCAGGAACAGGCGGACGCCTAGCTCCACGCAGCGGCCGGACATCTGGCACCGCGGGGGATGGCGCCTGCTCGGGGCGGATCCTCAGGAAGCGCGGCGGACGTCGTCGTCGTCCGTGCCGCGGGGCGCGCGGCGCTCGGGGTTCTCGTCGCGCGCGTGCACCACCGGCATCTGGCCGGTGACGAAGGCGAACTCCTCGTCCGGGCTGTCCGCGAACTCCGGGTCCTGATCCAGCTCGGTCCTGAACACCCAGAAGCGGTACGCGAAGTAGCGGAACACGGTGCCCAGGATGGTGCCGATGATCGTGCCGGAGATGAACGAGGCCGTGGCGGAGGTCAGCCCCAGGATGTAGTAGCTCACCCCGAGGCACCCGAGCTCGATGGCCATCCCGATGCCGTTGGCCACGAGGAACTGGACGAGCTCCTTCTTCTTGTCGTCCTGGCGCTTGTCCCGGAAGGTCCACATCCGGTTGGCGATCCACGAGAAGACGATGGCCACCACGGTCGCCACGACCTTGGCCTTGATGTGGCTGTCCGCGAAGTACGGGGTGTGCATGAGCAGCCACACGATGGAGGCGTTGATGCCGAACGCGGCCGCTCCCACGAGCCCGAACTTGGTGAGCTCCTTGACGAACAGCTCCCACAGGGCGTGTGCGCGATCAACCAGGGTGTTCAAGGAATCGGTCTCCATCTGCTGATCGGTTGAGGGCCCGGGGCCGCGGTCGCCGGCGCGTCCACGGTGACGGGCGGACCGGGCAACGGCGGCTGCCCGCGCGAAGCACGGCTCGTGCTGCAGAGCATCGTACTCCCACGTGACTGGGCGTCCGCTGTGACGATAGCCTGGGGCGGTGAACTCTCCTGTGACCGGTCCTGTCATCGGCGTGGTGGGCGGCGGCCAGCTGGCCCGCATGATGGCCCCCGCCGCCACCGCACTCGGCGTGGAGCTGCGGGTCCTGGCCGAGGGCCCGGACGTCAGCGCGGTGGCCGCCGTGGCCACGGCACCCACCGGCGACTACACGGACCTGGCCACGCTGCAGCGCTTCGCCGCGGACGTGGATGTCCTCACCTTCGACCACGAGCACGTGCCCACCGAGCACCTGCGAGCCCTCGAGGCCCACGGTGTGGCGGTGCGTCCCGGCCCCGCAGCCCTCGAGCACGCGCAGGACAAGCTCGTGATGCGGCGCGCCGTGGAGACCCTGGGGCTGCCCAACCCGCGCTGGGCCGAGGTGCACTCCCCCGAGGAGCTGGTGGCGTTCGGCGAGCGCGTGGGCTGGCCCGTGGTCCTGAAGACGCCGCGGGGCGGCTACGACGGCAAGGGCGTGCTGAAACTCGAGGGACCCGGGGATGCCGGACGCGGAACCGCCGCGCAGTGGTTCGAGCGCGCGGCCGCCGGAACGGACCGGGGCCTGCTCGCGGAGGAGGCCGTGCCCTTCCGCCGGGAGCTCTCCGCCATGGTGGCCCGCCGCCCCTCCGGTGAGACTGCGGCGTGGCCCGTGGTGGAGTCCATCCAGGTGGACGGCGTGTGCGACGAGGTGATCGCCCCCGCCCCGGACCTGGATCCGCAGGTGGAGCGCGCCGCGCGCGGGGCCGCGGTCCGCCTGGCCCAGGAGCTGGGCGTCACGGGTGTGATGGCCGTGGAACTGTTCGAGGTCCCCGGGACCGAGGAGGGTTTCGCGGTCAACGAGCTGGCCATGCGCCCCCACAACTCCGGGCACTGGAGCATGGACGGCGCCGTGACCGGGCAGTTCGAGCAGCACCTGCGGGCCGTCCTGGACTGGCCCCTGGGGAGCACGGACCCGGTGGCCGGTGCCGCGGTCATGAAGAACATTCTGGGTGGGGAGAACCCGGACCTGTTCGCGGCGTACCCGCAGGCCATGGCGGCCGAGCCCCGCGCGAAGCTCCACACGTACGGCAAGTCCGTGCGCCCTGGGCGCAAGATCGGCCACGTGAACGCGGTGGGCGGCGCGGACGAGGTGCAGCGGCTGCGTCGGATCGCCACACGCACCGCGGGCATCCTGCGCGACGGTGAGGACCGCGACCTGCCGCTCAACGACCGCCGGACGGACGCACCGTGGGGCGCCGTGCCGCACCACCAGAGCGAGTCCCCCCTCGTGGGCCTCGTGATGGGCTCGGACTCCGACTGGGCCACCATGCGCGCCGCCGCCGAGGCCCTGGAGGAGCTCGGGATCCCGTACGAGGCGGACGTGGTCTCCGCCCACCGGATGCCTGCCGAGATGTTGGAGTACGGCCGCACCGCGCACGAGCGGGGGCTGCGCGTGGTGATCGCCGGCGCCGGGGGTGCCGCGCACCTTCCGGGAATGCTGGCCTCCGTGACGCCTCTGCCGGTGATCGGCGTGCCCGTGGCGCTGCAGACCCTGGACGGAATGGACTCCCTGCTCTCGATCGTGCAGATGCCCGCGGGTGTCCCCGTGGCCACGGTGTCGATCAACGGTGCGCGCAACGCCGGCCTGCTGGCCGCCCGTGTGCTCGGTTCCGCACCGGGCACCTCGGCACGCGAGCTGCGGGAGCGCCTGGAGGGCTTCGCCGCGGAGCTGTCCGAGGCGGCACACCGCAAGGGCTCCAGCCTGCGCAAGACCGTGGAGCACGGGGCCACCGCCCAGGACTGAGCGCCCCCCCCCCCGACCCGGGCGGTGGGAGCGCCCGCGACCTGCGAGCTGTCCACCCCGGACAGACCGACGGTGCCGTTCCGCCCGCGCCCGTTTTGCCCGGGCGGCGTCCGCACCTGCTGGGGCCGCCACGCCGTTGAGAACGCCCCCCGGCACGGCGCTGCCCCGACGAGCTCCCGGGTGCTGCCCGCCCCCGTCGACCTGCCCGAGCGACCCGCTTTCAGGGGGTCCCGGGCCGGAGGGGGCACAATGTACGGGTCGGGTTCCGCCCCCAGCCGCCGGAAACCGACCCGGTGGGAGCGCCGCCGAGCACCCACCGCAGCACCGACTTCCCCTGCCGCACGGAGTTTCACGTGAACGGATCCACCGACCGCCCCCGCGGCGACGACGCCCGCCCCTCCGCCACCCGCGCCTACGACGAGCTGCCAGAGGTGGTCCCCTCGGCCGCCGGAACCGGGGAACCCTCCGCGGGCGCCACGGCGGCGCGCCACCCGGACGAGGGCCCGCGCCGCTCCCGCTCCCGTGTGGGCGATCCGCTCTCCCATCCGCGGTTCGCCGCGCCCGGGACCCGCACCAAGCGGGCCTGGTGGCTGCTGGGGGCCACGCTCCTGGTGCCCGGCTCCGCGCAGCTCGTGGCCGGGCGCCGCAGCATCGGCCGGATCGCCGTGCGGATCACCGCCGCGGTCTGGGCGGCACTCGTCCTCGCCCTGGTGCTCTGGTTCGTGTGGCGCACCGCGCTGATCTGGCTGCTCACCAGCTCCATCACCTCCGCCGTGCTCATGGTGGTCCTCGTGGCCCTCGCCATCGGCTGGGTGGTGCTGTGGTTCGACACCCTGCGCCTCATCCGGCCGGGCCTGCTCGGCACCGGGATGAAGCGGGCGGTGATCGTCGTGACCGTGCTCGCCATGCTCGTCACCGGTGGTGGGCTCGGCTACGCCGCCCACCTGGTCTCGGTGGCGCGCGGTGCGATCTCCCACACCTTTGCGGGCGGCCTGCCGTTCGCCCCCTCCGAGGGCCGCTACAACATCCTGCTCATGGGCGGGGACGCCGGCGAGGACCGGGAGGGCCGGCGGCCGGACTCCATGACGGTGCTCAGCGTGGACGCGTCCTCCGGGCAGACCGTGACCGTCTCCATCCCCCGCAACCTGCAGAACGTCCCCTTCCCCTCCGGCTCGCCCATGAGCACCGTCTACCCGGAGGGCTTCAACTGCGGTGACGAGTGCATCATGAACGCCATCTACACGGACGTGATGCAGAACCACAAGGACCTCTACGAGGGTGTCGCGGACCCGGGGGCCCAGGCCACCAAGGAGGCCGCCGAGGGTGTGACGGGGCTGAAGATCCAGGCGTACGCCCTGATCGACATGGACGGCTTCGCCTCGCTCGTGGACGCCCTGGGCGGGATCGACCTGAACGTGGGCGGGCGGGTCCCCATGGGCGGGGGCACCAACCTGGACACGGGTGAGAAGAACCCCATCCTGGGCTGGATCGAGCCGGGCACCCAGCACATGGACGGCTACCACGCCCTCTGGTACGCCCGCTCCCGTGAGGGCGCCACGGACTACGACCGCCAGGCCCGGCAGCGCTGCGTGCAGGCCGCCATGCTCGCCCAGCTGGACCCCGTCACGGTGGTCACCAAGTTCGACGACCTCGCGCGGTCCGGGCAACAGATCCTGGAGACGGACATCCCGCAGTCCTCGATCGGCTCCATGGTCTCCGTGGCCACCAAGGCCCAGCACCACGAGCTGCAGTCCTACGCGGCGGGCCCGCCCTACTACGACCAGTCCTTCCCCACCTACCCCGACTACGCGCGGTTCCAGTCGGATCTCGCGGACGTCCTCAAGAAGGCCGACGGCGCCCAGGCGGCCTCATCGTCCGGCGGAACCGCGGCGTCGTCGTCCGCGGCCGCGGCCCACGCTTCCGGGGCGGCGCCCGCGGGCGGGGTGTCCGTGCTCGGCAGCGGGCCGGGCATCGGGACCGCCGCGGTGGTCCCGGCCGCGCTCACGGCGCCCGCGGGTCTCAAGCTTCCCGCCGAGGAGCAGCTGTCCCCGAACGGGACGTGCTCCCTACCGCAGTGACGTCCCCCGGCAGCAGCGCGTGACGGGGGCGGCGCTCCGTGCAGGGTGACCCGGGTCCCACCGGGAGACACCCCGCGCATCGGTACAGTGGGGGCGTGGCGAATATCCTGCAGTCCCCCGAGTGGGCACAGTTCCAGCAGAGCATCGGACACCGGGTCCTCCAGGCCGAGGGCCCGGGGTGGCGCTACCTGGCGACCGTCGAGGGCGGACGCACCGGGCGCTACCTGTACTGCCCGTACGGGCCGGAGGCCGAGTCCCCCGACGCGTTCGACCGGGCGCTGGCGGACCTCGTGGCACGCGCCCGGCAGGAGCGCTGCTGGTTCGTGCGGGTGGAGCCCGTCAACGGCCACCCCGCGAGCGGGTCGGAGAGCGCCGAGGAGTCCCTGCGGCGCCGCGGCATGCGCCGCTCCCCGCGCCAGGTGCAGCCGGGGCACACCCAGGTGGTGGACCTGCGCAAGGACGCCAAGGACCTGCTCAAGGACATGAAGTCCACCAACCGCAACCTCTACCGCAACATCCACAAGAAGGGTGTGAGCATCGAGCGCTCGCAGGACCCGCAGGACGTGCGGTTCCTGCTGTCGTTCCTGGACGACACCGCCAGACGCCGGAACTTCAACCGTCAGCAGGACGACTACCTGCGGGCCGCGGCCGAGTCCCTCATGCCGGTGGGCGCCGCGAGCCTGTACCTCGCGAAGCTCCACGGCGAGCCCATTGCGGCGTCGCTCGTGTACGACTCCGGGGACACCCGCACCTACGCCCACGCGGCCATGGACCAGGAGCACCGCAGGCTCTCCGCGGGCATCCCCCTGGTGGTCACCATGATCATGGAGGCCAAGGAGAAGGGACTCACGTGGTTCGACCTCTTCGGCACCGCCCCGGAGGAGGCGGGACCCGAGCACGAGTGGTACGGGTTCACGTCCTTCAAGAAGTCCTTCGGCGGGCAGCCCGTGTCCTACCCCGGCACGTGGGACCTCCCGGTCTCCCGCGCGGGCTACGCCGCCTACACCGGTGCCCGGGCGGCCCGCGAGGGACTGTCCACCGCACGCACGAGGGCGCGCGAGCTGCGCACCCGGCTGCGGGAGCGCCGCACGGCGGAGGCAGCGGCATGACGCGCACAGCACTGGTCACCGGAGCCACGGGCGGCATCGGCCGGGCCTTCACCCGTGCCCTGCACGAGCGCGGCTACTCACTGGTCCTCACGGGCCGCAGCGAGGAGAAGCTCACCGAGCTCTCCGACGCGGTCACGGGCGGCACCGCGCGCGTGGTGGCCGCGGACCTCGGCACGCAGGAGGGCATCGACGCGCTCTCCGCGTGGCTGAGCACCGAGCCCGTGGACCTGCTGGTGAACAACGCCGGCTTCGGCAGCCACGGGGAGTTCGCGCGGCTGGAACTGGACCGGGAGCTCGAGGAGCTCACCGTGAACGTCCGAGCGCTCATGACGCTCACGCACACCGCGCTGCGCTCCATGACGGCCGCCGGGCACGGGGCGATCGTCAACATCGCGTCCGTGGCCGCGTTCCAGCCGCTGCCGTCCATGGCCACGTACAGCGCGACCAAGGCGTTCGTGGACCGGTTCACGCTGGCGGTGGGTGTGGAGGCCCGCAAGCACGGCGTGCACGTGCTGAGCGTGTGCCCCGGGCCCGTGGACACGGACTTCTTCGCGGTCGCGGACGCCTCGGCCATTGACACGGGCCGTTCCGCGAGGCCGGACGACCTGGTGGCGGCCGCCCTCTCCGCGCTGGACCGCGGGCGCCCCCGGGTGGTCTTCCCGCGCGTCTATCACGCCCTGGAGCGTGTGGCCGGGCTGCTGCCGCAGCCACTCGTCGCGCGCGCGGCCAACCTGGTCTCCGGCCGGGACTAGCCGCCGCGGCAGCGGTTCCGCCCGCAGCGCGCGGACCCGGCGGCCCCCGGACCCGGTCCGGGGGCCGCCGGGGTCACCAGCGTGCGGCGTCCCGCACGGCGGCCCTGCCCTCGGCCACGGCTCGCCGCACGAGCGCCACGGCGGGCCGCTCCGCACGGCGTGCCGCGGCTCGATCCGTGGACGACGCCGCGTGGCCCCCGTCCACGCCGCCCACCTGCTCGGTGGCCACCCGCTCCGTGGCCGCCACGGGAGCCGCCGCGGTCTCCTCGGCACGTCCCGGTGCCGGAACCCCGGTGCTCCTCCCCTGCTTCCTCGTGCGCGGGGGCTCCTGCGCGGTCGAACGGGCGAATGTCCTCGCGCTGCGGCGCCTGCCTCCCGCGCCCGGCGTCCTGCCGTGCCGCGACTGCTCGCCCGGCGCCGCGGTCACGTCCGAGGGCTCGGCGCTCACGGCTTCCGGAGCACTGTCGCCCGGACGGGCGAGATCCGGATCCACATCCACGGTGGGAGCGATCGGGGTGACCGTGGCGAGGTCATCGTGCGGGGCCTCGCGCTCCGGACGTCCGCCAGGCGTGCCGCTCGTCGTGCGCTGGCCGGACGGGTCGCCCGGGGCCGCGCCACTGTCCCGCATGCCGCCGAAAGCCTCAGCGGTTGCCGTGGCGACACCATGCTCCGCGGCCGCGGTCCCGCGATCCACGTCCTCGGCGGCCCGGTCCGAGGGGGCGCTCTGGTTCGAGGGGGCACCCGAGGTCTGCGGCGGGTGGGAGGCGGGGTCCGGCGTCGTCGTGGCGGTGTGCTCGGAACTCTGCGGCAGCAGCTCCTCCGCCGCGGCCCCGCGCCTGGTGCGGCGGCGGAAGAAGCGCCGACGGGCCTTCTCCGCGCGCCCGGCCACCTGGAACTCCCCCACCAGCGGGTACTCCCACGTGCCGAGCACCTCGTGGTCCTCGGTGGCGAGCTCGCGCAGCACCATGGGCTGGCCCGGCTGGTCGGGATCACCCGCGAGAACCTTGTGGACCTGGCGCTGCTGGAGCTGGACGAGGCCCGTGAGCAGCAGGGCGTCGTCCACCCCCAGCTGACGGGCACGGTCCGTGAAACCCAGGCGGTAGACCATGGCGGACTCGCCGGTGTGCACGAACCAGAGGTAGCCCAGCGCGGACTCGGAGCCGTCCTCGGCGTGCTCGGTGGCCACCAGGAACACCGAGTTCTCCCCCACGGCGCGCAGCAGCTCACGGATGTGCTGGGTGCGCAGGCCCACGTGGCACAGGTCCCGGTCCGCGGCGTTCACGCGGCGGACCCGCACCCCGGAGTCGCGCAGCCCCGCGCGGCAGCGCTGCAGCGTCTCGCTGGAAAGTCGTTTCGAGAGCTCACCCTCCGTCTCGCCCAGGCGCACCACCAGGTGGCGGGGACCGGCCTCGCCGCGGCGGATCCTGTCCCGCCGCCGGTAGCCGGCCTCGGCGAGCTGCGCCGCGAGCTCGGTGGTGGCGTGGGTGTCGGGGCTCACGCGCAGCACGGCGGCGTCGTGCGCGGTGCGCGCGTGCTCCTGCAGCGCCTCCAGGACGGCCGGCAGGTCTCGGGGGTTCTTCACGTGCAGGGACTTCGCGTCCACCACCGTGTGGCGGTCCTCCGGGTGGACCAGCAGCTGGCCGTACCCCACTGTCTGATCGCCGCGGTCCACGGCCACGCGCTCCACGCTCACCCGGTCCTCGGTGAGGGCCTCGGCGTCGCCGATTCCCCACAGCAGTTCGGGATGCCCGCCCGTGACCCGGACGCGCGCGTCCCAGGTCTTGCGGTTGCCGCACGGGGACACGCTCAACGCCACGGTGTTTCCTCTCCTCAGGCCCTGCACACCGCGCCCCAGCTTAGCCGCGAAAGCAGAACGCGCGTGGCCACCCGGGGCGGGTGGGCACGCGCGTTCGGCGGTGCGGGAACGGCTCAGGCGTGCAGCCGCTCGTACTTCTCCCACTTCTTGGCCAGGTGCTCGGCCTCGACCATGCGCACCGTGCCGGAGCGCGAACGCATCACGATGGACTGGGTGGCGATCGTGCGGCCGCGGTAGCGGACCCCGCGCAGCAGGTCCCCGTCCGTGATGCCGGTGGCCGCGAAGAAGCAGTTGTCGGAGGTGACCAGCTCGTCCGTGGTGAGGATCCGGTCCACGTCCAGCCCGGCGTCCTCGGCCTTCTGGCGCTCGGCCTCGTCCGTGGGAGCGAGCCGACCCTGGATCACGCCACCGGTGGCCTTCACGGCGCACGCGGTCACGATGCCCTCCGGGGTGCCGCCGATGCCCATCATCATGTCCACACCGGTGCCCTCGCGGCACGCGGCGATCGCGCCGGCCACGTCGCCGTCCAGGATCATGCGGGTGCGGGCACCCGTGGCGCGGATCTCCTCCACGAGACCCTGGTGGCGGGGGCGGTCCAGCACGCACACGGTCACCTGGTTGGGCTTGACGCCCTTGGCCTTGGCCACCAGGTGGATGTTCTGCTTCACGGGCAGGCGCAGGTCCACCATGTCCGCGGCCTCGGGGCCCACCACGAGCTTGTCCATGTAGAACACGGCGGAGGGGTCGAACATGGAGCCGCCGTCCGCCACGGCGATCACCGCGAGCGCGTTGTTCATGCCCAGGGCGGTCAGGCGGGTGCCGTCGATGGGGTCCACCGCCACGTCCGAGGCGGGGCCCTCGCCGCTGCCCACCTGCTCACCGTTGAACAGCATGGGGGCCTCGTCCTTCTCGCCCTCGCCGATCACCACGGTGCCGTTGAAGTCCACGGTGGAGAGGAACGAGCGCATGGCGTCCACGGCCGCGCCGTCCGCGCTGTTCTTGTCACCGGCGCCCACCCAGTGGCCGCCCGCGATCGCGGCCGCCTCCGTGACGCGCACCAGTTCCAGCGCCAAGTTCCGGTCCGCCACATTTCCCGAGCCCTGCTGGGTCGTCTCTGCCACGTTGTTCCTCACCTTCGAGTTTCGGCTGCGCCCCGCTCCGCCGCGCACGGGGGCCAGGACGCACTGCCACGGGTGCCCCCAGCATATCCCCGGCCCGGCGTGTTGGGCCGGTCCGCAGGATCACGGCACAATGGTCGGGTGAGTTCCTCTGCTTCCGGGCCGGGCCCCGGCCCCTCCGACGATCCCCGCCCCGCCCCCGGTTCTCCCCCCACCCAGGGCGGCCCTGCTGGGTCCCCGTCCGCCGACGACGCCGCCCCCAGCTCCGCGCGGCCGGGCACCCCGGCGACCGGGACCGCGCGCACCGCAGACAGGGCCGGGACCACCGGGACCACCGGGACCACCGGGACCACCGGGACCACCGGGACCACCGGCCGGGATGGTGCCGCACGCGGCTCCGCGGATGCACGCGCCACGCCGGGAACCGCCGGCACCGGCACAGAGGGTGAGGGCGGCGTCGAGCCCGGTGCCGAGGAGCGGCCCGTCCCGCAGCTGACCAGCAAGCAGGCCTCGCGCATCAACGCGCCGATCCGCGGCATGGTCATCTCCATGGTGGTGCTGATCCTGCTGCTGCTGCCCTTCCTGTGGCTGCAGCCCAAGCCGGACGCCCAGCCGTACCGGGCGCAGGTGGACGTGAGCCAGGAGGCGAAGTTCGCCGGGGACCAGGCACCCTTCGCACCCGCGGCCCCCCGGCTCGGTGAGGGCTGGAGCGCCAACTACGCCCGCTGGACGGAGAAGTCCCAGGAGGGTGTGCCGCTGTGGAACGTGGGATACCTCACCCCCGACTACCACCTGGTGGACATGGCGCAGACCACGGAGTCCAACCCCACGTGGCTCGCGCAGCGCACCGAGCTGATCCCGCAGACCGGGGAGAAGACCCTGGGCGGTGTCACGTGGCACCAGCACCACCGGGACGCGAACGGCAAGCAGGAGGAGTTCACCGCATGGGTCGGTGAACTGGAGGACTCCACCGTGGTGCTCAGCGGCAAGGCCCCCGAGGCGGACTTCGAGCACGTGGCCACGGCGCTGTCCGGCTCCTGACCCCTGCTCCGCACCGGGCTCCCGCCGCCCGCCCGGGCCGGAGCGGGTGAACCCGGAGACCGGTGGGGCCGGAGTTGGTGGACCCGGATTCAGTGGGCTCGGAGTCGGTGGGCCGGGGGATCAGTGGGCTCGGAGTCGGTGTGCCCACGGTGGCATGAGCGGCGTCGTCGTGACCCGGGGGCCGCCCGGCGTGCCGCGCCGTCGTGACCCGCAGCCGGCGCCGGGGCCGTCCTCGCCGTGCCGGCGCGGGTCTACCCTGGAGGCGACGCGGTGCCCACCGGCCCGCGACCTCCTCACCCGTCCAGCACCCTTGGAGTTCCCGCATGAGCACGCAGACCGACGCCGTGGACCACACCCCTCGCACCCCCCTGGAGGCGTGGCGGGCCCTGCAGGACGGCAATGCCCGATTCATCGCCGGGGACACCCTGCACCCGCACCAGGACGCGCAGCGCCGCAAGGACCTCGCGCAGTCCCAGAAGCCGTTCGCGGTGATCTTCGGCTGCTCGGACTCGCGCCTGGCCGCGGAGATCATCTTCGACCTCGGGCTGGGTGACACCTTCGTGATCCGCACCGCCGGGCAGGTGATCGACAACGCCGTGCTGGGCTCCCTGGAGTACGCGATCGAGGTGCTCGGCACGCCGCTCATCATGGTCCTCGGCCACGACTCGTGCGGCGCCGTCACCGCCACCAAGGACTCCGTGGAGTCCGGGCAGCTGCCCCGCGGCTTCCAGCGGGACCTCGTGGAGCGCATCACCCCCTCGGTTCTCGAGGCCAGGCGCGCCGGGGATGCGGACCTGCAGGACATGGTCGTGGAGCACACCAGGCAGACCGCCGCCCGCCTGATGGACCACTCCGCGGCGATCTCGCAGGCCGTCTCCCGCGGGGATGCTGCGGTGATCGGCGTGTTCTACCACCTCGCGGACGGCAAGGCCGAGCTGGTCTACAGCGAGGACCCCGCGTTCCAGAACTCCTGACCCGCCCGGCACGCCGCCGACGTCGCGCGCCCACCTCCGGCACCCCTGCCCCACCACCGGCACCCGCCCCGAGCCCACACCCCGACGGTCACGCTGTGAAGTGGAACAAATGCAGATTCCGCGGTGCGGCTGCGCATTTGCTCCACTTCGCAACGTCTGGCTCCCGTGGACGACGCCGCACGGTCAGGTGACGTCTCCCGCGGCACCGCTGCCGGCTGGTCGGCGACGCCGCAGGGGCACCCGGGCGGGCGGCGTCGTCGTCCGTCACGGGAGGGCGGCTGCGCGGACCCTGCGGGCGCGGTGCGGCGCGGATGCCTACACTGAGAGCCATGGCTGAAAACACCGAGTACCGCATCGAACACGACACCATGGGCGAGGTGCGCGTGCCCAAGAACGCGCTCTACCGTGCGCAGACGCAGCGCGCCGTGGAGAACTTCCCCATCTCCGGCACCACCCTGGAGCGCGAGCACATCCGGGCGCTGGCCCAGGTGAAGAAGGCCGCCGCCACCGCCAACGAGGAGCTGGGGGTGCTGGACGCGCAGCGCGCCCAGGCCATCCGTGACGCCGCGGACGCCGTGGCCGCGGGCGAGTGGGACGACAACTTCCCCATCGACGTGTTCCAGACCGGCTCCGGCACGTCCTCCAACATGAACACCAACGAGGTGCTGGCCACGCTCGCCTCGCGCGCGCTCGAGTCCGCCGGGGTGGAGGTCCACCCCAACGACCACGTGAACGCTTCGCAGTCCTCCAACGACGTGTTCCCCACGTCCGTGCACGTGGCCGTGACCAACGCCCTGATCAACGACCTCAAGCCCGCCATGGAGGTGCTCGCCACCTCCCTGGAGAAGAAGGCCGCGGAGTTCAAGGACGTGGTGAAGTCCGGGCGCACCCACCTGATGGACGCGACCCCCGTGACCCTGGGCCAGGAGTTCGGCGGCTACGCGGCGCAGGTGCGCTACGGCATCGAGCGCATCGACGCCTCCCTGCCGCGCGTGGCCGAGGTCCCGCTGGGCGGCACCGCCGTGGGCACCGGCATCAACACCCCGGACGGCTTCTCGGCGCGCGTGATCGAGCTGCTGGCTGAAGAGACCGGGCTGCCCCTCACGGAGGCCCGCAACCACTTCGAGTCGCAGGCCAACCGCGACGGTCTGGTGGAGGCCTCCGGGCAGCTGCGCAACATCGCGTACTCGTACATGAAGATCATGAACGACATCCGCTGGATGGGCTCCGGGCCCAACACGGGCCTGGGCGAGCTGCACATCCCGGACCTGCAGCCGGGTTCCTCGATCATGCCGGGCAAGGTCAACCCCGTGATCTGCGAGGCGACCATCCAGGTGGCCGCCCAGGTGATCGGCAACGACACCACCGTGGCCCTGTCCTCCACCAACGGCGCGTTCGAGCTCAACGTGGGCATCCCCGTGATGGCGGCGAACCTGCTGGAGTCCATCCGCCTGCTCGCGAACGCCTCACGCGTGGCCGCGGAGAAGATGGTGGACGGGCTGCAGGCGAACGAAGAGCGCTGCACGTTCCTGGCCGAGGCCTCCCCCTCGATCGTGACCCCGCTGAACAAGGCCATCGGCTACGAGGCCGCCGCGAAGATCGCCAAGCACGCCGTGGCCAACAAGGTCACCGTGCGCGAGGCCACCATCGAGCTCGGCTACGTGGACGGTGAGAAGCTCACCGAGGAGCAGCTCGACAAGGCACTGGACGTCACCACCATGACGGGCAGCTACTGAGCACCATCGGCTGATCCGATCCGCCCGAGGAACCCGGTCACCCCCCTCCTGCTGGAGGGGGGGGTGACCGGGTTCTTCGTTCTCGCACGCCGTGGGGCGGGGCACGGCCCACTGTTCCGTTGCCCACAAACCTTTTCTCCCGAAAACACCCGCGGCTAGGCTGGACGGCGAGCACATTCGTCGTGCCCGTCCGGCAACCAGGACCGGCGCGGGCGCAGCATCGGAGGAGACAGCGTGAAGCTCGCAGAGCAGATCATCCAGCAGCTCATCGACGCCGGCGTGGAGCGCATCTACGGTGTGGTGGGCGACAGCCTCAACCCCATCGTGGACGCCGTGCGGCGCACCGGCGGCTCCGCCAAGGGCGGCATCGACTGGGTGCACGTGCGCCACGAGGAGGCCGGGGCGTTCGCGGCGAGCGCCGAGGCCCAGCTGACCGGCAAGCTCGCGGTGTGCGCGGGCTCGTGCGGCCCGGGCAACCTGCACCTGATCAACGGGCTGTACGACGCCAACCGCTCGGGGGCGCCCGTGCTGGCGATCGCGTCCCACATCCCCTCCCAGTACATCGGCTCCGGGTACTTCCAGGAGACGCACCCGGACCGGCTCTTCACCGAGTGCTCCGTGTACTCCGAGCTGGTGAGCACCCCGCAGCAGTCCCCCGCCGTGGTCAGCTCCGCCATCCAGTTCGCCGTCACGAGCCCGGGCGTGTCCGTGGTGACCCTGCCCGGTGACCTCGCGGACTCCGACGTGGCCGCCGAGGCCCGCCCGTACGCGGTCCCGGAGCCCAGCGCCGTCGTCCCCTCGGACGAGACCGTCGAGCGCATGGCGCAGGTGCTGAACTCGGCGAAGAAGGTCGCGCTCTTCGCGGGCATCGGCGTGGCCGGCGCCCACGACGAGGTGATCGCCCTGGCGGACACCCTCAAGGCGCCCGTGGGCCACTCCCTGCGCGGCAAGGACCAGATCCAGTACGACAACCCGTTCGACGTGGGCATGACCGGTCTGCTGGGCTACGGCGCGGCGGCCGAGGGGCTGCACGGCGCCGACGTGATGGTCATGCTCGGCACGGACTTCCCGTACGACCAGTTCCTCCCGGACGTCACCACCATCCAGGTGGACACGGACCCCACGGTGATCGGGCGCCGCACGGGTGTGGACATCCCGGTGCACGGTGACGTGAAGTCCACGATCCTCAAGCTGCTGCCCGAGCTCACGGTCAAGACGGACCGCTCGTTCCTGGACAAGACGCTGGCCAAGCACGACAAGCTCATGAACAAGGCCGTGGGTGCGTACACCCGCAAGGTCGAGAAGATGACGCCCATCCACCCGGAGTACGCGGCGTCCATCCTGGACCGGGTGGCGGCCGAGGACGCCGTGTTCACCGCGGACACCGGCATGTGCAACGTGTGGACCGCCCGCTACATCAACCCGCTCGGCACCCGCCGCATCCTGGGCTCCTACCTGCACGGCTCCATGGCCAACGCCCTCCCGCAGGCCATCGGCGCGCAGGTCGCGGAGCCCGGCCGCCAGGTCATCTCGGTCTCCGGTGACGGCGGGCTGTCCATGCTGATGGGCGAGCTGCTGACCCTTTCGGCCTACAACCTGCCCGTGACCGTGGTGGTCTTCAACAACTCCACGCTCGGGATGGTCAAGCTCGAGATGCTCGTGGACGGGCTGCCGGACTTCGGCGTGGACGTCCCCCAGGCGGACTACGCCGCGATCGCCCGCGCCGTGGGCATCCAGGGCATCCGGGTGGAGAAGCCCAAGGACCTGGAGTCCGCGTTCACCTCTGCGCTCGCGCACCAGGGCCCGTCCCTGGTGGAGGTCATCACCGACCCCAACGCGCTCTCCATCCCGCCGGAGATCAAGAAGGACCAGGTGTTCGGCTTCGCCACGGCCATGTCCCGCATCGTGCTCAACCGCGGCGCCGGCGAGGCCGTCTCGATGGCCCGTTCCAACCTGCGCAACATCCCGCGCGGCTGACACCCCACGGTCGGGTCCCTCCCGGCCACGCCGCAGAACCGTCGACGACGCCGTGGGGCCGCCCCGCGGCGTCGTCGCACGTCCGGAGGCGGAACACTCGGCGAACCCCGCCTAGCGCTCGAATCCCGTACGCCCGGTGAACTCGAGCGCCGCACGCAGCCGCTCGGCCTGGTGCTCCGGCATCGGTGGCAGTTCGTCCAGCGGGTACCACCCGACCTCGAGGGACTCGTCGTCCGCCACCCGTGCCTCCCCGGACACGTAGCTGCACACGAACGTGTGGTCCAGGAACTGGCAGCGGTCCCCGTTGGGGAACTCGACCACTCCCCCGGCCTTGACCCGCACGAGGGCGTCCACGGTGATCTCCACACCCGTCTCCTCCAGGCACTCGCGCCGGGCGGCCACGCCGGGGTCTTCCCCGGGCTCCACGATCCCGGTGATGAGCCCCCAGTTGCCGTTGTCCGCTCGCCGACCCAGCAGCACTTTCCCCTCGTGCAGCACCACGGCGGTGCAGCCGGGCAGCCACAGCAGGTCGTGGCCGATGCTGCGGCGCAGCTGCCGGATGAACTCGGGCGTTGCCATGGGTGCGCTCTCCTCGGGGTGACGGGGGTGGTGGCTGGGCCGGACGGGTGCCCGCGGGAGCGGACCCCGCCCCGCGGGCGCTCACGCGAACGCCACCACGCCCAAGCTTCCCACGATCATGAACGGCCCCAGGGGGATCCGGCTGCTCGCGTCCGCCCGCCGCAGCAGGATGAGTCCCCCGCAGAACACCCCGGCCAGCACGAACGTGAGGGCGGTGGCCACCACGGTGTGGGTGACGGAGGAGAACCCGGTGAGCAGCCCGAGCACTCCGGCCAGCCGCACGTCGCCCATGCCCATGCCGGCGGGGTTCAGCAGCCGCAGCACCAGGAAGATCCCGCCCATGATCGCGAGCCCCCACAGCATCCACCACAGTCGCACGGTGTCGTCGGCCAGCACCGCCGCGGCGCTCAGCAGGGTGGCGGTGACGGGGTAGAGCGGGCGGACCACGGAACCGGGGAGGCGGTGCTCGCGGATGTCGGTGGCCGCGAGCCACACCCCGGAGCAGGCGAGCACCAGCACGGCCAGCGCGCACAGCACGGCCGCGAGGTGGGCGCTCAGCGCCGCGTCCTGCAGGTGGTCCCCCACGAATCCCCCGATGCCCGCCGTGTTGGGCTGCATCATGCGCTCATCGTAGGCACCTCCGGCACACGGACCCACTGTGTGTCAGGGGCTGTGGAGGCCCGCTTCGTAGACTGACCGCATGAGTGCCCCCTGGCAGACCGCGCCCGCCGCCCCGGAGATTCCGCCGGCGGCCTTCGCCGCGCTGTGCCGCTCGTCCCCGTGGCGGTGGCACACTCTGCGGTTCGTGCTCACCTGGGAGGCCGGTGGCTCGGCCGCCGCGGAACCGGTGCGGGCCTGGCTGCGCCGCCCCTCGGACCTGCGCGTGGAGACGCTCGACGGTGTCCTCCGCTACACGACCACCTCCCTGGAGCGCTCCCGGGACGACTTCTACGTGGCGGACACCCCGTCCTCCTGGCTGCTGCCGCCCGCCCTCGTGACGCCCGTGTACGACGACCACGGGCTGGTCACCCGCCGCCCCGAGGCCGCGTACGGGGACCCCGTCTTCGGCGGTGGACGCTGGCAGGCCGTCCTGGACCCCGTGGAGTGCGTGGGCCCCGCGCCCACTCCCCCGTACCTCCCGGAGCAGCGCCCGGCCCGGCTGCGTGCCCTCACGGCCGAGGTGTTTGCGGGCCGTCGGGTCTGGTGCGCCACCGTGGAACCCACGGTGCGCTACCGCGCCGTCACGAGCGGCCACCCGCTCGCCCCCGGTCCCACACGCATCGCGGTGGACCACGCCACGGGGGTGTGCGTGCACTCGCACGTCCTGCGGGGCCCGCACGCCGGTCAGGGGCACCGGCTCGTGATCGAGGGCGTGGACGATTACCAGCTGGACGACCTCTTCACCGCGCACGACCTCGACCTCACGGACGTCTCCCGCCACCTCCCGTGGCCGGTGGCCACCACGTAGGTCCGGCGCACGACGCCGCCGCGCAACGTCCGCGGCGAGCGCGCCTCACACGTCCTGGCGCTCCAGGAGATCGGTGACGAGCGCCGCAATGGGTGAGCGCTCCGAGCGCGTGAGCGTCACGTGACCGAAGAGCCGCTGGCCCTTGAGCGCCTCGACCACCGCCATGATCCCGTCGTGCCGCCCCACCCGGAGGTTGTCCCGCTGGGCGACGTCGTGGGTGAGCACCACCTTGGAGTTCTTCCCGATCCGGGACAGCGCCGTGAGCAGGACGTTGCGCTCCAGGGACTGCGCCTCGTCCACGATCACCCAGGCGTCGTGCAGCGAGCGCCCACGGATGTGCGTGAGCGGCAGCACCTCGAGCATGCCGCGGGCGACGACGTCGTCCACCACGGCCGGTGAGACCACGGCGGAGAGGGTGTCGAAGACCGCCTGGCCCCAGGGGTTCATCTTCTCCTCCTCGGTCCCGGGGAGGAATCCGAGGTCCTGCCCACCCACCGCGTAGAGCGGTCGGAACACCATGATCCTGCGGTGCTCGCGGCGTTCGAGCACGGTCTCCAGACCGGCGCACAGCGCCAGGGCGGACTTTCCGGTTCCGGCGCGTCCGCCGAGGGAGACGATGCCCACCTCGGGGTCCAGCAGCAGGTCGATGGCCAGGCGCTGCTCCGCCGAGCGGCCCTGCACCCCGAAGACGTCCCGGTCCGCGGACACCTCCCGGGCCAGTCCGCTCGTCTCCACGCGGGCGAGTGCGCTGCCTGCTGCGGAGCGCACCACGAGCCCGGTGTTCACCGGCAGGCCCTCCGCGCCCGGCACGTGGGCGCGGCCGTCCTCGTAGAGTCCGGACACGACATCGTCGGGCGCGTCCACGTGGACCACTCCCGTGTACTCGTCGTCGCCGCCGAGCCACTCGGCGCGGTACTCGTCCGCGGCGAGACCCAGTGCGGAGGCCTTGACCCGCATGGGCAGGTCCTTGGAGACCACGCACACGTCCTGTCCCTCCTGCGACAGCGCCGCGGCCACACTGAGGATGCGGGAGTCGTTGTCCTTGAGCCGGAAGCTCTGCGGCAGCACGGTGTCCGCCACGTGGTTGAGCTCCACGGTGAGGCACCCGCCGCCGGGCAGTGCCACGGGCCGGTCCAGTCCCCCGTGCGCGACCCGCAGGTCGTCCAGCAGGCGCAGCGCCTTGCGGGCGAAGTACCCGAGGTCAGGGTCGTGCCGCTTGGCCTCGAGCTCGGTGACCACCACCATGGGCACCACCACGCGGTGCTCAGCGAAGCGCAGCAGCGCCCGCGGGTCGGAGAGCAGCACGGAGGTGTCGATCACGTAGCTGCGCACCCCGGCCGACGCCGCCGCCTCCCGTTCCTGCGCAGGCTCGCCCGTCGGGGTGGCCACGTCAGGAGGAGCAGCGGCGAGGGCGGTGGGGGCGGGAGCCAGGATGGTGTCGCGGCGCATGGAGACCTTCCCACGGGGGTGGTGGGCGACCGGCGCGGTGCCGGGTGGTCTCACGCTAGAACGGGCGATGGAGGGGCGAACGCCCGGGCGGTGAACGCGGCATGAACTTCCGCCTTGCCCGCCGCAGCCGGGGCAGCCCGGGGCCCACGTCCGTACGGGCGAGCGAACCCAAGATCCCCTGGCACGCCCGGCACCCGGACCCGCGGCGTCCGCGGTGGGCTCAGCCGCCGAAACGGCGTTGGCGCCGGGCGTAGTCCCGCAGTGCGCGCAGGAAGTCCACCCGTCGGAAGTCCGGCCACAGGGCCTCGCAGAAGTAGAACTCGCTGTAGGCGGACTGCCACATGAGGAATCCGGAGAGCCGCTGCTCCCCGGAGGTGCGGATCAGCAGGTCCGGGTCCGGCTGACCGCGCGTGTAGAGGTGCGCGGAGATGTCCTCCACGCTCAGCGCTGCCGCGGTCGCGCTGAGCGACTCCCCTCGCTGCTCGGCGTCCTCGAAGACCTCCCGGACGGCGTCCACGATCTCCTGGCGCCCGCCGTAGCCCACCGCGATGTTCAGGTGCGGCCCGGCGTTGGTCTCCGTGCGGCGAGCACTGCACTCGAGCTGCTCCTGCAGCGCCCGCGGCAGGGTGGACAGCGCTCCCACGGGCTGGATCCGGCAGATGCCCTCGTCCTGCAGCTCGCACATGAGGTTGGTGATGATGTCCAGCAGCGCGGTGAGCTCCTCTGCGGGCCTGTTGAGGTTCTCCGTGGAGAGGATGTAGAGCGTGACCACCTGGATGTGGAGCTCGTGGCACCAGCGCAGGAACTCCACGATCTTGCGGGCACCCGCCCGGTGGCCCTCCTCCGTGGTGGCGCCGAACTGCTTGGCCCAGCGCCGGTTGCCGTCCACGAGCACCCCCACGTGGTGCGGCAGCTCGTGAGATCCGAGGGTGCGCGCCAACCGGTGCTCGTAGAAGGAGTACAGCACACGGGGGAGCTTCACGGGGCACCCACACCCTGGGATCGACTCGGGCTGCTCGGATTCATACCCACTAAACTACCCGCAGGGAGGGGGCGATCCGGAAGCGGACCCCGCCCGCCACGGAGACAGTGATGGAAGGCAGTGGAATCCAGAATGAAAGACGACCGCGCGTCGAAGCCCTTCGCTCCCGGCCCGGTGACCGTGGTGCGCCACACCCGCAGGGGCCCGCTCACCGTGGAGAAGAAACCTGCGTGGCGCGGGTGGATCCACGCCGGGTTCAGCCCCTTCGCCACCGCCATGGGCGTGGTGGCCATCGTTCTCGCGCCCACCCTGCAGCTGCGGCTCGCGTGTCTCGTCTACACCATCACCGCCGTGATGCTGTTCGGCACCTCCGCGATCTACCACCGCTTCTACTGGAACGCCCGGATGAACGCGGTGCTGCGACGCCTGGACCACTCCAACATCGCACTCATCATCGCGGGCACGTACACCCCGCTGGCCGTGAGCTTCCTCCCGGACGGGCGGGCAACCGGGCTGCTCGCGGTGATCTGGACGCTGGGCGCACTGCTGGTGGTCTTCCGCGTCTTCTGGCTGGGAGCCCCCCGCTGGCTCTACACGCCCCTGTACGTGGTCATGGGCTGCCTCGCCCTGCTGTACCTGCCGGCGTTCTTCGCGGTGAACGTCCCCGCAACCGTCATGCTGATCTGCGGCGGGGTGGCGTACATCGCGGGGGCGGTCTGCTACGCCACCAAGTGGCCGCGGCTGTGGCCCGCCACGTTCAGCTTCCACGAGGTGTTCCACGCGTGCACGATCGTGGGCTTCGTGTGCCACTACATCTCGATCATGCTGGCGATGTTCGCCTCGTGAGGCTCCCCCGCTGACGGATTGGCGCCGCGCGCTCAGCTCCGCAGCTGCGCCACCGAGTACACCGGCAGCTCGCACACACCGTTGCGGCAGCGCCACACCGTGAACCGCCCGTCCTGCGCCGGGGGCGCGCCGTAGGGTGCCGTGTCCGCGTCCAGGACCAGCCAGTCCAGCACCCGGTGCTTCCCCACTGCCTCCAGCACCTCGTGCCACTGCTGCGGCGTGGCGGCCACGACCTGCAGCAGCTCAGGGGGTTGCGCCTGCGCCAGCACGGCGGAGACCATGCCGCCCGCGGCCGTGGGCGCTTTGAGCACCACGCCGGTGGCCTGGCGGGTCACGGCGGCCACCACGTCGGTGGTGGGGCGTCCCGCGGTCTCGGGGCGGGAGAGGTCCGTGAGCCAGCGTGCGAGCACCGCGGCACCGGACGCGGCGACGTCGTCGAAGGGTTCCGCGCGGCCCGTGGCGCCTGCCGCCGCGAGCACCGGATCCACCCGCGCGGACTCCGCCACGGTGTCTCCCATCACGAACCGCTCCACCGCGGTCTCCGCGAGCGCGCGGCTGCGTTCGTACCAGACTGCCGCCCCGGTGGCGCGGTAGAGCCCGAGCAGCCCGGCTCCGAGGCGCGCGTAGTCCTCGAGCTGCCCCTCGTGCGGGTCCACGACGCCGCCGCGCGAGGTCCGCGCGAGCGTCCCCGTCGCGGGGTCCCGGTGCGTGGCCCACAGGAACCCGGCGGCCGCCTCGGCGAGCTCCGTCCACTCCGGGTGGTCGAGGAGCACACTCGCCTCGGAGAGCGCCGAGAGGGCCATCCCGTTCCACGCCGTGACGACCTTGTCGTCCCGGTGCGGGGCGGGACGAGTCAGACGCCGTTCCCACAGGGCACGGCGCACGGACTCGTCGAGGATCCCGGTGACGGAGCCGGCCTCACCCCACGAGGCCGTGACCGGGACGGGTGCCGAACCGGTGGCGTCCTGGACCGGGCGGGAGAACGTGTAGTACGCCCCCTCCCGCTCGGCCCGGGGCTCGTCGGGGCCGGGATCGCTGTCCGCGTCGAGGGACGCCGCGAACGCGTGCTCGGGCGTGACCATCTCCCGCTCCAGCCACGCGACGAGGGTGGTGGCCGCATGCCGGTAGCGGGCCGCCCGCGCCGGATCGGTCCCCCGCCCCTCCAGCTCGTGCACCGTACGGGCGAGCACCCGCAGCAGCTGGGCGTTGTCGTACAGCATCTTCTCGTAGTGCGGCAGGGACCAGTCCGGGGTCACCGAGTAGCGGAAGAACCCGCCGCCCACGTGGTCCTGCAGCGCTCCCACGACCACCGCGTCCAGCGTGGCGCACAGCAGCTCACGGGCCGCGCGGGAGTTCCCGGTGGAGCGGTCCCCCGGCGCGTCCGGCGCCGCAATCCGGGTGAGAGCGTCCAGCACCGGGGACGGCGGGAACTTGGCCCCGGTCCCGAAACCCTCGTGGGCGACGTCGCGGGCGACCTCCAGGCCGTTCAACCACGTCCCCACCAGCTCGGCCGTGGCGTCCGCGGTGACGGTGCCCGGCTCCGCGACGAGCGCGGGACCGGCGTCCGCCAGCATCCGGTCCACGAGCCCCGGGTGCCGGGACAGGGCTTCGGAGACCTGCCCCGCACCGCGGACCACCTCGTCCCGCCGCTGCGTCCACGCCTCCGTGACGGCCGTCATGACCTGCAGGAAAGAGGGTCGCCCGTGCGCGGGCCGCGGTGGGTAGTAGGTCCCGGCGTGGAAGGCACCGCCGTCCGGGGTGAGGAACACGGTCATGGGCCAGCCGCCCTGCCCTGTGAGCAGCTGCGTGGCCGCCATGTACGTGGAGTCCACGTCCGGGCGCTGCTCGCGGTCCACCTTGACGCAGACGAAGTGCTCGTTCATGTAGGCCGCGGTGTCCGGGGCCTCGAAGGACTCGTGGGCCATCACGTGGCACCAGTGGCACGCGGCGTAGCCCACGGACAGCAGGACGGGCACGTCACGCTCCCCGGCCTGCTCGAAGGCCTCGGGGCAGAACTCCCACCAGTCCACCGGGTTCTCGGCGTGCTGCAGCAGGTACGGACTCGTGGCGCGGGCCAGTCGGTTCGACATGACCCCACGCTCTCACGGCCCACCGACACGCACAGGCGGAACGCGGCCGCCGCCCCGGTGCCATGTGTGCCCCGGGCGCCGGCGGGTCCTCCGGAGGCTAGTCCCCCGGGTGCGAGGACTCGCCGCCACTGCGGGGCGAGCGGGCGGCGTCGTCCGGGGAGGCGGGTGCGACGCCGCTCGGGGGCCGGTCCGCGGCGGCCTGCTCCTCCGCCGCGCGCTGCTCCGCGTACTGGGCGCGGTAGCGCAGGCGGCGGTTGCGACGGTTGAAGTCGATCACGAGCAGGACCACCGCCGCGGTCAGCAGGAAGGTCATCAGGAAGCCGATCAGGCCCGGGGAGACCTGGCTCGGGTCCAGCCCGGGGCGAAGCGTGTTCTCCGGGCTCGGGGCGGGGGTGGCGGCGGTCAGGACGCTCAGCAACGTGGGCACGGGGCGCTCACTTCCCTGGGGACGAGGTCGGGGCCGTGGGCTCCTCCGGCCGGATCCCCGCGAAGAGGTCCGTCTCGGGCAGGGAGGTCTCCACGCGGGCCTCCGCGAGGGTGTAGTCCTCCCAGGGCCAGATCTCCGCCTGGGTCTCGGCGGAGACCGCGAAGAACATGCCCCGCGGGTCCACCTGCGTCCGGTGGCTGCTCAACGCCCGGTCCCGCGCGGGGAACTGGTCCGCGCACTGCACCCGGGTGGTGGTCTCGTGGCGCGGCACGGGCGGGCGGTGGCCCTCCGGGTCGGACTCCTGCATGGCCGCGATCCGCTCCGCGTACGGGGACGTCATGCCCCGCTCCTCCAGGCCCTCGTGCAGAGCCAGGAAACGCTCCGGGTTGAACGCCCGGTCGTAGTAGAGCTTGAGCGGTGCCCAGGGCGCGCCCGTTCCCGGGTACGCCTCCGGATCACCCGCCCTGCGGTACGCCTCCATGGCCACGTTGTGTGCCTGGATGTGGTCCGGGTGCGGGTAGCCCCCGTTCTCGTCGTAGGCCAGGATCACGTGCGGTCGGAACTCGCGCACGAGCTGGACCACCGGAGCAGCCGCGCGCTCCAGCGGTTGCAGGGCGAAGCAGCCCCACGGCAGGGGCGGGAGGGGATCGCCCTCGGGCAGGCCGGAGTCCGTGAACCCGATCCACCGGTGCTCCACACCCAGCGCCTCGACAGCGGCCGCCATCTCGTGGCGGCGCAGACCGGGCAGGTCCCGCTCCGCCCAGACGTCACCCTCCATCTCGGCGTTGAGGATCGAACCCCGTTCACCACCGGTGCACGTGGCCACCATGACCCGGGTGCCGAGGCGCGCGTAGTGCGCCATGGTCGCGGCACCCTTGCTGGACTCGTCGTCCGGGTGCGCGTGGATGGCCAACAATCGAAGCTGCGAATGGTCCGTCACCGAACGGATGCCTCCCAAGACGTCGTCGCGAAATCTACAACCCCCGGTATCCTACGCCGCCCGTCCCCCTCCCGGCCCACTGTCCCGCACCCCCGGGCCGTCCACAGGGCGCACCCGTGCGGGCTGGGTACAGTTGGGGCATGAGTTCCGCGACCTCCCACCCCGCAGCAGACGACCCCGCGGGCTCGGGGGCCCCCGAGGTCCTCGTGCGGCGCTACGGAGCGGGTCACCACACCGTCACGCGCACCCCGCGGCAGGGCCCCTCCCAGCGCGGCTGGCTCCTGATTGCCGCGGGGGCCACCCTGGCGGCAGCCCTGTTCGTGGTGTGGATCGTGTGGGGGGACTCCCAGAAACCGGTGTTCAAGGACGTCAGCTTCCACATCTCCAGCTCCGGGCAGGCCTACGCGGACTTCGACCTCACCAAGGACCCGGACCAGACCGTCACGTGCGCGGTCCAGGCGCTGAACCAGGAGCACGCCGTGGTGGGGTGGAACGAGATAACGATCGGCCGCGTGGCGGAGGCGGAGCTCAGAGGCCGCACGAGCACCCACCGCGTGCCGGTGCGCACCACCAACCTGGCCACCACCGCAGGAGTGGACTCCTGCTGGAGCACCAGCGAGTGACGCTCCGGGTGCCGCACGTCACTTTGGGCAGGAGCGCGCCGGTCCTCTAGACTTCTGCCGAGATCAGATCCCCGACCCGGAAGCGCTGGGCCACACGGCTCGCACCGGGGCGGGGTTTTTCACACGTGTCCACCAGGGCGGTGGACACCAGAGAACGGAGGCACTGTGCCTACTCAAGAGGGAGCCTGGCTCACCCAGGAAGCGTACGACCGGCTCAAGAAGGAGCTCGACCACCTCGCCGGCCCCTACCGCCAGGAGATCGTGGACCGGATCGAGCAGGCCCGTTCCGAGGGCGACCTCAAGGAGAACGGCGGCTACCACGCGGCACGCGAGGAGCAGGGCAAGAACGAGGGCCGCATCCAGCAGCTCACCCAGCTGCTCGAGAACGCCCAGGTGGGCGAGGCCCCCGCGGACGACGGCGTCATCGAGGCCGGGATGGTCGTCACCGCCGAGATCGCGGGTGACGAGATGACGTTCCTCATGGGTTCGCGGGAGGTCGCCGAGGACCTCACCGGCGGCGAGGACCTCGAGGTCTTCTCCGAGCGCTCCCCCATGGGTGCCGCGATCAACGGCCACAAGGTGGGTGAGACCGTGTCCTACACGGCTCCCAACGGCAAGGACATCACCGTGAAACTCCTCAAGGCCAAGCCCTTCAGCCGCTGAGCGCACACCCCGCCGGCAGCACGCGGCACCGACCACGTCACCGGCAGCACCGAGGCCACCCCGCACGGCGGGGTGGCCTCGGCCGTTCCGGCACGGGCGTGCGGAGCCGGTTGGCCGCGGGGTTCCGTAAGCTCGGGGGAAACACCCCGCCCCGTTGAGGAGACAACCGTGGTCACCCACTGGAACCGCACCCCCGGCCGATGGACCGTTCCCCTGCTCGTGCTCACCACCCTGCTCGCCGTTGCGGCCGTCGTGGTGCACGTTCTGGGGCAGGGCAACCCCTCCCTGAACGCCACGGGTGGACTGCGGAACATTCTGTGGGTCGCCACATTCGTCGCGGGTTTCGTCACGTACCTCTCCGCACGCGGCGGACGACGCCGCTGAGGCCCGCCCGCGCCCCGGGTCGGCGTCCTCGGGCTCGGTGGGCGCGGGTCAGTGCACCACCACGGGGTGGTAGCCGTGCGACTCCAGGGCCGCGAGCACCTGGTCGCAGTGCGACTGGCCCTTGGTCTCCATGTCGATGGTGATGGAGACGTCCCCCATGGACAGCGACCCTCCGATCCGCGTGTGGTCGACTCCCGTGACGTTGGCGTCCAGGTCCGCGATGAGCTGCGAGATCTGCGCGAGTTCGCCCGGCCGGTCGGTGAGCATCATCTTGATGGTCATGTAGCGCCCCGCTGCCGAGAGACCCCGTTGGATGACCTTGAGCATGAGCATGGGGTCGATGTTCCCGCCTGAGAGCAGCACCACGGTGGTCCCCAGGTCCGGGTGGGTCTGCCGCAGCCTGCCTTCCAGGATCGCGGCGACGCCCACGGCACCCGCGGGTTCCACCACCATCTTGTTGCGCTCGAGCATGAAGATCAGAGCCTGGGCGAGGGAGTCCTCCGAGACGGTGACGACGTCGTCCGCGAGCTCCCGGATGATGCTGAACGGCAGCTGGCCGGGGCGGCCCACGGCAATGCCGTCCGCAATGGTGGAGACCTTGGACAGGGTGACGATCGCATCCCCTGCCAGGGACGGCGGGTAGGCTGCGGCGTTCTCGGCCTGCACCCCGATCACGCGGATGTCCCTGCCCTGTTCCCGGGCCTTCTCCTTGAGCGCCACGGACACCCCGGCGAGCAGGCCACCGCCGCCCACCCCCGCGATCACGGTGTCCACGGTGGGCAGCTGCTCGAGGATCTCCAGACCGATGGTCCCCTGCCCCGCGATGATGTCCCGGTGGTCGAAGGGGTGCACGAACACCGCGCCGGTCTCGTCGGAGAAGCGCTGCGCCTCGGCCAGGGCCTCGTCCACGCTCGAGCCGTGCAGCACCACCTCGGCGCCGTGGTCCTGGGTGGCGGCGATCTTCGGCAGCGCCGCGCCCCGCGGCATGTAGATCCGCGCGGTGATCCCGAGCCTGGCCGCCGCGAGCGCCACACCCTGGGCGTGGTTGCCGGCCGACGCCGCCACCACGCCCCGGCGCTTCTCGTCCTCCGAGAGCTGGGACATGCGCACGTAGGCGCCGCGGGCCTTGAAGGATCCCGCGCGCTGCAGGTTCTCGCACTTGAGGTAGACCTCGGAGCCGAGCGCTCGGGACAGCGCGCGGGAGTGGGCGAGCGGGGTCCGTTCGATGACGCCGTCCAGGAGGCGTGCGGCGCGGCGGACGTCGTCCACCGAGACGGACAGTGCAGTGTGGGCCACAAGAACTTCTTTCGTCGGCGCCGATCGAGGCGGCTCGCCCTGCGGGGGCACGGCCCGGCGGGGTCGCTGCCGGCGGTGCTGCGGGAACACGGAACGCGACGTCCCGGGTGGGGACGCCGCGTTCCATGCTATTACGGGACCGGTCCTGCGCTAGCGCTGGGTGTTACCGGTGTCCAGGTCCTCGGCCTCGGTGGAGGCGTTGTGCCCGGTCTCCTTCTTGTGCTTCTCCTCGCGCTTGCGCTCGGCGTCCTCACGCTCCTGGTGGCGCTTGCCACGGAAGCGCTGCAGCTGGGCCATGACCTCCTCGGAGGTGAGGTTCTTCTTCTTCGCGGCCTTCTTGATCTCCCACGGGTAGAGGAAGGGCTCCCACGCGATCCGGTCGTCGTGCTCCCACGAGCGGGCCGCGAGGTAGCGCACGATCGTGTTGCCGAACGCCATCACGGGCACCGCGAACAGCGCACCCACGATGCCGAAGAGCATGCTGCCGGTGGCCACCGCGAGCAGCACGGCCACGGGGTGCAGGGACACGGCCTTGCCCATGATGAGCGGCTGCAGGATGTTGGACTCGATCTGCTGCACCAGGAGCACCACGCCGAGCATGGCCAGCGCGATCATGGGGCTCACGGCCACCAGCGCGACCAGCACCGCCACGGCACCGGTGACCACGGCACCCACGATGGGGATGAACGAGGCCAGGAACACGAGCACGCCGATGGGCAGCGCCAGGGGCACCCCCAGCAGGAACGCTCCGAGCCCGATGCCCATGGCGTCCACGAAGGCCACGAAGACCTGGATGCGCACGTACTGCGCGAGCGAGATCCAGCCGCGGCGCCCGGCACCGTTCACCGCGGGACGCGCCCGCCGCGGGAACAGCTTGACCAGGAACAGCCAGATGTTCTCGCCGTCGAACAGGAAGAACAGCAGGACGAACAGCATGAGGATGGTGCCCGTGACGATGTTCCCGGCAGTGGAGCCGAACGTCATGGCACCGGACAGGATGGCGTTGGAGTTCTCCTGCAGGGTGTTGCCGAGGTCCGAGAACCACTGGCTCATGGAGTCGGTGGTCAGCTTGAGGGGGCTGTCCTCGAGCATGCCCAGCAGCTTCTGGAAGCCGGCCACGGCCTTGTCGGACAACTGGGCGAAGCCCATCACGATCTGCTGGCCGGAGAGCACGAGCAGGCCCAGGACCACGAGGATCAGGGCGAGCTCCACCGTGATGGCCGCGAGCGCGGACGGGAAGCGCTTGGAGCGCAACCACCTCACTGCCGGTGACAACGGGCCCGCGATCAGCGCGGCCAGGAGCACGGGGATCAGCACGGTGGTCACGTGGCCGAGCAGCCACCAGACCACGCCGACCCCGGCGATGATGAGCAGAACCCGCCAGGACCATGCGGCCGCGATCCGCACGGGTGCGGTGACCATGTCCCGGGAGTGGTCGGCGGAAGACGTAGGCGAAGGGGAGACGTCTGGGGCGCGGTGCGGCGGTGAGCCCGCGGCGGTCGTCTGAACACTGGAAGACATGTCTCTTATCATCGCATCCTTGACCGCGTGCCCGTGACCGTGCCCGGGCCCGCGGAGGTGACAAGATGGCTGTCATGTCCACCACACTGCTGCGAGTCCTGGCCCAGCGACGCCCCGCGAGCGTGCTGACCCAGGAGAGCCCGCGCCGCGAGGACCTCGAACGGGTTCTGCGCGCCACCGCGGGCGCCAAGTACGACGACCGCCCCACGGGATGGCGCGTGGCCGTGACCAGCCGCCGGTCGGCGTCCGTGCTGGCCGCGGCCATGGCGGGACTCACCTCGGTCCCCAACCTCTCCGGGCCCGTGCCGCGGCTCAAGGGCAAGAAGATCCGGGTGCTGGCGGCGTACCGCGGAAGCCTGCAGTGGGCGTCGCGCGGCGGTGTTGCGCTGGCCCTGATCTTCCGCCACCATCCCGAGCTTCCCGAGTCCAAGAAGGACCAGCGGGGTCAGGTCTTCGCCGCCCGCGGCGTGCTGGAGGCCGCCCTGTACGCGCAGGGGTGGGCCACCATGTGGTCCCAGCGCGAGCCCTACGACCGGGACCTGATCCGGGGGTTCTACGGCCTCGACGAGCACGAGGAGATCCTCGGCTGGCTGTTCGTGGGCCGCGCGGCGAGCAACAGCGTCCCGGCGCGGGCCATCAACCTCCCACCCCGGGACCTGGACATCAGCTACATCTGAGCCCGGCGGCGTCGGCGGCCCGGAACGACGCAGCGGCGCCGCGGTGCCGGTGAGCACCGTGACGCCGCTGCGGGCCGGCTCGCGGGTGAGACCGCGAGCGGGTTCGCTCAGTCGCTCATGGAGCGAATGATGGAGAGCAGCCGCAGGATCTCCACGTAGGTCCAGATCAGCGTGACGGTCAGACCGAAGGCCGCGGTCCAGGCCGCCTTGCGCGGGATGCCGCGCTTGACGCCGTCCGTGATGTTCTCGAAGTCCAGCACGAAGCTGTAGACCGCGAGCAGGATGGCCACCGCGCCCACGATCAGGCCCAGCGGGATCCCCGCCACCGAGACCTCGGTGCGCATGTCGAAGCCGCCGATCAGGCTCGTGCCCAGGTTCACCAGGGCGAAGATCGCGTAGGCCATCATGGCCACCATGAAGAACTTGGTCACGCGCGGAGTGGCCCGCAGGACACCCGTCTTGTAGAGCACCAGCACGGACACGAAGACGGCGAGCGTGCCGATGACCGCCTGCACCACGACACCCGGGTACATGGACTCGAAGATCCCGGAAACCCCACCCAGGAACAGGCCCTCGGCCAGGGCGTACAGGATGATGAGCGCGGGGCTCGGCTCACGCTTGAAGGAGTTGACCAGGCCCAGCACCAGGCCCACCAGAGCACCCGGGAAGGCCAGGACGGGCAAGAACCACCCGGCGGCCGCGGCGACGACCACGCAGCCGAGGACGAGGGAGGTGCGCACCACGACGTCGTCGTAGCTCATCCGGCCCGTCTGGGCGGGGCCGGCTGCCGGGGCGCTGTACATGCGCTCCAGCTGCTCAGGAGAATACCGCGGGTCCTGGTAGGAGCCCGGTGCGGTGGTGGCGTTCTTCTTGCCGAAGTCATTGAGGAGGGGGTTTCCGCCGGCCAATGTGACGTCCTTTCGAGGGCGTTAGTCGAGCTGTGCCACCAGGCTAGCAGTGGCGCTCCTGGGGGTGGCCGGTATTTCCGCCGGGCGAACAGGTTCCCCGGATCCTGCCAGCCGCACGGGACGGCTCCGCGGCCGCGCCCCGCCGGGGTCACCCGCGACGGGGCGCGGCCGGCGCGTGCGCGGGTGAGGACGCCCAGCGCCCCCCCGTGCCCGACGACGTGGTGCCCCCAGTGGGATTCGAACCCACACTGAGCGGATTTTAAGTCCGCTGCCTCTGCCGGTTGGGCTATGGGGGCGGGCCTGCGCCCCGGCGCCGCCCCGAGGACGAGCGGGGCGGGTGCCCGGACGACGACGGTGGGGCCGCTCGCGAGCGGCCCCACCGTCGTGCGCTGCGAGGTGCTACAGGCTGGCCTTCTCCGCCGGCAGCTTCTCCCCCGCGGCCTTGCGGAACGCGCGGCGCGGGTTGTGCAGGTGGCGCAGCGCGGTGGTGTCCCGGCCGAAGAGCATGTTGATGCCCCACTCGGTGAACACGCGGACCTTGCGCTCCACGGTGGGGATCGCGTAGCCGTGGTACAGCCGGTGCATGGTCCACGCCGGGAGTCCGCCGAGGTCCACGCCGCGGATGGTGGCCGCGCCCTTGTAGAGGCCGAGGCCCGCCACGGAGCCGAGGTTCTCGTGGTAGTAGTCCTCCAGCGGCTCGCCCTGGTGGGCGGCCATGATGTTCTTGGCCATGGTGGCGGCCTGGCGCACGGCGTGCTGGGCGTTCGGGACGCAGAACCCGCCGGGGCCGGAACCCGTGAGGTCCGGGACGGCCGCGATGTCGCCGGCGGCCCAGGCGCCCTCGAGGGGCCCGTCGTCGCCGGTCACGCGCAGGTCCGCGCCCACGCGGACACGGCCGCGCTCGTCGACCGGGAGGTCGCTGTTCTTCACGAAGCCCGAGGCCTGGACACCGGCGCACCAGATCAGGGTGTCGGTCGCCATCTCACCGGCCGGGGACTTGTCGCCCATGTTGATGAGCTTGACCACGTCGCCGTCCACCTCGGAGATGGAGGTGTTCAGCAGCACCTCGATGCCGCGGGCGCGCATCTCGGCGACGACCTTCTCCGCGCGGTCCTTGGAGACCTCGGGCATGATCCGGCCCATGGCCTCCACGAGCACGAAGCGCAGGTCCGAGACGCGCAGGCGGTCGTTGCGCTCCACGGCGGAGCGGGCCATGTCCTCGAGCTCGGCGATGGACTCGGAGCCGGCGTAGCCGCCACCCACCACGATGAAGGTCAGCGCCTTGCGCTTCTCCTCCTCGCTGTCGGTGAGGGACGCGACCTCGATGCGCTCGAGCACCCAGTTGCGCACGGAGACGGCCTCTTCGATGGTCTTCATGCCGATGGCCTTCTCCGCGAGCCCCGGGATGGGGAACGTGCGGGTGGTGGAGCCGCCGGCGATCACGATCTCGTCGTAGGGCAGCTCGAACTCCGGCCCCTCGTCGATGCCGCGGATGGTGACCTTGTGGTTGGCGTGGTCGATGTGCTCCACGCGGCCGTTGACCAGCTCGCTGTCACGCAGGTGGTGGCGGTGCGAGATCACGGCGGAGCGGGCGTCGATGTTGCCCGCCGCCACCTCCGGCAGGAACGGGAGGTAGGTCATGTACGGGTTGGGATCCACCACCGTGACCACGCCGCCGGACTCCTTGATGCGGGTCTGCAGCTTCTGGGCGAGAGTGAAACCAACGTAACCGCCACCCACGATGAGAAGGCGCGGACGGTCCTTAGCAAGTTGATTGAAAGCCATGACCCGAAGTTTACCCACGGCGCAGGGCTTTTGGTGACGGAGTGTCCGCGCGCGCGACTGCGCCCACCGTGAAATCAGCGGGAGAGCCTGCGGATGTGGAGCACGGCGGCCACGGTGAGCCCTGCGACCACCACCCCGAAGGACGCCAGGACCACCACGGGCAGCGCCCCGGTCTCGTTCAGCGGCGCCTGGGCCACGGGCGGGGTGGCCTCCTGGGTGACCTGCTCCGTGTCCCCCTTGGCCGTGGTGGCCGCGGCACTGGCCGAGGGCGAGGCGCTCTGCGGCCGGTTCTGCTGGATCCAGTGCCGGATGCTGCCCAGCGGGTTCTCCTCCGCGGTCTCCACGTCCGCGGTGACGGCCGCCGCCACGTCCAGCACCCCGTACCCGTACAGCGGGTCCTTGCCCTTGTCCCCGGCGTCGTGGACGGTCTTCACGATGCGCTGCGCCACCTGCCCCGCGGTGAGGTCCGGGTGCTCCTGCTTGACGAGCGCCGCCGTTCCCGAGACCAGGGGCACGGTGGCGGAGGTTCCGGACCACTCGGCGTACCCGTTGCCGGGCATGGCCCCCACCATGTCCTCGCTGGGACCGGCCACCGCGATGGAGATCCCCTGCGAGGAGGAGTCCCAGCTGGCCCTCCCCGAACGGTCCACTCCCCCCACGGTCAGCACGCCGGGGATGGTCGCGGGCGCACCCACCTGGTTCAGCCCCGAGCCGCGGTTGCCCGCCGCGGCCACGACCAGCACGTTCTTCTCCTCCGCGTACGCGAACGCCGAGTCCCAGGACTGGGGCCACGCCGTGGAGTCCGAGCCCACGGACATGTTGATCACGTCCGCACCGTGGTCCACGGCCCAGCGCACGGCCTGCGGGATCTGCTCGTCCACGCTCTTCACCCCCGGGTCCTGCACGCCCAGCCCGAGCGAGACAGGGAGGATCTCGGCGTCCGGGGCAACACCCAGGATGCCCTGCCGGCGACCGGGCCCGCTCTCGTTCGCGGCACCGTGCCCGCGGCCCGCGGCGAGAGAGGACACCAGGGTGCCGTGCTCGGGCTCGGAGCCGAGGCCCTTCCGGCCGTCCGCCTGTCCCACGCCGGAGACATCCGTGCCGGGCTGCACGGCGGCCTTCAGGTCCTGGTGGGAACCGTCCACACCGGTGTCGATCACGGCGATCTTCACGCCCTTGCCGGTCGCCGTCTTCCACGCGTCCCGCACGCCGTAGTCGTCCAGCCAGTACTCACGCTGCTGGATGTCCCCGCCCTCGACGGAGGGCTTGCCGCCCCCGGGAGGAGGCGCCACGGGGGTCTGCACGGGGATCGACGGCGCGGGCCTCGGCACCGCGGGCTCCTGCGCGAACGACGACGCCGCCGCGGCTCCCGCGAGCAGCAGCCCTGCCGCCGTGCCCGAGATCAGGGCGCGCGCCCTCGTCCGTCCGGTCATGTCCCTCAACCCTTCCGTACCGTCCGTGCCTGCTCGTCCCCGCGCCGTCGCGTGGTGCCTAGGACACCAGGGACAGTGCGATGCCGTCCAGGATGTCGTGCTCGCTCGCGGTGACCGTGGTGACCCCGCCGCGGGTGGCCTGGACCACGCGCTCGACCACGCGGCGCCACACCAGGGCACCGGCCCCGATCACGTCCACCCGGCCCTCGTGCATGAATCCCAGGGCGGCACGCTCCTCGCGGGTCATCCCGGTCAGCTCCCGGCACGCCCGGGAGACGGTCTCGACGTCCAGCACCGAGCCGTTGATGCGCTCGGGGTCGTATGCGGTGAGCCCCATGGCCATGGCGGCCACGGTGGTCACGGTGCCGGCCACGCCCACCAGCCGGGTGGTCTCCGCGAGGGGCACGGAGCGGGCGACCACGTCCATGGCCTGGTCCACGTCCCGCAGCACGCGCTCCTGCTGCTCCGCGGTGGGCGGGTTGGAGCCCAGGTGGCGCTCGGTCATGCGCACGCACCCCACGTCCACGCTCCTGGCCGCGAGCACCTCGCGCGGGGTGCCGAGCACGCACTCCGTGGATCCGCCACCCACGTCCACCACGAGGACCCGGTCCGCGGGGTCCAGCTCCGCGGCGGCGTTGAGGGCACCGCGGAAGGACAGCGCGGCCTCCTCGTCGCCGCTGACCACCTCCGGCGTGACACCCAGCCGGGCGCGGATCCCGGACACGAAGACGTCGCGGTTGCCCGCGTCGCGCGTGGCCGAGGTGGCCACGAACCGCACGCGGTCCGCGCCGTGCTCGGCAATCAGTGCCGCGTACTCGTCCACGGCGGCGAAGGTGCGCTCCAGGGCGGCCTCGGCGAGCCAGCCGGTGGCGTCCACACCCTGGCCCAGGCGCACGATGCGCATCTCGCGCACCACGTCGCGCAGAACGGTGTGCCCGCGCTCGTCCGTGACGGCGTCCGCGACGAGCAGACGGATGGAGTTGGTACCGCAGTCGATGGCAGCTGTGCGCATGGCAGGGGAGGTCCTCGGGTCGAAGGTGCCGGTCACGGGGCCCGGCGCGGGGAGGTGCGGGCGGCGTCGTCCGCACCCGGGGCCGTGGCGGGGTGGTGCGTCAGTCCGCCACGCGCCACGCGGGATCGCACGCGCAGCGCTCGGGCGTCCAGGTGTCGGCGATGAGCTCGAGCGTCTCGTCCCCGAGCGGGTTCACACCGGGCCCGGAGGCCAGGCTGTGCCCCACGAGCACGTGCAGGCACTTCACGCGCGTGGGCATCCCGCCCGCGGAGATGCCGTCGATCTCCGGGACCTCGCCCGTGCCCGCGACCTCGCCGATGCGACGCCGCTGGGCCAGGTAGTCCTCGTGGGCGGCGGTGTAGCGGCGGGCCAGCTCGGCGTCCTCGGCCACGCGCTCCGTCATGGCGTACATGGCGCCCTCGGCCTCGAGCCGGGAGACGGCCGCCGTGACCACGGGGTGCGTGAGGTAGAAGACCGTGGGGAACGGGGTGCCGTTGCCGAGCCGCGGCGCGGTGGCCACCACCAGGGGGTTGCCGCACGTGCAGCGCGCGGCGATCTCCACCACGTCCCGCGCGGTGCGGCCCAGCTGGTGGCCCACCACGGTGAGGTCCTGGGGTGTCACGGTGGGGTCGTGCGGGGCGGCTGGGCTCACTGGTCGCTGCTCTCTCGGTTGTCGGGTTCCAGGGTGATGTCCTCCTGGGGGTAGGCGGAGTCCACCACGGACTGCCACAGCCCGTCCGCCCAGGCGGGTTTGCCGGCCTCCACCTGCTCGGCGGAGGACTCCACGGCCTGGTGGCGGTCCTTCTGCGCTCCCAGGACCACGTACGGGTTCTCCCCCGGCTTCACGTAGGACATGCGCTCCCGGGCCTGCTGCTCCACGTAGGAGTCGTCGCCCCAGAGCTCCTCCTCGCGCTTGAGCTGCTGCTGGAGCTCCTGCTCGTGGGCGATGCTCGCCTGCAGCTCGGAGATCTGCGAGCGCTGGTCGATGAAGATCTTGGCGGTGGGCGCGGCCAGGAAGACGATGATGGTGACCACCACGACGAGTGCCACGAGCCTGCCGTTGAAGGAGTGCGCCGGGGTGGGCGCCGCGAGGGTGGACGAGCCGCCGCTCCGCGCGTCCGGCGCCTGCTCCCTCGGGGGCCGCGCGGTGACCTCCGGCGCGCCGCTGCTCGCGGGGCGCGGGCCGCGCCGGGGAATCCGGGGGCGGGGACCGACCATGCGTACCTCCCGGGTGACGTGGTGGGGGCGGTTCGTGCTCGGCCAGTCTACCCGCAGCACGACGCCGCCCGGCCCCGGAACGGGAGCGGGCGGCGTCGTGGGCGGCGGCACACGCGGTGCCGCGGTGCGCGCTACTTCGCGGTGAAGCGGGGGAAGGCGGAGGCGCCCGCGTACGTTGCGGAGTCCCCCAGCTCCTCCTCGATGCGCAGCAGCTGGTTGTACTTGGCCACGCGCTCGGAACGGGCGGGAGCGCCGGTCTTGATCTGGCCCGCGTTCACGGCCACCGCGATGTCGGCGATGGTGGTGTCCTCGGTCTCACCGGAACGGTGCGAGATCATGCAGCGGTAGCCGTTGCGCTGGGCGAGCTCCACGGCGTCGAAGGTCTCGGTCAGGGAGCCGATCTGGTTGACCTTCACGAGCAGCGCGTTGGCCACGTGCTCGTCGATGCCGCGGGCGAGGCGCTCGGGGTTGGTCACGAAGAGGTCGTCCCCCACGAGCTGCACCGTGTCCCCGATGTGCTCGGTGAGCGTGGCCCAGCCCTGCCAGTCGTCCTCGTCCAGGGGGTCCTCGATGGACACGAGCGGGTACCTCGCCACGAGGTCCGCGAAGTAGGCGGACATCTCCTCGGCGGAGCGCTTCTTGCCCTCGAAGGTGTACGTGCCCTGCTCGAAGAACTCGGAGGAGGCCACGTCCAGGGCGAGGGCGATGTCGCGGCCCGGCGTGTACCCGGCCTTCTCGATGGCCTCGAGGATGAGGTCCAGCGCCGCCGCGTTGGAGTCGAGGTTCGGCGCGAAGCCGCCCTCGTCCCCGAGGCCCGTGGACAGGCCGCGGTCCTTCAGCACGGCCTTGAGGCTGTGGTAGACCTCCACGCCCCAGCGCAGGGCCTCCGAGAACGTGGACGCGCCAATGGGGGCGATCATGAACTCCTGGATGTCCACGTTGGAGTCCGCGTGGGAGCCGCCGTTGAGGATGTTCATCATGGGCACGGGCAGCACGTGCGCGTTGGGCCCGCCCAGGTACTTGTAGAGCTCCAGGTCCGCGGAGCTCGCCGCGGCGCGGGCGATCGCCATGGAGGCGCCCAGGATCGCGTTGGCACCCAGCTTGGCCTTGTTGTCGGTGCCGTCGAGCTCGAGCATGGCCTGGTCCACGGCGCGCTGGTCGGAGGCGTCCAGACCCACCACGGCCTGCTCCAGCTCCTCGTCCACGGCGTGCACGGCGTCCAGGACACCCTTGCCCTGGTAGACGTTCTTGTCGCCGTCGCGGCGCTCCACGGCCTCGAACTCACCGGTGGACGCGCCCGAGGGAACCGCCGCACGGCCGTAGCTGCCGTCGTCCAGCAGGGCCTCCACCTCGACCGTGGGGTTGCCGCGGGAATCCAGGATCTGGCGGGCCTGCAGCCCAATGATCATTGCCATGAAAATCTCCTTGTCGGTCGTCGACCCGTGGGGCCGTTCGCGCCCCGGCTCCCAGCCTACCGAGCGCTCCTGGGTGGCTGCGAGACGCGCGGTGGCTGTCCGCTCTCAGCCGTCGAGCGGCCCGTCGTTCTCGGCCACGTAGCGGCGCACCGCGGCGCGCAGGGCGCGCTCGGCGTCCAGACCCCGGGCGGAGGCCGCCTCGACCCGGCGCAGCAGCTGCTCGCCCAGCTCGCGCTCCTCCGCCGCGCGTTGCCCGGCACCCGGCTCGGGGCCCACGGGGGTCACCCCGGGGACGCCGTGGCGCCGTGCCTTGGACAGTGCCTTCTCCGCGAGCGCGAGCGCGGGCAGTGCCGGGGGGATCCCGTCGAAGACCCGGGTGCGCTGCGGCTTCTCCTCCCGCTTCACGGCGTCCCAGCGTGCGGACAGCTCCGCGGTGCTCGGCCGTTCCGTGCCCGACGACGCCGCGGCGCCCCCGGACGCCGAGGCCCCTCCGCGCCCGGTCCGGTCCGCGGAGTCACCCGCCGCACCGGCCGCGGCTTCCCGCGCGACGCCCTCTGCCGCCGCGGCGGTGGGGTCCCCCGGTGCGGGAGGTGGGCCGCTCTCCGGTGCCGCCGCACAGCCGGGCTCCCGGTCGAACACGCCGGGGTGGCGGCGGACGAGCTTCTCGGTCACCGCGGTCACCACGTCCGTGACGTCGAAGCGCTGCTCCCCCTGGTGCTCCTGCCCGATCCGGGCGTGGAACACCACCTGCAGCAGCACGTCCCCGAGCTCCTCCACCAGCTCGTCGCGGCGCCGCGCGGAGGGCTCCAGCGCCTCGACCGCCTCGACGACCTCGTACGCCTCCTCCACGAGGTAGCGCAGCAGGGACTCGTGGGTCTGCTCCGCGTCCCACGGGCAGCCGCCCGGGGAGCGCAGCGTGTCCATGACGGCCACGAGCCGTTCGAACTGCGCCCCGGGGCCGGCCGCCGCGCTCACGCGTCCTCCCCCGTGACGCGGTGTTCGAGCCACTGCTGGTAGGCCAGTGGCACGAACGCCGCGCGCGCCGCGTTGCGCTGCACCCGCAGCTCGTCCTCCGGCGTCCACCCCGCCTCGGCACGCAGCCGGTGCAGCTCGTGGCTCACCGAGGTGCCGCTCATGAGCCTGTTGTCCGGTGAGATGGTCACCGTGAAGCCGTCCCGCAGCATCCGCGTCACGGGGTGCTCCGCGATGCCCTCGCCCCAGGCGGCGCTCGCGCCGGTCTGCAGGTTCGAGCACGGGCAGACCTCCAGCGCGATCCGGCGGTCCCGGATCCACCGCGAGAGCTCGGAGACGCCCTCCCGGTCCTCGTCCAGCAGCCGCACGCCGTGTCCCAGGCGCAGGGCCCGGCCGCTGTCCAGCGCGTCCGCCACGGACTCCGCCCCCGCGGCCTCCCCCGCGTGCAGGGTCACCGGGATACGGTGCGCGGCGAGCAGGTCGAGGGCCGGGCGGTGCGCGGAGACGGGGAAACCGTCCTCGGGCCCGGCGAGGTCGAAGGCGACCACCGCGCCCGGTTCCGGCTCCCCGGGGAGCCGGCCGTGCGTCGTCGTGGTGGTGGGCTGCCCACCGCCGGCGGACGACGCCGCCGCGCCCGCGTGGCGCACCACGAGCTCGGCGATCTCGAGCGAACGGTCCAGGTGGCGCATGGCGCACAGGATCTGCACCACCGAGATGTGCCCGCCCGCGGCCTTCACCTCCGCGACGCCCTCCGCCAGACCGGACCGGACCGCCTCGACGGCCCCGTCCAGGGAGAGGCCGCCCGCCACGTGCTGCTCGGGCGCCCACCGCACCTCCGAGTGCACGATGCCCTCGGCGGCGCAGTCCGCGACGTACTCGCGAGCCACACGGCGCAGTGCGTCCGGGGTCTGCATGACCGCCACGGTGTGGGAGAAGGTCTCCAGGTAGCGCGTGAGGCTGCCCGAGTCCGCGCTGTCGCGGAACCACCGGCCCAGCGCGGCCGGCTCCGTGGCGGGCAGCTCGTGGTGGGCCGCCGCGGCGAGCGCCACGACCGTGGCGGGGCGCAGCGCGCCGTCCAGGTGGTCGTGGAGGCAGACGAGTCCGTGTGGCCCGAGGGCCCCGTCCACGGTGCGGACGGGGCCCTCGGGGCTGCCCTGCGAGGTCATGCTCAGTAGTTCCAGTCCTGCAGGGCCTCGTTCACGTGCTGCGGGATGTTGGAGCCCGTGCGGGGGTACATGCGCAGCTCCTCCAGGTAGTTCTGACCCGGCAGCCGCTGCTCGTAGCGCACGAAGGCCTCCTCGTCCGAGTAGTCGAACGTGAGCTCCGGCGGGACGCCCGGGCGGAAACGGAACATCATGGCCAGCGGGGCTCCGGAGCCCTCCACGTAGGAGTCGTCCTTGAGCTCCTGGACCTTCAGCTGGTCCTCGGGCACCAGGTCGAACGTGGGCCGCTGGTCCCAGAAGCCGTTGAGGCGCACGTGGGTCAGGGCGTCGTAGTAGGTGCCGAGCGCGCGCACGCGGATCAGCACCGTGGAGACGTCACGCGCGGTGCCGTTCTCCCCGAACAGGTGGCGCTGCGCGTCCGCGAGGCGGCCCAGCACGTCACCCGTGGTGAGCACCAGGTTGCCCGGCGCGAGCGCGTCCGGGTCGAGCTCCGGCTGGGCCTCGGGGGCACGGTAGGACGGGGAGACGTCCGTGGCCGTGGCCAGCTGCGGCGCATCGGAGGGGTCGTCCTCGGGGTCCATCGTGGCCCCTGCGGGCACGAGCGGCTCCGCGGTGTCGGTGCCGAACGCGGACTCGTCCACGTGGGCCGGCAGCTCATCGGAGCCACCAGCCCGGTCCTGGGAGTCCACCTCGCCCGGCACGGTGCCGTGCGCACCGTCCTGGTCGTGGTGGTCGCCGTGCGCCTCGGCGGGCAGGCCGTCCCCCGGGGCCGGCGTGTCCTCGAAGTGCGCGGTGTCCTCGGCGGGGGCTGCGTCCTCGGCGGCGGCCGTCTCGTCGGCGGAGTCCGCGCCGTCCCGCTGGTGCGCGGCGTAGCCGGCTCCGGCGAGCCCCGCACCCGCGGCCGTGCCCGCGAGGGCCGCACCGCCGCCGTGGGACTCGGGGGATCCAGTGGACTCGGACGCGAGGGAGTGCTCCGGCGCGGTGTGCGTCCCGGCCACCACGTCACCGGACTCCGCGGGCTGGGTGCCGTGCTCGTCCACCACACGCACGGCGTCCTCGGCGGCGTCGTGGCGCTCGTGCGCGCCGAGGGCGGCCTCTTCCACCGGCGCCGCGGTGCGGTCCTCGGCGGCGCCGCCCACGGGTTCGTGGGTGGCCGCGGCGTCGCGGTCCGTGGAGCGCAGGTCGGTGCCCTGGTGGGCGGCGGCAGCGGTGCCGGGCCCGGCCGCGACGTCGTCCGCGGTGTGGTCCTCGGGGAGGCCGTGGGCCGTCCCGTTCGGGGTCCCGGCGGCATCGCTCGTACCGCCCACACCGGCGTGGCCGTGCGTGAAGTGCTCTGTGCGGGATTCCCCGTTGGGGTAGTCGTAGCTCACGGTGATGTCCCGGCGGCCGTCGTCCGGCGCCGCGACCACGAGGTCCAGCTGCCGCCACGGCCCCACCGGGGTGCTCATGGCCTGGGTGTAGAGGTCCGCGACGTCGTCGAACAGCGGGGACCCCTGGTCCACCGTGCCGTTCTCCACCTCGTCCTCGCCCTCGCCCACGGACTGCCGGGTCTGGTGGGTCATGATGTTGCCGGACTGCACGAGGGTGAGCCGGGCACGGTCCGCGCCGCGGGACAGCAGAAGCTCCACGAGGTGGGTCAGCGCGCCCTTCTCGGGCAGCGGGGTGGTCTCGCGCTCGGGCGGACGCCGCTCGGCGTCCTGGGCGTGCCCGGCCTCCGCGGTGTGCCCCGCGGGCTGCTGCTCGAGCGGGGACTGCCGCCCGGGCTCGGTGGGGCGCGCGCCCGGCGACGGCTGGGGCGTCGGGGCGTCGTGTTTGGTGCTGCGGAACAGATCTCTCAGACCCACGTGTGTGTTTCCCTTCCAGAGCCGGGCTCGGTTTCGTGGCCAGTATAGGCGCGGTGCCACGGGCCCACCCGAGGGCGGGGATCCCGCCGGGTCCCGTGGAGCACACGGGTGGACCGTGCCCGTCCGGTCGATCCGCGCCGCGTCCCCGGACCCCGGTCGGGCCCGGGAGCCGCCGGGGCGCCGCGACCTACAGGTTCTCCGGCCCGAACGCGTCCGGGAGCACCTGGTCCATGGGGCGCACACCGCTCACGGTGAGCAGCTGCATGCCGGGCGCGCGGTGCTCGTAGAGCAGCTGCCGGCAGCGCCCGCACGGCATGAGCACGTCACCGTTGCCGTCCACGCACACGAAGGCGGAGAGCTTGCCGCCGCCCGACATGAACAGGGCGCTCACCAGGGAGCACTCGGCGCACAACGTCACCCCGTAGGAGGCGTTCTCGATGTTCGCTCCCGTGACCACTCGGCCGTCGTCCACGAGGGCCGCCGCTCCCACGGGAAAGCGGGAGTAGGGCGAGTAGGAGTGCTCCAGGGCGCCGGTGGCCGCCCGCTGCAGCTGCCGCCAGGTCGCCTCGTCCACCGTGGTCCGCTCATCCGTCATGGTCCTTGCTCCGTTCGTCGGTCGTCGGTCGTCGTGCTGGTGCTGGTGCTGGTGCTCGTGCTGGTGCTGGTGCTCGTGCTGGTGCTGGTGCTCGTGCTGGGACGATTCTGCCGCGCGGGGAGGGCTCTTCACCCGCGGACCGCGCGGCGGCGTCGTCACTCCTTCACGTAGGGCTCCCCGGAGGCCGCGGGACCGCGTGAACGGCCCACCAGCCCGGCCACGGCGAGGATGGTGACGACGTACGGGAGCATGGCCAGGAACTGGCTGGGCACGGGCGTGCCCAGGAAGGAGAGGATGGACTCCAGGTTGGAGGCGAAGCCGAACAGCAGGGACGCCAGCAGGGCGCCCACCGGGTTCCAGCGCCCGAAGATCAGCGCCGCCAGGGCGATGTACCCGGAACCCGCGGTCATGTCCCGGGTGAACGCGGAGACAGAGACGAGGGTGTAGAACGCACCGCCGAGTCCGGCGACGGCGCCGCCGAGCAGCACGTTGCGCACTCGCAGCGCGTTCACCGGCACCCCGAGGGTGTCGGCGGCCTTGGGGTGCTCCCCCACCGCGCGCGTGCGCAGTCCCCAGCGGGTCCGGTAGAGGGCGAACCACACCACGGCCACCGTGGCGTACATGAGGTAGCCGATCACGGACTGGTCGAAGAGCACGGGGCCCACCACCGGGATCTCCGCGAGCAGCGGGATGCGCACGTGCGGCAGCCGCGGCGGGGAGTTGAACAGCTCGGCGCTGGGCTGCAGGACCGTGGCGAAGAGGAACCCGGTGAGCCCGGAGACCAGCACGTTCAGCACCACCCCCACGATCACCTGGTTCACGCGGTAGCGGATGGCGAACAGGGCGAGCACCACCGACACGAGCACCGAGCCCAGCACGGCCGCGAGCAGGCCCACCCAGGGGCTGCCGGAGACCGTGGCCGCGACGGCGGCGGAGAAGGCCCCGAAGAGCAGCTGCGCCTCGATCGCGATGTTGACCACGCCGGAGCGCTCGCACAGCAGGCCGCCCAGGGAGCCGAACACGAGCGGGGTGGCCAGGGCCACGGATCCGGCGAGCAGAGCGGTCAGGGAGATGCTCGGGGTCTGGGCCGTGCCCACGATCCACACCAGGAACCCCGCTACGAAGGCGAGGCCCGCGAGCACCATGGCCCAGCGCGGCAGTGCCCGGGCCCGCACGCCGGCGGCCACCGCGAGCGCCGCGAGCACCGCCGTGACCACCCAGCCGAAGGGTGCGGCGGCCACCTCCATGTCGGGAAGCCGCACGGCGTCGCCCGTCTCGGAGAACCGGAACTGGACCTCCCGTGCGGAGGTGTGCAGCGCGAAGACCAGGAAGGAGACGAGCGCGAGGATGCCCAGTCCGATCGCGGGGCGGTAGGTGCGCACCCCCACGGCGCGGTTGGCCGCCGAGGTGGCGAGGTCGGCGTCGGGCGCGGGCCCACGGGGAGCCGGTGCGTGGGAGGTGGGCTGGGACGCTGTGGTGCTCACGCGGCCTCCTGCGAGTGGGTGCTCGCGCGCGAGCGGCGCACGGCGAAGGTGAACAGCGGCGGCAGTGCGACGAAGAGCACGATGAGGGACTGCACCACCAGGACGATGTCGATGTTGGTGCCCGTCATGGACTGCATGGTCACGCCCCCGGCGCGGAACGCCCCGTAGAGGATGCCCGCGAAGAACGTGCCCCAGGGTGTGGAGCGGCCCAGCAGGGCCACGGTGATCGCGTCGAAGCCGAAGGAGGCCGCGACACCCGCCGTGAGCGAGTGCTCGGTGCCGGACACCTGCGCGGTGCCCGCGAGACCCGCGAGCAGCCCCGCCAGCAGCATGACCACCACGAAGCCGCGGGTCACGGAGATCCCCGCCGTGTGCGCGGCCCGCGGGTTCGCGCCCACGGCACGCAGCTCGAAGCCCACGGTGGAGCGGTGGAGCAGCCAGGCCACGGCCACCGTGGCGAGCACCGCCAGCGCGAAACCCCAGTGCAGCCGGAAGTGCTCGCCCAGGAGCTTGGGGAACATCGCGGTCCCGTCCACGGCGGGACTGATGGGGTTGGACGACCCCTCGCGCTGGAAGCTCGGCAGCGTGAGCAGCCACGCCACGAGGTTCAGGGCCACGTAGTTGAGCATGATCGTGAGGATCACCTCGTGGGCGCCGGTCCGGGCCTTGACGAGACCCACGATCCCGCCCCACACGGCCCCGCCCAGCGCTCCCGCCGCCACGACCGCGATCAGGTGGATCCCCGCGGGCAGGTGCCACGAGAAGCCCACCCACGCCGCGAGCGTGGCGCCGACCAGGATCTGGCCCTGGGCACCGATGTTGAACAGCCCGGCCCGGAACGCCAGCGCGACGCCCAGCCCCGCGAGGATGAGTGGCGTGCCCACGGTGAGTGTCTCCGTGAAGGGGTAGATCCGGTCCGCGAACGTGGCCCCGGACGGGTTGTACACGGCGCCGTGGAACATGGCCACGTAGGCGCTGGAGGCCGCCGTCCACATCGCGGACAGGGTGTCACCGGGACGCGCGAAGAAGTACCCCGCCGCATCTCGGACCTTCTCGTCCGTGACGGCGATCAGCAGGCCGCCCAGGACCAGCGCGACCACCACGGCGAGCACCGACTGCACGGTGGAGCCCAGCAGGGTGCGGCGGTGCTCGCCCGCGGCGAGCTCGGTGGGCGGCGGGGCGGAGACCTGGTCGGCCCCGGCCGGTGCGGTGGTGGCGCTCATGCCGTGGGGTTCCCCTCGTGTCGGTCGGCCGGGGCCGTTCGCCCGGTCGGGCTCGTCGGTTCGGACGGGGTGGGCGGCGCGGCCGTGGGCGGCAGGGGGTTCGTGGTCCCGCGGTCGGTGCCACCCGACAGGGTGCCCGGCGCCGCGGCGTCGTCGTCCCCCGCGTGGTCCCAGGGCGCCGCGGGCAGGACGGACTCCGCGGGTTCCCCGGCCATCATGCGTCCGAGGGCTTCACGCGGGGTGTCCGGGCCCACGATGCCCATGAGGCGACCGTGGAAGAACACCGCGATCCGGTCCGCGAGTGCGTAGACCTCGTCCAGCTCGGTGGAGACGATGAGCACCGCGGTGCCCTTGTCCCGCTCGGCCACGATGCGCTCGTGGATGAACTCGATGGACCCCACGTCCACGCCGCGCGTGGGCTGGGAGGCCACGAAGAGCTTGAGCGGGCGCCCCAGTTCACGGGCGATCACCACCTTCTGCTGGTTGCCTCCCGACAGCGTGGCCACGGGCGAGTCCACGGAGCCGGCGCGGATGTCGTACTCGGCCACCTCGGACCCCGCGTGCTGGGCGATCGCTCCCAGGCGCAGTGAGGGCCCGGCGGCGAACGAGCGCTCGTGGCAGCGGTCCAGCACCAGGTTTTCTGCCACGGAGAACGAGCCCACGAGCCCGTCCGTGGAGCGGTCCTCGGGCACGAAGCCGACCCCTCGCGCCAGCACGTCCCGGGTCCTGAGTCCCGTGAGCTCGTGCCCGTCCAGCCGGACCGAGCCGGTGACCCGCTCCTCCAGGCCCACCAGCGCCCGGGTCAGCTCGGTCTGCCCGTTGCCCTGGACTCCGGCCACCGCGAGGATCTCCCCGGGCGCCACGTCGAAGTCCACGCCGTCCAGCAGGACGACGCCGTTGTCCCCCACCACCGTGAGGTCCCGCACCTCCAGCGCGGCCCCGGTGGCGAGCGCGGGGGTCTTGTCCACCGTGAGGGAGACGTCGCGGCCCACCATGAGGGCGGCGAGCTCGTCCGTGCTCGTCTCCGGGCCCACCCGGCCCACCACGCGCCCGCGGCGGATCACGGTGATCACGTCCGAGACCGCACGCACCTCCCGCAGCTTGTGGGAGATGAACACGATCGAGGTGCCGCCGTCCCTCAGCTGCCGCATGATGGCGAGCAGCTCGTCCGTCTCCCGAGGGGTCAGCACCGCCGTGGGCTCGTCGAGGATGAGCACCTCGGCGTCCCGCACGAGGGCCTTGATGATCTCCACGCGCTGCTGCACACCGACGGGGAGGTCCTCCACCACGGCGTCCGGGTCCACGGCGAAGCCGTAGCGCTGCGAGATCTCCCGGATCCGGGCGCGGGTGGTCGCGAGGTCAAGGGACGCGCCCCGGGTGCTCTCGTGCCCCAGCGCCACGTTCTCCGCCACGGTGAAGACCGGGATCAGCATGAAGTGCTGGTGCACCATGCCGATCCCGGCCGCCATGGCGTCCCCCGGACCGCTGAAGGCCACGGGCTCGCCGTCGATCTCCACGGTCCCGGAGGTGGGCTCGTACAGCCCGTAGAGGACGTTCATCAGGGTGGACTTGCCCGCCCCGTTCTCCCCGAGCAGACAGTGGATCTGGTGGGGCTCCACCGTGAGGTCCACGCGGTCGTTGGCGGTGAAGTCACCGAACTTCTTGGTGACGTCCCTGAGTCTCAGCTGCACGCTCTGCGCTCCTGCCCGTGGCGCCCGGTCAGGACTTCGGGGCGTTCTTGGACTCCACCGTGACCTTGTGGTCGATGATGTCCTGCTTGAGCTGCTGGACCTGCTTGTCGAGGTCCTCGCCCACCTTCTCCTGCTGGTCGTGGTACGGGGCCAGGCCCACGCCGCCGTTCTCCAGGGTGCCCACGTACTGGGTGTTGTCGAACTTCCCGTCCGCGGCCTGGGTGACCACGTCCTCCACGGAGGTGGACATCTCCTTGAGCACGGAGGTGAGCAGGTACTCCTTGCCGGAGTCCAGCGTCTCGTAGCCGTCCGTGTCCGGCCAGATCAGACGCACGTTCTTGCTGCCCTTGTTCGCCTCGGTGACCGCGTCCACGGTGCCCTGGGCCGCCTGGCCGGCCACCGGCAGCACCACGTCCGCACCGTCACCGATCAGGTTCTGGGTCACGGTCTTGGCCTTGGACGAGTCCTGGAAGGAGCTGAGGAACGTGCCGTTCTGGGAGTCCTTGTTCCAGCCGAGGACCTTCACGTCCTTCTTGTTCTTCTCGTTGTAGTACTTCACACCGTCCGCGAAGCCGTCCATGAACACGGTCACGGTGGGGATGTCCATGCCGCCGTACGTGGCCACCTTCCCGGTCTCGGAGGTCCCCGCGGCGAGGTAGCCCGCGAGGAACGCGGCCTCGGCGGTGTTGTAGACGATCGGCTTGACGTTCTCCGCCTTGATGGAGTTGTCGTCCACGATCGCGAAGTGCTTGTCCGGGTTGGCTCCGGCCACCTTCTTGGTGGTGTCCGCGAGGAGGAATCCCACGGACACGGTCAGGTTGCAGCCCTGCTGGGCCATGGACGTCAGGTTCGGCTCGAACTCGGTCTCGGACTGCGACTCGGCCTGGCTGACCTTGATGCCCTTGTGCTCCTCCGCGGCCTTCAGACCTTCGTAGGAGCTCTGGTTGAACGAGCGGTCCTGGAATCCGCCGTCGTCGGAGACGATGCAGCCCTTGAAGTCCGAGGCCTGGCTGCTGTCCCCGGAGGCACCAGGGGCCGCGCCGCAGCCGGCGAGCGTGAGGCCGGTGACCCCGGCCAGTCCGAGCGCACCCAGGGTGCGGAAACGACGAGTGATCATGGGGTCCTCCGGAGGATCGGGCTCGGGGAAGCCGTGCGGTTGGGAGCCGGGGCGTTGCGCCCGGCGGCCGAGGTGACCGGCGGCTCCCTTCGCGTCCTCGCGTGAGTCACCGTCACCTCCCCTGACCGGGAGCGGACGACGGCGCCGCGTGGACTCCGCGCGCCTCCTCACCGGGGCGGTGTGGTGCGGTGCGCACGGCCGCCCGGAAAGTGACCCGGGTCATAGGTCCGCCCAGTGTAGCCCGTGAGCCGACCGTGCGTGTCCCCCACCGCGGCGTGTCACTCCTCGGGGATCTCGAGGGTCTGCGTGGCATCGCTGAGTTCACGCACCCGCAGCCGCACGGCGCGCAGGGCGGTGGAGGCCATCACCTGGACACCGCAGCGGATCGCCTCCTCCTGGGGGGAGTAGTCGGACTGGTGCAGGTCGTAGGTGCGGCCGCCGGGCTCACGGGTGCCGAGTCGCATCATGGCGCCGGGCACGTGCTGCAGGAACCACGCGAAGTCCTCCCCGCCCATGGACTGCTCCACGAGCAGGATGCTCTCCTCGCCGAGCTCGGCGCGCGCGGCGATCTCCAGCAGGGTGGTCTCGGTCTCCCCGTTCACGACCGGGGGCACGCCGCGGATGTGCTCCAGGTCCACGTTCACGCCGTAGGGCGCGGCCACCTGGCCCACCACCTCGTCGAGCATCTCGCCCGCCTGGTACCACGCGTCCGCATCCAGGCAGCGCATGGTCCCGGCCATGAAGCCGGACATGGGGATCGCGTTGGGCGCCACCCCGGCGTGGATCTGCCCCCACACCACCGCCACGCCGGAGCGGACGTCCACCCGCCGGGACAGCACCGCGGGCACGTCGATGGCGATCTGGCTCATCGCGTAGACGAGATCCTCGGTGAGGTGCGGGCGGGACGTGTGCCCGCCGCGGCCCGAGAGCTCGATCCGGATGGTGTCCGAGGCCGAGGTGATGGCGCCGATCCGGGTGCCCACCTGGCCCACGTCCACCTTGGGCTCGCAGTGCAGCGCGAACATGCGCGGCACCCCCGAGAGCACGTTCTGCCGGATGATGCTGAGCGCCCCGCCGGGCAGCTTCTCCTCGGCGGGCTGGAACACGATCCGCACGGTCCCCGCGAAGGGCGAGGAGCGGTGCAGGTCCGCGAGCACCCGGGCCACCCCGAGCATCACCGTGGTGTGGATGTCGTGGCCGCACGCGTGCATGACGCCCTCGTTGATGGAGGCGTAGTCCAGGCCCGTGTCCTCCAGAATGGGCAGTGCGTCGATGTCCGCGCGCAGCCCCACCATCACGGGCCCCCGGCCCACGTCCACGTAGCACCCGGTGCGCTCGAAGCGCACGGGGTGCAGCCCGGAGGCCTCCAGGGCGTTCACGATCCGCTCGGTGGTCCGGTACTCCTCGTAGGACAGCTCCGGGTGGCGGTGCACGTCACGGCGGAACCGGATGAGGTCCGGGAGGTAGTGGCTGAGCAGGGGCCCGATCGCGGGGGGCAGCCCCACGTCGTCGGCGGAGGGCAGCGGCAGGTCCAACATGCCTGTCAGCGTACCGCCGTGGAGCCCCGGTGCCTCCGCGCGCGTCACGGGGCGTCAGAGGACGTCCGTGTCCCCGTTGCGCTTGAGGGAGTCCACCGCGTTCTTCACGCGCTGCGCGTGCTCCGCGGTGGTGACCAGCAGGGCGTCCGGGGTGTCCACCACCACGATGTCCTGCACTCCGATCAGGGCCACGAGCCGCCCGGTGTCGGAGACCACGATGCCCGAGGACTCGTCCGCGAGCACACGGTTGTTCTGCCCCAGGATGGAGACCTGCGAGTCCGTCCGGGGATCCACCTTGTTGAGGCGGTTGATCGCCGCGAAGTCCCCCACGTCCTCCCAGGTGAAGTCGCCGGGGACCATGGCCACCGCACCGGCGGCCGCCGCGGGCTCGGCCACGGCGTAGTCGATCGCCGTCTTGGTCAGCGTGGGCCACACCTCGTCCACCACGGCGTCGCGCTCGGGGGTGTCCCACGCGTCCGCGATCCGGTCCAGTCCCCTGGCCAGCTCGGGCTCGCTCTCCCGCAGGTAGTGCAGCATGAGTCCCACCGGGGCCACGAACATCCCGGCGTTCCACGTGTAGCGTCCGCTCGCCACGTACTGGCGTGCGGTGGCCTCGTCGGGCTTCTCCACGAACTGCTCCACGGCCAGTGCGTGCGGGGCCCCCGCCAGACCCAGCGACTCCCCCGCCTTGATGTAGCCGAAGCCCGTGGCCGGGGAGGACGGGGTGATCCCGATCGTCACGATCCGCCCGGTGTCCGCTGCCAGCACCGCCTCCCGCACGACCGCCTGGAACGCCTCGGCCGGCTCCACCACGTGGTCCGCGGCGAACGAGCCGATGACGGCGGTGGGATCCCGACGCTCGATGAGCGTGCACGCCAGACCGATGGCCGCCGCCGAGTCCTTGGGGGACGGCTCCAGCACGAGGTCGCTGCCCGTGAGCTCGGGCAGCTGCTCCTGCACCGCACCCGCGTGCGAGCGTCCCGTGACCACCATGATGGGCCCGTCCGTGAGCGCGGCCAGCCGGTCGTAGGTGGCGCGCAGCAGGGAGGAGCCGGAGCCCGTGAGGTCCAGCAGGAACTTGGGCGCGTCCGCGCGGGAGAGGGGCCACAGCCGTGAGCCCACGCCGCCCGCGGGGATGAACGGATGGAATCGTTGCAATGGCGAAGTCACGACCGACAGTGTACGGCCCGACCCGCGCCGTTCAGCGGATCGTCACGCCGTGACCTCCCCCGGGTTCCGCCGCATCCCCCGTCCGGGGGACGTCCGTCCCCGGGGTAAGCCCCCCGACAATGCTCCGGATTGGGGCACCCCGAACTGCGCTAATTCCGCACCAGGACGCCGTTCTGGGGATGGCGACACGTTGTCAGTGAACTCCCGGGAGGCTGGTATCTTGGGTGGGAAATACCGCATCATCCATGACAGAGCCAGCCAGGGCTCCGCCATCGCCGTGCACCCGCGCGAGAACGCTTCCGTTGGTCACCGACCACCAGTGCGCACGACGACGAGCGACACAGGGAGGACATTCCGTGGCGAACTCATCCAGGGGCACCCTTTACCGCGGCCAGTACGGCATGTGGTCGTGGGTAGCCCACCGCATTACCGGCGTGGCCATCTTCTTCTTCTTGCTGGTCCACGTTCTCGACACCGCTCTCGTGCGGGTATCCCCCGAGGCGTACAACGCAGTGATTGCCACCTACAAGAACCCCGTCATGGGCCTGGGCGAGGCCGGTCTGGTGGCCGCGATCGTCTACCACGCCTTCAACGGCCTGCGCATCATCCTGATCGACTTCTGGAAGGGCGGGACCAAGAACCAGAAGGGCCTGCTCTGGGGCGTCCTCGCCCTCTGGGTCATCGTGATGATCCCGTTCCTCATCCGTCACCTGTCAGTCGTATTCGGGGGTTGATACCGTGAGCACTCCTCTCAAGACCAAGATCTCAGTCCCCCGCAGCCGCGACCTCGAGGTGGACGGCGTCAAGTACAACCGCGCCGGGTCCTCCCGCAGCAGCTTCGAGATGTTCGCGTGGCTGTTCATGCGCATGTCCGGCGTGGTCCTCATCGTGCTGGTCTTCGGCCACCTCTTCGTCAACCTCATGGTGGGCGAGGGTGTGCACGCCGTGGACTTCGGCTTCGTGGGCGGCAAGTGGGCCAGCCCCTTCTGGCAGGTCTGGGACCTCGTCATGCTGTGGCTCGCCATGCTGCACGGCACCAACGGCATGCGCACGATCATCGACGACTACGCCGGTCGGGCCACCACGCGCTTCTGGCTGAAGGTCCTGCTGTTCGTGGCCTCCGCGTTCGTCATCCTGCTGGGCACCATGGTGATCTTCACCTTCGAGCCCTGCCCCGCCGGAGCCGATCCCTCCCTGCTGGCGTCCTTCTGCTCCGCGCAGTGACCCGGTGAACGGTGGCGGCCACTCGGCCCCACCGTTCGCGGCCGTTCCCGGTCCCTGATCGACACCGCACTTCTCTCACTCACCCACGTAGAAAGAACATCTGGTATGCAGGTTCACAAGTACGATGTGGTAATCGTCGGCGCCGGTGGCGCCGGCATGCGTGCCGCCATTGAGTCCGGCCAGCGCGCCCGCACCGCCGTGCTGACCAAGCTCTACCCCACCCGCTCCCACACGGGCGCCGCCCAGGGCGGCATGTGCGCCGCCCTCGCGAACGTCGAGGAGGACAACTGGGAGTGGCACACGTTCGACACCGTCAAGGGCGGCGACTACCTGGTGGACCAGGACGCCGCCGAGGTCATGGCCAAGGAGGCCATCGACGCGGTGCTGGACCTGGAGCACATGGGACTGCCCTTCAACCGCACCCCCGAGGGCAAGATCGACCAGCGCCGCTTCGGCGGCCACACCCGTGACCACGGCAAGAACCCCGTGCGGCGCGCGTGCTACGCCGCGGACCGCACCGGTCACATGATCCTGCAGACCCTCTACCAGACGTGCATCAAGCACAACGTGGAGTTCTTCAACGAGTACTACGTCCTGGACCTGATCATGGTGGACACCCCCGAGGGCCGCCGGCCCGCGGGCGTGGTGTCCTACGAGCTCGCCACCGGTGAGTTGCACGTGTTCCAGGCCAAGTCCGTGGTGTTCGCCTCCGGCGGTGCAGGCAAGGTCTTCAAGACCACGTCCAACGCCCACACCCTCACGGGCGACGGCATGGCCATCGCCTTCCGCAACGGGCTGCCGCTGGAGGACATGGAGTTCGTCCAGTTCCACCCCACGGGCCTTGCGGGACTCGGCATCCTGGTCTCGGAGGCCGCCCGCGGTGAGGGCGGCATCCTGCGCAACTCCGAGGGTGAGCGCTTCATGGAGCGCTACGCCCCCACCATCAAGGACCTGGCGCCCCGCGACATCGTGGCCCGCTCCATGGCCAACGAGGTCCGCGAGGGCCGCGGCTGCGGTCCCAACAAGGACTACGTGCTGCTGGACCTCACGCACCTGGAGCCCGCACACATCGACGCCAAGCTGCCGGACATCACGGAGTTCGCCCGCACCTACCTCGGTGTGGAGCCCTACACCGAGCCGGTGCCCGTGTTCCCCACCGCGCACTACTGCATGGGCGGCATCCCCACGGACATCAAGGGCGAGGTCTTCCAGGACTCCGAGACCACCATCCCCGGCCTGTACGCCGCCGGCGAGGTGGCCTGCGTGTCCGTGCACGGCTCCAACCGCCTGGGCACCAACTCGTTGCTGGACATCAACGTGTTCGGCAAGCGCGCGGGCATCTTCGCGGCCGAGTACGCGCAGACCGCCGAGTTCCTGCCCGTTCCCGACGACGCCACCGCCCGCACGGAGGCGCTGCTCGACAATGCGCGCAGCCCGCACGGCAACGAGAAGGTGGCCGCGATCCGCAAGGACCTGCAGGACACCATGGACCTGAACATGCAGGTGTTCCGCACGGCGGAGACCATCCAGAAGGCCCTCGACGACATCGCGGCGCTCGAGGCCCGCTACGCCAACATCTCCATCCAGGACCAGGGCAAGCGCTTCAACCTCGACCTGCTCGAGGCCGTGGAGCTGGGCTTCCTGCTGGAGCTGGCCAAGGTGATGTCCGTGGCCGCCCTGCACCGCGAGGAGTCGCGCGGCGGACACTTCCGCGAGGACTTCCCCGACCGCGACGACGAGAACTTCATGGTCCACTCCATGGTCTACGAGGACGCGTCGTCCGCCACCGCGGGGATCCGGCAGGAGACCAAGCCGGTGATCATGACCCGCTACGAGCCGATGGAGCGTAAGTACTGATGTCCACAGCAGTGACCGAGAACCAGAACCAGGACGCTCAGCAGCCCGGCGCCGAGGGTGAGCGGAGCATCCCCACGTACGACATCGTGCTCCAGGTCCGCCGCTACGATCCCGAGTTCGAGACCGAGGCGCACTGGGACGAGTGGAAGCTCACCATGTACGGCACGGACCGCGTGCTGGACGCCCTGCACAAGGTCAAGTGGGAGCTGGACGGCTCGCTGTCCTTCCGCCGCTCGTGCGCCCACGGAGTCTGCGGCTCGGACGCCATGCGCATCAACGGCCGCAACCGGCTCGCGTGCAAGACCCTGCTCAAGGACCTGGACCTGTCCAAGCCCATCACGGTGGAGCCCATCAAGGGCCTGCCGTGCGAGAAGGACCTGATCGTGGACATGGAGCCGTTCTTCCAGTCCTACCGCGAGATCATGCCGTTCCTGGTGAACGAGGACCACACGCCCACCGGCGAGCGGTTCCAGTCCCAGGAGGACCGCGAGCGCTTCGACGACACCACCAAGTGCATCCTGTGCGCGGCGTGCACGTCCTCGTGCCCCGTGTTCTGGACGGACGGGCAGTACTTCGGCCCCGCCGCGATCGTGAACGCGCACCGGTTCATCTTCGACTCGCGCGACCAGGCGGGTGACATGCGCCTGGAGATCCTCAACGACAAGGAAGGTGTGTGGCGCTGCCGCACCACCTTCAACTGCACCGAGGCGTGCCCCCGCGGCATCCAGGTGACCAAGGCCATTGCCGAGGTCAAGAAGGCGGTCTTCGCGTCCGCCCTGTGAGGCGGCAGACCCCCGCGTGACAGCGGCCCTGGAATCCTCCTGGATTCCGGGGCCGCTTCCTCATCTGGGCGCAGGCTCCGCCAGGGAGTCAGTCCCTCCGGCCCGCAGCGCTGCTCCCCGCCGTCGGCGCCCCGAAGTGTGGCGGGGCGCCGCCGCACACTCCCCGAGCGGCGTCGGGAAGGGCTGCGGCAGCCACCACCGTGACGGCGCGGTTCTCCCGCTCCGGCTGCGCGCGGGCCCCGCGGATGTCCGCCTGCACCACGGCGCCGGTGGCCGCCGCGAGCAGCAGCACCTGGCCGTAGATGTTGAACCAGAGCAGCACGCCCACGAGCACTGCCACGGACAGCAGGTAGGGATTGCCGGCGGTGCCTCCGATGACCTCGCTGCCCCCGTAGCGCAGTGCCTGCGAACCGAGAGCCCCCACCAGGACGGTGGCCAGCGCGGACTTGCGGTGCAGCTTCAGCTGGGCCACTCCCCGCACGAGGGAAAGGCTCAGCAAGCAGTCCACCACGAGTCCCACGGCGAAAGTGACGGCGGACTTGCCACCACCGTCGAGCCACGGCCGGACCCGGGTGAGCCCGATGTCGCCGAGCCAGCCGACCACGCCGTCCACGGCGCCGGAGGCCACGATGCTGACGGTCGCGGAGGCGAGCAGCAGGACTCCGATGACCACGAGCCACGCGAGGTCTCGGGGCACGGCCGCCATGGGAACGCCGGGCGCCGGGGGCAGTTCGAACATCCGGCGGGTGGCCAGCCGCACCCCGGCCACCCACCGCCAGGCCGTGAACAGCAGCACTGCCACGGCCACGGTGGAGGCCACGGAGAACGGGCCCGTGTTCTCCAGCAGGGCCAGGGGAATCACTCCGCCGCTGCCGTCCCCCACGTCCAAGAGCCCAGGGATGTTGGATGAGAGTCCCGCCACGAGCGTCTGCTGCAGCGCAGAGTTGGTGCCCAAGAACGTGGCGAGCGTGGCGAAGCAGATCACGAGCAGCGCCGTGGAGGCGAAGAGGAGCTGGTAGGCGAGACCCGCGGCCATGAGGGGGCCGCCGTGGAACATGTAGTGGGCCACGACGCGGACGGGGAACAGCGCCATGAAACGCGCGAACGCCCAGGCGAAGAAGGCGCCCGCACGTCGCCCGGGGGGCGCGCCGCGGGACGCGAGGTCTCGTCGCACGGCCCGTAGCCGGCGGTGCTCGGCGCGCAGCCCGGCCCGGTCCACGAGGGCCGGGACCACCGGCGGGGGGTCAGTGCGCGTCACGGCTGCGCTCGGCGGGGACACCGAACGGAATGCTCTCCCGCACGTGCCAGATCCCCTGCTCGTCCCCCTCGTAGAGGTGCACGCGGTCCACGAGGAAGCCCGCGGTGTAGGTGCGCAGCATCTGCTGGGCGCGGTCGAGCGTCTCGTCCGTGGCGCCGTGGGCCAGCGTGACGTGGGGGTGGAAGTCGAAGGGGGACGCGGACTCGATGTGCTCCGCGAGCAGCTCACGGTGCAGCGTCGTGCACTGCCCGGCACCGCGCTCCACCCTCAGGTACACCACCTGCGTGACGGGACGGAAGGTCCCCGTGCCGCGGATCTGCACGTGGAACGGCTCCCACCGTGCCGCCACCCGGCGCACGTGGGCCACGAGCTGCTCCCAGTTCCCGGCGACGGCCGTGATCATGAGGGTGATGTGCGCGGGTGCACTGCCGGCCTGGGCGTCCCCGAAGGACGCGCGCCAGTCCTGCACCTCCTGGCCCATGGGCTCGGGCAGCCGGATGACCACCCCGGCGTGGACCCGGCCCGGGAGCACGGTGGGAGAGGGCAATCCCTGGTTCACACGGACCTCCTCGGTTCGGCCGCGTCCCACCCTACCCCCACTACTGTGATCCACCGCACACCACCCCAGGTCCTCTCTCGCCGGATCACGCCGGATCACGCCGCGGGCAGGAAACCCATGCGCTCGTACACCTCGGTGAGCGTGCGGGAGGCGATGGCCCGGCCCTTCTGCGCGCCGCGGGCCAGCAGCCGGTCCAACTCGGCCGGGTCGTCGAGCAGCTCCTGGGCCCGCTGCTGGATGGGCTGCAGCGTCTGGGTCACCACGTCCGCGAGGTCCACCTTGAGGTGGCCGTACATCCTGCCCTCGTACTGCGCCTCGAGCGTCTCGATCGGGGTGCCGGTCAGCGAGGAGTAGACGGTCAGCAGGTTGGAGACACCGGGCTTGGTCTGCCGGTCGAAGCGCACCTCGGTGCCGTCGTCCGTGACGGCGGACTTGATCTTCTTCGCGTTGACCTTCGCGGTGTCCAGCAGCCGGACCAGTCCCGCGTCGGAGGGCGCGGACTTGGACATCTTGGCCGTGGGGTTCTGCAGGTCGTAGATCTTGGCGGAGTTCTCCAGGATCTTGGCGTCCGGCACCGCGAAGGTCTGCCCGAACCGCGAGTTGAAGCGCTGGGCGAGGGTGCGGGTGAGCTCCAGGTGCTGGCGCTGGTCCTCCCCCACCGGGACCTGGTTGGCCTGGTAGACCAGGATGTCCGCGGCCATCAGCACGGGGTAGGTGAACAGGCCCACCGTGGTGTTCTCCGCGCCCTGCTTCACGGACTTGTCCTTGAACTGCGTCATACGTGCGGCCTCGCCGTAGCCGGTGATGCAGTTGAGCACCCACGCGAGCTGGGTGTGCTCGGGCACCTGGGACTGGATCAGCAGCGTGGAGCGCTCGGGGTCGATGCCCGCGGCGATGTACTGCGCGGCCGTCACGCGGGTACGCTCCTGCATGGTGGCCGGGTCCTGCCCCGTGGTGATGGAGTGCAGGTCCGCCACGAAGAACACGCAGTCGTTCTCGTCCTGCATGTCCACCCAGTTGCGCAGGGCACCCACGTAGTTGCCCAGGTGCAGGGAGTCGGCGGAGGGCTGGACGCCGGAGACCACGCGCGGGGTCTGGTTCGCCGGGGTGCTGGTGTCGGTCACGGTGGCAGTCTTCTTTCGGTCGTGCGGTTCCGGCGGGAGCCGGCTCAGCTGAGGCGGTAGTCCACCACGAGCGGGGCGTGGTCGGAGAAGCGGGTGTCGTAGGAGGCGGCGCGGTCCACCGTGGCGCTCTGCGCGCGGGCGGCGAGGCCGGGGGTGGCCATGTGGTAGTCGATGCGCCACCCGGCGTCCGTGTCGAACGCCTTGCCACGGTAGGACCACCACGTGTAGGGCCCGGGCACGTCCCCGGCGAGGCTGCGGGCGACGTCCACGTAGCCCACCTCCCCGAAGAACCTGTCGAAGTACGCCCGCTCCTCGGGCAGGAATCCCGCGTTCTTGACGTTGCCCTTCCAGTTCTTGATGTCCCGCTCGGTGTGGCCCACGTTGAGGTCCCCCACCACGAGGGCGTGGTCGCTCCCGCCCGCGATCTCCGGCAGCCGGGTGAGCATGGCGTCCATGAAGCGGTACTTGTCCGCCTGCTTGGGCGTGTCCACCTCGCCGGAGTGCACGTACGCGGAGACCAGGGTGAGGGTCTCGCCGCTGGGCAGCGTCACGTCGTTCTCGATCCAGCGCCCGGAGTCGTCGAAGTACTCCTCGCCGATCCCCACGCGGGAGGCGGTGGGCAGCAGCGCGCCGTCGAACGCGTCGCGGCGGGTGGCGATCGCCACGCCCGCGCGGCCCTTCGCCGCAGCCTCCGCGTGGCGGACGTCCCAGACGTCCTCGTCCAGCAGCTCGCGCGTGATCTTGTCCGGAGCCCGCACCTCCTGCAGGCACAGCAGGTCCACCTCCCGGGGGGCCAGCCACTCGGCCATGCCGCGCCGGTACGCGGCCCGGATGCCGTTCACGTTCACCGTGGCGATGCGTATGCTCTGCCCTGACTGCGCCATGCGGGTGTGTCTCCTCGAAGTGTTCGTCGTGCGTGGGTCTCGCGAGAGCCCGTCTCCTGTTGCTGGTGGGGCGACGACGCCGCGCTGCCCCTGCCGCGGTCAGTCCACCACGGTACCGCTGACCGCGGTCCCGGAGTCCCTGAGGCTGCGCAGCCCGTTGGCCGCGGTGATGTCGATGGTCTCGAGCGCCCGGCCGATCTGCTCGGGCTCGGGCTCCGGGGAGGACAGCTGCTCCTTGACCACCTTGGACTGCACCAGGATCACCTGCATGCCGTGGGCGAGCTTCTCGTCCCGCAGGGACTGGCCGGGGCCCGCCGGGGCGGTGGCCGCCGGGGCCCTGCCGTGCTGGGCCTGGAACTGCTCCTGCGCCTGGCGCACCTGCTCCCGCCCGAAGCGGGCGGCCTTGCGCACCATGCTCAGCGCCCACACGGCCAGCATGAGCCACCCCAGGGCGATCCCGGCCAGGATCCAGCCCAGCAGCGAGTTGGAGTTGGCAGCCTGGATGAGGGCCACGGCGAAGATGACCACCAGCACGGCCAGGCCGATGATGGTCCCCCACAGGGCGGTGCGCCCCGAACGGGGAGCCCCGGTGGTGTCGGCGGGCTGGGTGGGCGAGGATCCGATCGGCTGCATGGGGCCATTGTCTCAAACCGTGCGGGGCGCACCGAATCGGCACCTGCCCCGGAGGCACCGCCACCCGCGCACCATCCCCGCCGGGCCGCAGCCACCACGACGACGCCGCCCGGTCGCCTCGTGCGGGAGGCGGCCGGGCGGCGTCGTCGGCGGGCGGATGGAGCGCCGGAGCCCTGCGGCGCCGCGGCTCAGTCCGCGGCGGCCACCCGGCGTTCACAGGATTCCACCACGTTGACGAGCAGCATGGCGCGCGTCATGGGGCCCACTCCCCCGGGGTTGGGGGACATCCAGGAGGCGCGCTCCGCGGCGGCGGGGTCGATGTCCCCGGTGAGCCGGCCCTTGCCCGTCTCCGGGTCCGGGACGCGGGAGACGCCCACGTCCAGCAGGACGGCCCCCGGCTTGACCTGCTCCGCCGTGACCATGTGCGGCTTGCCCGCCGCGGCGACCACCACGTCCGCCTGCGCGAGCAGCTCGGGCAGGTTGCGGGTGCCCGTGTGCGCCAGGACCACGGTGGCGTTGATCTCCCGGCGGGTCAGCAGCAGCCCCATGGGGCGCCCCACGGTGACCCCGCGCCCGATCACCAGCACGGTGCGGCCCGCCAGCTCCACGCCGTGGCGGGTGAGCAGCTCCACGATGCCGTTCGGGGTGCAGGGCAGCGGCGAGCTCATGGGCTCGCTCACGTTGAGGACCAGGCGCCCCAGGTTGGTGGGGTGCAGCCCGTCCGCGTCCTTGGCGGGGTCGATCCGCTCCAGGACCGCGTTCGTGTCCATGTGCTGGGGCAGCGGCAGCTGCACGATGTACCCGGTGCACTGCGGGTCCTCGTTGAGCTCGTCGATCACGCGCTCGAGCTCCTCCTGGGAGGCGTCCGCGGGCAGCTCCCTGCGGATCGAGGCAATGCCCACCTGCTCGCAGTCGCGGTGCTTGCCCGCGACGTAGGAGCGGGACCCGGGGTCGTCGCCCACGAGCACCGTGCCCAGCCCGGGCACGACGCCCCGCTCGCGCAGCCGGGCCACCCGCTCGGCGAGCTCCGCCTTGATCTGCCCGGCCGTGGCCTTGCCGTCGAGAACCTGAGCCGTCACCTCACCACTCCTCGAGGCCGGGGTACAGCGGGAACTGCTCCGTCAGCGCGTCCACGCGGGCACGCAGGGCGGAGATGTCCGCGCCCGGCTTCAGGGCCTCGGCGATGACGTCCGCGACCTCGGTGAACTCGTCCGCTCCGAAGCCGCGCGTGGCGAGCGCGGGCGTGCCGATGCGCAGACCCGAGGTGACCATGGGCGGACGGGGGTCCCACGGCACCGCGTTGCGGTTGACCGTGATCCCGGCCTGGTGCAGCAGGTCCTCGGCCTGCTTGCCGTCCAGCTCGGAGTCCCGCAGGTCCACGAGAGCGAGGTGAACGTCCGTGCCGCCCGTCAGCACGGAGACACCGCGCTCCGAGAGGTCCGCGGAGTTCAGCCGCTCGGCGAGGATCTGCGCACCCTCGATGGTGCGCCGCTGGCGCTCCTTGAAGCCCCCGGACGCCGCGATCCTGAACGCCACCGCCTTGCCCGCGATGGCGTGCATGAGCGGACCGCCCTGCTGGCCCGGGAACACGGCGGAGTCGATCTTCTTCTTGAGGTCCGCCTCGCACAGGATCACACCGGAGCGCGGACCCGCGAGAGTCTTGTGCACCGTGGAGGTGGTCACGTGGGCGTGGGGCACGGGGTTGGGGTGCAGCCCGGCGGCCACGAGGCCCGCGAAGTGCGCCATGTCCACCCACAGCTTGGCGCCCACCTCGTCCGCGATCGAGCGGAACGCCTCGAAGTCCAGCTGCCGGGAGTACGCGGACCAGCCGGCCACGATCACGTTCGGGCGCGCCTCGAGCGCCTGCTCGCGCACCTTGTCCATGTCGATCCGGTAGGTGTCCGGGTCCACCTCGTACGCGGCGATGTTGTAGAGCTTGCCGGACACGTTGATCTTCATGCCGTGCGTGAGGTGCCCGCCGTGGGCCAGGGAGAGGCCCATGAGCGTGTCGCCGGGCTGCATGAGCGCGGCCATCACCGCGGTGTTCGCCTGGGCACCGGAGTGCGGCTGGACGTTCGCGTGGTCCGCGCCGAAGAGCTCGCACGCCCTGTCGCGGGCCAGGTTCTCCACCACGTCCACGTACTCGCAGCCGCCGTAGTAGCGGCGCCCGGGGTAGCCCTCCGCGTACTTGTTCGTCAGCACCGAGCCCTGCGCCTCGAGCACCGCGCGCGGGGCGAAGTTCTCCGAGGCGATCATCTCCAGCGTGGAGCGCTGGCGTCCCAGCTCGTCCTGGATCGCCTGGGCGACGTCCGGGTCCACCTCAGAGAGCGGCTGGTTGGTCACAGATTCCGTCATGCTCCACCTTCTTCGTCCACGGTCGGTTCCCCCTCAGCATATCCAGGAACGGGGACCCCTCGTCCCGTGGATCACATCCGTCCCGTGCTGGTGCACCACCGGCTCCGTCGCGGCTCCTTGCCGGTCACCGCGGGGCCACGGCGTCCGGGGCGGCCGGTCGTGTCGTGGCCGGTGGTCGTCTACGGGTAACGTGTGTGCCCGAACCTCACGCGCGTGACGTGCTCACGCGTCGTCGACGCGCTGCAGGGCCGCCGCTCTCCCCGGGGAGACCGCGCAGCACCACCCGTTCCCGTCCCCTGTGCTAGGAGTTCCCGCGCCGTGAACGTTCTTCCCACCGCCCCGTTCACCGCCGCCATGCCCCGTGTGGAGGACGGCCGCGCGCCGTCCGAGCCGACGGATGTGCTGCGCACCCGCTACGCCGCCGTCATCTTCGACATGGACGGTGTGGTCACGGACACCGCGGGTGTGCACGCCCGGGCCTGGAAGAAGCTGTTCGACCAGCTGCTCGCGGATCCCCGCCTGGCTGCGGCAGACGAGGGGGTGGAGGTGGACCGCAGCCCGTTCGACATGGGCAACGAGTACCGCACCTACGTGGACGGCCGACGCCGCGAGGACGGCGTGCGCGCACTGCTCGCGGCCCGCGGGGCCGTCCTGCCCGAGGCGGGCGGCCAGGACGAGCCGCAGCCCGGGGACTGGACCGTGCAGGGCCAGGCCGGCGCCAAGGACGGCTACTTCCACGAGGAGCTCGCCGAGCACGGTGTGCGCGTGTTCGAGGGGACCGTGGCGATGATCGAGCGGCTGCGCGCGGGCGGCGTGCCCGTGGGCCTGGTGACCGCGAGCCGCAACAGCTCCGTGGTGCTCTCCGCCGCGGGTCTGCAGGACTCCTTCGACCGGGTCGTGGACGGCAACTGGGCCGCTGAGCACGGCCTGCCCGGCAAGCCCGCACCGGACACGTTCCACGAGTGCGCCCGGCTGCTGGACGTGGCCCCGGAGAACAGCGTGGTGGTCGAGGACGCCGTGGCCGGCGTGCAGGCCGGCGCCGCCGGGGGCTTCGGCCTGGTGGTGGGCATCAACCGGGACGGTGCCCGGGAGCGCCTCTACCGCGCCGGCGCCCACATGGTGCTCAACGACGTGGGGGAACTGGACCTCGGTGCCCGGCGGGACGATCCCTGGCGGCTCGTGTTCGACGGCTTCGACCCCGCCACCGAGGCCCGCCGCGAGGCGCTGCTCACCCTGGCCAACGGCTACATGGGTGTGCGCGGGGCCGCGTGCGAGTTCCCGGACAACGGCGTCCACTACCCCGGCACCTACCTGGCCGGTGTGTTCAACCGCGTGCTGAGCCACGTGAACGGCCGGGACGTGGAGCACGAGTCCATGGTCAACGCCCCCAACTGGCTGCACCTGGACCTGCGCTTCTCCGAGGGCCGCTGGTGGTCCGAGGGCGGGCTGCGCGCGAGCGACGAACGCGTGGAGCTGGACCTGCGCCGCGGCCTGCTGATCCGCACCCTCGTGCTCACCGATGCGGAGGCGGACCCGGAGTCCGGCGGGCCCGCCCGCTCCCTCGAGATCGAGCAGCGCCGCCTCGTGTCCCTGCGCCACCGCCACCTGGGCGCGCAGGAGACCAGGATCGTCGCGCGTGATGCGGGCGGTCGCCTGCACATCCGCACCGGCGTGGACCCGGCCGTGACCAACAGCGGCGTGGCGGAGTACCGGGAGCTGAACTCGCACCACCTGGCGCTGCTGGAGTCCACCACCCTGCCGGACGAGCACGAGACCCTGCTCTCGCTCGTGCGCACCTCCCAGTCCAAGATCGAGATCGCGATGGCCCAGCGCACGCGCATCGAGGCCGAGGGCCCCGTGACCGAGCGCCGCGAGGTGCGCCCCGGCGGCATCGAGTTCCGGCGCCACACCGTGCAGCTCGAGCCCTGGAGCCCGGTGCTGGTGGACAGCACCACCGCCGTGGTCACGAGCCGGGACGCCGCGATCGGCTCTCCCCGGGACGGTGCGCTGGCCGAGCTCAACCGCTCCCCGTTCGGCGTGCGCAAGCTGCTCGCGTCCCACGAGATCGAGTGGGCCCGCCTCTGGGACCGCTACGAGGTCACACTGGAGTCCGCGGAGGACACCCCCGAGCACCTGAGCACCCAGCTGGCGGTGCGGACCCACCTCTTCCACGCCGCGCAGACGCTCGCTCCCCACCTGACCCTGCGCGACGCCGGTGTCCCCGCCCGCGGTCTGCACGGCGAGGGCTACCGGGGGCACATCTTCTGGGACGAGCTGTTCATCCTGCCGGTCATCAACATGCGCCAGCCCCAGGTGACACGGTCCCTGCTGTCCTACCGCTGGCGGCGCCTGTCCATGGCCCACCAGCGCGCCCAGGAGATCGGCCTCTACGGTGCGGCCTTCCCGTGGCAGTCCGGCTCGGACGGCCGCGAGGAGACCCCGCCCGAGCTGTACAACCACCACTCCCGCCGGTGGCTGCCGGACAACTCGTGGCGGCAGTTCCACGTGGGGCTCGCCATCGCCTACAACGCGTGGGTCTACTACGAGTCCACGGGTGACATGGACTGGCTCTCGGGCCAGGGCGCGGAGCTGATCATCGGCATCACCCGGCTGTTCGCCTCCCTGGCGGAGTACGACTCCCACGACGGCAGGTACCACATCGCGGGTGTCATGGGCCCGGACGAGTACCACGACGGGCCTGCGGGCCAGCACGGCGGAGGGCTCGAGGACAACGCGTACACGAACGTCCTGGCCTCGTGGCTGTTCCGCCACTCCGCGCACATCTTCAACGACATGGTGGAGCACCAGCGCGAGTACCTGGAGTCCCGCTTCGAGATCTCCCCGCAGGAGGTCCAGACGTGGTTGAACATGGCCAAGAACATGTACGTGCCGTTCAACGCGGACGGCACGATCGCCCAGTTCGAGGGCTACGACGACCTCGCCGAGCTCGACTGGGACTTCTACCGGACCAAGTACCGCAACATCGGCCGCCTGGACCTGCTCCTCGAGAACGAGGGGGACCTGACCAACAACTACAAGCTGTCCAAGCAGGCGGACACCATCATGCTGGTCTACCTGCTCGGTCCCGACGGCGTGGTGGAGGAGCTCGCCCGGATGGGCTACACCACGGACGTGGACGCCGTGCAGCGCACCGTGGACCACTACATCGCCCGCTCCTCCAACGGCTCGTCCCTGTCCAGGGTGGTCAACGCCGCCGTGCTCGCGTGGCTGGACCCGGACCGTTCGTGGGGCTCGTTCCAGGACGCGCTGATGATCGACATGGACGACACGCAGGGCGGTACCACGGGCGAGGGCATCCACCTGGGGGCCATGGCCGGGTCCGTGGACGTGGTCACCCGCGCGTACGCCGGACTTCGCGTGCGCGGGCAGTGGCTCGAGTTCCAGCCCGCGCTGCCCCGGGAGATCGAGGCCGTGGACTTCACCGTGCTGTACTACGGCCAGGTCATCGAGGTCTCGCTGGACCACGACATCCTGGAGCTCGAGGGCAGTTCCGTGAAGGCGGACCCCGTGACCATCCACGTCAACGGCGCCGAGTACGTGCTCAAGGGCGGACAGAAGATCTCCGTGGCACTGCGCCACCGCGCGTCCCGCCACCCGGAGAAGGCCACCGCGGCACTGCGGCGCCGCTTCATCTCGGACGTCGGCGAGCTCTGAGCCCCGTGGGCGACGCCGCCCTGCCGGGCACGGCGTCGCCCGCACCACCCGGGACGCGGCCCCACTAGGCTGTGCTCCATGACACACGACACGACCGCCCCGAACCCCTCCCGCGAACCGCTCGTCCTCTCCTACGATCAGCGCAGACCCGTGGTGTCGGAGACGGCCTTCGTGGCCCCGAACGCCACGATCGTGGGGGACGTCTCGGTGGGTGCGGGCGCGGGGATCTTCTACGGCGCCGTCGTGCGCGGGGACCGTTCCCCGCTGCGCGTGGGAGCCAACTCCAACCTGCAGGACAACGTGACGGTGCACTCGGACCCCGAGCACCCCACCACCATCGGTGAGCGTGTGAGCGTGGGCCACGGAGCGGTGGTCCACGGCTGCACCCTCGAGGACGATGTCCTGGTGGGCATGAACGCCACCGTGCTCAACGGCGCCGTGGTGGGCAGCGGCAGCCTGGTGGCCGCGGGCACCGTGGTGCTGGAGGCCACCGTGGTGCCGCCGGGTTCTCTCGTGGCCGGGGTGCCGGGCACGGTCCGCCGCGAGCTCACCGGGGAGGAGCGCCGCGCGGTGAGCCGCAACGCGCAGCACTACATCGAGCTCTCCCGGGAGCACCGCGCGCTGAACTCCTGAGCCTCGCACGGGAACGGCCCGGACTCCACGAGTCCGGGCCGTTCCTCCGTGCGGGGGGTCAGTGGAAGAAGTGCCGCGCCCCGGTCACGTACATGGTCACGCCCGCCGCCTGCGCGGCCGCGACGACCTCCTCGTCGCGGATGGAACCGCCGGGCTGGACCACGGCGCGCACACCGGCATCCAGCAGCACCTGCAGCCCGTCCGCGAACGGGAAGAACGCGTCCGACGCCGCCACGGCACCGTGGGCGCGCTGCGCACCGTCCTCGGCGAGCGTGTTGGCGCGCTCCACGGACAGTCGGCACGAGTCCACGCGGTTGACCTGGCCCATGCCGATGCCCACGGAGGCGCCGTCGTGCGCGAGCAGGATCGCGTTGGACTTCACCGCCCGCAGCGAGCGCCACGCGAACTCGAGGTCCGCGAGCGTCTTCTCGTCCGCTGGCTCCCCGGCCACGAGCGTCCAGTGGGCGGGGTCGTCGCCCTCGGTGTCCAGGCGGTCCGCCTGCTGGAACAGGGCGCCTCCGGAAACCCCCCGGTACTCCAGGGGGTCGCGCTCGAAGCCCTCGGGCAGGGCGAGCAGCCGGATGTTCTTCTTGGCCTGCAGGATCTCCAGCGCCTCGGGCTCGAACTCCGGCGCCACGACCACCTCGGTGAAGACGGGCTGGAGATTGCGGGCCATCTGGGCGGTGACCGGCCGGTTGGCCGCGACCACTCCTCCGTAGGCGGAGAGCGGGTCGCACGCGTGGGCCTTGAGGTGCGCGTCCGCGATCGGGTCCGACGCACCGGGGGTGGCCACGGCCACACCGCACGGGTTGTTGTGCTTGACCACGGCCACGGCGGGCTGCTCGTAGTCGAAGGCGGCGCGCACGGCCGCGTCCGCGTCCACGTAGTTGTTGTAGGACATGGCCTTGCCGTGCAGCTGCTCGGCCTGGGCGATCCCGGGGGCCGCGGCGTCGTCGGTGTAGAGCGCGGCCTTCTGATGGGGGTTCTCGCCGTAGCGCAGGGACTCCGCGCGCTGGAAGGCGAGCCCGGCGTACGGGGGCCAGAAGCTGGCCTCGGGGTCATGCTCGAACTGCTGGGCCGTCCACGTGGCCACCGCGGTGTCGTACGCGGCGGTGTGGGCGAAGGCGGCTGCGGCGAGCCTCTGCCGTGCCGCGAGGTCGTAGCCGCCGTCGTGGGCGGCCCGCACCACGTCCGGGTAGCCCGCGGGGTCCACCACCACGGACACCGCCGCGTGGTTCTTCGCGGCGGCGCGCACCATGGAGGGCCCGCCGATGTCGATCTGCTCCACGACGTCGTCCCGCGCGGCGCCCGAGCGCACGGTCTCCTGGAACGGGTAGAGGTTCACCACCACCAGGTCGAACGGGTCGATGCCCAGCTCGTCCAGCTGCGCCACGTGCTCGGGCCTGCGGCGGTCCGCCAGGATCCCGGCGTGAACGCGGGGGTGCAGAGTTTTGACCCGGCCGTCCAGGCACTCCTGGAACCCGGTGACGTCCGCGACCTCGGTGACGGGGACTCCTGCGGCCTGGATGGTCCTGGCCGTGGTGCCGGTGGAGACGATGTCCACCCCGGCGTCGTGCAGGCCTCGTGCGAGGTCCTCCAGACCAGTCTTGTCGTACACGGAGATCAGGGCGCGTTTCAGCGGCACACGGTTCAGGTCGGAAGTGTTCACGGACTCTCCAGGAAGACGTGGGGACGTGTGGTCCGGCGCTGCCCGCCGAGGACCTCCCGGGCCCGTGCGGGGACCGGGAGCGCGGCCTCTCGGGTGCCGCTCACCGCACCCGTCGTCCGGGGACGACGACGCGGGTGCGCGGCAGCGCAGCGCCCTCGCCAGTCTACGGCCGGGCCTTTCGGACGGCGGCCCGTGCGTCACCCGGGGACGCGGCCCGCTGCCGCCCCAGGGCGTCCAGGGTGTCCACGAGCAGCTGCCGCTCTGCGGTCTTGATCCGCTCGTGCAGGCTCTCCTCGGTGTCCTGCGCCCCGATGGGCACGGCCACCTGCGCGAGGATCGGGCCCGCGTCCACGTCCGGGACCACCTCGTGCACCGTGGCACCGGTGATCTTCACCCCGTGGGCCAGGGCGTCCCGGACGGCGTGCGCCCCGGGGAACGAGGGCAGCAGGGACGGGTGGGTGTTGACGATGCGCCCGGGGAACGCGGCCACGAAGTCCGCGTCCACGATCCGCATGAAGCCCGCGAAGACCACGCGGTCGGGGCGGCGCGCGGCCACCTCCCGTTCCAGCGCGCGGTTCCACTGCGCCCGGTCCGCGTGCTCGCCGGGCGCCACCACGAAGGTCTCGATGCCCGCGGCCTCGGCGCGCCGCAGGCCCTCGCACGGCCGGTCCGCCCCCACGGCCGCGATCTCCACCGGGGACTCGCCGTGGTGGAGGGCGTCGATCATCGCCTGCAGATTCGTGCCGGAACCGGACACCAGGACCACTGTGCGCATGGGCCCATGCTAGCCGTGGCGGCGGCCCGTCCGGGCGCGGTCCGCCCGCCGGGAGGCCCGGCCCGTCTCGCCTAGAGTGGTGGCCATGCAGGACTCCCACGACCGTGCTACGCCGCCCCACGATCCGACGCCCGGCGCCCCGCGCTCCGGGAAGCCCTCCCACCCCCGCGGCGGGAACGACGCCGCCCGGGTCCGGTTCGCCGCCGTGGCCGCCGGTCTCGCGGTCCTGGCCTCCGCCCTCGTGAACAGGGACGTGCTCGCCACGTGGCTGGGCGTCGCCCTGGCCGTGGCCGGGGTGGTCATGGGCATCGTGGCCCTCGTCCGCGCCCGCGGGGCCACGTCACGGGGCCTCGTCATCGCCCTCGGGGTGATCGCCGTCCTGTGGGGCAGCCTCAACACCCTGGGCGGGGCCAGCCGTCTGCTCGTGTGGCCCGCCACGCAGGCCTACCAGGAGTGCACCAACGGCGCACTGACCCTCGCATCCCAGCAGCACTGCCAGCAGCAGCTCAACGACAACGTCTTCAACCAAGTGGGCGGGCGGCCCCTGGAGACCGGCGGCCCCTCCGCGGACCCCACGGCCGCGGAGTCCTCGAGTGCCTCCCCCGGTGCCTCCGGCAGCGAGAGCCCGTCCGGAACCGGCAGTGCGAGCCCCTCCCGAGCAGCCTCCACGGGGGCGTCCGCTCCCGCCTCGGCATCCCCCAGCGGGAGCACCACGCCCTCGCGCTGAACTGGCCGGGCGGACGCCACCCGCCCCGGGCCGCCGTCGCTCAGCGCTCGTTCTCGCGGTCCAGCGCCGCCAGCCGCGCCGCCTTGCGCTTCGCGGAGCGCCGCTCCGCACGACGTCGCCTGGCCTCCTCCCGCCGGGAGAGCCCGTGCCCCGTGCCCGGCTCTTCGGCAGCGGGACGCGTCAGCCGCGTGGAGCCGGAACCCCGCGGGCCAACGGAGAGGGGCCTGACCCCTCCGGTCCTGGCGGACCCGGAGGTCTCGGCGCCACGGCTCGCGCGGGTCGGCTCCGGTGCGGAGAGCTCTCCTGCGGCGGCACCCGCCCCGGGCGAGCGCGACGGCTCCACGCGGACGGCAGCGGGCGCCGTCTCCTCCCGGGACGTGCGCCCACCGGCGGCGTGCGCGGCCACGGGCGGCGCGGCGTCGTCGTCGGAGTCCTGCCACGTGTGGGAGCGGTAGCCCTCGCGCTCGAGCCACGGCCCCACGAGGTAGCCCACCGCCGCACCCACGGCGAGTTCGGCGCCCAGCCACAGGAACACCTCCCCGGCGTGGGGACCGATGTCCGTGAGCCGGCCGATGCCGAGCGAGCCGTGGGACAGCCACGTCAGCACCGCGACGATGCCGGAGCCGACCGCGGCGATGAACACCACGGTGAGAAGGGTGGAGAGCAGGAACGTGAACCAGCGCAGGGGCAGGCGGATGGCCATCCAGTCGTCCAGGTGGTTCTCCCCCTCGCGGCAGAACCACCAGCCCGCGAGCAGCCCGGCGAGCACGGGCAGCGCGAGAACGGCGGGCGCGAAGGTCCACGGGTCACCGGCGGGCAGAGCCGCGAGGGCGGGGAACTGCGGCAGCGGGCCCATTGTGGTCTGGAACGGCGACGTGAGGGTCCCGGACCCCACCGCGAAGCCGGCGCCGGAGGCCCACGCGAGGGCCCAGAGCACCATGTTGGGGAGGAAGCCGAACTGCAGGGCGGTGAGCGCAGTGTCCCCCGCGGTCCCCGTGCCGAGATCCTGGTACACGGTCACGATGCCGCCCCAGTTCCCCGCGAGCGCCACGACGAGCAGCAGCGCACCTCCCGCCACGGCCGCGGCGGCCGCGAGGGATCCCGCGCGGATCACGGCCCACACGTAGGAGCCCGCCCAGCGCGAGTACTGGCTCGTGCGCTGCAGCCAGGAGGCGGCATCCGTCCCGAGGACCGCTGCCAGCGAGCGCGAGACGCTCCAGCCGCCCACGAGTGCCCCCAGGCCCACGGGCAGCAGGGAGCACAGTGCCGCGGAGAGCAGGTCCACGGACACCTGGTCCGTGCGGGAGACCAGTGCCACCACCGCGGCGAGGAGCGCGTACGCCACCATGCCCGCGCAGAACGGCACGAGGAACTGCCCGCGCCAGCAGGCCCGCGCGATCCGCCGCCCGGCGACCACGGCGAGCGCAAACGGGATCAGCGTGAGACCGAGCGGCACCAGGGTGACGGTGCCACCGCCGTCCAGGGGCAACCCCTCGGCGGCCCGCACGTCCAGGGGCGTGCCGTGCGCAAGCAGCCAGCCGAGCCCGGCCAGCCGGAGGCTGCCGCCGGCGCCGAGCGTCGCGAAGCCCCCGGCCACCCAGACCGCGCCCAGCAGCAGAGCGCCGAGCAGCAGGCCCACCAGACCCACCGCGAGCATCTCGACGACGCCCTGCAGGGCCAGGGGCATGGGCAGCCCCGCGTCGTCGCGCTGCACCGCGGGGGGCTTCGCGGCGGGAGACGTCGCGGTGGCGGGCTGCGTGACGGAGCGTCGCGCCCCGGCGCCCCGTGCGCCGTCGTCCCCCCTGCCGAAATCCCCCGTACTGGAGCCTGGTGCGCCGCCCGGGGGGAGCCGTCCGGGTTCCCGCCGGTCGTCTGGGGCGGAACCGTCCGCGGCGGAGGAGCCGCGCGCTCGCCATCGGTCGCGTACGCCCGTGATCGCACCGGGCACTGAGGGAAGTTTCATCACGCTCATCTTTCCACGTCCGGGCGGCCGCGGCCCGCAGCGCTGTTCGTCCGGACTTCACCCGCAGGACACCGGTGCGTGACGCCGCGGTGGGGCACGGACGCCAGGGTGGAGGCGTGAGAATCGCACTGGTGGCAGAACAGTTCCTCCCCCACGTCAACGGCGTCACCCACTCCGTGATCCGCGTCCTGGAACACCTGCGCGACCACGGCCACGAGGCCATGGTGATCGCTCCTTCCTACGAGAAGACCCTCTTCCTGGGCTCCGTGGACCACGTGGACGGCGTGCGTGTGGAGCGTATTCCCTCCCTCCCGCTCGCCGGGTACCCGGAGGTGCGCGTCGCAAGCTGCACCGTGAACCGGATGCAGCGCATCCTGGCGCGCTTCGCGCCGGACGTGGTCCACGTGGCCTCCCCCTTCATCCTGGGCTGGCAGGCCATCCAGGCCGCCAAGGGCCTGGGTCTGCCGTGCGTGGCCGTCTACCAGACGGACGTCCCCGGCTACGCCGCGCGCTACGGCGCCGCGCTCCTGGAGAAGAGCATGTGGTCCCACGTGCGCACCATGCACAACAGCGCCACCCTCACCCTGGCCCCCTCCACGGCGTCCATCGCCTCCCTGCACGAGCACGGGGTGCAGCGGGTCCACACGTGGCGCCGCGGCGTGGACACCGTCCGCTTCAGCCCGGACCGGCGCGACGACGCGTGGCGCGATCGGGTGGGCGGCGGCCGGCGGATCGTCGGGTACGTGGGGCGGCTCGCTCCGGAGAAGCAGGTGGCGGACCTCGTGGTCCTGGACTCCCTGCCGGACACCCAGCTCGTGGTGGTGGGCTCCGGCCCCCAGAAGGAGTCGCTGCGTGCGCTGCTCCCCCACGCCCACTTCGAGGGGTTCCTCTCCGGCACCGAGCTGGCCACGGTCATGGCCTCCCTGGACGTGTTCGTCCACCCCGGCGAGCACGAGACGTTCTGCCAGACCATCCAGGAGGCCATGGCCTGCGCGGTCCCCGTGGTCGCCGTGGGCCGCGGCGGCCCGCTGGACCTCGTGGACTCCTCCCGCAACGGCTGGCTCTACCGCCCCGGGGACACCGAGGCCCTGCGGGATCGGGTGCGGGACCTCGTGGGCGACGACGCCAAGCGTCTCGCGTTCGCGCGCACGGCCCACCGGACGGTGCAGACCCGCACGTGGGACGCCGTGTGCGACCAGCTCGTGGAGCACTACGGGCGAGCGGCCCGCGTGAACTCCCGCACGAACGGGGCACGGCGGACGGGGCTGGGCGCCCGCTGACCGGACGGCCCGGGCCACGAGGCTCCGTTGGTTAAGTTTTGATGACATTCCCGGCCGCTCCCTGGCTCGCACCGGGCAGCGCTGACTAGGCTCGAACCACCTTCACGAGATGCGCCTGCGCACGGGCCACTGGCCCGCGCGCTCACCCGAGCTCCAACTCGGCGCACGCCAACCCTCGGTTCAGGGGTGGTTTGGATGACGAAGTGGCCGATTCACACGTGTGACTCCGGCAAGCGACCAGAAACAACCAGAGGCCCCGGAAGATGAACAGCACAGCACAGCGACCCCCGTCCACCCAGCGGACGAGCCCCGACTCCCGCGAGCAGTGGGTGGACGTCACCGTCCACGCGGACACCGCGCACCACCTCGTGTCGCTCACGGAGCCCGACGGCCAGCAGCACCAGTACGCCACGGACGACGTCCGTGCGGTTGCCGCGGCCGCGCAGCACACCCGCGGAAGGGGCCAGTGGTGCGCCAAGTACCGCAGGCTCCTGGTCCCCGGGGCCTCCGGCGTCACCGGCGGGATGTCCTTCTACAAGCTGGAGCCGCTCTCCGCCTGAGCGCCTCGGCGCTCCCCGGCACCGGGGCAGACCGGTCCGGAGCACGACGACGCCCGGCACCTCACGGCGCCGGGCGTCGTCGTTGGCCGGGTCGAGGGCTACTGCTGCCCGGCCCCGTGGTCCGCCGCGATCAGCTCCGCGGCCCGCTCACCGATCATGTAGACGGTGATGTTGGGGTTCACGGTCACTAGCTCCGGCATCACGGAGGCGTCCGCGACGCGCAGCCCCCTCACCCCCTTGACCCGCAGCTGGGGGTCCAGGGGCGAGTCCGCGTCCTCCACCGGACCCATGCGGCACGAGCCCGCCGGGTGGTACACGGTGTTGTGGGTGCGGCGGATGTAGTCCGCGATCTCCTCGTCGCTCTGCACGTCCTCCCCGGGGAACAGCTCCCTGCCGGCCCACTCGGACATGCCCTGCTGCGCCACGATCTCCCGCGCGCGGCGGATGCCCGCCGTCATGATGCGCATGTCGTAGCCCTCGGGATCCGTGAAGTAGCGGGGATCCACACGGGGCTTGTCCCGGAAGTCACGCGTGCGCAGCCGCACGGTGCCGCGCGAGCGGGCGTGGGTCACGTTCGGGGTCAGGCAGAACGCGTTGTCCGCCGTGGGATAGCCCTGGCGGTAGGTGTGCATGTCGAAGTTCACGCTGCCGTAGTGCATCATCAGGTCCGGGCGGTCCAGGCCCTCGTCCACCTGGTCGAACACGCCGATCTCCCACCACTGGGTGGAGTCCTCCACCATGGGCTGCTTCGCCTCCCACTGGATCACCGCCTCCGGGTGGTCCTGCAGGTGCGAGCCGACGCCCGGGGAGTCCACGAGCACGTCCACGCCCACCTCGGAGAGGTGCTCGGCGGGGCCGATGCCGGAGAGCATGAGCAGCTTGGGGGTGTCGATCGCACCGGCGGAGACGACCACCTCGCGGCGGGCGGAGATCACGTGCGCCTTGCCGAACGCGTTGTCCGTGACCTCCACGCCGGTGGCGCGGCGGTCCTCGTCGAAGAGCACCCGCTTGACCTGGGTGCCCGTGAGAATCGTGAGGTTCTCACGGTCCTGGGCGGGGTGCAGGTAGCTCACGGAGGAGGAGGACCGCGTGCCGTCCTCGCGGGCGCTGATCTGGAAGAAGCTCGCGCCCTGCGTCACGGTCTTGCCGGTGTTGAAGTCCGCGCGGGGGATGCCTGCCTGTTCGGCCGCCTCCAGCAGGGCGACGCCGCTCGGGTCCGCCGGGGGCACGGTGCGCAGCCGAACGGGGCCGTCGTGGCCGTGGTGGGCGCCCGGGTCCTCGTTGTTCTCCAGCTTCTGGTAGAGCCGGAACGCCAGCTCGGAGTTCCAGCCCTGCGCCCCGTGCTTGGACTCCCACTCGTCCAGGTCCTCGCTCGGTGCCCAGAACGCGATGCAGGAGTTGTGGGACGAGCAGCCGCCCAGCACCTTGGCACGGGCCATGCGCATGAAGGAGTTGCCGTTCTCCTGCTCCTCCAGCGGGTAGTCCCAGTCGTGGCCGGACTCCAGCAGCTCCATCCAGCGGTTGAGCTGCAGCACCTCGGGGTACCCGGCGTCGTGGTCGCCGGCCTCCAGCAGGGCCACGGACACGCTCGGGTCCTCGCTCAGGCGCGCGGCGACCACGGCACCGGCGGAGCCTGCACCCACCACCACGTAGTCGTACTCGGCCAGGGTGTTCTTCTCGCTCATGTCTTCTCCCTTCGTCGGGGTGTGCGACGCCGCGCGCGCCCGCCAGCTGCGGGCGGTGCGGGCGCGGCGTCGTCGGCCGGGGCGCCGGGGCGGGCCCGGCGCGGCGGTGCGCTCAGTGCTGCGCGAACCACCCGGTCACGGCCGGTCGGACGTTCTGGTAGACGTGCTTGGTCTCCTGGTACTCCCCCAGCCCGGCGTGGCCCAGCTCGCGGCCCACGCCGGACTGCTTCATGCCGCCCCACTCCGCCTGCGGCAGGTAGGGGTGGAAGTCGTTGATCCACACGGTGCCGTGGCGCAGCTTCCCGGCCACCCGCTGGGACTTGCCCGCGTCCTGGCTCCACACGGCGCCGGCCAGGCCGTAGTACGTGTCGTTGGCGATCGCCACGGCCTCCTCCTCGGTGCGGAAGGTCTCCACGGTCACGGTGGGGCCGAAGGCCTCGTCGTGCACGCAGTCCATGTCCGGGGTGCACCCGTCGATCACCGTGGGCAGGTAGAAGCAGCCGTTCTCGAGCTGCAGCGTTCCGTCCGCGGAGGGCCCCTCGGCGAAGCGGCCGCCGCAGCGGATGCGCGCACCCTGCTCGCGGGCACGCTCCACGTAGGCGTGCACCTTGTCCCGGTGCGCCTCGGAGATCAGCGCGCCGGTCTCGGCCTTCTCGTCGAACGGGCCGCCCAGCAGGATGGCCTCCGCGCGCGCCGCGAGATCGCCCACGAACGTCTCCGCGATGGACTCCTCCACCACCAGCCGCGCTCCGGCGGAGCAGACCTGCCCCGAGTGCACGAACGCGGCGTTCAGGGCGTTGTCCAGCGCGGCGTCGTAGTCCGCGTCCGCGAAGACGACGTTGGGGTTCTTGCCGCCCAGCTCGAGGGCCACCTTCTTGACGGTGGCCGCGGCCTCGCGGGCGACCACACGGCCGGTCACGAGCCCGCCGGTGAAGGACACGAGGTCCACGCGGGGGTCGGAGGACAGCGGCGCGCCGGCCTCCGCCCCGGCACCCAGCACGAGGTTGGCCACACCCGCGGGCAGCCCCAGCTCCTCGAGCACCTGCATCATGAGGATGGCCGTGTGGGGCGTGAGCTCGGCCGGCTTGAGCACGAAGGTGTTGCCCGCCGCGAGCGCGGGTGCGATCTTCCACGCGGCCTGCAGCAGCGGGTAGTTCCACGGGGTGATGAGACCGCACACGCCCACGGGCTCGTGGACCACGCGGCTGACCACGTCCGGGTTCCCGGCGTCCACCACGCGGCCCGCGTCCTGCGCGGCGATCCTGCCGAAGTGCTCGAAGCAGTCCGCGATGTCCGAGATGTCCTGGCGGGACTCGTCCATGCGCTTGCCGGTGTCCAGGGACTCGGCGCGGGCGAACTCCTCGGCGCGCTCGCGCAGCCGGGCGGCCACGCGCAGCAGGAAGCCGCCGCGCTCCCCCGCGGGGACGCCCGACCAGCGGCCGTCGTCGAAAGCCACGCGGGCCGCGCCGATCGCGCGCTCGGTGTCCTCGCGGGTGGCCTCGGCGACGACGGCCACCTCGGTGCCGTCCGCGGGGCAGGTGATGGTGCGGGTGCCGCCCTGCAGGGCGGGGACCCACTGGCCGTCGATGTACAGCGTGCTGCTCACGGTGTGTCCTCCTTGTTCGGTGCGGTCTCGGCCCACATCCCCGTCTCGGCCGTGGGAAGGCCGATCTGGGTGCTGCCGGGGTGCTCGTGGTTGAGCCGGATGAATTCCAGGTGGCGCTCGTAGCAGTCGAGCGCGTCGTTGATGAGCTGCTCGGACGTGTACCCCAGCACGTCGTAGCCCAGTGAACCGGTGGCCGTGAAGACCTCCAGCCGGAAGTACCGGTCCGAGTCCGGGTTGGTGCGGAAGCCTCCGAACCCCGGGGTGGGGAACGCCACGGGGTGCACCCGGTACAGGAAGTCCCGCTCGGGGGCGAGGTCCACGTGCAGGCTGGTCTGCTGCAGCCCGGGGTCCTCCTCCACCGGCGTGGTCGCCACGGTGACCGCGACCCCGGAACCGCGGATCTCCGCCGCGAGGGTCTCGAGTGCCGGCGCCGCCACGTCCTTCACGTAGCGCTGCGCGGCGCGGGGACCCGGGTACGAGCCCAGGCGGGAGAGCCGCGAGCGCCAGTGCGTGTCCCGGCCGGTGCGCCCTGCCACGGCGGAGCGGCTGGCCACGGCGCCGGAGGCCGCGGTGCTGACCTCCACCTGCAGGGCCCGCCACAGTCCCACCATGATGAGGTACATGACCACCGAGAACGGCAGTCCCATGACGAGCGTGGCGTTCTGCAGCGTGGTCACACCGCCCACCAGCAGCATGGCCAGCGTCAGCACGCCCGTGCTCACGGCCCAGAACACGCGCAGCCACTTGGGGCCGTCCTGGTTGGGGTCGTCGATCTTGGAGGTGAAGTTGCTCATCACGAGCGCGCCGGAGTCCGCGGACGTCACGTAGAACAGCAGACCGGTGAACGTGGCGATCGAGGCGGCCACCGTGGCCCCGGGGTACTGCTCCAGCAGGGAGTAGAAGGCCCGCTCGGGGGTGTTCATGGCCACGTCGCCGAACTCCGTGTTGCCGCCCACCACGATGTCCAGGGCGGAGTTCCCGAAGATCGAGATCCACAGCAGGATGAACGCGAACGGGACCGTCATGGTGCCCACCACGAACTGGCGCAGCGTCCGGCCGCGGGAGATGCGCGCCAGGAAGAGCCCCACGAAGGGCGCCCACGCGATCCACCAGGCCCAGAAGAACAGGGTCCACGTGCTCATCCACTCCTGGGGCGCCTCGAACGCGAACGTGTTCAGGGTCATCCCCGGGAAGCGGGAGACGAAGTCCCCGATGTTCATCACGATCGAGTCCAGCAGGAACGCCGTGCGCCCCGCCACCAGCACGTAGAGCATGAGGCCGATGGCCAGGACGATGTTCAGCTCGGACAGCCGCCGGATGCCCTTGTCCACCCCGGAGACGCACGAGACCACGGCCATGCCCACGCCCACGGCGATCAGCGCGGACTGCACCGCGAGGTTCTCGGGCACGCCGAACAGGGTCTTGAGCCCGTAGTTCAGCTGCACCACACCGATGCCCAGGGAGGTGGCCACCCCGAACACGGTGCCGAGCAGCGCTGCGGTGTCCACGGCGTCGCCCGCGGCCCCGTGGATGCGCTTGCCGAGCAGGGGGTACAGCGCGGAGCGGATGCTCAGGGGCATCCCGAAGCGGTACGCGAAGTACCCGAAGGCCATGCCCATGAGGGCGTACATGGCCCACCCGGTGATGCCGTAGTGGAACAGGGTCCACACCACGGCCTGGCGGGCGGCCTCCAGGTTCTGGCCGTCCCCGGAGGGCGGGGCGAAGTACTGGCTCACCGGTTCGGAGACCGAGAAGAACATGAGGTCCACGCCGATGCCGGCCGCGAAGAGCATGGCCGTCCACGTGAACATGTTGAACTGCGGGCGGGCGTGGTCCGGCCCCATCCGCACGGAGCCACCGCGGCTCACGGCCACCGCGATCACGAACACGATCACCAGGGTGGCGGTGAGGACGTAGAACCAGCCCAGCTGGGAGGCGACCCACGCCACCACCCCGCCGATCACGGCGTCGGCCTGTTCCGGGGCGGCGATGGCCCACGCGGAGAGCCCCACGATGACCGTGGCGGCCGCGATCAGCACGCGCCAGTTCACCGGCAGCTTGACCGTCGTGCTCGGGGAGGCGGAACCGTCCAGGGCTGCCGTGGCGTCGGCGGTCCCCGGGGATCCGGGTGCCGCGGTGGAGGTGGCGTCGGTCGCTGCTCGGGGCGAGGACCCTGCACGCTCGGGCGGTGTGGACGGGGACTGGCTCATGGGAGCTTCGCTTCGCTGGGCCGGACGAGGGCGACCCGGGGTCGAGACGTCGTATTACCACTCGGTAGTCCTTGGCGGCCCTCCCACTGTAGGGAGGGCGGCGGCGGGGTCGCAACGCCGGCCCCGCCGCCGTCCTCTCAGCCCAGGAGCTTGGCCACGAGGGCCGCGGCGAACTCCTCGGACACGTCCCCGTAGTTGAGGGAGAAGTCCTCGTCCACGAGCGTGGGCAGCAGCCCCGAGCACAGCACCGCGGCCCGCGCGTACAGGCCCGGCAGGGCCGCACCGATCGGCACGGACAGCAGCCGCAGCTCGGGATCGTAGCTCACCAGCGGGGTGCCGGTGTCCCGGGCCACCAGGTGCTTGCCCAGACCGGAGGACACGGGACGGCAGTGCCCCGAGACCACGTCCTCCTCCGTGCGGTACGCGTAGCGCGTCTTGTGGTGGTGGTTGATCCGGTACAGCCCTGGCTGGTTGCGGTCCTCGGTGGCCTCCCAGGTGGCGTCCGCCGGCACGAAGCGCTCGGCCACCCCGTTGTACTGCATCTCGCGCAGGGGCAGACCCGCCACCACGGAGGACAGCGGCGGGAGGGTGTCCAGCATCTCGGGCCCGGCGTCGTAGACCACGTCGCACATGCCCTCGGGCAGGGACCTGCTCAGGGCGTCGAGGTCCACGTCCTGCAGCATGGTGGTCGCGTGGTCCTCGGGCGAGAGCACCACGGCCTCCCCGCCCTGTGCCGCGGTGGCGCGGGTGACCGCGTCCTCCTGCTCGGCCTTCCACCCGCCCGTGAGCAGCACGGAGCCGTCCACCAGCTGGGTGAGCGCGGGAGAGCACACCTGCCAGCGGCGCACGGTCCAGTTCTCGTCCCGGATGACCTCCAGGAAACCGAGGGCCTGCAGGTGGCCCACGAACCACTCCTCGAAGCGCTCGGAGTCCTCCAGCTGCCGGGCCACGATCGAGAGGGTGGAGCGCTTGCCCCCGCCCAGGAACGTGAGCATGTCCTTGAACGGTGCCCAGGAGCCGGGGTACTCCCCCTCGTCCGGGCCGATGAACTGCAGGGCTTCCACCGAGCCGGTCTGGCCCACCGCGGAGAGCTTGGTGAGGCGACCGGGATAGCGCTTGGTGAGGCCGCAGAACTTGCACCGGCCGAACACCCACGGCGCTTTGGCCTTGGGGTCCATGGGCGGCAGGACCACCTTGTGCTTGCCCGTGACCATGCAGGAGACGTCCGGGGCCTCGGGCAGCTCGTTGCTGCGCTCGGGGAACATCTGGCCCTCGGCGGACTCCCAGCCCGCGACCTCGGGGACCTCCACGTCCGGCAACTCACCCTCGTGCGGGTCCATGTTGTCGAACGAGCCCTGGACGTACTGCTCGGGGAGCTCGTCCCGCGTGACGGCGGTGACGGGCCAGAGGCTCTCCTCCGCCACGTGCACCATCTCGCCCTCGTAGCCGAGGGAGCGCTGGGTGATGTAGTACGACGCGTCCCGCACCCGGAACTCGAGTCGCTGCTTGACCGTGCGTCCCGCGCGCAGCACCAGCGTGTAGTCGTTGGGCTTGAGATGCCCGTCCGCCAGCGCCAGCTCGGTGCGGCCCAGGCTCACCTGGAACGGTGGCACCCGCGGCGGGGTGAGCTTGGTGCTCATGAGCTTGAACGAGTGCGGGTTGCGCCACTCGCACTCCACGGACAGGGGATCGTCGCTGTCCGAGGTCACGGTCAGCTGCGGCGAGCGCAGCGCGGAGAAGCGCTCCACGTCCCCGGGGATCCGCAGCCCCCCGGACAGGGTCAGGGTGGGCACGAGCCGGGGTACGAGAGCGGAGAAGTTGTCGTTCACGGTCAGGGCGGGATCCCCCGCACGCAGCACCTGGACGTCGTCGAAGAGCACCCAGCCCTCGGCCACGCCGTTCTCGCCGGGGCCCACCTCGCGGTAGTCCGGGGAGGCGGAGTCGTCCAGGATGGCCCGGACCTGCTCCACCCACTCCGGCTCGTCCCGCACCATGATCCGGCACGGCCACGCGGTGGGCACGTGGTCCACGGAGAGGAAGGTGTCCGAGTAGGCGTCCTTCGCGAACACCACCACGGGCCGCGGGTTGCGGGTGAGTGTGAGCTCCCCCGCGGTGACCGTGAGCTGGCCGGAGAGCAGGGTGTCGTTGGTCATGCGCGCGCTGTACGCGGAGATCCCCAGGTAGGCGTCCCCGATGTAGTTCAGGAACATGGTGCGCGGACCGGCCGTGGTGGCCAGGTCCACCTCACGGCCCGGGACCAGTCGCTTGGGCACCACGAAACCCAGCTCGTACACGGGGTTGCCCACGAAGTCCGTGCCGTCCGTGAGGCACAGCCCGGGGCTGCGGGGGCCCAGGTGCCGGGAGCCGCGGGGGGCGCCCGCGGCGTCGTCGTCCGGGGCGGACTCCCACGCCGCCAGCTGCGCGAGCGCCACCTGCAGGGCGGGGTCACGGGTGAGCGGGTTGGACCAGATGCTGCGCATGGACTTGGCGACGTCCGTGTCCGCGATGTCCAGCCAGAAGTCGATGTAGATTCCCAGCTCCTGCGCGTTCATCCCCTGCGCGGTGGTCAGCTCGAGGTCCTCGAACATCTGGTGCAGCTGCCGCAGCTCGGAGGGGCCGAACAGGGTCTGGGAGAGCGCCAGGCCCACGGGCCGGTGGTTCACGGCGTAGGCCGAGGGCAGGCCCAGCTGGCCGTCGAAGGCCTCGAGCCAGTAGCGCAGCGCGTCCCAGTAGGTCTCGGTGTCCTTGCGCACGGCGCTCTCGAGCGCCTTGACGTTCTCCTGCCCGGCCTGCAGCAGCACGGCCAGCGGGAGGTAGAAGGTGGAGACGGACTTCTTGCCGGTGCGCGCCGCGAGCGCGGACATGTGGCGTCCGGCCAGGGACAGCAGTGCGAGCAGCGCGACGATGGGCGGGGGACCGATCTTCGTGAGGTCCTCCAGCTGGCGCCGGGACATCCGGTACCAGACCTCGGTGAGCTTGTTGAACGCGTCGAAGAGCGAGCGGCGGGAGCCGTCCGTCACGAGCAGCGGGGTCACCGAGTCCGCGAGCGCCCGCAGGGTGGACGGACCGTCCAGGCCGAACTCCGAGCCGATCTGCTCGAGCATCCTCTCGTCCAGGTCCAGGTGGACCAGTTCCCCCGCCACGCGGGGCCCGAAGAAGGCCCGCGCCACGGCGTCGTTCCAACGCAGGTACTCGACTTCCTGGGGTCCGGATGCAATCGCGTGGTCTCCTGTGTGGAAACCGGCAGCGTCAGCCACAAATCCTCCGTCTGCGCCGAGGGGCGCTCTTGGTCGTCTCAGTCCCTCCCGAGTATAAGTTCCCGCGGCGTGCCCGTCCCACGGCCCCCGTGTGCCGGACGAGCCCGTGCGCGCCGGGCCTGCCCGCCGACGACGACGCGTCCGCCGCCACCGGGTTCTCCTCCGGCGCCGGGACCGACAGTGCCGCTCCTGGGGGCAGCGTGTCCGACGCCGCCGCTGCGCCGGGCCTTTGCCGGCAGCGCCTGCCCGTGTCCGGGCCGAACGGTACGGTAGACGCCATGGATGGTGCTGCGCAGTTCCCGGACGCCCGCGTGCCGGGCGAGGGCCCGGACTGGCGCAGCGAACTCTCCCGGATCGTGCCGGGCTCCGGTGCCGAGCGGGTGGTGGCGGACCCCGATTCCGGACCGGCCGTGGCACTCGAGATGGACCTCGCCCGGGTGCAGAACCGCTCCCCCAGGGCGTGGCGGACATCACCCGAGGAGACCCCGCTGACGCTCACCGCGCGCCCGGTGCTGCGTGGGCGGCGTGGCTGGGTCCACACCGGGATCGACTGGGGCAACCTCGCCACCCACGCCCGCAGCGGTGCGCTGGACCCGGAGCAGCTCGACTGGTTCGAGGAGCTTCGGGCCCTGTCCGAGTCGCACCGCGGCAGCTACGCCGCCGACCGGCACCAGCTGCACGTGGAGCGCTACACCTCCCCGCTGCTGTGGCCTATTCTCTCCCGTGCGGCGACACTGGGGATTCCCCTGGTCTCCCGCGGCACCGGGGCCCCCGTGGTCCTGGACCGGGACGGACGCTTCGAGGTCCGTGTGGAGGCCGGGGAGCACGGGGCGCTCTGCCTGCGTCCCCAGCTGATCGTGGGCGAGGAGGAGATCCCCCTGCGCTGGGCCCGGATCATCGGTCAGCCCGGGCACGGGCTCTTCCACCCCGAGGCCACCCCGGAGGCGCTGGAGTCCGCGGAGGACCTCAACAGGTTCCCGCTGCACCTCGTGGTGCTGGGAACCCGTCTGAACCAGCAGCAGCGCTCGTTCCTGGACCGGGCGGAGTCCCTCACCGTACCCCGGGACGGCGTGGAGGAGTTCTTCGAGACCTACTTCCCGCGGCTGCACCAGAGCATGCACGTGACGGCAGAAGAGGACTCCCTGGTCCTGCCGCAGGTCGCGGACCCGGAGTTCGTGCTGACCGTGCACCACGACGACCTCACCGAGCGCGTGGAGTGGGAGTGGGAGTACCAGAAGGGCCGGGAGCGGGTGCGCCTGCCGTTCCGTCCGCTGGACCCGCTGGGGGACGAACCCGTGGCGAGGGAGTCCCGGTGGGAGTCCTCCATGGTCCAGGCCGTCCAGCGCCGGGTTCCGGAGCTGGACTTCAAGCGCAGCTCCTACGCCGCGGAGGACGCGCTCGTGCTGCTGCGCACGTGGTTGCCGCAGCTGCGACGGATCCCGGATCTGCGCATCGAGGAGACGGGCGGTTCCCCCGCCTACCGGGAGGTCGCGGACCCCACCGAGATCACGGTGTCCACGGCCCCCACCGAGCACCACGACTGGTTCGGCCTGGGGGTGACCGTGAAGGTCGGGGAGCACTACGTCCCGTTCTCCGAGATCTTCCAGGCCCTGGACCGCGGCCAGGACGTGATGCTGCTGCGGGACGGCTCCTACTTCTCCCTGGACCGCCCCGAGTTCGTGCGGCTGCGCACCCTGATCGCGGAGGCGCGGACGCTGCAGGAGGACAGGCACGCCCCGCTCGCGCTGAACCGGTACCAGACGAGCCTCTGGGAGCAGTTCGAGGAGCTGGCCACCGACACCCAGCAGGCCGAGCGCTGGCGGGAGGGTGTCCGGGCCCTCGCGCACCTGGAGGAGGTCCCCTCCCCACCCGTGCCCGCCGAGCTGCAGGCCACGCTGCGCCCGTACCAGTACGAGGGCTACCGATGGCTCACCTTCCTGTGGGAGCACGAGCTCGGCGGGGTGCTCGCGGACGACATGGGCCTGGGCAAGACCGTGCAGACCATTGCCGCGATGCTGCGGGCCACGGCACGGGACCCGCAGCTTCCGCCCTACCTGGTGATCGCCCCCACCTCCGTGGTGGCCAACTGGTCCGCCGAGCTGCGCCGCTTCGCACCCTCCCTGGACGTGACGGTGCTGGACTCCACCAAGGACTCCGCGGCGGGCGCCGCACGCTCCTCCCACGTGGTGCTGACCTCCTACGCCCTGCTGCGCCTTGATGCGGAGGCCTACCAGTCCGTGGAGTGGGCCGGCGTGGTCATGGACGAGGCGCAGTTCGTGAAGAACCCCCGCACCAAGGCGTACCGCGCCGTGAAGAACCTGCGTGCCCGCACCTCCCTGGCCATCACGGGCACCCCCATGGAGAACAGCCTCTCGGAGCTGTGGTCCCTGCTCTCCCTCACCGCCCCCGGCCTGTTCCCGTCCCGGAAGCGCTTCACCGAGCACTACCAGCGCCCCATCGAGCGCGCCATGGACTCGGACGCGCTGGCACGGCTGCGCGCCCGGATGAAGCCGTTCATGCTGCGGCGCACCAAGGCGGACGTGGACCTGCAGCTGCCGCCCAAGCTCGAGCACGTGCTGCCCGTGGGTCTCAACCCGGAGCACCGCAGCGCCTACGACCGCCGGCTGCAGCGCGAGCGCGCCAAGATCCTGGGGCTGCTGCGGGACTTCGACAAGAACCGCTTCACCATCTTCCAGTCCCTCACCACGCTGCGGATGCTGGCCCTGGACCCCGCCCTGGTGGACCCCGGGTCCACGGCGTCCTCCTCCAAGCTGGACGTCCTCTTCGACCAGCTGCCCCAGCTGATCCAGGAGGGCCACCGCCCGCTCGTGTTCAGCCAGTTCACGAGCTTCCTCAAGCTCGTGGCCCGCCGTCTGGACGAGGCCGGGATCGCGTACAGCTACCTGGACGGAAGCACCAGGGACCGCGCGGGCGCCCTCGAGAAGTTTCGCAGCGGGCAGGCCCCCGTGTTCCTCGTGAGCCTCAAGGCGGGCGGCTTCGGCATCAACCTCACGGAGGCGGACTACTGCTTCCTGCTGGACCCCTGGTGGAACCCTGCCGCGGAGAACCAGGCCGTGGACCGCACGCACCGGATCGGGCAGACCCAGAAGGTCATGGTCTACCGCATGGTCGCCGAGCACACGATCGAGGAGAAGGTCATGGAGCTGAAGACCCGCAAGGCGGACCTCTTCACCGCGGTGCTCGACGACGACCGCGTGTTCTCCGCGAGCCTGGACGCCGAGGACATCCGCTCCCTGCTGGCGGTCTGAGGCTCACCCCGTTCCCATCCCCGGGGTCCTCGCCGTCACCGCGGGTCTCACCGCGTTCGGACCGGCCTGCGCCCGAGCTTTCGGCGTCCCGAATTCACCGGCGACGGCGCGTGCGTAAGATCGCGAGCCATGCCCGCACCCCGCACCGCGTCCTCCGTCATGCCCGAGAACCCCGAACCGACCCCCGCCCAGATCCGCCGCTGGCGCCACTACCTCGCGGACGAGCTGGCCGAGGCCGCCACCTACGAGCACCTGGCCCGCAACAGCACCGGGCGCCACGCCGAGATCCTGCACAGCGTGGCCGAGGGCGAGGGCCGCCACGCCGAGCACTGGCGCCGCCTGCTGGGCCCCCACGCGCGGCGCACGGTCCGCCCGGCGCTGCAGGCCAGGATCCTCATGTTCCTGGCCAAGCACGTGAGCTCGGTGTTCGTGCTGGCCCTGCTGCAGCGCGCCGAGTCCCGCTCGCCCTACCGCGAGGACCCGGACGCCACCGACGCCATGGCGGCGGACGAGGCCGTGCACGAGGAGATCATCCGCGCGCTGGCCACGGACGGCCGAACCCGGCTCTCGGGCAACTTCCGCGCGGCGGTCTTCGGCGCCAACGACGGCCTCGTCTCCAACCTCGCGCTCGTGATGGGCGTGGGCGCCACCGGCACGGCCAGCTCCATGGTGCTGTTCTCCGGCATTGCGGGGCTGCTCGCGGGAGCCCTGTCCATGGGCGCAGGCGAGTTCGTGTCCGTGCGCTCCCAGCGCGAGCTGCTGGACGCCTCCCGGCCCACCCAGGTGACCCTGCAGGTGGCCCCCTCACTGGACCTCGACGCGAACGAGCTGACCCTCATCTACCGTGCCCGCGGCATGAGCGAGGAAGCCGCCGAGCACCGCGCGGCCGAGCGGCTCGGCCACTTCGACTGCGACTGCGACCCCTCCCTGTCCTACCGGGACGAGAAGGCGCTGGCCGCCCTGGACGACGACGCCGAGGCACCCTCCTCCACCGACGGCCACCAGGCGCTCGGCACGGACCTCGGCGCCGCGGCGTCGAGCTTCTGCTTCTTCGCCTCCGGTGCCGTGATCCCCATCCTCCCGTACCTGTTCGGTCTCGGCGGCGGCGCGGCGCTCGTGGTCGCGATGGCGCTGGTGGGTGCTGCGCTGCTGGTCACCGGCGGCTTCGTGGGACTGCTGTCCGGCGCATCCCCCCTCATGCGCGGTCTGCGGCAGCTGGGGATCGGCTACGGGGCGGCGATCGCCACGTACCTGCTGGGGCTGGCCTTCAACACCGGGGTCGCCTGAGCCGGCGCCGGACCGGGTGCTCTCGGAGGACCCGGCCGTCCCGAGTTGGGGAACTTCAGTTTGTCCCCTCTAGTGCCCACAACAACATGGGCTATCTAGTACATTTCTCAGAATTCACAGGAGTGAACGGTGAGGAATCTGCTCCACCCCAACGTTCCCCCTAGTCAGATGGGGTTTGTGGGATAAATCTCATTCGTGGCGCCGAATGCCCGGTGGGCCGGCGGGCGATTACCGCCCGAACAAGATTCCACCCGCTCCAAGTCAGCCGAGAAATTCCGATATTCTGGGAGCGTGGTTCTCCGAACCACCGCAACGGGAGACTTCGCACAGGAAAACCGCTGCTCCTGCACTGGGGGGTGCACTGCAGCCGGTGCTGTGTGTCGGTAGCCGCTCAGCCCACGGCTTGATCCCGTTGAGGCGTTATCGCCTGCCGGTGGCCGCTGGTTCTCTCACAGAGGCGCACCTCTCCCCGCGCCGGACGGGCTCCTACCGTCCGCTCTCGCGGCCACCGGTCGATAACGCACCACGGTCTCCGGGACGATAAAATGACCCGTGGCCCGCGGCAACTCCACGATTCTGCATGACGCGGGCCGTCGATCCGTCCCGTCACCCCAGGAGCACCCCCACATGTCGGCCCACCAGCCCACGCCCGACGAGCACGTCCTCACCGCCCACTGCCCCGAGGCCTACGGTCTCGTGAGCGCGGTGGCCTCCAACCTCACCGGCCAGGGCTGCGACATCTTCGATGTGAAGCACTTCTCGGACCGCCACGACAACGAGTTCTTCATCCGGTGCCACACCATGAGCGAGCCGGGAACCGTGACCACGGAGTCCCTCGTGGCGGGCTTCCGACCCGTTGCCGAGAAGCACGGCATGCGGTTCCGGCTCGTGGACGCCCGCAGGAAGACCCGCGTGCTCGTGATGGTCTCCAAGATCTCCCATTGCCTGGCGGACCTGCTGCACCGGGCCCACGTGGGATCGCTGCCCGTGGAGATCGTGGCCGTGGTGTCCAACCACACGGACCTGCGCCCGCTCGTGGACTTCTACGGCATCCCGTTCCACCACGTGCCCGTCAGCAAGGACACCAAGAGGGAGGCAGAGGCGCAGCTGCAGGAGCTCGTGGCCGCGTACGACACCGAGCTCGTGGTCCTGGCCCGCTACATGCAGATCCTCTCCGATGAGCTCACCCGCGAGCTCGCCGGTCGGTGCATCAACATCCACCACTCATTCCTGCCCTCGTTCAAGGGCGCGAAGCCCTACCACCAGGCCTACGAGCGCGGTGTGAAGATGGTGGGTGCCACCGCCCACTACGTGACCGCAGACCTGGACGAGGGCCCGATCATCGCCCAGAGCGTGATCCCCGTGGATCACGCCCACACCCCCGCGGATCTCGTGGCCGTGGGCGCGGACGCCGAGACCCAGGCGCTGTCACGGGCCGTGAAGTGGCACGCCGAGGGCCGCGTGGTGATCTCCGGCAGCCGCACCATCGTGCTGGCCTGAGGCACGCACCCCGGGCACGCGCGCAGCGACCGGGCACGGAACGACGACGCCGCTGCCCCACCGAGGTGGGGCAGCGGCGTCGTCGTTGTGGCGCTCCCGGCGGACCGGGAACCCGTTACTTGCCGGAGAAGATGTCCCGCATGAGCTGCGCGGTCTCCGAGGGGGTCTTGCCGACCTTCACCCCGGCGGCCTCGAGGGCCTCCTTCTTGGCCTGGGCCGTTCCGGAGGAGCCGGAGACGATGGCGCCGGCGTGGCCCATGGTCTTGCCCTCGGGAGCGGTGAACCCGGCCACGTAGCCCACCACGGGCTTGGTGACGTTGGCCTTGATGAACTCCGCGGCGCGCTCCTCGGCGTCGCCGCCGATCTCACCGATCATCACGATGGCCTCGGTCTCGGGATCCGCCTCGAACGCCTCGAGGGCGTCGATGTGGGTGGTGCCGATGACGGGGTCTCCGCCGATGCCGATGGCCGTGGTGAAGCCCAGGTCACGCAGCTCGTACATCATCTGGTAGGTCAGCGTGCCGGACTTGGAGACCAGGCCCAGCTTGCCCTTGCCCGTGATGTTCGCGGGTGTGATGCCCAGCAACGACTCCTCGGGGGAGATGATTCCCGGGCAGTTGGGACCGATGATGCGGGTCTTGGGCTTGCCGTCCGCACCGGTGTTCGCCTGGGAGTGGGCCCAGAACTCGGCGGAGTCCTGCACGGGGATGCCCTCGGTGATCACGACCACCAGCGGGATCTCGGCGTCGATGGCCTCGATCACGGCGTCCTTGCAGAAGGCCGGCGGCACGAAGACGATCGACGCGTTCGCGCCGGTCTCCTTCATGGCCTCGGCCACGCCGCCGAACACGGGCAGCTCGACGGCGTTGCCGTCCTGGTCCTTGTGGCTCACCGTGGTCCCGGCCTTGCGGGCGTTGACGCCGCCCACCACCTGGGTGCCGGCCGCGAGCATGCGTGCGGTGTGCTTGGTGCCCTCGCCGCCGGTGATGCCCTGAACGATGACCTTGGAGTCCTTGTTCAAAAAGATCGACATGTCTTCTTCCTGGTAGCTCTGTTCGTGGGCGATTACTTGGCGGAGTGGGCGAGCTCGGCGGCCTTGTCGGCGCCGGCGTCCATGGTGTCCGCGGTGGTGATCAGCGGGTGGTTGGCCTCGCGGAGGATCGCGCGACCCTCGTCCACGTTGTTGCCGTCCAGCCGCACCACGATGGGCTTGGTGGCGGAGTCGCCGAGGATCTCGAGCGCCTTGACGATGCCGTTGGCCACGGCGTCGCACGCCGTGATGCCGCCGAAGACGTTCACGAACACGGACTTGACCTGGGGATCGCCCAGGATGACGTCCAGCCCGGCCGCCATGACCTCGGCCGAGGCGCCACCACCGATGTCCAGGAAGTTGGCGGGCTTCACGTCGCCGTGCTTCTCGCCGGCGTAGGCCACGACGTCCAGGGTGGACATCACGAGACCGGCACCGTTGCCGATGATCCCGACCTCGCCATCCAGCTTGACGTAGTTGAGGTCGTTCTCCTTGGCCTTCTCCTCCAGGGGATCGGCCGTGGTCCTGTCCGCGAGCTCGGCGTGCTCGGGGTGGCGGAACTCGGCGTTGTCGTCCAGGGAGACCTTGCCGTCCAGGGCGAGGATCTCGCCGTCGCCGGTCTTCACCAGCGGGTTGACCTCCACCAGGGTGGCGTCCTCGTTGGCGTATACCTCACCGAGCTTGACGAGCACGGGGACGACCTTGGCTGCGGTCTCGGCATCGAACCGGGCCTGCTCCACGATCTCGCGGGCCTTGGCCTCGGTGATGCCCTCCGCCGGGTTCACGTCCACGCGGGCCAGGGCTTCGGGGCGCTCCACGGCGAGCTGCTCGATCTCCATGCCGCCCTCCACCGAGCACATGGCCAGGTAGGAGCGGTTGGCGCGGTCCAGCAGCACCGAGAAGTAGTACTCCTCGGCGATGTCCGCGCCCTGCGCGATCATGACGCGGTGGACGGTGTAGCCCTTGATGTCCATCCCGAGGATCTGCTGGGCGTACTCGTAGGCTTCCTCGGGCGTCTTCGCGACCTTGACGCCGCCGGCCTTGCCGCGACCGCCCACCTTGACCTGGGCCTTGACGACGGTCACGCCGCCGATCTTCTCGGCTGCTGCCTTGGCTTCTTCTGGGGTAGTGGCGACGATGCCGGCCAGCACGGGGACACCGTGCTTCTCGAACAGGTCGCGTGCCTGGTACTCAAACAGGTCCACGGATAAGTGTCCTTCTGCGTCGAGGTGTGTCGTCCCGCGCCGGGAACCCCCGGCTGGATCGACCTGGTGTGGGGGGATGTGGCGCAGCGCTGCGCTCACAGTGCCCTCACGGCGATTTTAGTCCATGGGACCCGGATTCGCCGTACTGCGTGCGGGCGCACGGGCTCCGCCCGCGGGCACACGTCCCGGTTCTCCCCCGCGGCCCGGCCCTGGTTGACTGGCCCCATGCAACGCATCGGACTGCCGGAGACCTGGGGCGCCCGCGAGGCGGACCCGGGGTTCATGGCCTCGCTCGCCACGTTCTCGTTCGTGGCCCTGGGCCTGGAGCTCGTGGTGGACGGGACCGTGCTCACCTACACGGGCTCCGCCCCCGCGCTCTACCCGCTGGGCTGGCAGTGCCTGGTGTGGGTGGGGCTGGGGCTCGCGTGGCTGCTCGTGGCGCGCGGGCTCGTGGCCTGGAGCCGCCGCCGCGGGCTCGACCCCCTGCCCGCCGATCCGGACCCACGCGCTGCGGGGAACACCCCCGACGACGCCGCTCTCGTCCACCGCGCCTGGCGCTCGGTGCTGCTGTGCTTCGCCGCCGTGGTCGTGGCGATCACGCTGCCCGCCCTCGTGGGTGTGCCGTGGGGACTGGTGTCCGCGGACCGCTACCGCGAGCTGTACGCCAGCTACGGCGGGTCCGCGTGGCTCGCGGTGTGCGCGTGGGTGGTCTACCACGTGGGTCGCTGCGTGGTCGTCGCAGGCTTCCTGGCCTACGCACACCGCGCCGTGCGAGGTGTGGCCACGTTCCGGGGATCGCACGCGGTGCCGTGGGGCGGACTCGTGGCGGGCGTGGCGATGGGGGCGGTGGCCCTGCTCTCCCGCGGACCCGTGATCGCACTGACCACCGTGGTGGTCCACGTGCTGATCGGTCTGATCCATGTGCGCTCCGGCGAGTCCCTGCGCGTGACCGCGCTGTTCACCGTGCTCGTGCTCGCCCTCCTCTGATCCCGGCGGCGGGTGCCGCAGCTCAGTCCACCTTGCTCATGGGTGCGTAGCGCAGCAGCAGCCGCTTCTCCTCCGCGCCGAACCGCACCTTCGCCACGGTCTTGTCGCCGCTGCCCTCCACGGCGAGCACGGAGCCGCGCCCGAAGGCCTTGTGCTCCACGGCGTCCCCCACGCTCAGCGAGGGGATCTCCTTGTGGGGCTGCACCCGCCCGGTGGTGGCCGGGGACAGCCTGCGGAACGTGGCCCCCGAGCCGGCGGCGGCACCCCACGAGGAGCCCCGCAGCGGATCCCGGGACTCGAACCCGGAGTGAACGGGAGAACCCCAGCCGCCCGCGGCGGGCGCACCCTCGCGCTTCCAGTCGATGAGGTGGGCGGGGATCTCGTCCAGGAAGGGGCTGGCCGGGTTGAACTGGGACTGTCCCCACATGGACCGGGACTCCGCCCGGGTGATGTAGAGCCGCTGCCGGGCACGGGTGATCCCCACGTAGGCGAGCCGCCGCTCCTCCTCCATGCTCGACGGGTCCGCGAAGCTGCGCTGATGGGGGAAGATCCCGTGCTCCATGCCGGTGAGGAACACCACGGGGAACTCGAGCCCCTTGGCCGTGTGCAGGGTCATGAGTGTGACCACCCCGTGGGAGCGCGCCTGCGCCACCTCGTCGGCGATCTGCTGGGCGCTCGCACCCCCCTCGCCGGACGGTTCCGGCTGCGAGGGGATCTGGTCCGCGTCCGCCACCAATGCCACGTGCTCCAGGAACTCCCCCAGGCCGGCGTCCGGGTGGTCCTTCTCGAACTCGCGGACCACGGCCACGAGCTCCGCGAGGTTCTCCACACGGGACTCGTCCTGCGGGTCGGTGGAGGTGCGCAGGGCCTCAAGGTAGCCGGACTGCTCGAGGACCGCCTCGAGAACGGACGACACGGAGGAACCCTCCGACAGCTCCCGGAGGTCGTCCATGAGCTGCGTGAACGCCCGGACGGCGTTCGCGGAGCGGGTGGCCAGTGCGGGTGCCTCGTCCAGTCGGTGCATGGCGTCCGAGAAGGAGATGCCCTCCCGTTCGGCGAGCGCCGCGATCGAGCCCTGGGCCCGGTCCCCGATCCCCCGCTTGGGCTCGTTGATGATGCGGCGCACCGTGATGTCGTCCGCGGGGTTCGCGATCGCGCGCAGGTAGGACATGGCGTCCTTGATCTCCTTGCGCTCGTAGAACCGGGTTCCACCCACCACCTTGTACGGCAGGCCCACGCGCATGAGGATCTCCTCGAGGGAGCGCGACTGGGCGTTGGTGCGGTAGAACACCGCCACGTCCCCCGGGCGGACGCCGTGCTCGTCCTGCAGCCGGTCGATCTCCTCCGCGATGAACCGGGCCTCCTCGTGCTCGTTCTCCGCGGCGTAGCCCACGATCGGAGCACCGTCCCCCTCCGCGGTCCACAGCTTCTTGTCCCGGCGGTCCGCGTTCTGCGAGATCACGGCGTTCGCGGCGGTCAGGATGTTCTGTGTGGAGCGGTAGTTCTGCTCCAGCAGGATGGTGCGCGCCGAGGGGTAGTCGCGCTCGAAGTCGGTGATGTTGCGGATGTCCGCGCCGCGGAACGCGTAGATGGACTGGTCCGAGTCCCCCACCACGGTCAGCTCCGCGGGCGGCAGACCCGACGGATCCGTCCCCTGCGGGGAGTCCCCGCCCACGAGTTCCCGCACCAGGGCGTACTGGGCGTGGTTGGTGTCCTGGTACTCGTCCACCAGCACGTGGCGGAAGCGGCGACGGTAGTACTCCAGCACCTGGGGGAACGCGCGGAACATGTGGACGGTCTCGCCGATGAGGTCGTCGAAGTCCATCGCGTTGGCCGCGCGCAGCCGCTGCGTGTACCCCCGGTAGACCTGCGCCACGGCCGACTCGAAGGGATCGGTGGAGCTGGCCCGCGCCAGGTAGGTCTCGTCGTCCACGAGCTCGTTCTTGAGCGCGGAGATCTTGTGCTGGATGGCTTTGGGAGCACAGCGCTTGGGATCCAGCTCGTGCTGCTTGGCCACCTGCGTGATGAGTCGCAGCGAGTCCGCGGAGTCGTAGATGGAGAAGTTCGTGGACAGCCCCAGGGTGGCGGCCTCGCGCCGCAGGATCCGCACGCACAGCGAGTGGAACGTGGAGATCCACATGGACCGCGCGGAGTCCCCCACCAGCTCCACGATCCGCTCCCGCATCTCCGCGGCGGCCTTGTTGGTGAAGGTGATGGCCAGGATCTCCCCGCGGCGGGCGCGACCGGTGGCCAGCAGGTGTGCGATCCGGTGGGTGAGCACCCGCGTCTTCCCGGACCCCGCTCCGGCCACGATCAGCAGCGGTGATCCGGAGTGCTCCACCGCCGCGCGCTGCGGCTCGTTGAGTCCCGCCACGAGCTCGGCCGGGGAGGCGACGTCGTCGCAGGCGGCTCCGGCGGCGTCGGCTGAGGCGCGCACCGAGGACGCGGAGAGCAGAGGGTTGTCAGAGAGGTAGTCCATGGTGCGCCCAGTGTATCCAGGGGCCCGGACGCGCAGAGTGCCCGCGCGGACTCACACGTAGCGCGGTTCCACCAGGTGGCGGCCGTTGCGGTCCACGACCCACAGGTGCGAGTCCGCGACCGTCACGCGGGTGGGCGCGTCCAGCACCACGTCCTCGTCCCCGAGCTCGTCCGCCCGCTGCTCGGGCCCGCCGTAGATGGTGGTGACCTCCCGGTCCGTGCGGTCCACGTGCCGCAGGGCGTGGTTGCCGGTGTCCGCCACCACCACGGAGCCGTCGTAGAGGATCTGGAGGTCCTCGGGGTGGTCGAACTTGGCGTCCGCGGCCGGCCCGTCCAGGTACCCGGCCCCGTGCCGCCCCACGACCGTGACCACGTGGGGATCGCCGTCGGGCCGGTCCGTGTCGACCACGAGGCAGCGCAGCGAGGACGTGTCCCGGTCCACGAACCACAGGGTGCCGTCCCCCGCCTCGGTGATCGAGACCGTGGCCGCGAACTTCGCCTGGGCCACCTTGCCGTCCCGGCGTCCGGGCTCTCCCGTGCCGCCCCACTCCTGCAGGGAGTCGGTGTGGGCGTCCCAGCGGAACAGCTGGTGCCGCTGCGGGACCGCGGCCACCACGGCGGAGAGCTTGTGGGACCACACGATGTCGGAGATCCGGGCGCCGTCCAGGACCGAGCAGTCGATGCGGCGCCGCACGGTGGTGTGGTCCGCCTCGTACAGGGTCAGTTCCGTGCCGTCGCCGGCACTCATGAGCAGTCCGTCCGGCAGGCCGATGGAGAGTTCCACGACCCTCACCACCTTTCGCGGTGCCCCGGGGCACCTGTCCCCCCACGCCGTCGTCGATCGTGGGCACCCTTCCAGAGTCACACTACGCCCCGGGCGATAATGGAGCCATGGGAATGACCAGAGCGCAGAAGGCCAGGAAGTACGGGGTGGCCGCGGGTTCAGCGCCCACCGGGTCCACGGGCACCCGCGGGGCCACGGCCCGTCCCCCGAGCGTGCACGAGATGCGCGCCGGTGAACTCGCGGCGGAGCCCACCAAGAACTCCTCCGCCGGGATCCTGGTGGGGGCGGCGTTCTTCGTGGGCGTGGCACTGTGGCTCTACTACCACCTGCTCGTCCTGCAGGGCGTCACGGGGAACCTGGCCCACGGGGTCACAGCCCCCGAGCTGCTCGTGGGCGGGTTCGCCCCCGAGCACGTGGCGCAGGTGGCGGGCGCGCTCGGGCCGGACGGCCGCACCGAGTACTCCGGCGTCCACGCCACCACGGGACTGTTCACCCCGCTGCTCACGGGCCTGGGCTGGTTGCTCTTCACCGGCCTCAACACCCCGCAGCGGGCCCGGAGGTGGGTGTACTGGGTGGTGGTCCTCGCCCACGCGGTGGTGTTCCTGGCGGGCAACGCCGCGCTCGACGCCGCCGTGGCCCACCCGGCCGACCAGGGCGCGGCAGCACTTGCCTCGGGCCTCGTGGTGGCGCGCTGGCTGCTGCTCGCCGGACTGCTCCTGATCGCGGTGCTCGTGTCCGTGTCCGTGGTCCGCCGCAAGGTCGACGACTTCGCGCGGGGCAGGCTGCCCGGGCAGCGCCCGCGGGACTGAGCCGGCGCACGGCCCGGCCGCCGCACGACGAGAGCCCCGCCGACCGGGCGGGGCTCTGCTCGTGCCCTCGATTGGATTCGAACCAACGACACCGGCTTTAGGAGAGCCGTGCTCTATCCCCTGAGCTACGAGGGCAACAGTGCCCTACTGTATCCATGCCGCCGCCCACCCGCGAGTCGGCGCACAATGGGGAGATGACCGTCTACATCGATCCACCCCGGTGGCCCGCGCACGGAACCGTGTTCTCGCACCTCGTCTCGGACGCGTCCCTGGAGGAGCTGCACGGTTTCGCCCGTTCCCTGGGAGTCTCGGAGCGGGCCTTCGACCAGGACCACTACGATGTTCCCGCCCACCGCCACGAGGACGCCGTCACCCTGGGTGCGCGGGCCGTGGACGGCAAGCAGCTCGCACGGATCCTGATCGCCAGCGGCCTCCGGATCCCCGCCCGACGCCGCCCGGCCAAGCTCGCGGCCGCACTCACCGCCCGCTGGCGGCACCACTTCCCGGCGCACCCGGACCTCGGACGGGAGCTGCTCGGGCGGTGGGGAGAAACCCACCGGGTCTACCACGGGCCCGAGCACCTCCTGCACGTGCTGGAGTCCCTGGACCGTCTCACGGACCTCCACACCCGCTCCGAGCTGCTGCTCGCCGCGTGGTTCCACGACGCCGTGCACGAGGGCCGGGCCGGGCAGGACGAGCGGGACTCCGCGGACCTGGCCCGCCGGCTGCTGACCGCGAACGGCTGGGCATCCGCCCCTGCGGAGCGCGTGGCCACCCTGGTGCTCGTGACCGCGGAGCACGATCCCGACCCGCAGGACGAGGACGCCTGCCTGCTGGTGGATGCGGACCTCGCGGTGCTGGGAGGGGACCCCGACGACTACGACCGGTACCGCACGGCAGTGCGACGGGAGTACGCGCACGTGCCGGAGGAGCAGTTCCGGGCCGCGCGCGCCGAGGTGCTCACGGCGCTGCGCGGGCTGCCGCAGCTCTTCCACCACCCCGCGGCCGTCGACCTGTGGGAGGAACGGGCGCGGCAGAACCTGGAGCGGGAGATCGCGGAGCTCACCGGTCGCTGACGGGCGGGTTGGTCTCCGTCACCGCCGGGCCCGCGGCACGACGGGTGGCCGAGCGGCGTCGGCGGAAGAGCATGGCGGCCACCACGAGACCCACGACGATCCCGAGACCGCCGAACACGGACAGCCACATGGCCACGTGCCCGGCGAACGCGGCCACGAGGAAACCCACGACGATTCCGGGGATCGCACCGGCAACCATCCCCACGGCGTAGTACGTGAACTCCTGGTCCTGGGGCGTGCGGGCGGCGGTGGAGAAGTCGGTGGACATGCTCCCGATTCTACGGCCCGCTCCTGGACAGACCCCGGAGCGGCCCGTCACCTCGTGTGAACCGGAACGCCCCGTGACCCGGGGACGGGTGGAGCCTGCGGCCCCGCCGCGGGAGCAGCGCGAGCACAGGTCCCGGCGCACGCCGCGACGGGGTGGAAGGCTATGGGGCCCTGGGTGCCGCGGCCCGGGCCCCGGGCTCCTCGGGCGCGCGCCGGGGTACGGAAAAGACGTACGGACCCTGTGGTCAACAGGGTCCGCACGTCTGCTATCTCGTCCTCATCGGAAGCGGGTACACAACCGGTCCCGACTCGTCACGAGGTGCGGCACCGCGTGGATCACCGCGGCACCGGATCTGCGGGGGCTCAGCCCACGCGGATGAACTCGGGGCCGGAGCCCACGTAGGCGGAAGTCTTCACGGTCCGGTTGCCGTTCCAGCCGCCGTGGATGGCCTCGCCGTTGCCGGCGTAGATGGCCACGTGGGCCATGCCCGAACCTCCGTTGGCGTAGTAGGCGATGTCACCGGCCTGGGCCTCAGCGGCGGAGACCGAGCGGCCGAGGGACTTGTAGTCGGCCGGCCAGCCGTGGAAGTTGATGCCCACGGCAGCCAGGGAGTCGGAGACCAGCTGGGTGCAGTCCTGGTACTCGCCGACCTGGCCCTGGGCGGCACTCAGGATGGCGCCGCCCTTGCCCGAGGCGGACACGTGGGACGTGGTCTTGGGCGCGGTGTTCTCGACCGTGGTGGACTGGGTGGTCACGTTGCTCGCGGTGGCCATCTGGCCGCCCTGCGAGGTGGTCCGCTGGGTGGTCTGCTGCGTGCCCTGGTAGCCGGTGCCCTGGGTGTAGCCGGTGTTCTGGGTGTAGTCGGCGTGCTGGGAGAAGACCTGGGCGTCCTGGCGTGCGGTGTTCTCCGCGTCGACGGTCTGCTGCGTGGGCTGCGCGGCGTGGCGGCCCTGGGCGGGAGCCTGCTCGGCCACCGGGGTCACGTTCTGAGCTGCGGGGACCACCTGGGTGGCGGCGGGGGCCTCGAACGGGGTCACGTTCGCCACGGGAGCGGCCTCGACCACGGAGGACTGGACCGGAGCTGCGGCCTTCGGAGCGGGCTGGGCCTTCTCGGCCTTCTTCTCCTGGGCCTTGTCAGCCTTGGCGGCGGGCTCGGCGGAGACGGTGTTCTCGGAGGCGGGCGCCTCGGACACGGCGGCCGCGGGAGCCTGCTCGTCGGCGTTCTGCGTGGCCTGCACGGAGACGGTGGTGGCGAGCGCCAGGCCGGAGAAGGCGGCGACGGCGGCCACGGTGCGGGCCTTGCCCGCGAAGAGGTTCTTGGACGTGGTGTCGTTCGACATGCGTGTGGTTTCCTAACACGTTCGTGTCCACCCAGGGCACGGAGGTGTGCGGTGACCGCGACGTCTGCGAGCGCAGCATCGGTTCACCGGTGTGGGCGGTGTGATGTTTTCTTGCTGGTGCGGGAGATGGGCCGCGCGGCGGCGTCCGGCTGCTGGAGCCGGACGCGCTGACCGCTGCGACGAACTCGGTCGACGAACCCGCGGGCCTCACGATCCGCGGACGTCACCGATCAGTGGAAGGTGTAGAAGCCGTCCAGCTGCATGGCGTTCACGGAGTGAACCTGAGTGCCCTGCGAAGGGTTGAGGGCGGAGATCATCTGGCCGTTGCCGATGTAGATCCCCACGTGCGAGCCGCCGTTCTGGGACACGAGGTCCCCGGGCTGCGGGTTGGCGGTGGGGGTGCCTGCGGCGAACTGCGCCCACGTGGTGCGGGGCAGGTTGATGCCGTTCTGGGCGTACACCCACTGGGTGAAGCCGGAGCAGTCCCAGGCCTTGAAGCCGGTGCCGCCCCAGACGTACGCGCCACCGATGCCCTGGTAGGCGGTGCCGGCCATGCCCCCGGTGGAGTGGGTGGACTGCGTGCTCAGGCCGGAGCCGTAGGCCAGCGTGTCCGACGCCTGCGTGGTGTAGTTGGCCACGGAGGAGCTGTAGGACGAGGACGAGCTGAGGTTCACGACCTCCCCGGCCGCCTGGGCGGGCATGGTGACGCCGGCCACTGCGGCGCCGGCCGCGACGGCGGCGACGGTGGTGTTGCGCACTGCGTGGGACGAGGTCTCAGCGCGGTGACGGGCAGAGTTCTGCTTCATGAAAGACATGGTTGTTCCTCCCTGCGCCTGCGGGGTGAGCTGTCGGGTTCGGATGGGAGACATCCGGCCGCACGAACTGGTGAGTCGTGCCGGCTTGACCCCAAGGATTCGTGGGGCTGTCACGAATCCGGAAGTGGTTCCCCCGCTTCTGCCATGCGGATTGTGTGTGTACGGGTCCCGGGTGCGCATGGCAGAACTCGGCGAGCGCTCGGGAGTGCCGGATCCGACCAGTGATCGGCACGTCGACGACTGTACAGCAGAGATAACGGCAATGTCACGTTTTGATTACAACGGATCACAGATCGGCCACTTCGAGCGGGAAATCGTGGCTACTGATAACTTTTTCAGGATCAATCCGGGACTGGGGAGAACGCCGGGCGGAGCTCTCCATGACGGTTCTGACCAGGGACGATGCCCTCGCCCCGTCCCCCGCGGGTCCACTTCTGGCTCCGGGGTGGCTGTGGCCCTCCACACGCCCGAAAGGTCACGTGCAGAGCGCCTCACGCGTGCTCAGTCGCCCGCTGCGAGGACCCGGACGGCGCGTGCGGTGGCGGCATCGAGGTCCAGCGAGACCCCCGTGGCGACGTTCGTGACCAGCACGCGCTGCTCGTCCCCGGGATTCGCCTCCGCCGTCACGCGGGCTCCGGTGAGGATCCCTGCCGAACTGAGCATCTCGATGAGCTCCGGGTCGGCCTGCACGACCTCGGGCAGCAGCCGCACCTCGTACTCCCCCGGCTGCGGGAAGGAGGCCACGTCCTGGAGGGTGAGTCCCCCGAAGACCTGGGGGGTGCCGTCCCCGTCGTCCCGCCCGGGGATCGGCGTGCCGTAGGGGGACTCCTCGGGATTGCCGAGCAGCTCCACGAGACGCTGCTCCACGCGCTCGCTCATCACGTGCTCCCAGCGGCAGGCCTCCTCGTGCACGTGCGCCATGTCCAGTCCCACCACGTCCGAGAGCAGCCGTTCCGCGAGCCGGTGCTTGCGCATCACGGACACCGCGGTGGCGCGGCCTGCCGGGGTGAGCTGCAGTGCGCGGTCCGGGGCCACGGAGAGCAGGCCGTCGCGCTCCATCCGGGACACCGTCTGCGACACCGTGGGGCCGGAGTGGTGCAGCCGCTCCACGATCCGCGCCCGCATGGGCGTGATGCCCTCCTCCTCGAGCTCGAGCACCGTGCGCAGGTACATCTCGGTGGTGTCGATCAGGTCGCCGCTCATGGTCCGTCCTCGGGTTTCTGCGCACCGCAGCGCGCGGGTCCGCCGTCCCCGGTCGGGGTACTGCTGCTCAGCCAGGTGTGAATGATTCAGAACAAGTGTACCGAGTGGCCCGGTCAGGGACCCGGGGCTCGCGCGTCCCTGGGGCAGGCCCCGCCCGGCAGCATGGCAGCGGGCCGGCGGCGCCGCGCACCGCGTGCACCACCGACCGGGCACAATGGGAGGCAGCATCCCGCCCCGTCCGTGGAGGAGTTCCCGTGACCGACATGCCCGTGATCCCGCCCTCGCTGCTCCCCGCGGACGGCCGTTTCGGCGCTGGCCCCTCCCGGGTCCGGGCGGAGCAGGTCGCCGCACTGTCGCGCGGGGGCACACGCCTCCTGGGCACCTCGCACCGGCAGGCCCCCGTGAAGGACCTCGTGGCCCGCGTGCAGCTGCGCATGGCGGAGTTCTTCCGGATGCCGGAGGGGTACGAGATCGTCCTGGGCATGGGCGGGGCCAGCACCTTCTGGGACAGCGCGGCCTTCAGCCTGGTGGAGAACCGCGCCGAGCACCTCGTGTTCGGGGAGTTCGGCGCCAAGTTCGCGAGCGTCACGGACAGGGCCCCGTTCCTGGAGCCCTCCCTGGTGGTCGAGGCCCCCGCGGGGTCCCGGCCCGCGGGCCCCCGCCCGGGCGCCGGTGTGGACGTCTACGCCTGGCCCCAGAACGAGACCTCCACGGGGGTGGTGATGCCGGTGCGCCGCGTTGCCGCGCCGGGGGCTCTGACCGTGGTGGACGCCACCTCGGCGGCGGGCGGCATGGCCGTGGACCTCACGGAGACCGACGTCTACTACTTCTCCCCCCAGAAGAACTTCGGCAGCGACGGCGGCCTGTGGTTCGCCGCGTTCTCCCCCGCGGCACTCGCGCGCGTGGAGCGGGTGGCCGCCTCGGGGCGCTGGATCCCCGACGTCCTCTCCCTGGCCACGGCGGTCTCCAACTCGCGTCAGCACCAGACCTACAACACCCCTGCGCTCGCGAGCCTGCTGATGCTGGACGAGCAGCTCGGTTGGCTCCTCGAGCAGGGCGGCATGGACTGGGCCGCCCGTCGCACGGCGGAGACCTCGGGTCTCGTCTACGACTGGGCGGAGCACAGCGACGTCGCCCGGCCGTTCGTCGCGGACCCCGCCCACCGCTCCCCCGTGGTGTGCACCGTGGACTTCGACGACGCCGTGGACGCCTCCCGGATCGCTGCGGTGCTGCGCGCCAACGGCGTGGTGGACGTGGAACCGTACCGCAAGCTCGGCCGCAACCAGCTCCGCATCGCCACGTTCGTGTCGGTGCCCCCGCAGGACGTGCGCGCGCTGCTGGAGTGCCTCGACTGGGTCGTGGCCGCGCTCGCCTGAGTCACCGCCCGGGGCCCAGCCGTGCCACCGCGCGGTGCGAGCAACACGGGGGCACCGGCCATCGGCGCCTGTGCTCGTGCCCGGGGCCGCGGGCACGACGGCGGTCGCGTCCCCTTGGAGATGACGTGCCGCCGACGGTGGCTCCACAACCGATGCCGGGGAGTCAGACCGCGGGCACGCCTCGGGACGGGCCGTCCGCGCGGCGTGCGCGCCACGCGAACCACGCCCCGATGAGCGTTCCGACCACCCCGGCCACCACCGCGGAGCCCATGCCCCACCGGGCGCCGAAGGCGTCCGTGAGCCACCCGACCACCGGGGCGCCCACGGGGGTGCCGCCCATGAAGATGGCCATGTAGAGACTCATGACCCGCCCTCTCATGGTGGGCGCCGTGGTGGTCTGCACGTACGCGTTGGCCGTGGTCATGATGGTCAGCGAGGAGATTCCGCAGGGGACCAGCCAGACGGCGAAGATCCAGAGGGTGGGTGCCGTGGCCGCGCCCAGGCACGAGACGGCGAAGGCCGCGCACCCCAGGAAGACGTAGCGCAGCCGGGCGCTCGCCCTGCGCGCAGCGAGCAGCGCTCCGGTCACGGTGCCGAGGGCGAGCACCGAGTTGAGCACGCCGAACTCCTCCGAGCCCCGCCCGAACACCGATCCGGACATGGCCGCGAGGTACACGGCGAAGTTCATCCCGAACGTGCCGATCATGAAGATGGTGCTCATGACCGCCACGAGGTCCGGGCGGCGCAGGACGTATCCCACACCCTCCCGGATCTGTCCTCGGGCGCGGGCGGCCCGGGGAGAGTGGCGCAGCCGGGCGTCGTCGATCAGCAGGATGGCCCAGATCATGGCGGCGAACGTGAGGGTGTTGATCATGAAGACCCACCCCGTGCCCACGGCGGCCACGAGCACACCGGCCACGGCGGGCCCGATCAACCGCGCGGAGTTGAAGGAGGTGGAGTTCAGCGCCACGGCGTTGGAGAGGTGGGTGTCGGGGACCATCTCGGACACGAAGGTCTGGCGCACCGGGGCGTCGAACGTGGCGACGATCCCCAGGGCCAGCGCGAAGGCGTAGACGGTTCCCAGCTGAGCCAGGCCGAGCAGCAGCAGCGCCCCCAGTCCGGTTGCCAGCAGCGCCATGGCGCCCTGGGTCACCACCAGGATCCGCCGCCGGTCGTAGCGGTCGGCCAGCACGCCCGCGTAGGGGGCCAGCAGCAGCTGCGGCACGAACTGCAGGGCCATGACCACGCCCATGGCGGTGGCGTCGTGGTCCGTGAGCTCGTCGAAGACCAGCCAGGACTGCGCGGTGCGCTGCATCCACGTGCCGATGTTGGACACCAGTGCGCCCGTGAACCACAGGCGGTAGTTGCGGATCCGCAGGGACCGGAACATGCCGGTGCGCCCGGGGGCGGGCGATGCCGCGCCGTGCGCGCCCCGGTCCCCAGGGCGACCGTTCCCCGGTCCCGGACCGTCCGCCCCGGGGCCGGGCCCGGTGGTGGAACCGCGTCCTAGGATGACGCGCCGTCCTCCATGCGGGTGGAGTCCGTGGGAGTGGGTTCCCCCGTGCCGGAGCCGCCGTTGCCCGCCCCCGGGTTGAACGGGTCCTGCTGCCCCACGGGAGGAGCGGCAGAGGCGCTCGCGGGTTCCTCGTCCGTGGCCTCCTCACCCCCGGACGACGGACTCTCCTCGGGCGCGTTCGACGCGGCGGCGGAGCCGGAGGGGTCGTCCTCGGACGAGCTGGCCCGGGAGGTGGTCTCGCGGGCCTCGCGCTGTTCACCCAGCCCCTGCTCACCCTGGTCCTGATCGCCCTGCTCCTGCGCGTCCTGTTCCCGGACGGACTGCATGCGCTCCTCCCACGGCACCCAGTCGGGTGCCAGCAGGGAGCTCGGCCCGGAGAGCAGACCGGATTCGCACACGGTCACGTGCTTGGACCGGGGTGCCCGGGCCACGGTCGCGTACCAGGTCCAACCGGGGTACCCGGGAAGCTCGCAGTCGAAGAGGTGGGTGAGCAGCCGGTCCTCGTGGACGCGCACGCCCACGTGCTCCCCCACGCCGGCCGCGTCCGCGCCGCCGAGGACCACGGCCTCCCGCGCCAGGGCAACGGCCTCGGTGAGCACGGGGTCCTGCTTGGGCGCCCGGGCGCGGGGCGTGGACCGGGACTTCGCCCGGGTGCGGGCCGCGGGCAGCTGCTCGGACGTCCCGGTCTCGGCCCCGCCGACCGTCGAGACCCCGGCCCCGGAGGCGTCGGTGGAGGTGGTGGGCTCAGGCATCGAGCTCATCCGCCACGGTGCGCAGGATGGAGGCGATCTTCCGGCCGTGCGAGTGGTCCGGGTAGCGCCCGCGGCGCAGCCCGTTGGACATGCCGTCCAGCAGGCGGATGAGGTCCTCGGTCAGCACGGCCATCTCCTCCGGTGGTTTGCGGGTGTTGCGCGTGACGGACGGCGGGGCGCTCAGCACGGTGGCGGACAGGGCCTGCGCCCCGCGCTTGCCGTCCGCGATCCCGAAGTCCATGCGGGTGCCGGGTTTCACCGTGGTGACGCCCTGGGGCAGCGCGGACGAGTGCAGGAAGACCTCCTGGCCGTCGTCGGTGGCCAGGAAACCGAATCCCTTGTCGGCGTCGAACCACTTCACCTTGCCCGTGGGCACGCGGATCACCTCAGTCTCTCGTCATCACGTGACGGTGACCGCGCCGGGGGCGCGGCACCGTGCGAACACCACAGTTTATCCCCCGCCGTGACGGCCGGCGGCCCGTTCAACCCAGCGCGTAACGTCGGCCTTGGTACCTTGGTGGCCATGCCTCACTCCTCCACACCCCCAGCACCCACGACCACCGGAAGCCGCGCGGCCCGCGCCCCCCGCGAGGGCATCTCCGGTCTCCTCGTGGTGGCGCTCGTGCTCGCGCTGCTGTGCGCCCTCTCCCTCGTGACGGTGCTCCTGGCCGCCTCCGGCGGCCACGTGATCTGGGCAGGATTCACCATCTTCCCCGCGGTCTGCTTCCCCCTGGCCTTCCTGCTGCTGTGCGTCGAACTGGTGCGTGGCGCTCGACGCCGCTCGGCACGCTGAGGCGCGCGGGCGGCGTCGTACGCGCCCGGCACCCAGAAAGCAGCCTGGGCAGCACCAGGAACCGTCCAGGAAACTCGGAGACAGTGGGGTCATGAACGCCAAGACCCCCGAAGCCAAGCTGCTCGTCGTGGACGACGAGCCGAACATCCTCGAGCTGCTCGCCACGTCCCTGCGCTTCGCGGGGTTCGAGGTGGTGACCGCTGCCAACGGGCGGGACGCCCTGGTCAAGGCCGAGGCCGAGGACCCCGACCTCGCCGTGCTGGACGTCATGCTCCCCGACATCGACGGCTTCGCCGTGACCCGCAAGCTGCGCGCCGCGGGACGCCACTTCCCCATCCTGTTCCTCACGGCCAAGGACGACACCGACGACAAGGTCGCCGGGCTGACCGTGGGCGGGGACGACTACGTGACCAAGCCTTTCAGCCTGGACGAGGTGGTGGCCCGCATCCGAGCCGTGCTGCGCCGCACCCAGCCCCTCGAGGAGGAGGACTCCCGCCTGAAGGTGGACGACCTCGTCCTGGACGACGACGCCCACGAGGTGTTCCGCGGGAGCCGCGAGATCGACCTCTCCCCCACCGAGTTCAAGCTGCTGCGGTACCTGATGCTCAACCCCAACCGGGTGCTCTCCAAGGCGCAGATCCTGGACCACGTGTGGGAGTACGACTTCAACGGGGACGCCTCGATCGTGGAGTCCTACATCTCCTACCTGCGTCGCAAGATCGACAACGACCCCGAGCAGCCCTCCCTGATCCACACCAAGCGGGGCGTGGGCTACCTGCTGCGCTCCGCGGACAAGCGCCACTGATCCCTTGAACGCGATCGCCCGGCGGTTCCGCTCCGCATCCCTGCGCTCGCAGCTCATGGCGCTCACCGGCCTGCTCCTGGCCGTGAGCATCATGGTCACCACCCTGGTGGCCGTGTCCGTGCTGCGGGACTCGCTGGTGGCGAGCATGGACGAGGAGCTCCGGCAGTCGGTGCCCACCGTGGCGCCCGTGCTCACCGGGGCCCTGCAGGGCCACGTGAGCACCCCGGTGCCCACCTCCGGGTACCTGCTGGACGCCCACGGGAACGTGATCGCCTCCGCCCGCGGGGGCGCCGCGACCAGCAGCGGAGAGCCGGACCCGGACCTCTCGAAGATGACCCTGGACTACGTGGTCGGCCACGACGGCCAGGCCGAGACGGTGGGTTCCCGGGGGGACTCCGACCACACGTGGCGTGTGCTGCCCACCAAGCTCACGATGTTCGACATGTCGGTGGTGGTGACGGAGCCGCTGGAGCGCACGAACACGATCATCTCCGGCGTGGGTCTGCTGACCTTCAGCTTCGGGCTCGCCACCCTGCTCGCGGCCATGACCGTGGGGTGGGTCATGGTCACCCGGGCCTTCCAGCCGCTGCGGGAGGTGGAGGCCACGGCCGCACGGATCGCGGACGGGGACCTCTCCCAGCGCATGGAGGGCTACAACCCGCAGACCGAGATCGGCCAGCTCTCCTCCTCCCTCAACGCGATGCTCGGGCACATCGAGGACGCCTTCGACGCCCGCACCCGCTCCGAGACCAAGCTGCGCCGCTTCGTCGCGGACGCCTCCCACGAGCTGCGCACCCCCCTCGTCTCGATCCGCGGCTACTCCGAGCTCTACCGCCACGGTGCACTGCAGACGCCCGAGGACGTGGGCAAGGCGATGGACCGGATCGAGTCCGAGTCCAAGCGCATGACCCAGCTCGTGGAGGACCTCCTGACCCTTGCTCGCCTCGACGAACGCCGGGTGTCCACCACCGGTCCCGTGGACCTGCTGCACCTGGCCTATGACGCCGCCTCGGACGCCCACGCCACGGCGCCGGACCGCGCCGTGCAGGTGGTGGGGCTGCGGAACTCCACCCCCGAGGCCGCCTGGGTGCACGGGGACGAGTCCAAGCTGCGGCAGGTGGTGGCCAACCTGCTCACCAACGCCCTGCGCTACACCCCCGCGGGCTCACCACTGGAGCTCGGGGTGGGTCTGGAACCCTCCGTGGACGGCACCCACACGTCCGTTCTGCAGGTCCGCGACCACGGACCGGGCATCCACGGCCGGGACGCCGAGCGCGTGTTCGAGCGCTTCTACCGGGCGGACTCCTCCCGGACCCGGGAGACCGGCGGCACGGGACTGGGGCTGTCCATCGTGGCCGCCATCATCGAGCAGCACGACGGCACCGTGAGGCTCGAGGAGACCGCGGGCGGCGGCGCCACGTTCACCGTGCGGATCCCCCGCCAGGAACCTGTGGACACCGAGCACGACGACGCGTGAGTCCACCCGCCCGGTCCTCCCCGTTCACCCGGCCCGGCCGGTGCCTAGCGTGGGGTCCGCCGGCAGGGTGCCGGCAGCGAACACGTTCCGGGGAGGAACACCATGGCCCACTTCGTCGTCGACAGCGACACCATTGCCGCCAGGTCCCAGCAGGCCCACGGCCACATCGAACGCCTCAGCGCGGAGGTCAACGGCATGACGTCCACGCTCACGGACCTCCAGGGCTCGTGGACGGGCACCGCCTCCGCGAGTTTCCAGGAGGCCCTGCAGTCCTGGCGCAGCGCCCAGGCCCAGGTGGAGGAGGCGGTGGCCCAGATCAACCGGGCGCTCGCCACCGCCGGGACCCAGTACGCCGAGACCGAGGCCGCGAACGCCCGCATGTTCGCGAGCTGACCCCGGTTCAGTCCTCCGCCGTGGCCTGGTGGAACCGCAGCAGCCAGGGTCCCATCTCGTTGTGCTGGTCCTGGCGCACCCACACGGAGCTGCGCCGGGTCACGGCGGTGTCCCCCTCCAGCCGGTAGCTCAGGTGGTAGGCGTCCGCACCCAGCGCGGTCAGGAGAACGTCACCCGCAGTGGCTCCGGGGCTCGAGCACGCGGCGAAGTCCGGGGCGCCGCCCGCCCTGCCCCGCGCGTCCACGCACAGCATGCGCGGGTGCAGGAGGGCTTCGGTCCCGGGACCGGCCGGTGCGCAGACGGCTGCGGTCTCACGCGTGACGGCCTCCGCCACGAGGTGGGGCGGCCACGGGTGCGCGCCCGCCGTGCTCCCGTCCGGGGCTTCCCCGTGCCCGGCTGCCGATCCGTTCCCCGCACCGACCCGGTCCAGGGCCTCCAGCTCGGAGAACAGGTCCGGCTCGGATGCGTCGGAACGATCCAGCACCTCGTACTCGTCCGGCACCGCGAAATTCTCCGGTGCCTCGGACGAGGGCCGCGCACCGGTCGTTCCGGAGACGGGGGGCGTGTCTGCGCCAGCAGCACCTCCACCTGAACCGGGTCGACGGCCAGGGCCGGGTGAGGTGCCCGTGAGCGACTGTGCGCCGCGGGCCTCCCCACCGGCGCCCTCGCCGGACCCCTCGCAGGCTTCCTCGCCGGCGTCGTCACGGAACCCGGGGCCCACGGGCATGTCCCCCGGCGCCTTCTTCGCCTGGTACGCAGTGGCCATGGCGCGAGCACGCTCGTCCGCGGCCTCGTTCAGCTCGTGACCGGCGTGGCCCTTGACCCACTCGAAGTGCACCGTGCGTCCGGAGAGCTCGCGGTCCAGCGCCTTCATGATGTCCACGTTCATCACGGGCTTGCCGTCCCGCTTCTTCCAGCCCTTCTTCTTCCAGCCGGGCATCCACTTGGTGATCGAGTTGATCACGTACTGGCTGTCGCAGTAGACCGTGAGGGGCTCGTCCGCCCGGTGGCGCGTCTGCTCCAGCAGGTCCAGCACCGCCGTGAGCTCCCCCATGTTGTTGGTGCCGTGGGCCCAGCCGCCTGCGCGCCACGAGGTGGGGTCGATGTACCAGGCCCAGCCCGCCGGCCCCGGGTTGCCGAGCGCCGAGCCGTCCGCGGAAGCAATGATCGTCATGGCCCCATCCTCGCAAAACCCGCCGACACGCACAGTGCCGGACCCGGTCACCGCCGCGCCCGGGGCGAGGGCTGGCACGCCGACCGCCCCCCGGACAGGGAAGGACCCCGGACACGACCTGCGCGTCCGGGGTCCTCCTCGGCACCCACCCGCAGGGCGGGTGGGGCACCACTCACGAGGAGTGGGATCACATCATGCCGCCCATGCCTCCCATGGGATCGGCACCCGCGCCCGCACCGGCGGCCTCGGGCTCGGGCTTGTCCGCCACCACGGCCTCGGTGGTGAGGAACAGCCCGGCGATGGACGCCGCGTTCTGCAGCGCGGAACGGGTCACCTTGACGGGGTCGTTGATGCCCGCGGCCATGAGGTCCTCGTACTCGCCGGTGGCGGCGTTGAGGCCCCAGCCGGTCTCGAGCCCGCGCACCTTGTCCACCACCACGCCGGGCTCCATGCCGGCGTTGAGGGCGATCTGCTTGAGCGGGGCGTCGATGGCGACCTTCACGATGTTCGCGCCGGTGGCCTCGTCACCGGAGAGGTTCAGAGAGTCGAACACCTTGGCGCCGGCCTGGATGAGGGCCACGCCACCACCGGCGACGATCCCCTCCTCCACGGCGGCCTTGGCGTTGCGCACGGCATCCTCGATGCGGTGCTTGCGCTCCTTGAGCTCCACCTCGGTGGCCGCGCCGGCCTTGAGGACTGCCACGCCGCCGGCCAGCTTGGCGAGACGCTCCTGCAGCTTCTCGCGGTCGTAGTCGGAGTCGGAGTTGTTGATCTCCGCGCGGATCTGCGCCACGCGGCCCTCGATCTCCTCCTGCGTGCCGGCACCGTCCACGATGGTGGTCTCGTCCTTGGTCACCACGACCTTGCGGGCCTGGCCCAGCAGGTCGATCGTGGCCGACTCCAGCGACAGGCCGACCTCCTCGGTGATGACCTGGCCACCGGTGAGGATGGCGATGTCCGCGAGCTGCGCCTTGCGGCGGTCGCCGAAGCCGGGGGCCTTGACGGCCACGGACTTCACGGCACCGCGCATCTTGTTCAGCACCAGCATGGCCAGGGCCTCGCCGTCCACGTCCTCGGCGATGATCAGCAGCGGCTTGCCGGCCTGCATGACCTTCTCCAGCACGGGGACGAGGTCCTTCACGGCGGAGATCTTGGAGTTCACGATGAGGATGTAGGGATCCTCGAGGACGGCCTCCTGGCGGTCCGCGTCCGTGACGAAGTAGCCGGAGAGGTAGCCCTTGTCGAAGCGCATGCCCTCGGTCAGCTCGAGGTCCAGCCCGAAGGTGTTGGACTCCTCGACGGTGATGACGCCTTCCTTGCCGACCTTCTCCATGGCCTCGGCGATGAGCTTGCCGATCTCGGGGTCCGCGGCGGAGATGGACGCGGTGGCGGCGATCTCCTCCTCGGTCTCGATCTCCTTGGCGGAGGACAGCAGCTGCTCGGTCACGGAGGCCACGGCCTTCTCGATGCCGCGCTTCAGGGACAGCGGGTCCGCACCGGCGGCCACGTTGCGCAGGCCTTCCTTCACGAGGGCCTGGGCCAGCACGGTGGCCGTGGTGGTGCCGTCACCGGCGACGTCGTCGGTCTTCTTGGCGACCTCCTTGACGAGCTCGGCGCCGATCTTCTCGTAGGGTTCCTCGAGCTCGATCTCCTTGGCGATGGACACGCCGTCGTTGGTGATCGTGGGGGCGCCCCAGGACTTCTCGAGCACCACGTTGCGACCGCGGGGGCCGAGCGTGACCTTCACGGCGTCCGCGAGGGTGTTCAGGCCCTTCTCGAGGCCGCGGCGTGCTTCTTCGTCGAATGCGATCATCTTTGCCATGTGTTTCGTCCCTCCTGGACGGTTGACAAACAAGACTTGTCACCACGATGCCCGCGACGGACGGCTCCGCGGCACGGTCCTCACCGTGCCGCGCCACCTCACCGTGGTGTGGTGTCACTCGGGTGCCGGGCAACCGCCACCGGACCCGGTTAGCAGTCCACTCGACTGAGTGCTAACCCAATACTGGCACCCGCGCGCGCGGAACCGCAAACGGTCCCCGTGCCCCGGGCCCGGGTTTCATTCCCGGCTGAACGCCGCCCGGATCAGGCGGGGACGACGCCGCCCGCGCACCGTTGCGACGCCCCCGCCCAGGCGGCGTCGGGTCCCGCCGAGGGGACCGAGAAGACCGGGGATGCGGCCGCGGCCTGCGGCTCCTGCGCCGTGCGCGGCGAGTTCACGAAGCACACCGCGCCGATCACGAGCGACGTCACCCCGGCGGCCACGACGGCCCGCAGCTCGCGGCGGGAGCCGGTGCGGGCCCGGGGGTTGTGGCCGCGGTGCGCGCCCTGCCGGGCACCGTCCTCGGGGACGTCGTCGAACTCGTCGTGGGGGTACTGGCTCATGGTCTGCTTCCTTCTGTGGTCGGGCACCCCTCCCCCGTCCTGCAGCGGCCGTGGTGCCTGCGGGACGGACGGGGCGGGGCCGCGGCGGATGGACTGTGCCGGCCGCGGGCGGTGTGGACGCGGGACGGGACACCACGGCACCCCTCCGGATGCTGGCCCCCGGCACGCGTCCGGCGCTCAGCGCTCCCGCGCGCGTCGCAGCCGGGCGATCAGCATGGGCGCGTGCCGGGCGGCCGCCTCGGAGGAGACCAGGGAGTTGAGCCGCTGGTAGTAGTGGACGGGGCTGAGCCCCAGCCGGGCGCGGATCGCGGACTCCTTCGCACCCCGGTACTTCCAGTGCTGGGCCTCGAGCTCCAGGACGGCGCGGTCGAGCTCGTCGAGATCCTCTCCCGTGGTAGACATGGGCTCAACCCTAGCGCGCGCCGCGGACCCGGCCGTGCGCCGTCGAGCCCCAGGAGGACCGCCGTGAGCACCCCGCGCCCGCTGCACGAGATCATGCACCAGGACTGGGCGGAGGCCCTGGCGCCGGTGGAGCCGCGGATCCGCGAGATGGGTGAGTTCCTGCGCGCGGAGCACGCCGCGGGGCGCCACACCCTGCCCGCCGGGGAGCGGATCTTCCGCGCGTTCCAGGAGCCCATGGCAGCCGTCAAGGTGCTGGTGGTGGGCCAGGACCCCTACCCCACGCCCGGGCACGCCATGGGGCTCTCGTTCTCGGTGGCGCCGGACGTGCGCCCCGTGCCGCGGTCCCTGCAGAACATCTACAAGGAGCTGCACGCGGACCTCGGGGTCGAACCACCCGCGCACGGGGACCTGTCCTCGTGGTCCGGTCAGGGCGTGATGCTGCTCAACAGGGTGCTCACGGTGCAGGCGGGCTCCCCGGCATCCCACCGCGGGAAGGGGTGGGAGGAGGTCACGGAGCGTGCCATCCGAGCGCTCGGCGAGCGCGGGCAGCCGCTCGTGGCCGTCCTGTGGGGCCGGGATGCCCGGGGCACCGCCGCATGGCTGGGTGGAGCCCCCACCGTGGAGTCCGCACACCCCTCGCCCCTGTCCGCGTCCCGCGGCTTCTTCGGATCCCGCCCGTTCTCCCGCGTCAACGACCTGCTGCGGGAGCAGGGGGCGGAGCCCGTGGACTGGCGGCTGCCGGACGGGGTTCCCCGGGGCTGAGGGCACGGCACCCGCGCCGCCGTGCGGCGTCAGCGGCGCCGGTTCCGCCGCTGGGAGAGGTGCTGCATCTGCTCGATGAACGGGCGCATCAGGTACTTGGCGAGCACCACGCCGGCGGCCAGCAGCACGATCGACGCCATGGCGTTGACCAGCTCCGTGATGCCCTGCCCCGAGGACGGGGTCTCCACGGTCAGCGCGTACATCCCCCGGAACAGGGTGAGCCCCGGGAGCAGGAACGTCATGGCGGGGATGGCCAGCACCGCCTGGGGAATCCGGGAGCGCGCCGCGAACAGGGCGGCCACGCAGCCGCTGGTCACCGCGCCGAGTCCCGTGCCGATCCGGCTGCCCGCGCCGAGCGCCGCGGCCCCGTGGTAGAAGAGCAGTCCCACGGCGGCCGCCACGAGCGCCGGGGGGACGTGCCGCGGCTTGACCTGCATGGTCACCGCGATCAGGGCGGTGGAGATCAGCATGAACACGATGTTGGTGAGCACGCCCGTGGGGGTGAAGCTCGACTGCGAGACGTCGATCGGCGGTGCTCCCGCCAGGTTCACCGTGGTGGAGACCCCCAGGGCGATCCCGGCCACGATGCCCAGGAACGCCATGGCCGTGGAGAGCAGCCGCCCAGCGGCCGTGACCGGGAACCCGTTGATCGCGTCCTGCATGGTGGAGACCATGCGCGTGGTGGGCAGCAGCATGATGAGCCCGCCCGCGATGACCTTGGGCGGGGAGAGCTCCACCCCGAGCGCGGAGACGACGATGGCGATCAGCGTGACCACGAACGCGTTGGCCGCCAGGGAGAAGAACTCGGGGATGCGCCACGCCGCCAGCTTGCCCGTGACGAACTGCACCACCGTGGCCGAGCCCACGGCCACGAGGGCACCCGCGAACGACGCTCCCAGCGCGAGGGCGAGGGTCCCCGCCGCGATCACCGTGGCTGCCGCCACCATCCAGCGGGCGTAGGGCTTGGGGCGGGCATTGATCGCCGCGAGCTCGCGCTCGGCCTTGCGCAGGGGCATCTCGCCCTCGATGATCCGGGTGACGAGCTGGTGGGAGTCCGCCAACCCGGAGTAGTTGTCCGTCCAGGAGCGCACCACGCGCATCACGGTGTGGCTGGAGGTCAGCGAGTCGCCCCACGGGTCCTCGCCCGTGCGCGGCGCGCCCGGTTCCCGCCGCTCCCCCGTGGTCCCGGGAGTCCCCGCGAAGGACGCGGTGCGGTCCTCGGAGGCACCGGACCCCGCCGAGGCACCCTGGCCCGCGGCCACGAGCTTTCCGGTGGGCGTGGTCTCCGCGACGTAGTTGATGGTCACCGACTGGTTGGTGATGTCCACCTCCAGGTTCTCCACCCCGTAGGTGGCGCACACCGCGATGATCGCGTTCTCCACGTCCAGGGCGTCCGCCCCGTAGTGGAACATGGTCTCCGCCAGGCGCAGCGCGAAGTTCAGGGTGCGCCGGGCCTGCCGGTCCGTGCCGTCCCCGAACTTGCGCAGGTTCTGGAACGGGGTGGCCGTGAGCCGGTCCAGCACCCGCATGGGAGCCGTGGGAGCGGCGTCGCCCGCCACGAGAGAGCGGAACAGGGACTTCGGTGCGGCCGGGGGCTCCACGCGCGCGGCCGGGTACTGGCCGCGCGGGATGGCCGTGGTGGCCGGGGCGATCTCGTGCTCCACCGTCTCCGGGCGCTCCACCGGCGACGCCGCGGGGGCAGCTCCGCGCCGGGAGGCCGTGCTGACCGGCTCGGTGAGAGCGGCGGAAACCCCCGCGCGGTGCCCCTGGCCCGCGCGGTCGGCGGCGATCTGACCCGGGGTGAGCACGGGCAGTGCCGTGGCCTGCGGGGAACCGGCCGGGGCGGACTGGCCCGTGCGGAGAGGGCGGCTCCCCGTGGTCCGCGGCGTCGCGGCCGTCCGGGGGCCGGTGTACGGGTGGGCGGCCGAGCTGCGCAGCTCGGCGCGTGCGGCCTGCTCCTCGGTGGGGCGGGGCAGGGGGCGCGGGCGGCGCCGCGGCGTGGTGGGCCGCACGGCCTCCCGCAGCGCCGTGTCCCCGCCGGGGCCGAACGGCAGGTCCTCCACACCGGAGGACTCGGTCCCCTCCCCGGAGGAGGGATAGCCCTGGTGGGCCATGCGGGTCAACTGTTCGGTCACGCTCACGTCGGATGAACCTTCCCTGCCGCCGCGGGCACTGCTCGGAACTGGTGTGGCGGGCGCGTCAGGGCGCGTCCATCAGGCGCCGGCGGTGGTGCCGCCGGGCGCGTCGACCGGAAGCCGGCCGCTCAGTAGAACGGCTGCCCCGTGCGGCGCACCCAGAGCTGGCGCTGGACCTTCTCCGCCAGGCTGGTCCACACAGCGTATTTCGCACGGCTGAGCGGCTGGTCCCAGACTCCTGCGTAGTCCACGACAGTCTTGGTGAAGCTCGTCTTGAAGAGGCCCAGGCCGTAGTAGTGGTGCTCCTTGTTCTTGAGCTGGTCCGAGGGCGGGGTGCCGCAGAAGTCGTACTGGGTGATCCCGTGGTCCCGCTTCAGATCCGTGATGGCGCTCCACTGCACCAGGTGGGAGTCCCCGTACTGCCTGCGCCGCGGGGTGGAGCCGCCGTCCTTGTAGGTGCCCTTGCGGCCGTAGGCGATCACGTAGGCGCCCACGGAGGGCTTGCCGTCCTCGTAGGTGAAGTACAGCCGGCCCTGGCCGCGCTCGGCGAAGTTGGTCCAGAACGCCCGGTAGTACTCGTAGGAGCGCAGGTTCACGTGCGCGTGACCCTGGCCCACGGTGTCCATGAGGGCGTACATGGCGCGCATGTTCTCCTCGGTGAGCGGGACCTGCTCCACCTCGCAGCCCTCGCGGGTGGCGCGGCGCACCGCGTTGCGCCCGCGCGAGTGCAGGGACTTCAGCAGGGCCTTCTCGTCCATGTCCGTGTCCAGGACGGCCGTGGAGTCGTTGGGCTGGATCTCGAAGGACTTCACGAGCCCGCACCGGGCCAGCACGCCCGCCGCGTAGTCGGAGGCGAGGATCTCGGGCTCGTACTTGATGGCGAACACGCCCTTGGCGGCACCGGCCACGAAGCGCTCGTTCGCGGCCACGATGCCGGGCATGTCCTCCACCGACTCCACGTCCGGTCCCTTGATCATGTACCAGAGCTTGCCCAGGGCCGGGACGGACTTCTCCAGGACCAGGTTGTAGCTGGGCTGGGACCCGTCCGAGGGTTCGTAGACCACGTGACGCGGCGTCCACCCGTGGTCCTTCTTGACCTGCGCGAACGCCTCCGACTGCAGCAGGTTGCCGCCCGATGGATTGGCCGTGACGTGCTCGTCCCACTCGGACACTTCCTGGGCGGTGGCAAATCGTGCAGTGAATTCTCGCAAGGCTCTCTCAATCCTGTGCCGCGGACGTGCTCGGTCGAAGGGCGGCGCGGCCCGGGGGCGCACGCCGCCTCACATGGTATCCCGCCCGGCTCAGGCGAGCCCGGGGTTGCGGGTGCGGGAGTCGTCGTCCGGGTCCACGTTGCCCGGTTCCGGTGCCGGATCCCGCAGGGTGTGCTGCGCGCCCGGTGCGGTTCCGGGCTCGCCCTCGGGGCGGGTGCTCGTTCCCGGGGTCGACTCACCCGGGGTCTCGGCGGCCGCCTCGGCCGCGGCCGGGCTCGGCGTGCGTTCCGGGGCCGCTCCGGGTCCGGTGACGACGCCGCCCGCGGCCCGGGCGCCGTCGTCATCCCGGAGGGCCGACCCTGTGCCGGGACCGCCCCCGGCCCGGACGCCCGCGCCCGCGAGCGCGTACTTCCGGTCCGCGGCGGGGACCACCCCGCCGGGCGAGAGCGGCCCGCGGTCGTTGAACACGTACTTGCCGGGGTGCCCGGCCGTGAAGCGGTCCGGGTCCGCGTAGTCCCAGTCCTCGCCCCAGCCGCCCTCCACACCCTCGAACAGCTGCCCGGGGGTGAGCCACTGGTAGAGGGACTCGTAGGAGATGCTCTGGGTGGCCGTGACCTTGCGGCGCAGCATCTCGCGCGTGAGCTCCTCGGGGTGGTCGCAGCCCATGGTGGAGATGATCTGCCCGGCCTCCTCCACGGTGAGGCGGTGGTAGCGCTCCACGCGGTCGCCCTTGTCCTCGACGTCCAGGGCGCGGTATAGCCGGGGGTCCTGGGTGGTGACGCCCACGGGGCACTTGTTGGTGTGGCACGCCTGCGCCTGGATGCAGCCCACGGCCATCATCATGGCGCGGGCGCTCATGCAGAAGTCCGCGCCCTGGATGATGTGGCGCACGATGTCGTGGCCCGAGGTGATCTTCCCGGCGCAGCCGAGCTTGATCCGGTCCCGCAGCCCGGCGCCCACGAGTGCGTTGTGCACCAGGATCAGGCCCTCCACCAGGGGTGTGCCCACGTGGTCCTGGTACTCCAGCGGTGCGGCTCCCGTCCCGCCCTCGGCACCGTCCACGATGATGAAGTCCGGTGTCACGCCCTCCTCGATCATGGCCTTGCAGATGGCCAGGAACTCCACGCGGGAGCCCACACAGAGCTTGAATCCCACGGGCTTGCCGTTGGAGAGCTCCCGCAGCTGCGCCACGAACCGCACGAGCTCACGGGGTGTGGTGAACGCGGAGTGGCTGGCCGGGGAGACGCAGGTCTGACCCTCGGGCACCCCGCGGGCCTCGGCGATCTCCTGGGTCACCTTGGCACCCGGAAGCACACCTCCCAGTCCGGGCTTGGCCCCCTGGGAGAGCTTGATGTTCACGGCCTTGACCTGTGGGAGGTTGGCCTTCTCCCGGAAGATCTCGGGGTCGAAGTGCCCGTCCGCGTCCCGGGTGCCGAAGTAGCCGGAGCCGAACTCCCAGATGATGTCCGCGTCGTGGGCCAAGTGGTACTTCGTGAGACCGCCCTCTCCCGTCTCCTGGGCGAAACCGCCCTTGGCGGCACCCTTGTTCATGGCCAGAACGGCATTCTTCGACAGCGAACCGAAGCTCATGGCGGAGATGTTGAGCAGGGAGGCGTCGTAGGGCTGCCGGCAGTCCGGCCCGCCCAGTTGCACCCGGTGCTCGTCCTTCGGGGCCGCCCGGGGGGCCACCGACTGCACGAAGTACTCGTAGCCGGGCTCGTTGACGTCCAGCTCCGTGCCGAACGCCTTGTCCCCCTTGAAGCCCTTGGCGCGGGAGTAGACCAGGGAGCGCTGGTCCCGGTCGAACGGCTTGCCGTCGTAGTTGCGCTCGATGAAGTACTGCTGGATCTCGGGGCGGATCTTCTCCAGGAAGAACCGCATGTGGCCGAGCACCGGGAAGTTGCGCAGGACGGAGTGCTTGCGCTGGGTGGCGTCGCGCACACCCACGAGGAGCAGCAGGAGGAAGACGGCGGCGGGGATCCACCATCCCCAGGGACCGAGCACGGCCGCGAGCACCGTGGCGAGGGTGGCCAGTGTGAGGCCACCGAGGATCAGAAGTCGCACCATGGGGACACCGTACCCCCGCCCGACGCCGCGCACCCTCCGTCCCGCCGTGCGACGCGGGCCCCACCCACCACCGCGGCCGCACCCGGCGACCACCCGCGGAGGCCCCGGACACGACGGAGCGCCGGGCACCCGCGAGGGGCACCCGGCGCTCGGTCACGCGGGGTCGCTCAGTCCGCGTCGAGGTCCGTCTCGATGATCCCGGCGAGGTGCTCGAGCGCCTCCTCGGCACCGTGGCCCTCGGCGGCCAGGACCACCCTGTCCCCGTGGGACGCGCCCAGGGACATCAGGGAGAGCACCGAGGAGGCGTCCATGCCCTCCTCGGCATCCTCACCCTCGGCGCGGATGGTGATCTCGAGGTTCTCGTACTCCCCTGCCGCCTCGGCGAAGATCGCCGCGGGGCGGGCGTGCAGGCCCACTCGGGAGGCCACGGTGGCGGTGCGTTCGGTCATGTCAGCTCCTGGTCAGGTTGGTTGTCGGGTCGGGTCGGTGGTGGAACGGGTCAGTGTGGAACGGGGTCACAGCCCCAGCTCCGCGAGCACGGGCAGCTGCGACCGCACCGCGTCCTTGGCCTCGGAGGCGCTCGTGGCCTCCAGGGCGAGTACCGCGAGCCGCCGCGCCTCGGTGGCGTCCACGCTCGCGAGCACGGTGGCGACCGCGGCGAGCGAGCGGGGGCTCATGGAGAGCGTGTCCACGCCCAGCCCCACGAGCACCACGGCCAGCGCGGGGTCCGCGGCGGCTTCACCGCACACCCCCACGCTCTTGTGCGTTCCGCTCGTGGTGCCCGACGCCGCCGCGCCGCGCGTCACGCACTCCACCATCCGCAGCACGGCGGGCTGCCACGGGGAGTTCAGCTCGGCCAGGGAGCCGAGCATCCGGTCCGCCGCCATCGTGTACTGGGTGAGGTCGTTGGTGCCGAGCGAGACGAAGTCCACGCGGTCCAGGATCTGCTCGGCCGTGAGTGCCGCGGCCGGTGTCTCCACCATGACACCGCACACCGGCAGCCCCGCCTCGTGCGCGAGCTCCTGGAAGTGCACCGCCTCGGACACCGTGGCGATCATGGGGGCCATGACCCACACCTCCGCCCCGCTGCCCTCCCGGGCCGCGGCGATCGCCTCGAGGTGGCGGGCGAGCACGCCGGGGGTGCTCCAGTCCGTGCGGTAGCCGCGCACGCCCAGCGCCGGGTTGGGCTCCTCGGCGTCCGTGAGGAACGGCAGGGGCTTGTCCGCGCCCGCGTCCAGCGTGCGCACCACCACCTTGCGGTCCCCGAACGCCGCGAAGACCTCCGCGTACGCCGCGGTCTGCTCCTCCACGGTGGGCTCGGCGTCGCGGCCCAGGAAGCAGAACTCGGTGCGCAGCAGCCCTACACCCTGGGCGCCGGCCTCCGCCGCCGCCCGAGCGTCGTCGCCCGTGCCCACGTTGGCCAGCAGCGGCACGGGTGTGCCGTCCGAGAGCGCACCGTGGCCGTCGAAGGACGCGAGCCGCTCGGCGGTGCGCCGCCACGCGGCCACGGCCTCCGCCTCGGTCTCGCCGGGAGCGGTGACCACGGTGCCCGCGGCCCCGTCCACGAAGACCGGCGTGCCGGCGTCGAGGTCCAGGACGCCCTGCACCGCGACGACGGCGGGCAGCCCCAGGTTGCGCGCCAGGATGGCGGTGTGGGACTGCGGCCCGCCGGAGGCCGTGACGAGTGCGAGCACCACGTCCGGGTCCAGCACGGCGGTGTCCGCCGGCGCGAGGTCCTCGGCGGCGAGCACGAACGGCTCGCGGCGCTGGGGCACTCCCGGGGCGTCCTCGCCGCGCAGCTCGGCCACGAGGCGGGCGCGGACGTCCTCGATGTCCGCCGCGCGCTCCGCCATGTACCCGCCCATGGCCCGCATCTGGTCCGCGTACGCCGTGGCGGCCTGCCACAGGGCACGCTCCGGGCTCAGCTGCTGCGACGTCACGAGCTTGACGGCGTTCTTCACGAGGGCCTTGTCACCGGCCATGAGCGCGGTGGCCTTGAGGACCTCGGCGGCCGACTCCGAGCGGGCCCGCGCGGCACGCTCGGTCAGCTCGGCCCTGACGGCGAGCGCGGCCGCCCGGAGCCGGTCGGTCGCGGCCTCGGGGTCCTCGGTGAGCGGCTCGCCCTCGGGCGGCTCGCTCACCGCGGGAGCCATGTGCACGAGCGGTGCGATGACGCGCCCGGGGCTCACGCCCACGCCGTCCAGGATCTCCCGCTGCGGTTGCCTACTCTGTTCGTCCATGGTCCTCACGCTTCCACGCCCTGCTGCGTCTGGGGAACCCCCGGCACCTCACCGGCGTGCCGCTCCGCACCTCCGAGGCGCTTGAGCACCGTCACGAGCACGCCGACGATCACGGTGCCCACCAGGATCGAGAGCAGGAAGCCGCCCCACCCGCCGATCACCGGCAGGATCCAGATGCCGCCGTGCGGCGCGGCGGAGGTGACGCCGAAGGCCATGCACAGGGCACCGGTGACCGCGCCTCCCACCATGGAGGCGGGGATCACGCGCAGCGGGTCCGCCGCGGCGAACGGGATGGCGCCCTCGGAGATGAAGGACGCACCCAGCAGCCACGAGGTCTTGCCGTTCTCGCGCTCGGCCGCGGTGAAGTACTTCCGGCCCAGCACCGTGGAGGCCAGCGCCAGTCCCAGCGGGGCCACCATGCCCGAGGCGATCACGGCGGCCATGATCTCCTGCGGTGCGGTGTTCGTGGCGGTCGCCGCCCCCAGCCCGGCCACGGCGAAGGAGTAGGCCACCTTGTTGATGGGCCCGCCCAGGTCCGAGCACATCATGAGACCGAGCACGGCACCCAGGGCCACGGCGGACGCGCCGCTCATCCCGGACAGCAGGCCGGTCAGCCATGTCATGAACGCGGCAATGGGCCCGCCGACCACCAGGAACAGCAGCCCGCCCGCGAACAGCGAGGCCAGCACGGGGATGATGACCACGGGCATCAGGGACCCCAGCCAGCGCGGGACCCTCGGCAGGGTCAGCCAGTAGGCGCACAGCCCCGCCAGCAGACCGCCCACGATGCCGCCGATGAACCCGGCGCCCATGAAGTTCGCCACGAGCCCCGCCGCGAAACCGGGGGCGATGCCCGGCCGGTCCGCGAGCCCGTACGCGATGTAGCCCGCGAGCGCCGGGACCAGCAGGCTCATGGCGAGGTTGCCGATCTTGAACAGCACCGCCCCCAGGTACATCCCCAGGGACACGTCCCCCAGGTTGCCCAGGGTGGCGGTCTGGAGGATGTCGTCGGCCTGCTTCACCACTTCCACGGGGTCCGCGATCATGAACGCCATGGCCATGAGCAGACCACCCGCCGCCACGAACGGGATCATGTAGCTCACACCCGTCATCACGGCCTTGCGGATCCGGGTGCCCCAGCCCTCGCCCGCCGTCAGCGCGGCCGAGGCCTCCGTGCCGTCGCCGGTGACCTTGGGCGCGTGCGGATCGTCCGCCGCGGCGAGCGCCTCCTCGATCATCTCGCGCGGCTCGTCGATCCCGCGCTTCACGGCGGAGGCGGTGTACGGCAGGCCCGCGAACCGGCCGCGCTCGCGCACGTCCACGTCCGTGGCGAAGATGACGGCCTCCGCCCGCGCGATCACCTGCGGGTCCAGGCGCGTGGCACCCGAGGAGCCCTGCGTCTCGACCTGCAGGTCCACACCCATCTCCCCGGCGGTGTTCGTCAGTGCGTCCGCGGCCATGTAGGTGTGCGCGATCCCGGTGGGGCACGCGGTCACCGCCACGAGCCGACGCGGGCCGGGGCCACCGTCCGGATGCCCGGCGGTGGACTCCCCCTCGGACGACGCCGCGGCGCCGCCCCCCGCGGTTCCGGCACCCACCGCTGTGGCTCCGGCCGCGGCAACGCCCGGGACGGGCCGCTCGCGGTGGGCGTGCCCGGCAGCGGTGGTGTCCTGCGCCGTGGCGGGGGTGCCGGCCACGTCCGCGGCGGAACCGGGCGTCGTCGTGGGCGTGCCCGCGGGCGCGGCGCCCTGGTCCGCGGGCCGCGCGGCGTCGTCGTCCTCCGGAGCGAGGCCCAGGGCGCGGTCCACGATGCCCACGATCTCTTCGGGGGAGCTCGCGGCGCGCAGGGACGCGACGAACGGCTTCTTCATGAGCGAGCGCGCGAGCTTGGACAGCAGCTTGAGGTGCTCCTGGTCCGCTCCGGCGGGAGCCGCGATGAAGAAGACGATGTCCGCGGGACCGTCCTTGGCGCCGAAGTCCACGGCGGGGGCGAGCCGCGCCATGACCAGGGTGGCCTGCGTGACGGCCTCGGAGCGGCAGTGCGGGATGCCGATGCCACCCGGGATCCCGGTCGCATTCTTGGCCTCACGGGCGAGGGCGTCCGCGGCGAGCGAGTCCGCGTCCCGCGCGCGTTCCTCCCGGTGGACGGTGGCGGCGAGCTCACGGATCACGTGATCCGTGGACGCGCCCAGGTTCCGGTCCAGCAGGACCAGTCCGGGGGTGATGAGATCCGACATGTCAGGGCTCCTCGAGTAGGGCCGGTGGGGTGGTGGAGCTGTGGAAGAGAGGTCTCAGGGGGCGGGCGGCAGGCGCAGCTCGGTCACCCGCACGGCCTCCGGCGTGGTGTCTGCGACCGTGGGCATCTGGGTGCCGGGAAGGGAGGCGGCCGCCGAGCCGTGGGCCACGGCGTGGCGCAGCCGCTCCTCGGGTGCGTCGCCGCGCTCGGCGGCCACGAGGTAGCCGGTCAGGGCGCTGTCACCGGCGCCCACCGTGGAGCGCACCGTGACGGGCTCGTGAACGGCGTGCCACGCCCCCTCGGGGGTGACGAGCACCGCGCCGCTGCCGCCCAGGGTGCACAGCACCGCACCCACGCCGCGGGCCACGAGGTCCCGCGCCGCGGACCCCGCCGCGAGCGGGTCCGCCTCGAGGGCGTCCCCGTCCGTGCGGCCCAGCAGCTGCGCGAGTTCGTGGCCGTTCGGCTTGACGACGTCCGGCAGCACCGCGGCCCCCGGGGCGAGCGCCTCGTGCAGCGGGGCGCCGGAGGTGTCCAGGGCGTACGACGGCGCCGCAGCGCCCAGTGCCCCGCGCACCCGCGCCGCGATCACGGCGTAGACGTCCGGGGCCGGCCCCGGGGGAACGGAGCCCGCGAACACGAGCCAGGACGCCCTCGCGCCGCGGCGCACGATCCGCTCCACGATCCGCTCCACCGTGTGCTCGTCCAGCTCCGGGCCGGGCTCGTTGAGCTTGGTGGTGGTCCCGTCCGGTTCCGTGACGGTGATGTTGGAGCGCACGGGCACCCCGATGGGGACGTTGTCGTAGCGCACCCCCGCCGCGTCCAGCGCGGTGAACAGCGGGTCCGCGGAGTCACCCGGGGCCACCGCCACGGTCTCCACGCCGCTCGCGGACAGCGCGCGCGAGATGTTCACGCCCTTGCCGCCGGGATCCTGCCGGGTGGCGCACGCGCGCTGCACCCTGCCCCGCTGCAGCGGAGCCGTCAGGTCCACCGTGCGGTCCACGGACGGATTGAGGGTCACGGTGATGATCATGCGAGGACCACTTCCACATCGGCGTCTTCGAGGGCTTGGGCCAGCTCCCCCGTGGGGGCCCGGTCCGTGATGAACGTGTCGATCTCCTCCAGGGAGCAGAACCGGGTCAGCGTCTCCCGGTCCTGCTTGCTGGCGTCGCACAGCACCACCACCCGGCGCGCGGCCCGCACGATCGCGGACTTCACCACGGCCTCGATGGGGTCCGGGGTGGAGAGTCCGAAGCGGGCGTGGGCGCCGTTGCAGCCCACGAACGCGAGGTCCGGGCGCAGCTGGTCGTAGTGCTGGGCCGCACGGGAGCCCGTGGCCGCCCAGGTGAGCTTGCGGATCCGCCCGCCCACCAGCTCCAGCCCCACACCCTCGGCGTCCGCGAGCTTGGCCGCGATGTGCAGGGCGTGGGTGATGACCAGCTGCTCCTGGCCGTTCGGCAGGCGGTTGTCCCGGTGCAGCAGCAGCTCCGCGAGCGCCTCCACGGTGGTCCCCGCGTCCAGCACCACCGCACCCGCTCCGGCCTGCTGCAGCAGTTCGAGCGCCTTCACCGCGATGCTGTGCTTCTCGGCGGTGGCCAGGCGCTGCCGGGAGTCCATGCCCTGCTCACCGCTCGTGGACTGGTCCACGGACACGGCCCCGCCGTGCACGCGGCGCAGCCGCCCCGCGGTCTCCAGCACCGCCAGATCCCGGCGGATGGTCTCCATGGTCACGCCGAAGCGCTGGGCCAGGTCCGCGCCGTTGACGCGGCGCTCGCGGCTCACGGTGCGCGCGATCTCCTCGTGGCGTTCTGCTGCGAACATGGTCCCCTCACGAACGGGTGCGACGGTGGTGGCGCTCCTGTGGATGTGAGCTTATGTCTGTTTATGTGGTTTTACTAGCCCCTGTTCCCACATCCGGTCGCATGACGCACGGTCCATCGACTCGATCCACCGGTTCCATCACCGCGTATATTGGGCCCGTCACCGGCTCCGGCCACGCTGCTCTGCGTCAGGATCGACCGTCATGCTGCTGCGTCTGCTGCGCACCTCTCTCCGCCCCTACATCCCCTGGGTGGTGGGCGTCCTCGTGTTCCAGCTGCTCTCCACGATCGCCACCCTCTACCTGCCGAGTCTCAACGCGCGCATCATCGACAACGGCGTGACACGCGGGGACACGGACTACATCTGGCGCACGGGCTCCGTGATGCTCGCGGTGGCCCTCGCCCAGGTGGTGGCGGCCGTCGTGGCCGTGTGGTGCGGCGCCCGCACCGCCATCGGGCTCGGCCGGGACCTGCGCGGCAGCGTGTACCGCCGGGTGGCCACGTTCAGCGCCCGGGAGGTCGGGACCTTCGGCGCGCCCTCGCTCATCACCCGCAACACCAACGACGTCCAGCAGGTCCAGATGCTCACCCTCATGGGGCTGAACTTCATGGTCATGGCGCCCATCATGTGCGTCGGCGGGATCGTCATGGCGGTGCGCGAGGACGCCGGCCTCTCGTGGCTGGTGTGGGTATCCATCCCCGTGATGGGCGTGCTCCTGGGCCTGGTGGTCTCCCGGCTCATGCCGTGGTTCCGCGTCATGCAGGAGCGCATTGACGGCATCAACGGGGTGCTGCGGGAGCAGATCACCGGCATCCGGGTGATCCGGGCTTTCGTGAAGGAGCCCTTCGAGACGCAGCGCTTCCAGCGGGCCAACCAGGACCTCACGGACATCTCCCTGCGGATCGGCGCGCTGTTCGTGCTGATGTTCCCGGTGATCAACATGGTCATGCACCTGGCCACCGCCGCGGTGCTGTGGTTCGGCGGGCACCGCGTTGACCAGGGCCAGATCGAGGTGGGCGCGCTGACGGCGTTCCTGCAGTACATGCTGCAGATCCTCATGGCCGTCATGATGGCCACCTTCATGTTCATGATGGTCCCGCGCGCCGTGGTGTGCGCCGAGCGGATCACCGAGGTGCTGGACACCGAGCCGAGCATGCACCCGCCCCGCCGACCCGCCACCGCACCCCGTCCGAAAGGACGGGTGCAGTTCCGGGATGTCTCCTTCCGCTACCCCGGCGCCGAGGAGCCCGTGCTGGACGAGATCGACTTCTCCGCAGAGCCCGGCCGCACGGTGGCCGTGGTGGGCGCCACCGGTTCCGGCAAGACCACGCTCGTGAGCCTCATCCCGCGCCTGCTGGACCCGGTCCGCGGCGAGGTGCTCCTGGACGGCGTCCCCCTGACCGAGTACGCCCCCGAGGACCTCGCCGGGCGGATCGGACTGGTCCCCCAGCGGCCGTTCCTCTTCTCCGGCACCGTGGCCAGCAACCTGCGCTTCGGCCGCGAGGACGCCACGGACGAGGAGCTGTGGGAGGCCCTGCGCGTGGCCCAGGCCGAGGACTTCGTCCGCGAGATGCCGCAGGGCCTGGACTCCCCCGTGTCCCAGGGCGGCACCAACGTCTCGGGTGGTCAGCGCCAGCGGCTCAGCATCGCCCGCGCCCTCGTGGCCCGCCCCTCCGTCTACGTCTTCGACGACTCCTTCTCAGCGCTCGACGTCGCCACGGACGCCCGCCTGCGCGCGGCCCTGCACCCCGTGACCCGCCACGCGACGGTCGTCACCGTGGCCCAGCGGATCTCCAGCATCACGGACGCGGACCTCATCCTCGTGCTCGAGCACGGGCGCATCATCGCCCGCGGCACCCACGAGGAGCTCGTGGCGCACAGCGAGACCTACCGGGAGATCGTCACCTCGCAGCTCTCGGCCGACCAGACCACCGGAGGCGAACTGTGAGCGAGACCCAGGAACCGGCCAGGAAGCCGCAGCGGTTCTGGCCCTCGGCCGTGCGGCTCGTGAAACTCATGGCCCCCCACAAGGCCGCGCTCGCTCTCGTGGTGGCCGCCGTGGTGCTCTCCGTGGTGTTCACCGTGTGGGCGCCACGAGTTCTGGGGCGCGCGATGGACGTGATCTTCGCGGGCGTGGTCGGCAGGTCCCTGCCCGCGGGGACCACCCAGGCGCAGGTGGAGGCCGGGATGCGCGCGCAGGGCCAGGACACCATGGCGGACATGATCTCCGCCATGGACCTCGTGCCGGGTCAGGGCGTGGACTTCACCCGGCTGGGCACGCTGATCCTCACCGTGCTCGCCATGTACACCGTGGCCTCCGTGCTCATGTGGCTGCAGGGCTACGTGCTCAACTTGGTGGTCATGCGCGTGGTCTACGACCTGCGGCAGAGCGTGGAGCGCAAGATCAACGCCCTGCCCCTGAGCTACTTCGACACCCGCCAGCGCGGGGACGTGATGTCCCGGGTGACCAACGACGTGGACAACATCCAGACGGCGCTGCAGCAGGCCTTCTCCCAGCTCGTGGAGAACGTCCTGATGGTGCTGGGGATCACCGTGATGATGTTCGTGGTCTCGTGGCAGATGGCCCTGGTGGCACTCGTGGCCCTGCCGCTGTCCGCGGTGGCCGCCGGGGTGATCGGCTCCCGCTCGCAGAAGATGTTCACGCAGCAGTGGCGGGCCACCGGCCGGCTCAACGGCCACATCGAGGAGTCGTTCTCCGGCCACGAGCTCGTGCACGCGTACGGCCGTCAGGCGCAGATGCAGGCGCAGTTCGACGAGCGCAACGAGGAGCTCTACCGGGCCGCGTTCGGCGCTCAGTTCCTCTCCGGCACGATCATGCCCGTGATGCAGTTCATCTCCTACCTCTCCTACGTGGGCATCGCCGTGATGGGCGGGCTGCGCGTGGCCACGGGCCAGCTGAGCCTGGGGGACGCCACGGCGTTCATCCAGTACTCCCGCGAGTTCACCCAGCCCCTGTCCCAGGTGGCGGGAATGGCCACCCAGCTGCAGTCCGGCATCGCCTCCGCGGAGCGCACGTTCGAGCTGCTCGACGCCACCGAGCAGGAGCCCGAGACCCCCACGCGGACGCTCCCCGCCCGGCTGCGCGGCGAGGTGCGCTTCGAGCACGTGGACTTCTCCTACGACAAGGCCGCCCTCGCCCAGGGGGCCCGCCCCATGATCGAGGACCTCACGTTCTGCGTGGAGCCCGGGCGCACCGTGGCGATCGTGGGACCCACGGGGGCGGGCAAGACCACCCTGGTGAACCTCGTGCTGCGCTTCTACGAGATCGACGGCGGCAGGATCACACTCGATGGCATCGACATCCGGGACCTCGCGCGCAGCGACCTTCGCTCCCAGGTGGGCATGGTGCTCCAGGACGCGTGGCTGTTCGGCGGGACCATCATGGAGAACATCCGCTTCGGACGCCAGGACGCCACGGACGATGAAGTGCTCGAGGCGGCCCGCGCCACGTACGTGGACCGTTTCGTGCGCGCCCTGCCGGACGGCTACGACACGCTGATCACCGAGGACGGCGCCTCCGTGTCCGCGGGCGAGAAGCAGCTGATCACGATTGCGCGTGCCTTCCTCTCCCAGCCGTCCCTGCTGATCCTGGACGAGGCCACCTCCGCGGTGGACACCCGCACAGAGCTGCTCGTGCAGAAGGCCATGGCGGCTCTGCGGGAGCAGCGCACGTCCTTCGTGATCGCACACCGGCTGTCCACCATCCGGGACGCGGACACGATCATCGTGATGCGGGCCGGGCGGATCGTGGAGCAGGGTTCGCACGAGCAGCTGATCGAGGCCCACGGAGCGTACGCCGCCCTCTACGAGGCCCAGTTCAACTCGCCCGAGCCCGAGCTGGACGCCGAGTCCGACCCCGCCACCTGATCCCCCGGAACACCCGCGGGTGGTCCGGGACGGTGGCAATCGGCAGGATCCCCGTCTACCGTGGTCGTCACGGTCCGCCTCACAGAATGGATGTCCTCGTGACCAACTTCGCCAATGTCGAACGCCGCCACCTCGCCGCCCTGCTGCGCCGCGTGGGGCCCGAGGCACCCACCCTGTGCGAGGGCTGGAACACCCGGGACCTCGCCGTGCACCTCGCCATCCGGGATGCCCGCCCGGATGCCGTGCCGGGAACGTTCGCTCCCAGGATTCCCGTGCTGGGCTCGCACGCCAAGACCGTGGACGCCCGGTACCGGCAGCTGCCGTGGGACGAGTTGGTGAACCTCGTGGAGCGCCCGCCACTGCACTCCCCCGGCCGGTGGTCCCCGCTGGACAAGCGCATGAACACCGGCGAGTTCTTCGTGCACCACGAGGACGTCCGCCGGGCGCAGCCCCAGTGGCACCCCCGCCAGCTGCTCAACGACGAGCAGAAGGCCCTGTGGTCCATGATCTCCTTCGGCGCACCCCTGATGCTGCGCCGGGAGAACGAGGCCGTGGTCCTGCTCGCCGCTGGTTTCGGGTCCGTACGCGGTGGCAAGAAGAACGCCCGGCGCGTGAAGATCGTGCGCGGTGAGCCCTCCGAGCTGCTGCTGTGGGCGTTCGGTCGCCAGGAGCAGGCGGACGTGGAGATCTCCCAGGAGTAGCCCAGCCCACCCACTCCACACGAGAGCGGCCGCACCCGAGTCCGGGTGCGGCCGCTCGTCCAGTATCATGGAGCGGTCCCTGCACCGTCTCGCGGCAGCCACCCCGGTGCACAGGGACCAGCGCACGCCTCCTTAGCTCAGTTGGCCAGAGCATCTGTCTTGTAAACAGAGGGTCGCCGGTTCGAATCCGGCAGGGGGCTCCACCCTTCCAGCACGAGACCCCCAGTGGAGAGCATGCTCTCCACCGGGGGTCTCGTGCTGGGCGGACCGCAGCCGCGGTGCTACTTCTTCTTCTCGTCCTTGGCCTTGGAGTCCTTGACCGTGGAGGCCTTGGCCTTCGCGTCCTTGGCGTCGATGGCCTTCTGCAGGGTGTCCGAGAACTTGCCCTTCTCGTACCGTGCCCCGTCCACGAAGATCGAGGGGGTCCCGGCCACACCGTTGGTCACGGACTCGCGGGTGGCCACGTTGACCATGGGCCGGTAGGTGTTCTCGTCCAGGTCGTCCGCGGTGATGCTGGCGCCGTGCTTGTTGGCGATGTCCGCGATCTCCTGGTTGCTCAGCCCGCCGCTGCCCTGGTGGGTGAACATCTCCTGGGAGAACTCCATGTACTGGTCGGGGCTGACCTGCTCCGCCACGAGGTAGGCGGCGTTCGCCGAGCGGGACGAGTACTGGTCCGGGGTGGCCTTGTCCAGGAAGTTGAGGTTGCGGTACTCCACCTCCACCTTGCCGGCGTCCACGGCCTTCTTGATGGCGTCCGCGTTCTCCTTCTCGAAGTCGGCGCAGTGCACGCACTCGAAGTCCTGGAGGATCACGAGCTGCACGGGCTTGCCGTTGGTAGCGGCCTTGTCCTTGTCCACCACGCCCAGCGGGGTCTTGGACGTGTCCGGCTCCTCGGGGGCCGGCGGCAGGGTGGAGAGGTCACGCTCCTTCACGTCGGACGTGTTCTGCGCAATCCTCTCCTTGTTCAGGGTGATCCCGCCGTACTGGTTGGCGCTCGCGGGCACGGGCCCGGACTCGGGGATCTTGGCCTTGCTGTTCTGCCACACCACGAGCCCGATGATGAGGGCGATGGCGAGCACGAGCGCGACGATCCCGAGGATCAGTCCGAGCGGCCTGCCGCTGCTGCGCCGGGACTGCCTGTCCGCGATCTGCCGGGCGCGCTCGCGGGCGTCCGCGGCCGAGGAACCGGCGGTGTTGTTCTTCGAAGCCATGGGGGGCTGGTGTCCTTCCAATGGGCGGGACGGAGGTGTCGGTGATCCGCCCTCAGGGTACCCGGCCGGGGTGCCCGTCTCGACCCGGCCGGCTCCCGGGTGCGCGCTCGCGAGGAGGCGCCGTGCGGCGTCGAGCGCGGCACTGCGGGCCCCGCTGCGCCCCGCACCCGGAGCCCGGGCACCGTGTCCGGGGGATGGCGGTGCCGGCCCCCGGGCCACAGCATCAGCCGTCCCGGTCCCGGTGACGACGACGCCGCGCGGCCACCGGGCGCACATAGACTGGTCCGGACACGCCGCCCCGGGGAAGGATGCCAGCATGAGCGCAGAACAGTCTTTGGAAGAGGTCACCATCCCGCGGGACGGCTACGACTTCGTCGTGGTCTCCAACCGGCTGCCCGTGGACCGGGACGTGGCGGAGGACGGCAGCAGCTCGTGGCGCCGCTCCCCCGGCGGACTGGTGAGCGCACTCGCCCCCGTGATGGCGCAGCGCGAGGGCGCGTGGGTGGGGTGGCACGGCGCGCCGGACGAGACGCTCGAGGCGTTCGACCACGACGTCTTCCACCTGGTCCCGGTCTCCCTCTCGGAGCTCGAGGTGAAGCGGTACTACGAGGGGTTCTCGAACGCCACGCTGTGGCCGCTGTACCACGACGTGATCGCCTCGCCGGAGTTCCACCGCACGTGGTGGTACGCCTACCGCCGTGTGAACGAGAGGTTCGCCCGGATGGCCGCACAGACGGCTTCCGAGGGCGCCACCGTGTGGGTGCAGGACTACCAGCTGCAGCTCGTGCCCCGCATGCTGCGCCGGCTGCGCCCGGACGTGACCATCGGTTTCTTCAACCACATCCCGTTCCCTCCCACCGAGATCTTCTCCCAGCTGCCGTGGCGGAAGGCCGTGCTGGAGGGGCTCACGGGCGCGGACCTGATCGGCTTCCAGCGCCCCGGTGACGCACAGAACTTCCAGCGCTGTGTGCGCAGGTACCTGGGGGTGCAGTTCACCAAGGGGGTCGCGCGGTTCAGCGAGAGCACCGCGGGCGGGGAGGAGACCACCTGGACCGTGAACGCGGGGTCCTACCCCATCTCGATCGACGTGGACTCCATCAAGGAGCTCGCCGACGACCCCTCGGTGCAGGCCCGGGCGCGGGAGATCCGGGAGGAGCTCGGCAACCCGGAGACCATCTTCCTGGGCGTGGATCGCCTGGACTACACCAAGGGCATCCGCCACCGCATCAAGGCGTACGGGGAGCTGCTGCACGACGGTGAGCTCTCCGTCGAGGACTCCGTGCTGATCCAGGTGGCCAGCCCGTCCCGCGAGCGCGTGGACTCCTACCGCCAGCTGCGCGAGCTCGTGGAGGGCATGGTGGGCCGGATCAACGGCCAGTACGACACCATCTCCCACACGGCCATCCGCTACCTGCACCACGGCTACCCGTTCGAGGAGATGGTGGCGCTCTACCTGGCCGCGGACGTCATGCTGGTGACCGCGCTGCGGGACGGGATGAACCTCGTGGCCAAGGAGTACGTGGCCGCGCGCCGGGACAAGACGGGCGCGCTCGTGCTCTCCGAGTTCACGGGGGCCGCCGAGCAGCTCAAGCAGGCCGTCCTGGTGAACCCGCACGACATCGACGGCCTCAAGGAGGCCATGCTCCACGCCCGGGACATGCCCGCCACGGAGGCCCGCAAGCGCATGGCCTCGATGCGCCGCCAGGTCCTCACCCACGACGTCGTGGACTGGTCCCACCGCTTCCTGGAGGACCTCGCGTCCCACGCCCGCTCATCCGCCGACGCCGCCGGGTCCGGCAGCGGGGGCCCCTTCGGCTCCCAGCAGGGTTCCGACCGCTCCTCCGCCCAGGGTTCCCAGGACGGCGCGGGCGGCTCCGGTGGCAACGCCCCGGACGGGGACGGCTCCGGCGCGCGGGCGGGACACGATGGCTGACGCCCGCGGAGCAACCGGTTCCGCCGCCGAGGTGGCTGCCGCACGGCGCAGGGGCCCCGCTCCTGACGATTCTCTCTCCCAGGCCCTCGCCGCTGCGGCGGCCTCTGACTGCCTGCTCGTGGCCCTGGACTTCGACGGCACCCTCGCCCCCTTCACACAGGACCCGGCGGACTCCCGCCCGCTCCCGGCCGCCCAGCAGGCCCTGGATGCCCTCGTGGCGCTGCCGCGCACCACCGTGGCGGTCGTCTCCGGGCGCCCGCTCGACTTCCTGCGCACCGTGGTGGACCCGCAGCGCCGCATGGTCCTCTCCGGCTCGCACGGCGCCGAGGTGGACCTCGGGCCCACGGCCCAGGGCCACGGCGGCAGCGGGATCGAGCTGAGCGCCCCGCAGCGCGAGCTGCTGGACCGTGCGGTGGCAGCCACCCGCCGTCTCGTGTCCCGTCACCCGGGTTCCCACACGGAGCTCAAGCCCGCGGGCGTGGCCTTCCACACCCGACCCCTGCGAGACCCGGTCGAGGCGGAGCGCGCGCTGGCAGAGATGGCGCAGGAGTACTCCCGGCTGCCGGGGCTGCGGGTCACCCCCGGTGAGCACGTGCTCGAGTGCTCGGTGCTGAGTGCCACCAAGGGGGACGGGCTCGCCGCCATCCGTTCGGCGGTCCGCCCGGACGCCACGGTCTTCGCCGGTGACGACGTCACGGACGAGGACGCCCTCGCGGTCCTCGGCCCTCGGGACCTGGGCATCAAGGTGGGACCCAAGGACACCGTGGCCCCGTGGCGGGTGGCGGACCCCGAGGCGCTGGCCACCGCGCTCGGTCGTCTGGCGCGCGAACGCTCGAGGCTGTTCGGGTCACGCCCCGGCACCGGCCCTGCGGGTGTCGCGGGCGGCGGCTCGACGGGCACCCCCCTGAGATGACCCCTCCCCCGCCCCCCGACGACGCCGCGGCGTCGTCCGCTCCGCACGCGTCCCCCGGCGTGTCCATCAACACGGCGTTCCCGGACCCGGGTCTGCTGGAGCTGCCCTGGGAACTGCCCCTGGAGGACTGGCCCTCCGAGGTGCTCGCCGCGTATCCGCGGGGCCTGTCCCGGCACGTGGTGCGCTTCGCACGCGTGGGTGAGCGCGTCGTCGCCGTCAAGGAGACCACCGCACGCTACGCGCGCCGTGAGTACGGTCTCCTGCGCACCCTGCAGCGCATGGGCACTCCCTCCGTGGTGCCGGACTCGGTGGTCACGGACCGGTTCTCGCCGGACGGGGACGCGCTGCCCGCGGCGCTCGTGACGGACCACCTCAGCTTCTCGCTGCCCTACCGCGCGATCTTCGAGCAGGTCCCCGCCAGGGACACCATCGAGCGCCTCGTGGACGCGCTGGCGCTGCTGATCGTGCAGCTGCACCTCTCCGGCTTCTACTGGGGGGACGTGTCCCTGTCCAACACCCTGTTCCGGCGGGATGCCGGGACCTTCGCCGCCTACCTGGTGGACGCGGAGACCGGTGAGCTGCACCCGGAGCTCACCCGCGGGCAGCGGGGATACGACATCGACCTCGCCCGGACCAACGTGGCCGGGGAGGTCATGGACCTGCTGGCCGGGGAGCACATGCAGCGACGGCTCGAGGAGGCGGGGGTGGACCCGGCCTCCGTGGACCCGTTCGTGATCTCGCAGCGGCTCGTGGAGAGCTACGAGGGGCTGTGGGAGGAGCTCACCGCCACCGAGACGTTCTCCGTGGGCGAGCGCTGGCGCGTGCAGGCCCGGGTGCAGCGGCTCAACGAGCTCGGCTTCGACGTGGAGGAGGCCTCCCTGGACTCCGACAGCGCCGGGCAGGTCCACCTCCGCCCGCGCGTGGTGGAGGCGGGCCACCACAGCCGCCGCCTGCTGCACCTCACCGGGCTGAACACCCAGGAGAACCAGGCGCGGCGCATCCTCACCGACATCGACCAGTTCGGGCGGGCCCTGTACCCCGGTCTGCCCGAGGACCTCACGGCCCAGCTGTGGATGCGCGAGATCTTCGTCCCCATCATGTCCGCGATCCCCGCCGACCTGCGCCGCAAGCGCGAGCCCGCGCAGATCGTCCACGAAGTTCTGGAGCACCGATGGTTCATGTCCGAGAGCGCGGGCAAGGACATCCCCACGGAGACCGCGGCCGAGGACTACGTGCGCTCCTACCTGGCGGAGCGTCCGGACGAGCGCGACGTCTTCTGAGCCGGCCGTGCGGCGTCGTCCTCCCGGGGCGGCGAACCCGCCAGCGGTGTGCCCGGAGCCTGCGGGCCAGGGATCCACGTGCCCCGGCCCGGCGTGACCGGGCTCGACGTGCCGGGGGTCGCGATCTGGTCCGCGAGCGCACGGTGCACCCGTTCGGTCCAGCGCTCGTCGAGGGAGCCGTAGCGGGCCAGGTGGGCGTAGGCCGAGCCCAGGATGAAGTCGATCACCATGTCCAGGTCCACGGCCGCCCGGATCGCCCCGCGCTGCTGCTCGAGCTGGAGGACGGCGCGCAGCGCGTTCATGCGCGGGCGCACCACGGAGGCGCGCAGCACCCGCGAGGTGGCCGAGTTCGGGTCCTGCAGGAGGGTGATGGCCACTCCCACGCCCATGTCCCGCAGCAGGACGTCCACCGCGGCCGTGAGGGCCTGCTCCCAGCCGGCGTCCTCGGGAAGCACGTGGGCCACGGGCGTGGTGTGCTGCAGCGCGGCCTCGAGAAGCTGCGTGCTGTTGTCGTAGCGGCGGTAGATCGAGGTCTTGGCCACGCCGGTCAGGGTGGAGACGGCCTCGATGGTCACCCGCTGCGGGCCGCCCTCGCGCAGCAGCCTGAGGGCACCGGCGACAATCTTGCGGTCGGTGCGCGCGGTGCGCGGGTCCACGGACGGCGCGGGGTCGGGGGTGGCTGCCATGGGAACCTCCGGGGCCTGGAACGGGGAGCGTCGACGCTGGTGGGACCGGCTGCGCTACGATCACCGTAGTGTATCTTGGGAGCATGCTTACCGCTCTCGTGACCGGTGGGACGTCAGGCATCGGTGCCGCGTTCGCCCGCTCCCTCGCCCGCAGGGGCTTCGATCTGGTCCTGGTTGCACGGGACGAGCCCCGCCTCGTCCAGACCGCGCACGAGCTCGCCGCGGAGCACGGCGTGCACGTGGAGACCCTCACCGCGGACCTCGCCGTGCGGGAGGACCTGCTCCGGGTCGCGCAGCGGCTCGAGGACACCGCCCACCCCGTGGACATGCTCGTGAACAACGCGGGCTTCTCGGTGAAGACCCGTTACACGGACGAGGACACCACCCAGCACGAGGCAGGCTTCGAGGTCATGTGCGCCGCCGTGCGGCGCCTGTCCGCGGCCGCGGCGCGCGCGATGACCGTTCGCGGGTCGGGCTGGATCGTGAACGTGTGCTCCGTCTCCGGCCTGGTGACCATGGGGGAGTACTCGGCGATCAAGGCGTACACCACCTCCATGACGGAGTCCCTTGCGGTGGAGCTGCACGGCACGGGCGTCCAGGTGACCGCGCTGCTGCCCGGCTGGGTCCGCACCGAGTTCCACAGCCGCGCCGGCATCTCCGGCTCCTCCATCCCGGACTTCATGTGGCTGGATGCGGACCGCCTTGTGGAGGAGGCCCTCGCGGACATCGCCCGCGGCAAGGTGCTCTCCGTACCGTCCCTGCGCTACAAGGCCGTGGTCACCGCGCTGCGCCACCTCCCCCGCCCCACCGTGCGCTGGGTCTCCCGCAAGATCTCCGGGGTCCGGCGCCACGAGCTCCAGGCCTGATCACGTGTCACCGTCCCAGGACCCGGCCGCCGAACGTCCCACGGAGCGCACCGGACGACGCCGCCAGCACACTCCGCCCGAGCCGCACCCCCGTGTGCTGGACTCGCTCGAGGGCCCTGCGGGCCCGCCGGACCCCCATCCCCCGGCTCCACCCGCCGAGTCCGCGCCCCTCACCGCCGCCCACTACACGCAGCCGGTGCGCCGCATCGTCCGCCGGATCGTGCAGGGAGTGTTCTTCCGGGGACTCGTGAACCGCACGATCACCCGCACGAACGTGGTGGACCCCGCCGCGTACGGGGTCAAGGGAACGTGCGTGGTGGTGGCCAACCACTCGAGCCACCTGGACGCTCCCCTCGTGATGAGCGGCGTCCCCCGGTACATCTCCCGCGACCTGGCCACCGGGGTGGCTGCGGACTACTTCTTCACCACGTGGTACAAGAAGTTCTTCACCCAGCTGATGTTCAACGCATTCCCCGTGGACCGGAGGGGAGAGGGTGCAAACCGGGGGCTGTCGAAGAAGCTGCTCGCCGCCGGTGTCCCTCTGCTGCTCTTCCCGGAGGGCACCCGCTCCAAGACGGGCAAGATGGCGCGTTTCCAGGTGGGCGCGGCGTCGTTGGCACTGTCCACCCAGGTGCCCGTGGTCCCCGTGGCGCTGATCGGCGCGCACGAGGCGATGCCGCGCGGCGCCAACTGGCCGCGCCCTGGCCGCCCGCCGGTCGTCGTGGCCGTGGGGGCCCCGCTGCGGGCCCGCGGCAACGAGAAGGCGGACGCCTTCAACGAGCGCGTCGAGGCAGCCGTGCGCGCCCTGTACGCGGCCAACCGATACCGCATCCAGGACTAGCGGCAGCCCCCGGCAGTCCGACGACCCACTCCACGGCAACCACGGCCGAGGAGGTCATGGTGCAACGGGGGCCACGTCCCGGCCCCGCACCCGCGACCGGTCCGACCGCGGCCCGGGGCGCGGGCGCCTCCGCTCCCCGGAGGCAGCACTCTTCTCAACGGGTTGTCACGTCGTTCGCATGCCGTCGCGCGGCCTCCGCGTACCAGTCCAGCACCTCCGGGTCCTCTGCCGTCGCACGGTTGAGCGAGCTCGGGTCCGCCCCCTGGTACAGCTTTTTCACGGGAATCTCCAGGAGCTTGCCGGTGCGTGTTCTCGGGACGGCGGGAGCCTCGATGATCTCGTCCGGAACGTAACGCGGGGAGACCTGCTCCCGGATCGCGTCCACAATGCGCTGCTTCAGCTGATCGGTGACTCCCGTACCGGGAACGGGTACCACGAACAGCGGCATGTAGTAGTCCCCGCCCGCCAGTTCCGCACCGATCACCATGGAGGCGGCCACCCCGTCCACGCGGTCCACGACGTGGGTGAGGTCCGCGGACCCCATCCGGATGCCACCGCGGTTGATGGTCGAGTCGGAGCGGCCGTGCACCACGAACGGTCCCTCCGGCAGCTGGGTCACCCAGTCTCCCTGGCGCCAGGCGCCGGGGAACATGTCGAAGTAGGCGGCACGGTACCGCGAGCCGTCCTCATCACCCCAGAAGAAGACCGGCATGCTCGGCATGGGCTTGGTGATCACCAGCTCGCCCACCTCGCCGTACACGCGCTCTCCCTGGGCGTTCCACGACTGCGCGTCCACGCCGAGGTACGGGCCCATGATCTCGCCCCGGTACACGGGCTGGTACGGGTTCGTGCCGATGAACGCACTCGTGACGTCCGTGCCTCCCGAGTCGGAACCGAGCCGCACGGTCGGTGACACCGAGGAGTAGACCCAGTCCCATGTGGCGTCCGGAAGAGGCGACCCCGTCACCAGGATCGACTCCAGCGCCGAGAAGTCCATGCTCACGTTCGGGGTCACCCCGGCACGCTGCGCCATGGACAGCACGCCGGCACCCGCGCCGAAGAACGTGGCACGGTTCCGGGCGACGATCTCGAAGGACTTCTCCGGGCCGCCGAACGTGGGCGACCCGTCGTAAGTGATCACCCGAGCGCCCGTGAGCAGGATCCCAGCCAGCATGTTCCACACCATCCAGGTGGTGGCCACCGCGTAGTAGGCCACGTCCTCGGGGCCCAGACCGGCGTGGAGCCCCAGGGCTTTCAGGAACTCGAGCGTGACGCCACCGTGGGAGTGGACAATCCCTTTAGGTTTACCCGTGGTGCCCGACGAGTAGAGGATCCACAGGGGGTGGTCGAACGGAAGCTGTTCGTAAGAAGGATCGGAGGGCACCGCGAGGATGTCGGAGAGCCGCGTGACACCAACCGGAAGCTCTGGGAGCACGGGCGATGACTCCAGCTGGTCAACCACGATGAGTTGCTCCACGGTGGGAAGCACGGTCAGCAGCGCCGCATAGGACCCGGTCATGTCACGCACGGACCCCGCGAACTCGTAGCCGTCCACCACGAGCAGCACCCGCGGTTCGATCTGCGCAAACCTGTCCGCGACACCCGCGGGACCGAAGTCCGTGTTGACCACGGACCAGACGGCCCCCACCGAGGCCGTGGCCAGAAGCGCCAGGATCGTCTCGGGGATGTTGGGGAGTACACCCGCCACGCGATCCCCGGGGCGCACGCCGGCTTTTCGCAGATGCTGGGCCAGCGAGGCCACGCCCGCTTCGAGCCGGGTCCACGTCCACGCCCCCGCCCGGGCCGTCTCGTGCTCTCCCACGATCGCAACATCGTCCGGTCGGCTCCGTGCCCAGCGCAACGAGTTCTCCGCGTAGTTCAAGCGCGCACCGGGGAACCACCGCGCTCCCGGCATCACGGGATCGTGGAGGGCGCGCGCGCCGGTGGAGGACGCCTCCACCTCGAAGAACTCCCACACGCCCCGCCAGAACTCGTCCGGCTGATCCACCGACCAGGTATGCAACACCTCGAAACCAGAAAGATCCCTCTCGAACCGCTTCTCCGCCCACCGGGCGAAGCCGGCCATCCGAGACCGGCACACCGATTCCTCGGTGGGTGACCACAGGAGGGCACGCTGTCCCTCGTCCGACCCCTGAGACATGATCTGGTCCTCCCCGTGACCGCAGCCTCCTCTTTGAGGCAGCACGTGGTGGAAACCTACCAGCCGCGGGGCCGCCCTGCCTCAATGGGGAGCGCTGGAAAGGCTCAAGCGCCACCAGCGGTACCCAGCTGAGTCATGGAGTCACGGGTGCCGGCGTTCATCGAGCCGGGCGCGAGCCTGCTGTTAAATGTGGGGAGGCCCCACACCATTGCTGGTGTGGGGCCTCGACCCTCTTTTCTGACGTGTATTCCGGCGGTGACTTACTCTCCCACACCCTACCGAGTGCAG